>NZ_JADNFC010000001.1:0-721798 GCF_015552665.1 Streptococcus sp. 1001283B150225_161107_H12 | reverse complement strand
CAATAATATACTGGGCAGGGACGTGATGTTTCAACTGCGCAAAGATGGAATCAAGCAAGGCCTGATCCTCTGCTTCCACCTCTTTTTGCAAGGCAAGGACAAAGTCTGTAAAGGTCCAGTTTTTTAAAGCACGATATGCGAAGGAGAGGCTTTCTGCTTCCTCTCCAACGGCTATTAATGCTTCTTCATACTGGGCTAATAATGGTCCCAACAACATTATTTGTTCAACTCTTCTAGTTTTTGTGTTTGATCATACAAGACCAAAGCATCGACCACTTCATCTAATTTACCAGATAAGATGGTATCCAATTTTTGAAGGGTCAAGCCAATCCGGTGATCGGTCACACGGTTTTGAGGGAAGTTGTAAGTCCGGATCCGCTCTGAACGGTCACCAGTACCGAT
This sequence comes from Streptococcus sp. 1001283B150225_161107_H12, assembly GCF_015552665.1. Lineage (NCBI taxonomy): Bacteria > Bacillati > Bacillota > Bacilli > Lactobacillales > Streptococcaceae > Streptococcus > Streptococcus sp. 1001283B150225_161107_H12. The sequence continues at coordinate 721,396 of NZ_JADNFC010000001.1, read as the reverse complement.
AGTAGACTTCCGCTCAGCGTCTTGCTCGTCTTGGGCAATCTGAGCAAAGTGGTCAGCCACACGCGCACGAATGATCTTCATGGCTTTTTCACGGTTCTTCTGTTGCGTCCGTTCTTCCTGCATCTCAACCTTGATGTTAGTAGGTAAGTGGACGATACGAACGGCTGTTGCGACCTTGTTGACATTCTGTCCACCTGCACCAGATGCATGGTAGATGTCAATCCGAAGGTCTTTTGGATCAATGTCGTATTCAACTTCTTCGATTTCTGGCATGACCAGAACGGTTGCTGTAGAGGTATGGACACGACCTTGGCTTTCCGTCACAGGAACGCGTTGTACCCGGTGGGCACCTGATTCGTACTTGAGTTTGGAATAGACAGATTGACCAGATACCATGGCCACTACTTCTTTGATCCCACCAACGCCGTTGTAGGAAGCTTCCATGACTTCAAAGCGCCAACCTTGGCTTTCCGCATATTTTTGGTACATCTGCAAAAGGTCGCCAGCAAACAACTGTGCTTCGTCTCCTCCTGCTGCCCCACGGATTTCCAAGATAATGTTCTTGTCATCGTTTGGATCTTTTGGAAGAAGTAAGATCTTCAGTTTTTCTTCGTACTCTTCCTTTTCAGCCTTGGCATCTTTGAGCTCTTGCTTGGCCATTTCTTCCAAATCTGCATCGCCGCCTGATTCCTTGATCATTTCTTCAGCATCGACGATATTTTGAAGGACTTGTTTGTATTCTCGGTATGCTGTCACCGTATCACGAGTGGAAGCCTCTTCTTTTGAAAGCTCCATAAAGCGTTTGGTATCAGAGACCACATCTGGGTCACTCAACAATTCTCCTAACTCTTCATAACGGTCTTCTACAGCTTGTAGTTGATCATAGATATTCATGTTTGCTCCTTAAGATTTTTTTCTTGATTAATGTCTGGATTAAAATAATGTTTGCGGCAAACCGAGATATAGGTCTCGTGTCCACCAATCTGGATCTGCTCTCCATCGTAGACGGGTTTTCCCGCTTGGGTACGCAAGACCATAGTCGCCTTGCGGGAACAGTATTGGCAGATAGTTTTGATCTCCTCAATCTTGTCCGCTAACAAGAGGAGGTGTTTGGAACCTTCAAAGAGTTCATTTCGGAAATCATTTTTGAGGCCAAAAGCCATCACCGGCACATCCAGTTCATCAACAACCCTAGCCAAGTCATAGACATGGTGGCGTTTCAAAAACTGAGCTTCATCGATCAAGACACAATAGGGTTTCTCTTCCAAACTTTGGATATAACCGAAGATATCTGTCTCATCTTCAATGGCCATAGCTTCTCGTTTCATACCGATCCGGCTAGAAACTACTCCAACTCCATCTCGTGTATCGATTGCCGAGGTCATGATGACGACGCTCTTGCCTTGCTCTTCATAATTATGGGCCACCTTCAAGATCTCAATGGTTTTCCCAGAGTTCATGGTCCCATATTTATAATATAATTGTGCCATTTTCCTTCTGTTCTCTCTAAAATGTGTTTCATTATATTATAACACGGGCAGTAAATTAGGGCAACTTATAGAGAGGTTCACCATTGGATGATGGACTATGGACGTAGAGTTCTACGAAGCCTTGTTTTTCCTGTTTGCACTAGCAAAAATTTCACTCTGTTGCCACTTCATTTTTGTTATTTGAGAATAAAAAAAGCGTCTATCATTTCCCTGACAAAATGACAAACGCAAGGTGAGAGACCACTTCTCACAAATTAATTATACCATAATAAGTGAAGTTATGTAAGTAGGTAGTACTAAATATTGGTAAAAAATTTTTATATGGTTATTAAACTTATAATCGCAACATCTACATAGACTTCTTCTTTTCAAATAAAATGTGATAAAATAAGGTTAAGATTTATAAAGGAGGTGGCGCAATGCCATTTGTACGTATTGATTTATTCGAAGGGCGCACCTTGGAGCAAAAAAAAGCTTTGGCCAAGGAAGTAACCGAGGCTGTCGTTCGAAATACAGGTGCTCCGCAATCTGCTGTTCATGTCATTATCAATGATATGCCTGAAGGAACCTACTTCCCCCAAGGTGAAATGCGCACTAAATAAGAGAGTGGGACAGAAATCGGTAATTCGTTAGAATTCGATTTCGTCGTCCCACCTCCGCACAGTTGAGTAGGGCTGTAAAAGCTGATGAAATCAGCGTAGTAGAGCCCACTCAACCACTGCGTTTTGCTCGATAATCCAAAGACAATTGAGAGGCTAGGACTTTTGTCCCAGCCTCTTTTAGGAATTTTGGTATTTCTTTTGTATCTGCCATAGTCGAAGTTGGTAGCAGATTCCACTCACAACAAGGCTAGAAATAAGGCCAATCCAATAAGCATAGGGACCGAGGTCAGTCACATGATCAAGGAAAATCCCTAGAGGAATAGAGATACTCCAATAACTAAAGACTCCTAATAAGAAAGGAACGGTTGTATCCTTATAGCCTCGCAAAATTCCTTGTAGGGGGGCTGCAAAGGTATCGGCTACTTGGAAAAAGAGACTAAAGGTCATGAATATAGCCGTTTGCTGAACAAAGATTGGATCCTTGCCATACAATCCAGCCAGTTGGTAGCGGAATGTATATAGAAAGACAAGGGTAATAATCGCAAAGCCAAAGGCTGTCAATCGTCCCAAACGGCAATATTGTTTCACTACCTCCGGTCTTCCGGCTCCTAGTTCGTAAGATACAATAATGGCCATGGTGCTTGAGATACTAACTGGGAAAGCATACATCATGTTTGAAAAGTTCATAGCAGATTGGTGACTAGCAATGGTGAGTGATGGGAATTTTGCCATGAGCAGTCCAACAAGTGAGAAGATGATGACTTCAGCAAAAACAATTCCCCCGATTGGAAGGCCAAGGTGCAATACTTCTTTGACCCCTTTAAGATCATAAGGTTGTGGCTTCCACAATTGATAAGGAGTTACCTTGGGATGCTTGCATAAGATCAAAACTGCAATAATTAGTAGAACCCAGTAGGCCAGAGAGGTCCCCAGGCCTGCTCCTGCTCCTCCCATCTCTGGAACACCAAAGGCTCCATAGATAAGGACATAGTTAAAACAGGCATTCAAAGGCAAGAGCAAGAGCATTAAGTACATCGATAGACGCGTCATTCCCAACGTATCCAGGAAGGTTCGCACGATACTAAAGAGCAACAAGGGTAGGATTCCTAAAGAAAGGAAATATAAGTAGCGAATGGCTATCTGAGCAACAACATCTTCTAAGCCGATCTGCTTGAGTATGATTGGTGCAATCCCCCAGACAAAGCCTATTAAGAGAACAGCCATACCAAATGACATATAAAGAAATTGATAAAAATCGCCAGCAATCCGTTCTTTGTCTCCCTTGCCTAGGTGATGCCCGACAATCGGCGTTAGGGCAGAGACAATTCCTGTCAGGAAAGTAAAAAAGGGATTCCATAGACTTGTGGCAGTCGAGACTCCAGCTAAGTCTAAGGTATTGTATTGTCCCGTCATGGCTGTATCCACAAAACTAGCAGAGTAGTTGGCAAGTTGATAGACCAGGAGAGGGATAAATAGACTGATAAATAAGCGCAAGCGCTCTTTAAAATGATGGGTTAAATACATGGTAGGACTCTCTTCTTATCAAGTTAAAATTTTCTCTTACCACTCTACTATATGTCTCCTTAAATGTCAAAAAAATTAAAAAACTGAAGATCTAACGGATCCTCAGTTTGTTTAGATTATTTTTTGTTGCGGTTCAAGATGGCGTTGAGAATAATTGCCAAGACGCTGGCAACAACAATTCCGTTTGCAAAGAACATTTTAAAGGCGCTTGGTAGACCATTAAAGAGGGTGCTGTTGTTTAACCCTACCCCTGCTGCGATTGATACAGCCGCGATGAGGAAATTGTGCTCATTGTGTTCGAAATCAACACGCGCAAGGATCTGCATCCCTTGAATAGACACAAAACCAAACATGACCAACATAGCTCCACCAAGTACTGGACTTGGGATGATTTGCGCCAAAGCTCCAAACTTAGGCAGGAGACCGAGAAGAACGAGGAAACCAGCCGCGTAGTAGATTGGAAGACGGGTCTTGATACCAGATAATTTCACCAAGCCGACGTTTTGTGAGAACCCTGTGTAGGGGAAGGTATTGAAGATACCGCCGAGAAGGACGGCCAACCCTTCAGCACGGTAGCCATTGCGGAGGCGCGTGCTATCAATTGGATCTTTTGTAATATCTGAAAGGGCAAGATAGACACCAGTCGATTCGACCATGGAAACAGTTGCGATGATACACATCATGACGATTGAAGTGATTTCAAACTTAGGAGCTCCAAAGAAGAATGGTGTTGGGACATGAAGGACTGGAGCTTGTTCTACAGGAGTGAAGTCTACCAAGCCCATAGAAGCTGCGATAGCTGTTCCTACAATCAACCCAATCAAAATAGAAATAGATTTGATAAAGCCTGTTGTATAGATGTTGACTACAAGAATGATGAGAATGGTAATCACGGCCAAAATCAAACTTTGAACCGTTGGTTCTGCTGCATTGTTTCCCATATTCCCAATCGCAACTGGAATCAAGGTCAAACCAATGGTCGTAATGACAGATCCCGTCACAATGGATGGGAAGAGGTTTGCGATTTTCGAGAAGAATCCTGAGACCAGAACCACGTAAATCCCTGAAACAATCAAGGCACCAAACATGGCCCCACTACCATGGCTAGCCCCAATCATGCTAAGAGGTGCTACAGACTGGAAGGCCACCCCAAGGACGACCGGAAGACCAATCCCGAAATGTTTGTTTAACTGCAATTGCAGGAAGGTGGCTACCCCACACATAAAGATATCTGTAGAGATGAGATAGGTTAGTTGCTGGGCATTATATCCCAAAGCGCCTGCAATCATAATCGGTACTAGAATGGAACCCGAATACATGGCCAATAGGTGCTGCAAGCCTAGAATGGCTGCCTGTGAATGGTTTTCTTGTTTTTGCATTAGATGTCTGCCTCCTTAAATACAACCTGACCATTTTTAAAACGGTCCAAACGAGCAAGTGAAACAACTGGGTAGCCGAGTTCTTCTAGCAGTCCACGGCCATCTTGGAAGGATTTCTCGATGACGATACCGACTGCTTCTACACTGGCACCAGCTTGTTCGATGATCTGGATTAAGCCTTTAGCAGCTTGGCCATTTGCTAGAAAGTCATCGACGATTAAGACGCGATCATCAGGTGTTAAAAACTTGCTAGCAATGGAAACCGTACTGGTCACTTGTTTGGTAAAGGAATAGACTTCTGCTGTCAAAATCCCTTCATTCATGGTAATATTCTTGGCTTTTTTGGCAAAGATCATGGGAAGTTCCAAAGCTTCTGCCACATAGAGGGCAGGAGCGATCCCTGAAGCTTCAATGGTCACAATCTTGGTCAAACCAGCATCTTTAAAGCGTTCCGCAAAAGCCTTCCCAATTTCTTTCATCAACTGGTAATCCACTTGGTGGGTCAAGAAGGAATCGACCTTGAGGATGTTTTCTCCCAGGACATTTCCGTCTTTCAGTATGCGTTCTTCTAATAATTTCATGTTTTCTCCTAAACAGTTTGGAACAAAAAATAGAGACTTACCAAGTAAGCCTCTACAGAATCCAAGTATCCCTGGATCAATCTAAGACTTACTTATTGTTAGGTGTTCCGGCACCTTGTAGAGACCTTGCGCCAATCCGCAAGATAAATAAGTAATTGTAGTTTTAATGAGAGTCACCATTCCAGATAGAATTCTTAACGATGACATAATCGACATGCTTGAGATCAGCAACCTTGCGACCTCCAGCATAGGAAATAGAGCTTTGCAAGTCTTGTTCCATCTCTGTCAAGGTATCTTGCAGATGACCTTTGGCTGGTAGAAGGATTTTCTTGCCTTCAACATTTTTATAGGCCCCTTTTTGGTACTCGGAAGCAGATCCGTAATACTCTTTAAAGGATTCTCCATCTACTTCAACGGTTTTCCCTGGGCTTTCAATATGACCTGCAAAGAGAGAGCCAATCATGACCATGCTAGCACCAAAACGAATGGATTTAGCAATATCTCCATGGGTCCGAATGCCACCATCCGCAATAATGGGCTTGCGCGCTGCTTTTGAACACCAACGAAGGGCGGCTAACTGCCAACCGCCTGTACCAAAGCCAGTCTTCACTTTGGTAATGCAGACCTTGCCAGGTCCAATTCCAACCTTGGTAGCATCTGCTCCAGCGTTTTCCAATTCACGAACAGCCTCTGGAGTTCCGACATTTCCTGCGATAACAAAGGTATCTGGCAATTCCTTCTTGATATGCTGGATCATTTGGATGACACTATCTGAGTGACCGTGAGCGATGTCGATGGTGATGTATTCAGGTGCATCGACCTTGAGTTGAGTCACAAAATCGTACTCATAATCTTTCACTCCAACTGAAATGGAAGCAATCAAGCCCTGATCGTGCATCCGTTTGATAAAGGGAATGCGACCAGCTTCGTCAAAGCGGTGCATAATGTAAAAATAGCCCCCTTTAGCCAGTTGTTCGGCCACATCTTCATCCAGGATGGTCTGCATGTTGGCAGGTACGACTGGTAGCTTGAAGGTGTGCTTACCAAACTGAACTGTCGTGTCTGCTTCTGCGCGACTTTTGATAATACACTTGTTAGGGATTAGTTGAATATCTTCGTAATCAAAGATTGGAAATTCGTTTAACATACGGATTGAAATCTCGTTTCTAAATTTTAAATCGTGATGGATCATCACTTCGTCTTCCGACGTTTCCATTCAAGATTATAACAAAGATACGGAGGCGATTCAAATAGAATGCTGATTATATAAATAATGTTCGGAAATTACTAGACGAATGGATAGAACAACTTCTATATATGAGTTATTTATGAACAAATTTAAATCCAATTGATGATTTCTTTACTGACAAGCTCGGGAACTGCTGTATAAAAATCATGGCCTTGATCCTTTAAGAGCACCTTCTTAATAGAAGGATCTAAATTTTCAAGTGCACTAGCTCTCCATTCAGGCTCATCCTCGTATTTAGGACCGATAAACAAGACCTTGGTATCTATTAGTGGAGCTTGAAAAGATCGGAGCTCTCGTCTGAGTCTCAGCAGGGAAAGAACCGCTTGTGAATCAAAATCCAGTTCATAATGATGGAGATCAGGATTCCAACGATAACTGGATTGGATGGCCTTTATAGTTGCTGGCGAAGGGTTGTCAGTGTCTCCAAGTTCACTTGCAACAGCTTCCTCTAGAGATGGAAATACCTGTTGCTTCAGATAGGCGAGTGTCTCTTCGATTTCCTGCTCTAATGATAGGATATGTTTCATGTCAAGATAGCCACCATCTAGGAGGACCAGGTTTGTAATTTGTGACATATTGGATGCTAGGTATCGAGCCAAATCTCCACCAAGCGAATGGGCAATGATACAAGTCTTTGTATTAGAATCCGTATGGGCTTCAAACCAGTCTACTAAATCTTGGGGAGATTCCAGTTTCAGCTTATAGGGATCTAGATAGGTGATGGGGAATGGAAAGCAGTGAGCAAATTCGCTCATATGATTTTCGTTACTTCCGAGTCCTCCGATAAAGTAAAACTTCACTCTTTCACCTCTATTTCCTTAATGATTCTGGCTGGGTTACCAGCTAGGACTACATTATCCCCGAAGGATTTGGTCACCACTGCTCCTGCTCCAACGACGACATTATCGCCTAAGGTCACTCCTGGAAGGATGATAGTTCCACCACCTGCCCAGAAGTTATCTCCAATCGTTATCGGAGCTCCATATTCCTTTCCTGAATTCCGCTCATCTGGATCTAGAGGATGTAGAGGCGTGAGGAATTGGCAATTGGGACCAATCATGGCGTTCTTTCCAATCCTGATCGGGCAGACATCCAGCATGGTTAGGTTCCAGTTGGCATAAAAGTTCTCTCCCAAGTGGATATTGACACCATAGTCACAAGCCAAAAAAGGATGAATGGAAACATTATTCCCTGTGGATCCGAACCAACTTTTTATGAGTTGGCTCCGTTTCTCCCCATCTGCTTCTTGGTTAAAGGTAAATTGCTTGGTCCGAGCTTCTTGGGCCAACTTCCTCAATTCTGGATCCATGGGACTGTAGAACTCGCCAGTAATCATCTTTTCATATTCCGTTTTCATAATTATCTCCCGTCTGATAGTAAAAAACCACTCATAGTGAGTGGGCTTGTTTATCTCTTAATGGTACATCAGGTAGCCATCGAAGAGCTCAAATATTTTTCCTATCGCTCGGAAAACAAGAGCCGCAACAAGGGCAAGCAGCAAGAAGTAAGCTACAGCAAAAATCACACTAATGATCATCATGACACACTCCTATTAAATGTACTTTTTCCACCCTCTATTATACTCCTGGCTTATTTTAGATTCAAGGAAAACGCTATCAAAATTTGATTTGTTTTCAATTTGTAATTTACAAAAATTTTCAGACGGTTCAAAAATAATAAAAAGCAGGATTCTTACTCAGATATCGTTTTAACTATCTACTCCTGCTTTTTTACTATTATTGAAAATGAAAGAAAAAAAGATAGTTTTGTCAGAAAATATTATGAAAGGTAAGCTATTATTCTTCGAGCTTATCAGTCTTTTCTTTCTCCTCTTCTTTTTCAGTTGCACCATTGTTGACGGCTGACTTGAATTCAGAAAACATTTTTCCAAGCGAGTGTCCTAACTCAGGCAAACGCTTTGGTCCAAAGATTAAGAGGGCTCCCAGGATAATAATAATCAGGCCTGGTGCACCGATATCACGTAAAATTCCCATATTTATCTCCTTTTTTGTATACGGTTATAGATGATGCGACTGATGCTCAGACTTACTTCGTAAAGCAAGATAAGAGGCACGGTCATAGCTAGATCACTGATAAAATCAGCAGGGGTCAGGATGACGGCTAGCACCAGCAATAGGAAGTAGGCTATCCGCCGATAGCGACTTAACCAGTCTGGCGTTAAGATATGAATCGAAGTCAAAAAGGCTACAAGGACCGGTAATTCAAACAAGACCCCCAAAGGAACGGTCGTATGAAAGATGAAGGCCAAGTAGTTCTGTGACGTTAACTGGATCGTAAACTGTCCTTGTCCTAATGTTAAGAGCACCTCTAAGATAGCTGGACTAACCAGATAATAGCCGAAGACCAAGCCTAGCAAGAAACAAATCAAACTGGCCGGCACATAGAGCAGAATAGCTCCTGCTTCTCCTTTTCTCAAAGCTGGCTTTACAAATTGCCAGACTTGAAAGAGGGTGAAGGGCAAGGTAATAGTAAAAGCCATTAAAGCTGCTAATTGCAGGTAGATGCTTAAAATGTCATTAGGGCCAAGAACCAAGAGTTTTTCTCGAAAACCAGCCGTCAAATAGGCATAAAGCTGATCTGAAAACAAGAGGGCTCCGCAAAAGACAAGGAAAAAACAAAGGATACAAGCGATGAAGCGTCGTCTAAACTCGCTTAAATGCTCTACAATAGTGAGCCTTCTGTCTTCATTTTTCATCTTGCTTCACCGTCACAAACACGATAAGAAGAACGAACAGAACTTGGCAAGCAAGAACTTCCCAGCTTGGATAGATCCCCGCCCAATCGATGGTCGGGAAATTACTAAAGATATGATTTGGAAGCATATTGGTTAATTGGAGCGCGTGCAGGCTCACCCCTAGCATCTTAAAGGCCAGTGCATAAATCATCCAAGTCAGGAGGAAGAAAATCTTATGTGGCTTGACCAGATGACTTGCCTTGGTCATAAGAATGGCGAGAATCGCTAAAACTGCAAGAGCCAAGCTGATCCCTAGGAAGAAATCAAAGGAGCGAATGCGAGGGAGGATTCCCACATAGAAAAGGATAGTCTCAGCACCCTCACGGAAGACAGCTAAGAAACTGAGGGCAAACATAGAAATGAAACTTCCAGTTGCTGTCACAGCCTTCATCTGACTTTCCATGAATTGGTTCCATTTTTTAACGGAGGACTTGCGATGTAGCCAAATCCCAATGACAATCATCATGCCTACTGCGATAATTCCTACCGCTCCCTCGATCACCTCGCGGTTTGAAGCCGAGGTCACAGCTGGGAATAAGAATTGAAGAGCGACTGCAATGGCTGCACTGGCCAGGATACCTAGAAGAGCACCTGCATAAACCCATTTCAATCCTTTGACCAATTTAGCTGACTTGAGAACTGTCACCAAAGCCATGACAATCAATAGCGCTTCGACTCCCTCGCGTAAGAGGATCAACATAGAGTCAACCGCCGAATAGGAGGCGGTGGTATCAATAGCTGATAGATCACTAATCAGAGCTTCCAATTGCTTTTGGTACTTGCTTTCCTTCCCCTTGACCATAATAACTGGACTTTGACTTTCTACCCGCGTATAGAGACTAGGATTGGTCGTGCTGACATCTCCTTCGATCGTTGGCCAAATGGTAATGAACTCCTTCATGACTTGACTAGCTTGGCTAGTGTCATTGGCTTGAAAGAGGCTTAGAGCTTTCTTGAGGAGCTTAATCCCGTCTGAAAGAGTCAGATTAGAGCTTGTCTCCTCAATCTTTTCCCCACTGATAAATTGATCCAGTACATTCTTTAAGTCGTTGTACGAAGATTGGATAGAGTCAAAGTTTGTAGGCTCTGTTTCGATGGCACTTCTCAAGAAGGAAATGGCTGTTTCTACCTTTCCGTAATAGGCGGTACTGTGATCTCTGACAACCGCTTCATTCCGGGTCCAGGTATTGTTTAAATCGGCATAAGCCTTTCGTGTCGCTTGGAGATCCTTTGCTGTGATCGCCTCTTGTAGCTTCTCAAAGTAAGGTTGCAAGCGAGTTTCTAGCTTCTCTTTCTCAGCATCCAGATCGACTGGATTTTGCTCTTTTTCAAAGGCTAGCAAGGAAGTGGAGACGGTCACCAACTGCTTTTCTGTGATTTCTCCTTCCAAGTCCAGACTCTTCTGGACCTCTTTTCCTGCTTTGGAATCATGATTGGCCTTCTTTAGAAACTCCTCTTTTATCTCTGCGACTAGAGTGTGAGCCTTTTCTTGGTCCTTATCCCGAACTGCTGTCGTTGCATCAGTGATTTTGATAAAGAGATCACTATAGGATTCGGCCTGAACAGGAGTCACGATGAAAAAGAGACAGGCTACTAGGACGACTAACAATTTATTCAAATAAGTCTTGACCAATGTACCCTCCTTCCTTCACACCTCCGAAGCAGGCAAAGAGGCCACTGCCAATATGGGTTACATATTCATTCATCTTATCGTCTGCCCCAAGATTGGTTTGGATTTTCACAAAGCGGTCTGGATCCTTTTGAAAGGCAATAAATAGCAATCCTGCATCAAACTGCCCCGTTTTCGGATCAATCCCATCAGAGTATGAATAAGAGCGTCGCAAAATTGGCAGATCCACTTCTTTAGCCAAACGGACATGTGAGTCAACTGGTAAAAGGGAGAGGTCCACTTCGTCAAACTCGTTTTTCTTTCCAAATGGTGCGCCACTTTCTTTATAGCGTCCAAAAGTGTTTTCTTGCTCCTGCAGGTTGGTACGATCCCAGGTCTCTAAATGCATGATAATCCGGCGGACAGCCATGTAAGAGCCGTTTTTCATCCAGTCTTGACTATCAGCCCAGACGACCTTATCGAAATCTTTCTCTGTCGTGACATTGGCAGTTCCATCTTTGAAGCCAAAGAGGTTCCGGGGCGTTTCCATGCGATCCCCAATAGCAACAAATCCTGATTGGCTCCACTTCATGGTCACCTTATTGCGTCCTTTACGAATCAGATTGCGGACAGCATGAAAGGCCACCTGCTCATCATCTGCACATGCTTGGATAACGATATCACCACCCGTATACTGCTCTCTCAACTGTTCCTTAGGAAAAGCTGGCAGATCCCGGAATAGTTTGGGACGTTTCTTTTCAAGGCCTAGTTTGGTCAAAAAGCTAGCCGAAACACCAAAGGTTAGGGTGAGGCGGTAAGGATTTAGTCCGACTGTTTCCCCAGTATCACTTGGAGGCAAGAGAGCGTTGGATCCATCTTTTTTGACCAGTTCTCCATTGACTAATTTCTGGCTATAATCTGTCCAGTCTTTAAACAACTGAATCAATTCGTTTTTATCTGTCGTCCGGAGATCGAGCACCACAAAATAGATATTCTTCTGCATGGGGGTGGTAATTCCAGCCTGATGCTTGCCGTAAAAGCTAATTTCTTCTTGACCGTCTGCGATATTTTTGGAGCCTTGCTCCTTATTAGCGAAAAAAGCAGAAGCACCGGATAGACCAAGTGCTAAGCCTGCTCCCCCAATACCTGCTTTTTTCAGAAATTCGCGACGATCCATCTTCTTTTCAAAAAATTTTTCGTCTTTTGTCATTGTTATTTACCGTTTAAAATGATTCCCATTTGAGAGAGTGGTTCTCCCAATTTTGTAACTGCTTCTGCTAGTTCTTTGGTATCTTCTTCTGTTAGGTCTGTATATGATTTATAGTTGGAATCATCAGTCATATGTTTGTCTAACAAGTCATTCACCGCCTTGAATTCTGTTTCAAGGGTTTTCACTAGTTTGGCATCCTTTTTCTCAATGAGAGGTTTGAAGAGTGCAAAAATCTTCTCAGCCCCTTCGATATTGGCCCGGAAGTCATAGAGATCTGTATGAGAGAAAATTTCTTCTTCCCCAGTGATCTTTTGTGTCGCCACTTCATTTAAGAGGTCAACCGCACCTGTCAACATCAAATCTGGCGTCACTTCTACTGTCGCAATCTTAGCTTTCAACTCTTTGATATCATTTACCAATTGCTCCGCATATTTTTCAGTGCCTTCGGTTGTATTTTGTTCCCAGAGGATGCGTTCGATACGGTGGAAGCCTGACCATCCTTCTTCTGATTTATTTTCATCGACATAGTCAACCAAACGGAAGTCAATCTTGACATCAGACTCCCCAAAGCTTTCAGCAATTGGTTCAGAGCGTTCATAAGACATCCGAATCAAAGGATAGACCTTCTTAGCTTCTTCTAAATCACCACTTTTGAGGACTCTTTGAAATTCCTCTGTATCTTTTAACAACTGATCAATTTGTCCTTGCACAAACTCCTTGTATTCACTTGTCGCCTGGTCCAAGGCTTTTTGGTCCTCTTTAGACAATTTTACTGTCGAAGAGGAACTATTTGTAGTTGTATTTTTTGAAGATGTATTGGCACAGCCTGCTAATAAAGCGACTGATAAGAGTGCTACTGCAAGTTTTTTCATGAGAATTTCTCCTGGATACTATTTTTACGTGGTCTATTATAGCAAAGATTTTCTCATTTTTCAACAATTGTCAGAAAACTTTAATAAAATGAATTAGAGGAGTAATTCTTTCACCCGGCCGATATCTGTCTCTTTTACCACGAGGTAGATGCTATCTCCTAGATAGAGGCGGGTACTACCATGCACCGTACTGTTTTTTCCATTATGCTGATGAGTTGTGATTAGGAGGTCTCTCGGTAGATCTAAATCTCGAACCTGACGGTCTGCTATTTTCTCTGATACTGGAATTTCGATCAGGGTTAAGACATCTGAACCGCTGGTCACCTCAGGCATCAATTGCTCCAGCATAGCCTCGTAGACAGGGGCCCCTTTTAGCAGATCCATAGTAATGTAAGCTGTCAAAGTCACCAAGCCAATCGGCATCAAGGTTCGTATATCTCCTACCATTTCAGTCACTAGAATCATGGCTGTCAGGGGCGCTTTTGAAATGGCACTGAAATAACCACTCATTCCTAAAATGACAAACAAGGGAAGTTGATTAGAATGTATGAGACCAAACTTTAATAAAACAGCCGCAACCAAGGCTCCTAAAACAGATCCAAGAGCTAGAATCGGAAGAAAGATGCCACCAGGAAGACCACTACCGTAACTAATCATGCTCCAAATAAATCGTATCGCAAAATAGAAGATCAGCATCTGGATACTAAGAGGGACATGCGCTAAGTTCAAAACCAACTGATTTCCACCACCTAATAAGTGAGAGAAATAATAACCGATCGGTAGGATCAAAAGAAAGGCAAAGAGTGGATAGTAAGGAGCAGTCACCTTGATACAGCTACCAAGCTTTTGATATAGCCGACCAATATTTAAAACAGCAACTTCATAGAAATAACCAGTTAGGCCCAGAAAAATTCCCATGACTAAGAAAATCCAATAGCTGGATAAATCAATATGAGGGATATGATCTGGCATATTTAATACAGGTGTTTGACCGAAAATATTGAGGGAGACAAAGTTTGCGACCAAACTCGCAGCCAAGGTCGATACCCAGAAGACACGAGAAAAATGATGGTAGACTTCTTCTACTACAAAGAGTAGACCAGCGATCGGAGCGTTAAAGGCTGCTGCCAAACCTGCTGCGGCACCGCTGGCAATCAAGGCTCTTTCTTCTACAGGACTAAGTGCAAGTTTCTTAGCCAGCCCCTTTCCTCCCATGGCGCCAAGTTGGATACTGGGTCCTTCACGCCCCAACATCAGACCACTAGCAATTGCTAAAATCCCTAAAATGTACTTCTGCCAAAGCGTAGCCCACCAGTCTATCTGTAGCAGTCCTTTTAATTCTGCTTCTACTTGAGGAATACCAGATCCTTTAACGTTTTTGTTCTTTTTGATGAGCTGGCTAGCTAGCAAAATAATTAAAAGATACATCGAAAGGATGATGATCCAATTGATCGGACTTCTTCCAAGATCCTTATACAATCCCTGTACAATATGAAAGAGATGCTCAATAAAAAATCGAAAACTCGAGACAATCGCGCCGACTACAAGCCCTACTAAAACACCTCTGCTAACCTGAGATAAAATAGATCTCGAGGTCGATTGAAATTCTCTTTGGATTTGCTGACTTTGTTTCATAAATTCTCTTCAACTCCCAGTTTTCTTGGTTTTATTATACTATTTTTTACAGCTCTTGAGTAAGACAACAGCAAAAAAAACGCCCAAATGAGCGTTTCTATAGAATGCATTATTTAGCAGTAAGTGCTGCCATAGTAATGTAGTTGTATGGTTTGTTGAAGTGTGGCAAGAAGAATAGATCTGTCAATGCCAATTTTTCAATTGTAACGTGCTCTTGGATTGCCAATGAGAACATGTGGATACCCATTGAGATTGCAGCGTCACGTGATACCATTTGAGCACCAAGGATTTCACGGCTATCTTGATCATAAACGATCTTGATGGCAACTTCATGGTTGTCATGTTTGATAAATTCTGGTTTTTGAAGGTCGTTGAAGCCAGTTTCAACAGCGTTGTAGCCTGCTGCTTTTGCTTTCTCAAGAGTCAAACCAGTTGAAACCATGTGAAGACCATAGATAGAGATACCGTTAGATCCTTGCACACCGATTCCTTCAAGCTCATGTCCACAAGCGTTATAAGCTCCTACGATACCAGTACGTACAGCATTTGATGCAAGAGCAATGTAGCTAGTGTCTTTACGAGCGTTGTCATATACAGTCGCACAGTCACCAACAGCGTATACACCTGGGATTGATGTTTCTTGTTTCTTATCTACAAGAAAGGCACCATTGCGGAAGAGTTCGATCTTACCATCAGCAAGCGCTGTGTTTGGACGGAAACCAACAGCAAGAATAACCATATCCACATCAAATGTTTCTTTATCAGTTACCAAGCGTTCTACTTTTCCGTCACCTTGGATAGCTTTAACAGTTTGACCAAGTGCCAAACGGATGTTGTGGTCTTCCAAGTTTTTAGCCATCATTTGTGTGAAGTCTTTGTCATAGTATCCGTTCAATACTGTGTCAACGATATCAACAAGGACAACTTCTTTTCCAAGACGTTCGAATGCTTCAGCAAGCTCAACACCGATGTAACCACCACCTACAACAGCAATGCGCTCAAGGTGTTTGCTCTTGTCTTCAAGTTTCTTAATAACTTCTTCAGCATTTTGGTACAATTTAACGAATTGTACATTTTCAAGAGTCGCTTTGAACTCACGGTTCCCTTTGACAATTTCAACACCTTCAATTGGTGGCAAGATTGGAGTTGAACCAGTTGCGAAGATCAATTTTTCATATGATTCTTTGTGTTCTTTACCATCTACTTCTGCAGTTACAACTTTGTTGTCGTAGTCAATTGAAAGAACTGGTGAGTTCATGTAAACTTTAGCGCCTTTAGCTTCTAATTTTTCTTTATCAGAATAGAACAAGCCTTCAGGTCCGTCGATTTGTTCACCAATCCAAAGAGCCATTCCGCATCCAAGGAATGAGATATTTGAGTTTTGATCAAAAACAACGATTTCATTTTCGTTTCCAAAATTATCCAACATAGTGTTGATACATGCAGTTCCAGCGTGGTTAGCACCCACAACTACGATTTTACTCATAGAAAAAATCCTACCTTTAATTTTATTTACCATACAATTATAACATGAAAATGATATCGTTTCCAAATTTTTTGCTTACAATTTGTGATATTATTTTCAAATCCATTTGCATAAGTCCTGAAAAATGTCAATAATTTTGCTTGGGGGGATTGTGAAATGGCTTTCTTTTTGATAAACTTGAAGTAGGTGAATATTGGAAAGGTGGTTTACTATTTGTGGAACTAACTAGTCGATCCGAACGCCTAATGGGCTCCACCATAACCGTTTCGATTTCTCATCAACAAGCTGACAAAATACTGGCAGATTGCTTTAGTCTCCTGCGATCCTATGAGCATCGCTTTAGTGCTAATGACCCTTCTTCTGAATTGATGGAGGTCAATCAAAAGGCTAGCATTGAACCCGTAGAGGTTCATCCTGATCTTTTTTCACTGATTGCTCTAGGAACCAGACATAGTCAAGCGCAAGGAAGTCATTTAAACATTGCGATTGGTCCACTTGTCCAAACTTGGAGAATTGGTTTCTCTGATGCTAGGAAACCTGATCAAGGGGAAATTGAACAAGCCCTAACAGTCATCGACTCTCATCAGATTTGCTTGGATCCGGATCAACAAACTGTTTTTCTCAAAAGAAAAGGGATGAAAATTGATCTAGGTGCTTTAGCAAAGGGATTTAGTGCTGATTTACTAGCTAACTATCTCAGGAGTCAGGGGATTGAACAGGCTTTAATTGATTTGGGAGGTAATATCCTTACCGTCGGTCAAAACCCTGTCAGTCATCGCCCTTGGAGAATTGGGATTCAAGATCCTCATCTTCCAAGAGGAGAACATTTACTGGTTCTATCTGTAACAGATAAGTCCGTCGTTACGTCAGGTACTTATGTTCGTCAGCTCGAGGTTGACGGCCAGTCCTTCCATCATATTTTTGATCCCCAAACCGGCTATCCTGTCGAAACGGAACTGGCAAGTCTCACGATTATTTCTGATCGATCAGTTGACGGAGAGATTTGGACCACCCGCTTGTTCGGTGAAGAACCGAGCAACATTTTAAACATTGTTGAAACCTTACCTGGCATGGATGCTATTTTAGTCTATCAGTCAGGTCGCATCGCCTATACTAGTGGGCTTCATGATTATTTGTAATTTTAATTTCAGAAAGGAATTTCCATGACAAAACTTATTGCGATCGTTGGAACAAACTCCAAACGTTCAACAAACCGCCAACTACTTCAATACATGCAAAAGCATTTTGCTGACAAGGCAGAGATTGAGTTAGTTGAGATCAAAGATATCCCTGTCTTCAACAAGCCAGCCAACAAACAAGTTCCTGAAGCTATCTTAGAGATTGCTGCGAAAATTGAGGAAGCTGATGGCGTAATCATTGGTACACCAGAATATGATCACTCCATCCCTGCTGTATTGATGAGTGCACTTGCTTGGCTATCTTATGGGATCTATCCATTATTAAGCAAACCAGTGATGATTACTGGTGCTTCTTATGGTACACTTGGTTCATCTCGTGCCCAATTGCAACTGCGTCAAATCTTGAACTCACCAGAAATTAAAGCCACTGTCCTTCCAGACGAATTCTTGCTTTCTCACTCTCTTCAAGCATTTGATCAAAATGGTGATTTGGTAGATCTTGACGTCATCAAGAAACTCGACGCCATCTTTGATGATTTCCGTATCTTTGTTAAAGTTACTGAAAAACTGCGCAACGCTCAAGAATTGCTTCGCAAAGATGCCGAAGACTTCGACTGGGAAAACTTGTAAGATAGGAGACATACTAGCATGAAATTTGTAGGACTTGTAGGATCGAACTACGATCAATCATATAACCGCAAACTTTTGGAATTCATCCGTCGTCACTTCAAGATCAAATTTGAATTGGAAGTTCTTGAAATCGATGAAGTTCCAATGTTTAACCAAGATGAGAAATGGGACGAAAGCTTCCAATTGCGTCTCCTCAACAATAAAATTACCCGTGCTGACGGTGTGATTATCGCAACTCCTGAACACAACCACACTATTTCCGCTTCCCTCAAATCTGTACTGGAATGGCTCTCCTATGAAGTGCATCCTTTTGAAAGCAAACCGGTCATGATCGTGGGTGCTTCTTACTATGACCAAGGGACTTCTCGTGCCCAAGTTCACCTTCGTAAGATTCTGGATGCTCCAGGTGTCAATGCCTATACCCTTCCAGGGAACGAATTCCTTCTAGGAAAAGCGAAAGAAGCTTTTGACGCAGATGGCAACATCATCAACGAAGGGACTGTAAAATTCCTTGAAACTTGCTTAGATAACTTTGTGAAATACGTAGGAGTCGTTTCTAAATTGAAAAAACCAAAACCAATTGAACCAGAAGATTTGGATTGCGGAAAACCAATCGCTACTACTATTACTGAGGTTGATCCGGATGATCCAGATTGGGTAGAAAAAGTAGCAGAAATTACAGGAGCTGTATCTGGTGATACTTATGTCAAATTGGACCACGGTATCCTGACTGTTAATCAAATCGATATGTTCTTGAAAGCTATGCCTTTCGAATTGACATATGCTGATGACAACAACCAATTCCTCTACTACAACAATGCCCACCAAGATCCAGATACCATGTTTGCAAAACGCGTGCCACCTCAATCAGGTAGCCGGATGTCAACCGTTCACGGTTCTCTTCCACCAGCACGTATGAAAAATGTTGAATGGGTCATCGGTACTCTTCGCAACGGAAACCAAGAATATGTTCGTACCATTGTTCCAGGGTCTCCTGAAGGCGTGATCAATACTCACAACTATCAAGCTATGTACTATCCAGATGGTTCATATGCTGGTATCAACGAAATCGTCTTTAACTTCCAGCCATGGTTGGATTGGTACCTTCAAACAACTGGTCAACGTTTAGTAGGCGGTAGCGGACCATTCGCTCCTGCTGGCGGCCATGGGGATGCAGACGCAACTTCAGGTGCTTCAGATGCTGGAGGACACGGTGACGGAGCTGCTGATGCTACATCTGGTGCAAGCAACTAATAAAAAGAGAGTGGGACAGAAATCGGTAATTCATTAGAATTCGATTTCGTCGTCCCACCTCCGCACAGTTGAGTAGGGCTGTAAAAGCTGATGAAATCAGCGTAGTAGAGCCCACTCAACCACTGCGTCTTGCTCGACATCCAAAGACAATTGAGAGGCTAGGACTTTTGTCCCAGCCTCTTTTATTTCAACTCTTTGATAATCTTCTTAGCATCTTCGTTTGAAATTGCCCCTAATTGAACATGTCCAATCTTTCCTTGGCTATCGATAAAGACTTCCGTAGGGATCGAACGGACTTGGTAATTCATAAAGGCAGATCCATCCGGATTGTACAAAACAGGAACTGATTGATAGTCTTGTTCGGCAAACCATTTGACGAACTCTTCTTCAGTTTTTTCCCCTTGCATCCCCGGTGCCATAACGGTAAGAATCTCAAAGTCTCGGTCCTTTTCTTCGACCAGTTTATTCAGTTCAGGCATACTTTGCCGGCAAGGACCACACCAAGTTGCCCAGAATTTCAAGTAAACCTTTTTGCCTCTATAGTCTGAAAGTTTGACCGTATTCCCCTTCATATCCTTTAGCTCGAAGTCACTAGCTTCTTTTCCTACTAAAGGATGTTTACTTGTGCTAGTATTGGTCATTGATTGATTATCCATGGATTGATTGTTCATGCCACTTTCGGACTGATTCATAGAGCAAGCAGTCAGGATGGATAGAGAAAGAAGCGAAAAACAAGCGTATTTAATAGCTTTCATAATGAGTAAACCTCCATTTGATTTATGAAAAGATAGCAGACAAGCTATTCAATTGTCCCAAGAGTAACAAAATCCCCATAATGATGATGATCAAGCCACCAATTTTCTTCAGTAACAAGAGATGGGGTTTTAGACGATTAAAGTATGGGAGAACAATCCCAGACGCTAAGGCCAAAAGTAAAAACGGAATAGCCATCCCTAGTGTATAGATAAAGAGATAGAGAGCACCCATGAGGGCATCTTGACCATTTGATGCTGCTAAGGCAAGTACAGAGCCTAGAACCGGACCGATACATGGCGTCCAGCCAAAGCTAAAACCAAGCCCAAGTAGAAAAGCTGAAAGTAATTCATTCTTGTGCTTGTTCGCCCCGAAATCCATTGTTTTTTGCTTTTCTAAGAAATTAAAGTGAAAGACTTCCATCTGATGAAGGCCAAGAATAATAATCAGCGCTCCCATCAAGTATCGGAACCAGTTGGTGTACATGATTTGACCAAGTAGACCTGCTCCGAAACCAATAATGAGGAAAATAACAGAAATCCCTGCGATAAAACACAAGGTCTTTACAAGACCATGCCAGCGAATCTTCTTCCCGAAAATTTGGATGGATTTTTCCTGATCACTTCCTAGCAAAACCCCGATGTATACCGGAAGCAAAGGAAAGACACAAGGAGAGAAAAAAGAGAGAATCCCTGCCAGAAAGACAGTGAAGGAGAAAACGATTTGATTCATAAAACACTCCGTATATTGATATGCTACAACTAGTATAACATTCCAACTCCTAAATTAAAAATTTCTGCTACGCTTTGATTTCTAAACGATCATTTAGAAACTAGTTTCAAAGCCAAACAAAAACTCCAAAGCATATCACTTTGGAGTTCAATTGACGACTTATTCTTCTTCTGCACTTTGTTTATTTGGCAAGAAAAGAGAGAGGACAATACCAACTACTGCTGGGAGTAACCATGGGAGGGATTGGGCAGCAAATGGTAAAGTTTTAATGACGTTTGCCAGACCTGTAAGTTTGAAGGTGCTTGCAAGAACATCTGCAATCGCCACCAAGCTAACTAAGAAAATAGTTAGTTGCATTCCTGGTTTTGATAGTTGAGTAAATTTATTTACAATCACAATCAACACAATAGTAATAGTAATTGGATAGAGGATCATCAAGGCAGGTAATGAATAGGCAATAATGGCGCTCAAGCCAAGATTGGCAATCGCAAAACCAATCAAAGTGAAGACTGTCGCATAGACCTTGTAAGAGATTTTAGGGAAGGTGTTATGGAAGAATTCCCCGGTCGACACGATCAAACCGGCTGTTGTAGTGAAGCAAGTCACCGTCACCATACCTGCAAGGAAGATTTGAGCAGCTGGGCCAAAGATAGCCTTGGTCGCTTCTGAAAGAACATAGACCCCTTTATTGGCATCAGATGCCATTACTTTTGCTGGAATTGGGAAATGATTTCCAAGGTAACCCAAGCCAATGTATAAAATACTAAAGCCAATGGCTACAACAATCCCAACGATCCAGATGGTTTTAATGTATTCCTTTTTGCTGGTGAAACCAAGTTGATTAAGGGTAGTTACCGCAATCACACTAAAGGCCACTGAAGCGAGGGCATCCAAGGTATTATACCCTTCAAGGAAACCTTGACCAAAGGCAGATGCTTGGTAGGCTTCTGTTGCTACTTGTGGCGCGTGTCCGCTGTACTTGAGAGCACCTAGGACAACCAGTACTACGATCAAGATTGCAAAGACAGGAGTTAAAATCCGACCAATACTATCTAAGATTTTAGAAGGGTGAAGGGCAATCAAATAGGCTAAACAGAAATAAACCAAGGTGAAAACGAAGAGACTAAGTTTTCCACTTGAATTTCCTAACAAGGGGGCAATCCCAACTTCGTAGGAAACGGTAGCCGTTCTCGGAATGGCAAAGAAAGGGCCAATAGAGAGGTACAAGGCTACTAGATAAACGATAGCAAACCAAGGGGCGATTTTACGTGAAATCTCATGAATATAGCCTTTAGGATTGAGCGTCCCAATAATCAAGGTAATAATCGCAATTCCTACTCCTGATAAGACAAATCCAGCAATAGCTGGCCAAAAATGGCTACCCGATTGGGCACCTAGTGCAGGCGGAAAGATTAAGTTCCCTGCACCGAAGAAAATACCAAATAACAGTAAACCTGTTAAGGAACCTTTTCGTAACATGTGTTCTCCTTTACATTTTTCAATCTTATCTAGTATATCAGCTTTCTTCCACCACGGCAATTCTTTTTACTGGAATAATTGCATTTAAAAATAACTTAAGACAAAGAAGACTCTACTGTAGATTCTTATATACTTCTTCATCCATTAATTAAAAAAGTGCTTCTCTGCTATCTAACAGAGGAGCACTTTTTGTTTTTAATCTTCACTAAAGCGTCGGTATTGGATGCGGAAATCAAAATAATTCTCTTCCTGAAGTTTACGGAAGATATCGCGATAGGCCTCCTCATCGAAGCCCTCTCCTCGGTAGAGAATCTCGAAACTAAGGTCTTCGTATTCAAGAAAAGCATTGGCTGTTTTAAAGCCATTTCGAATATAGAAATCCATCCGAGCTTGACGTTGCTCTAGATTATCACATTCTTCATCCAATCGCTCAACTTCTAACAACATGGTCCGTTGGTAAAATTCCACTAATTTTTCAATAATTTCTTGACCATAGCCGTGACTCCGCAAGTGAGGCATAATGGCAAAGAAACTGACGTAAAAGGCCTTAGCATTTGAAATAGCAAAGGCAAATCCGACAAATTCTTCCTCATTGTAAAAAGCGAAAAAGTGAGCGTCATCATTATCCGTATAGCGTAAAAACTCCGATAAAGGAATCCGTTCCTCTTCTGGAAAAGCCTCAATGTTTAGCCTTTCGACCTTATCCAAATCTGGGAACGTTTCAGTGATTAATTGGCTGGTTAAGCGCATAAAGCCTCCATTTCTGCTACGATTATAGCAAATAAAACAACCACCTTCAAGAAATCCGACTTCTAACAAAATGAAGTGTTTTGCCTAACAAACAAGAGCGACTGCTCTTTTTTGACGTTTTTATTGAGCTTCTACTTTCTTGGAAAATTGGCTCATGTACAAGTCGTAATAGAATCCTTTTGCTTCCAAAAGAGACTCATGGTTCCCCTGTTCGATGATTTGCCCCTCTTTAAGAACTAAAATCTTATCCGCTTCTTGGATTGTAGACAAGCGGTGAGCAATGACAAAGCTAGTCCGTCCCTTCATCAAGTTCTTCATAGCCTTTTGAATCAAGAGTTCCAGACGGGTATCCACTGAGGATGTCGCTTCATCCAAAATCAAAATTTTAGGATCAGCTAGCAGGGCACGCGCAATAGTCAACAACTGCTTCTGTCCCAAAGAGATATTACTAGACTCTTGGTTCATCTCCATATTGTAGCCCCCCGGAAGCGTCCGGATAAAGTGGTCTACATTGGCAGCTTTGGCAGCAGCGACAATCTCTTCGTCTGTTGCATCCAAGTTTCCAAAGCGCAGATTTTCTTTTATGGTCCCTTCATAAAGCCAAGCGTCCTGAAGAACCATCCCAAACTGCTTGCGATAATCTTGGCGAGATAGGTCGCGGATATCATGTCCATCTACCGTAATAGCCCCCTTGGTCACGTCATAGAAACGCATCAGCAGATTGATTAGCGTGGTTTTCCCTGCCCCTGTCGGTCCGACAATGGCCACCATCTCACCAGGCTTGACTTCCAGGTTAAAATCACGGATCAATGGCTTATCTTCCACATATTGGAAGTCCACATGGTTAAAGCTAACCTGTCCAGTCAATTCCTTGTCTAGAGCTTCATTTTTACCGAGTACTTCATCTGGTTCATCAAGGACTTGGAAGACCCGGTCCAGTGAAGATTTGGCACTTTGCAAGGTTCCAGCTAACTGGCTCAAGTTCTGAATAGGCTGATTGATTTGCCAGACATACTGGACAAAAGCCTGCATGTTCCCAACTGTCAGACGACCGGCAAGAACTTGAATGGCACCGATAACTGCGACCAAAAGATAGGTCAAATCAGAGATTGCATTCAGAATAGGCATCATCAGTCCGGAAATAAAATTCGCTTTAAATCCAACTTGCTGCAGACGACGGGTAATGTCACGGAAGTCTTCTTGCGATGATTCTTCCCGTACATAGAGTTTTAAGACGTTGAAACCACTCAAGTTTTCCTGAACAAAACCATTTAGAGCTCCAAGGACATCAGCCTGCTCCTTAAAGTAAGGCTGGGATTTCTTCATAATCAACTGGGCACCAAAGAAGGTGATCGGGATAGAAGCAATCACAATCAGCCCCAAAGTGAGGTTGAGATAGAGCACCATAGCGATGACCAAGCTTAAAGTGAAAATGGCATTCACAATTTGAAGGAAGGACTGCTGCAAGGCGTTTGAAACCGTCTCGACATCACTGGTAAAGCGACCCAGAAGATCGCCAAATTGGTGCTGATCAAAGTAAGAAACAGGAATGCGATTAATCTTCTCAGATAGGTCATTACGCATATCCTCGATCATACTTTGGACGGCATTGGTCATGAAATAGTTGGAATAATAAGATCCAAGCTCATACAAAACTCCCCGGAAGAGATAGACAATCATGACCCAACCAACATAGCCGGCGTTAATCTCAGCTCCCGCTACTCCTCTAGCCATATCTGTCAGGTTAGCGGTCAATTCTGTGATAGCAAGCCCTAGAATATAGGGCTCAATAACACTCATAACCACACTCAGAATCTTTAGGAGTGTAGCGAAAATAACGGCAAAACGATAAGCTCTTAGATAGCCCCAAAGACGTACAAAACTGGAACGTTTTTCTTTCATTTTCTCCCCCTCCTATTCTTCTGTTAATGATTGGTTATTCAACTGAGAGCGAGCAATCTCACTGTAGATTTCATTGGTTGCCAGGAGTTCCTCGTGGGTTCCACGACCGACGATTTCCCCATGATCCAAGACGATGATTTGATCCGCATCCATGATGGTCCCAACCCGCTGGGCTACGATCAAGACGGTCGCATCTCCTGTTACTTCCTTGAGACGTTTTCTTAGTGTTGCATCTGTCTTGTAGTCAAGAGCCGAGAAGGAATCATCAAAGATATAGATATCCGGCTCCTTAACAACTGCACGCGCAATGGATAAACGTTGTTTCTGTCCACCAGAAAGGTTGCTTCCCCCTTCTGCTAAATGAGTGTCAAACTGCTCTTCCTTGCTTTCGATAAACTCTTTAGCTTGGGCCACATCTGCTGCCTTGTCTAGTTCCTCAATGCTGGCATCTTCTTTTCCGTAACGAAGGTTTTCAGCAATAGTCCCCGTGAAGAGTAAGGCCTTCTGTGGGATGAATCCAATCTTATGGCGCAAGGCTTTGACATTGAAATCACGCACATCTACACCATCCACTAAGATTTTCCCTAGGGTCACATCATAGAATCGAGGAATCAACTGTACCAGAGAGGACTTTCCAGAACCGGTCGAGCCGATAAAGGCTATGGTTTCGCCCGGCTTAGCCTTAAAGGAAATATTATGAAGGACTGGACTCTCTGTCTCACCAGGATAGGCGAAGGTTACATTGTCAAACTCCAAATAACCCTTGGTTTCAGTCTCAGTAACTCCATTTTCATTTGGATCGATAGAAATCGGCATATCCATGATTTCCTTCAAACGATGACTAGAAACAGCTGTCCGTGGATACATGGTAAAGAGATTAGCTAGGAATAGGAAAGAAAGCAAGGCATGGAAACTGTATTCGATAAAGGCGACAAGATTCCCGATTTCTAAACTTCCATCCCCTAGAGGATCCAAGGCGAACCACACAATAGCTACAATCATGGCGATGATGATTTGGACAAAGAGCGGCTCCGTCAAGCCGGTCAATTTAAAGAGTCTATTGGAGTTGTCCGCATAGATTGCATTGGCTTGGCCAAATTTTTCTTCTTGGAATTCTTCACGCGCAAAAGCACGAATCACCCGAAGTCCCGTAAGGTTTTCGCGCGCATATTGATTGAGTTTATCCAGGGTTTCCTGCTGCTTCTCTGACAAAGGTTTGGTCTTGATAGCTACATACCAGACGACCACAGCCAAAAATGGCATCGAAATCGCCACAATCCAGGCAAGCGATGGACTCGTCTGTAAAATTAACAGAATACTCGACAGCATCATGATAGGGGTAATGACGCCAAGCTTCAACATCTGATCAGAAAACTGCATCAAGACGAAGGCATCAGACGTCATCCGCGTTACCAAGGAAGAAACCCCAATCTTCTCATACTCATGGTGGGAATATTCCTGAAGCTTCTCATAAAGATCATTTCGCATATCCATGACCATGGTGGTAGTGATCTTCCCAACTGCATAGGCCAGAACGATTCGACCGAGAATCCCCACAATGATCACACCAAACATAATCCAGGCCCAAAAATAAACCCGTTCCATATCTCTCGGATTGATCCCCTCATCAATCATACGAGCTAGAACAGTTGGCAAACCGAGATTGACAATCACAAAAAAGATGGCTGCTGTAAAATTCAAACACAACCATTTTGGATATTTTCTCAAATAGGACCAAATATATCCCATACCTTTCTCCTCTCTATACAATAAAAAAGCACCCTCAAGCACTTTTTAAGCTATTTTACAAAGCACGTTGGCTCCTTCAAGTCATCCCTATTATATCAGATCCCCCCTAGGCTAGCAAGGAAAAGAGCTGATGAAAAGCAAAGAATAAAAAAGAGGATAGCCTCCGCTATCCTCTCTATATACGATTATTTTTGACGTTTGAATTTTGCATCTTTGAAGAAAGCAAAAACTTCATAATCACTAGAATCAGCTTTTGATACATCCAAAGTCAAAACATCACCATCAATCTTATACTTGACTTTATCTTTACCACCTTCTGCTGATTCAAGAGTTTTAGCATTCTGATCAGCTTTCAGGTCAATTGTTTTCTCCTTGCTTTCACCAAGAGCTTTCATTTTGATAATCATCTTAGCTTTTGTATCTTTGATTTCAATTGTCATTGTCAAATCAAATTGATCAATAACCTGCTCAAGTTGCTCATCAGTAGCCCCTTGCTTTTTAAGGATACTTTTAATTTGATCCTTCTCAGCTTTATAGACATATTTCCCATTGTCGCTAGTTGTAGAACCACAAGCTACAAGGAAAATTGCACCAACTGCCAATAAAGCAGCAAAGACAAGACGTTTAAAGTATTTCATCAGAAATCTCCTTTTTTGTTTATAAAAACTATTCTATCAAAAAAATAAAAGTCTAACAACATAATAAATTAGTAAAAACTTGGAAAGTAGAACACTATTCGGTGGAGGCAACACACTCCCAAAAATTAGGGTTTCGATTTGATAAATCCAACAGAAATCAGCATTTTGATTAGCTCAATACCTATTTTCTGGAGACCCAAAAAGTAGATAGCCCTATACTATCTACTTTATATATTTTATTTTTGACGTTTGAATTTTAAATTTTCCTAATTTATATTATTTCATCAAATATAAAAGAATTGTAGATATGTTGATTGACAGAAATTAAGTTTAAAGAAGTATGATTTAAAAAAATAGACAATCATTTAATCCTCAAAGATTTCTGATTCCTATTTTGTGTTTAATAGTTTCATTCGGTTAAAAAGCTGCTAATATCACTTTCGGACTTAAATGCAATCGAAAACAGCTTTCTAATCTTGAAAAATTTAGATAGAATCCTACAGTAGACAAAGTACAGAATAAATTTTTTTAAAAAAACTTAATCTCAAAAATGTACACAAAAAAACCGAGGCCTAAACCTCGGTTTACATTTTGATTGGAAACTCTATTATTTAAGAGTAACAATTTGCAAATCCTATTTTCCCCCAGTATTAGTGGGTTAATTCCTCAATTTTCAACCTTGGCAGGAATTTGGTAGGTAAATTGATAATCCAAGATTATCTAAACTGTTTGTAATCTCTTCTGAAATTGTT
Organism: Streptococcus sp. 1001283B150225_161107_H12; assembly: GCF_015552665.1. NCBI lineage: Bacteria > Bacillati > Bacillota > Bacilli > Lactobacillales > Streptococcaceae > Streptococcus > Streptococcus sp. 1001283B150225_161107_H12. The sequence goes on along the minus strand of NZ_JADNFC010000001.1, from coordinate 693,226 downwards.
GAATCACCTGAATAATACCAGTGACTATATGTATTCAACGTGGTTGACTTATCAGCGTGTCCTAATCGATATGAAACATATAAAGTGTCCTTATGTAACACATTTATAAGATAAGATGCATGACTATGTCTTAATCCTTTCCCCGTAATTTCTGGTACGCCAGTAATCTTAGCATGCCTTTTTATTATCCTAGAAATTGTAGACTTACACAAGGGGGCACCAAAACGTGATACTACATAATCTTTATCATCATTCTTGATTTGAACTTCTCGCCATTTTTTAAGTATTGTAATCGTAAAATCATCTAAATCAATTTTACGATTCCCTGCTATTGTCTTTGTTTGTTGTTTAGCATACCATACACCGTTTTTATCTTTTTCAATTGTCGAATGAACATGAATCCATTTACGTTCAAAATCAATATCTTCCCATTTAAGAGCAATACCCTCACTAACTCTTAAACCAGTCATAAAATATAACCAGATCGTCATGTAGTTATGGAGTCCCTCATACTCACTAATATCAAAAGAGTTTATTACTTTCTTAAATTCATCAAAAGTCCAAAATTTTGTATCAGGGTGCTTTCCTCTAGGATTATCTAATCCTTTAAAAGGAACTCTATCAATATAACCCAATCTTTCTGCATAACCCAGACATGCTTTAAATCTAGACCACATATTTTTAGCATAGTTACTAGAATACTTGTCTATAATAGCTAAGCGAAATCTTTCACAGTCAATAGTACTAATATCTGATAATTTTTTACTACCAAATTGCTTAATAAATAACTGATGATGTGGTAAAGCGGTCTGATAAGTTACAAATTGAACTTTTTGTTGATAATATTTTAAATAAATCTCTTCCATAAACTCTCTAAAAGTTAGAAAACTATTATTAATAGTAGAGTTCACAAATTCATGTTTTAAACGAAGTATCTCTTCATATGCTTCCTTAAAAGAATTAAACGGTAGTCCCTGTTGATTTTTCCTTCCTTTCTTTTGAATTCTTTTCCCAGTTATTGGATCAACTCCTAATTCAATTTGAAAATAAATTTTTCCTTTTGAATCTTTGTATACACCTTTATATTTCTTTGTCTTTGATATAACCATTTTTCTCACCTTCTATATCTGAAAAAGAAATACCAATTAAATTTTCTACAATATTTTTAGGAGCAATGCCTAACCTTTTATTATCGAAAGGTGAACATCCTAATTGTACCGCATTCTTATCATTTTTTCTAGCTTCTTCAAACTTTTTTACAGCAATCTTTTTTGCTTGTCTAATAATATTTCTTGATGTGTGCTCTGGAAAACCAATCGCAACTAAATCTTTATAGTTTACTGTTTCCATGATATTATTACTTCCTTTCTTAGATTTTTTCACCTCCATGGCATGACTGATGAAGTCATCATAAGAATTTCACTTACTGCTCTTTTACGGTGGCAGCCTGAACGGTCAGAAGTATCATTGTATATCATTTGTATCATGGCATATAAAGTATCGCTCTATTTTATTGATGGTTTTAAAATCGCTCTTATCATGGCGAGCCATTCAAATCTGCTCCACAAATGAGGAAAGTACCATTTTGGACTATTCAAATGTCAAAGAACAAATAAAAATCTCCTCATTTTCACACTCTATGAAATTGAGGAGATTATTTTCTAAAGCGAATTTTATCAGGAAAATCTGTCAATCCCAATAGATAGTCTGTACTGACATCGTAAAAGTTTGAGAGAGTTACCAATACATCTGCCGTCAAGGCATGCTCACCCCGTTCAATTTTAGCATAAGCTGAGTTTGTAAACGAAAGTATTTTAGCTATTTGTTTTTGGGTCAAATCGTGATCTTCCCTCAAATCTCTCAAACGTCTGTACATCTAGCTTTCTCCTGAGAAAAGTATAATATATAAAACTAGGAAATCTTTCAAAGTGTCCAAACTGGACATTTTGAACTAAAATTAATTTATTAAACGCTTCTCATAAGCATATCTATTAACCGTCTGAGAGCAAATATTTTATCAACTATTTAAAATTACTGACTTCAAAAATTAGTCTTATTGTAAAATAAAGTGAAACACAAAAGACATGTTTATCTAATATATTATAGTCTCAAAAATATTACAAAATTATAGGAAAATGTTCACAAATTAATCATACAAGAACTTCTCTGGAAACAGGGACTTTTAACCCATTCACATAGATAAAATACACCATTTTATTCCTCCTTATATAGATTTGATAAGGTAGGAAATGGCGGTGAACGATTTTTCATAAAACTCTCTCAATTTTTAGACTTCACTATTAAGAGTGAAAAATCATGTATTTTTACCGCTGTTTTTAGAAAAATAAAAAAAGCGATAGAGCAAAATTGCTATATCGCTTTTTTATTTTTCTAAGTACGTCTAGACGTTTTAAAACTCATGTTGTGATTGAATTGCGTTCAATACTTCTTGCATACTTCTAGCCTTCCAATTTGCCTTAGCATTAAATAAAGTCAATCGGTTATCGTAATGTCCAATAGTAGCAATACCAGCACTAGTTGATCCCTGTATCCCTGAGTACGAATCTTCAATAGCAATTGTCATCCGAAACAATATAATCAAAATAATTCTTCAAATCCAGTTTTTCACACTTTTTCTCAATGATTTCAATACTGAAACAACATCTTTCCAGAACTTCAATAATTTCTTTTTATGTTAAATCATTATTTAACTAAATATTTGAAGGTAATACGTTTCAAAACTACTTTTTTACCATAGATTTTGAGCCTTCAACACATATTACTATGCAAAAAATGCTCTAATTTTTTGAAATTCTAACAAATCCTACTCAACTTCATCATCATCTTTGACTTTCACAATATCTTCCTCAAAATAACATGGAAAAAAGATAATTTTCTTTTGAAATGGGTGCAAAAGAACCATATCTAATAATTTATTGTTAGCAATGATATGTAGACAAATAACGTCATCAATATGATTTTCAACCAGTACATGTGTTTTTAACTCCAAACGATTAGACAAACTTGGCTGTTTTATAATATCGTATGTAATTTTTTTATGTTTGAACTCTCCTCCTTCGATATTCCATAATCTAAAGTAACCATATCAACTGTTAATAATGGTTGAGTTAATTTACAAGAACCGACTCCAGTGAAATGATCCTATCACATTGCCGTGCTTGCTCCATGTTATGCGTAACAACCAAAATTGTTTTACCAAATTGATCTCTCAAAGTTCGAATCAAATCGAATGCTTTTTGAGACATTTCAGGATCTAACGATCCGGTTGGTTCATCTGCTAGGACAATATCTCCAGGCTTTAAAATAGCTCTCACAATCGCAATTCTCTGCTGTTCACCTCCCGACAATTCATTGATTTTACTATTTAACCGATTTTGTAGACCAACAAATTCTAGCGTTTCCTTGATTCTCTGCTCCTTCTCCTGTCTAGAGAAATTAGAAAAAGTCATGGCAAGCATCAGGTTATCTTTCACACTAGATGTAGAAATGAGTGCATTGGATTGAAAAAGATAGTTGATGACATTCCTTCGGTAATGAGCTGCTGATTGCGAATTTACCTTAGGCAAAACTTTTCCGTTGATTAGGATTTTACCACTGTCAACAGTATCCAATAGTCCAATCATATTGAGGATAGTCGATTTTCCAGAACCAGAAGGTCCTACTAAAGCTACAAATTCATTTTCCTCAATATCAAAGCTTAAGTCTTTGAAAATTTCTCTTGAACCAAATTGTTTTGATACACTTTGTACTGAAATTCTAGACATGAGATTACTCCTTAAATAATTGTATGATACTCTCTCCTTCTTTACGGAACAAGCTGAAGTAAAGAAGCATTATCTGAAAAGAAAATGTAGCTAGTGTCATGACTATTCCCAACTTAGAACCCACTAAGATAGAAACGATTAGTTCCATCACAGAAAAACTAATAATGAGAGAAAGCACACCAATATATCTTTTCCATGGTGAGAATCCCATAAAGTATTGAACATACAATTTTTCTTCAAATAACAAGCGGTACATTAAGACAAAACTCCAGAAAATAGCCATCATCGTAATTATGATAATCGCTATGATCGTGCCGAAAAGATAAAATGTATAACTCAGATCTTTTTGAAGACCATTGATAAAGTTCTTGACAGTTGTAAAACTCAACCGATTATCCGTTAAATCTGGAAATTCTGTTTCTAAAATGGACACTACCTGTTCCATCGTTTCCCTATCACGAATCTTCAAAAGACCATTATAGCCACTGACAACTAAGTTTGCCGACTCCATGAAATATGAATTCTCTGGTGTTGAGACAAAAATAACTGGATTCTCACTAGTTGTACCATAAGAAATGGAATCTGACCAAGTAAATATTGGTCGAGACGGTTGGTAAACCTTGAACATAAATTTCTGATTTTCTGTGAAATTAGTTTGTAAATCTCCCGATTTTACAGTGACACTTTCCTGTAAATACGCCTTCATCACCTCAAGTTCTTCTGTATTGAGCGTGTTAGGTAGAAGATAAAGTCGAGTACCATTCCTCATCTCTAGCAACTCTTCATCACTTAGGGGAATACCTAGGTCTTGCAGGTAATTATAGGAGAATTTCAAATACCAAAATGGTTTTTTAGGGACATGCTGGTATGTCCCATAGACTGCATCAAGGGACTCCTGATTAAAAAATTGTCCTTTGGCAATATAGACACCTGGAATTTCAGATATACGCTGGTAAAAGTTATACATACTACGCTCGAGGGAATTTGTAGTTCCTGCATAAGTACCTACATCATCTCCCTCAACAAAGCTGGATATAACGTACATATCTTCAACATTCTTCCACTCCCTAGATACTTTGATATTATCAATAAACTGATTCATTGGAGCATCTAAAGAGTAACTGACTGCGATTAACAAACCAGCTACCAAGGTATAGAATAACAAGCAGGTTACCATTAAAGGCTTCATTGGTAATCGTTTATGAATTGCGGATAATGGAGAAACCGAATAAACAATAATCGTTGGAATAATGAATATAAATAGTAGTAACAAGACTGAGAGGCTGACTCCAGCAAAAACTAGAATAAACGATGATAAACCAAAACTAGACCAGCCTGACAACAACCAACTACATAAAGAGATAATTGGAATAATGTAGATTGAAAATAGTAGAGAATTTTTGAAAAAAGCAGACCATAATTCTTTTCTATCCCATCCTAAAAGAATCAATGTTCCGAAATGTTTAAAGGATTGAAGAACACAGATTAAGAATAGGATCAGTAAAATGAAGGCATTTACTAAGATGCTGATAGCAAGTATTATTCCCCAAATTCCCTGATCAGTACTACTTCCAAAACTTTCTTTTGTCAAATCCTCAACAGAAATACCTGACACCTTTGAAAGATGCAACAAAAAGTTATCTCTTGAGACAGCATCGTGGAGACCATTGATATGGTATATCCCATTAATCGTATTAGTGTTTTGGAAAGTGAAATCTAATCGTTCAATGACTACAGGTGTGCTAAATAATAAATCTGGAAGCTCGTAAAGCATATTATTTGAGCCTTTGTCAAGTCCAATAGTCATACTATTATCACTATGAGATAATAAATTTGCAAATTGTTGTTGTGAGACAACTATTTTACCCGTACTTTCAAAATCTGAAAAACCAGCAGAGCTACCAAGGATGTCTATATAAATCCTATTTAGACCTTCTCCTGTATCACTACTTTCAGAACGTTTTGTCCATATGGACAAGTCACTCTGTTCTAAAAAATAATTAAATACATCTTGTGATTGCTCTTCTGTTAACTTCTGAAGATAAACTGTTACGGTCCCGGAATGATGATTATAACTCTGCCATGACTGTTGATACTGTAAACCTGCTAAAAAAATTGCCACCAGAGCAAGTAAGACACTCTGGATGGCAATCAAAAACAGGATTAAGTATTTCATTTTACCTAATAACATGTTTTTGTATGTCATAGGTACTTACCTACAATTCCAGTAACATTCAGCTGTACCAGTTCCGATGTATTTAGAAGCACGTGCTTCTACTCCAGGGGATTTCCAGCCTGAGAATGCCCCGTTAGCAGATGATGAGTGTTCGTAAACACCAGTCTGAACATTTGAATAGCTCCAAAGACCAGCAACACGACCATAATTCCAATAAACTGCAGTACCTTTATACCAAACTGTTGCAGCTGAAACAATCGAACCACCTGCACCAGCTAAAGTCAGTGCAAGTAAAGATGTTGTAATTATTTTTTTTATGCTTTTCTTCATCGTAAAGCCCTCATTTCTTTCACTTAAAATCTAACAATAACAATGACTGCATTTAGGAGTATCAACAAATCACACCCTAGTACATTGGAATCCCTTCTTTCTAATTAAAAATTAGATGAAACAGAAATACTATATAGTTAATAGTATTTTCATCATTTAATCAACTAATCAGCCTTCCCAACATCAAGACCATTGGAATTCTTTTGTGATTGCACTCGAATCTCAAATTGTTTATTCTTCTGAATAAACTGTTGGTAAGGAATTGTATTACTAAACATAAAAACACCTAGTAATGCAAATGTAACTAATTTTTTAATTCCACGTTTTTTTCTCATGCAATGAAACCCCTTTCTGTTTCCTTGTTTTTATTCTAACATATATATATTACTTAGTCAATTGTTTTTATTACATTTTGAACTTTTTTTTTTTTTTTTTATTACCATAAAGAATTATTTATTCCTTTAACTTGCTATTAACTTGCTATTTTGAACTAAAAATTTTATAATGAAATTAAGCAAATAGGAAGGTTTATTATCTTTAATGAATACACTCGCAGAGAAATTCAGATTGAAAAGAAAAGAGTTGAGACTCTCCCAACAAACTCTTGCAGAAGGAATTTGTGAACAAAGCCAGATTAGTAAAATTGAGAGAGGGCATTTCATTCCCTCCGCAGACCTTTTGTTCAAACTCTCCCAACGACTTGAAGTACCATTAGATTATTTTTTTAATGAACAAATTGAAATTAAATCTAACCTCTCTAATTTCAAGCAATTATCTGCTCGACTATTAGATGACAGAAATTATGAAGATTTGGAATATATTTATAGAATAGAGATTGAACGAAGTACTTTTCTAACACTAGAAGACCGAACTTACCTTGAATGGATTAAAGCTATTATTGACTTCTATCAATATGACAGTAAGTGTGAGGCTATTTCTTCATTGGAAAATATATTATTAAAAGTCTCCTCAAATACTCTGATTTACTTAAAAGTATTAAACACACTGTCTAATTTCTACTCCCTTGTTGGTCGTGAAGAAGATTATGAAAAGAACTACTCTCATTTAATGGAATTATATCAGACAAAAAATTTTGAGCATCAAGAGTTTTTATTTGGCTACATCAGAGTTCGTTACAACTACGCTCACTACCTAGTGTCAAAGGAAAAATATAACGAAGCCATCCAAGAAGCTCTTGAGACGATTGAACTATGTAAACAAAGACAGACAAGCTACCAACTGGCTCCTCTACTTATTCTTGTAGGAAATGCTGGAGCCGAATTTCTAGACAAAGAACAAGTCAAAAATTATTATATAGAAGCAAGAGAGTTATGTAAGATTTATATCAATCCTTTAATGTTGATGAAGATAGAAAATTATTTGAAGGAATTAGATACTGTATAGTTAATCTTACATTATAGTTTTTCTGAAACGTTAAATAACCTGTAAGGCTGATAGTGATATTAATACTATCAGCCTTATAATTTTTCCATGGCATCTCCAATAACTATACTGATTTTGTTTCCCGTTCTAATTTGGTAACATTTTGATTTCTTGTATTATCAAGTATATTGATAAAATTCTCTAATCTCCTAACCTTATATTCGTAATCATCTATCCATTTAGTCATAAATCTTTGATTTTCTTCGATTTCTTTCTCAACCTGCTCCAGTTTGATAGCTGAAGTCAGGTTCATCTTGGCAAAGAGATTGAAAAGAAAAATGATAAATAAGAGTAAACGATAAGATAAAACCATTGAGCAGTTGAATTTATCCAACAAATCAAAAAAAAACTAGTAAGGAAATAAGTGAATAAATATAAGGAGATATTTGCTCAAAATGATGATTTTTTTGTATCGTATGTGATAACTAAATCTACGACTGATGCAATAAAAATTATCATAATTTCAAATATGTTTTATAAAAGATACACATTTTATATAATGGTTGTCTGGGTTCCTATTTTTGAAAACATATCCCTTCTTCTTTTGAAATTTTCTTACTCAAACGATTGATAAACTTATTCACTTTAAATACGATATTTTCATATCTATTGCTCTCTAATTCTATCTGGATACCTAACTCATTCAATTCCTTCTCAACAACATCAATGCCAATTTTATCAGTTATATTCAATTTTGAAAGATTCAATTTCATTTTTTGCTTATTTTCAACTGAAGCCAGTAAATATTCTGCTACTTGATTTAAGGTTGTCACTCGTTCTTGCAAAGCATTGATTCTCAATTCTGAAGCTGCCAATTCATGAATTAAATCATCTTTAATTGTAATATAAGAGTGCTTATCCATATCCAGCTCAAGTAAAGTATACACTTCCTCAATCTTCTCTTTAATCATATCGACTGTCGTTTTTCTGCGGAATGGAATCGTTTGATTTTCAGAGCTGAACTGTCTAATCAATGTTCGACCTTTCATGTAGCGATTCTTCTCAGGATCGTCTTTATGATAGACATAGTAGGAGCTAGTTTCTCTAATAAAAACTTTCACCTTCTCCTCTTCAATATCGAGCTGCATATTCGGCACAAAGATAAGCCCCTCCTGACGAATACCAAACTTGACCTTGATGTAAATACCATCATCTACTACTTTTTCAATTTGATTGAGTGACAACTCTACCTCAAACTCATGAACGGCATCTCTGTTGCTCTTGAACTCTTGATAGGATTCCCAGAACTTCTCATCTCTTGGGAGTTCTTTTTCTTTGGAAAATTTTTCTTCTTGATAAAATTGAACCAAATCCTCAATTTCTGGATTTTGCCAATCTTTTCTACTCTCAAAATAATCTTGGAAAAATTCTACACCATAAAGATTTTTCTGGTCTAGTTCTGTCTCTTTTACCTCCACTCCTGCCAACTGGAAATACACATGCTTTTGTTTGGGAATGATAGTTAGATCAAAAAGTTTCGCAGTTTCAATCAAGTCATCTATATTCTCAGCCTTTGATAAGAGAAATTCCATGAGTTCTTCCATTTCCCTTTTGGCAAAGTAATTCTTAAAAAATTCTTCTGTATAAGGTTGCTTGCGATTGAGTTTATTGCCACGCACCACCTGTTTCATGGATGAGTCCGTCATAAAAAAGGTCGCATGCTTGTGGCTAAAATCCATTTCTACATGTAGTAGTGGAGCATTCTTTTTGAAATCCTCAAAGTCTCTAGAATGTTCCATCAAAAAATAGAGTCGCTGCTTGAGTTCATACTTGTGATTGGTCTTGCGATAAACTTCATACTGCTGGTGAGAATAGCGATTCTCTATAATTTTCGCCCCTGCAATTTTAGAAAATCTATCTGAAATCATTCGAAGATTTCGCTCCACTTTATAATCCCACTTAAGTTTTTTGTCAGAATTGCTGTCAACCGAGTTTATAATGATGTGATTATGCAGATGGTCTTTATCAACGTGGGTCGCAACGATAAAGCGAAACTTTCCACTAGTCAATTCTTTCATGGTCTCATAACCAATCTGATTGATTTGTTCAGGAGTGAGATTGTCCTCTGGCGAAAAGGACTGAATAATATGGTGAGCATGGATTTGTCGTTGTTTCTCCTCCAGCCTATCGTGTCGAAAATCGTAAAGCGTGTCATTGTTGATAAAATTTTCATGATACATCTGCACCATTTCCTCATAGCTAGGAAAGTCCAGAAAATTCCTCATATCATAATCCGACACTAAGGTATGATTTTTTGTTTTATCAGGATTGAGAATATACTTGATGAGCTTTCTGCGATAACTCTTTCCATGAATGGCAAAATGCTTAGTGATGACCATGGAACTCCCTCAGCTTTTGAGCTTGTATTGTAAATTCTTTCTCAACTTCTTTTATCAATTCAGCGATTCCCTTTTTCAACTCTTGCAATTCTTCGCTAGAAATCAACTGAGATTGGTTCACACTTCGAGCAATCTGATTGATGTTATTGCCAATCCTCTTCAACTCAAACACTAAGTCTTGGTAGCCATTTGTATCAATGGTGATGAAATTCATTCCAGGGTCAAGTAGGGTGCGTCTCGCATATTCAGAAAAAGATTGGCAGCTACTTTGGTCTATATTTCTATTTAGTTGGTTCAACTCAATATCAGACAAAAACACTTTCTTGAGATTGATTCGGTAACGATGTTCCATGTGTCTACCTCATATATTTGTCTTGGAAGTCTTGACTGAGAGGAATGGAGTTGCCAACTTCTTTAATCAATTCCTGTACGCAGGTTAAGAGAATAGATACATGTTCCTGGGTGACTTGACGTTCTGACTGGATCGAAATTAAAATCTCATGAACATCACGGCTGATTTGTTCTAGTTTTTGAGATTGCCAAAGGGTGAACCATATCTCTATCTGTTTTTGTAAATCAGAGGAGAGTAAACTTTTACGGAGAAAATCTGAAAAATTAGTATCTCCCTGCTCTCTCATCAAAGCTAAAATTTGCTTTTCCTCTTCATCTGTTAGGCGAAATTGTTTCCGAATATCACGCACGTCTCGTTTCATACTGCTACTTCCTTTCCAAAATACCTGTACTGACAATGTCTGCTACCGTACAATGTCCGTACACTTTTACACCAACTGATTTTCATTCTTGTAAGGCTTTGCGAGCTCAGATATTGTGTCCACAATATCCCAAAAATCATATCGCCAGCTGACTAAAACCTTCCAGTTTGGACAGCTAACGATAAGATAACTTGGTGGCTCCGCCCCCAAACCCCCAGAGAAAAATCTTAGTTGGATTTTTTAAAGTTGAAAAAAGTATACCAAAGGGAATTTGGAAAAGTTATCACAGGAGAATAAGAGTATGAAAAAAGAGCCTTTCGACTCTTAAAAAGTTGAACTTATCCAAATAGCAGAATTATCTACAAGGAGTGTTTATTACATCCTCTTAGCTATATTGAACTCATCTAATCGTTCTCTTTTGTCTTTTGCATTCTGAATATATCGACTATAATCTTCTTTGAAATCGTTCAAACTCACTAAAGAAATATAAGAATCGTGCTCATCATCATAAAGATCATTACATGGATTTTTCTTATAAACCGACTTAATATTTAGCATGTTCTTTCTAGCTAAATTATCAAAATATTTCAAAGACCTACACGACTTAGTCTGCTGACAATGTTGACAATAATGAGTACTATCATATAGTATCTTATCTCTAGCTTCATCAGTATAAACAGCTATCACACCATTTGTTCTGTTATTTTTTCTATCCTCTAAAGAATACCTTAGTTCATCATAAAGCCAATCATCATAATTTCCAATCCAATTCTTTCTATAAGAAACAGCCTCTGGAGTTAATAATACAATTGTAACCGATGTATCCTTTAACTTCTCATATAGATATTCCTGAATAATGTTCTCACTCATTTGACCTCTATCAACATCTTCTGATCTATTAATTACCTCAGTAGATTCATCAAATAAATCAACTAGTTCATCTTTAATCTCTTTTCCATCACTAAAACGGAACGAAATAAATATTTTGGTTGCCATTATCGTACCTCATTGACAATTTTATCAATCGTGGAAAAAACTTTAGTGAAATCCTTTTCAGTCTCCAAAGTTTCCCAGTAATTATCTAAATAACTATATTCTCCTGATTGTTTCATCTCATCAAAAATTTCTTTTGCAGCAAATCCAGTAGAGGCAATCGGAATGATTATTTTTCCTTTTTCTTTAGCTATTTGAAATTCCTCCATCATACCTGAAGCAAGCTCTACCTTACCATCAACTAGCTTGTTACCAAATAAAAATATACACACCCCTGACTCACTAATCATTTGTTCACGGTTCTCGGTCCAACGTTCTTTTAACGGTTTCTCTCCGTTGTCATTTTGTGGAAAAGGAAACAAACCAAGGTGCTCACTTACATGTCTATATTTAGTTTTATAAATTTGATCTAGCGCACCGTTAATAACATTACTTCCTATACCAAGTCCAAATCCTGATATTATTTTATAATCTTTTGAAACAAGAAAACTCGATAAATCATAGCAGTATTGATTTACTTTTTCTTTACTCCACTTTTTACTATAGTCTGATATACTACCAGAGATGAAGATTGTATTTTTAAAATATTCTCTTTCAATTTCTAGTAATAATTGGGGAATCTCAATATAATCATTTACCAAAACAGTCTCAATACCATATCGTTTTAAGTCTATTATTTTTAAATCTTGCTTTATTTTTGCATAGTCATACTCTTTTTTCGTTTTATAATCTTTTCTTAATACAGTTCTCTGAATACAATAATGTTCTCTTTTGTTATCTCCTAATAAAATATTCACCTTTCCTAAAATAGACTCTAGATTTGGATCTTCAAAACTGAACCCTACAAATAAGAACGTTTTTGAGACTAGGTCCCCACGCAAGGCTGTAACAAATAACGAATTTTTCTCACCATATCTTTCATAATCATCTTTTGAAATAACTGCATCTTGGGGAGATCTTATATCACCGTGCATTTTATATACAATAGCATCACTATCATAAATATTAATAGCCAAATCATCTACTTTTCTTTTTATATCACCCCTGCGATTATTTTTTTCCAATCCATTTTCTATGACCTCATCATAATTTGTTGTCCAATATGTAGAAATGGGAAGACGTGTTAATAGATTCATAACATCTGTTTCTGCATCTGAACTAGAAAACTGATTAATTATTTCTTGATTCACAGTACCACGATTTCCCATTTTAAAATTGATATAGTATTGCGCCACTCCAATTAAATCTGTTTCTTTATCAATGTCCAAATTTATTTCTTCTGAGAATGGTCTTACCAATTCTTTCCAATTAACAAAACCTGCATCAACTGATGTCCCCGCACCAGCAAATACTGCCGCATTCCCTTCTTGAATAACTTCAGTATATTTTTTAATAAATTGCTCTTTTTCCATATTAACTACTCCTATTTTTCCAATCATTAAATATAATAGATGATTGTTTATCAACTTCAATTGTAATGTTTTCAGAAAGATGTAGCTCTGGATAAATAGAATAAAATTTGGGAATAATTGTTCTATTTATTTTTTCTGAAAAATAGATACATATTTTCTTTCCAATTGCATCTGCATATCCCAATTCCCAAGCACACCACTGAGAATTAAGTGTCTTACTTGAAAAGTACAAAACAAATACATCCGATTGTTTTATACGCTCTTTGATAATATCGACTGTTGAAGTATTACACCATTCTCGTTTCAGATCGTATTTATCATTAACCCAGTCAATATATACGACTTGGCCATTTTTGTTTAGTTTTTTATAAAATGTTATTATTTTTTCTTCATCTTGAGAGTTATGTGAAAGAAAGATATCAAATTTTTTTATCTTTTCTAGATCATCAATGTATAACCTCTTCTTCAACTCTTCTGGTCCTTTCCTATTTGTTACTATTTCATTATCAATAAAATTTGTTTTTCCTTTCTTTTTTCTACTCAATCTAAACGGTAGAGATAAACTTTGAAAGTACGACTGAACTTCTTTTTTTAGCGATTGATTTCTTACATGACCATTTATTGCATAGAAAAAATTATGAACTTCCTTTGAATCATACTTCGAAAGTTCTCTAATGATTTCTAATCTTTCATGTAAATCATGTGTTTTAAAAAATCTTTTGCAATAATGTTCCAGATAAGAGGGATTTATTTCTTGGATATAATCTAATGATTTTTTTCTTTTTATAGTTTGCAGCTTTAATTTTGCTAAAGATTTTTTTCGAATTTCATCTGCCTGAGTTTTTCTCTCTTCAATACTCAAAATATTTTTTCTTACTCGCCTTCTTATATATTTAGATGTTTCAAGAATAAAATCATTAGTTTCTAAAGACATCCTTTTACTCTGAATTTTAACTAAATTTTTTTTAATAATACGTTTACCATACCAATAGTTTCTTTCTATTATCAGTCTAGAAATTTTATCAGGAAACATATAAATAAATTTTTTAACATAATCTTTGTTGGAAAATTTTGCTGGCATAGCTTCTATGGTCATATTATGGGCCAGTTTAAACTCTTTTTGTAATTTTATATAAAATTCATTATATTGTCTCATTACTTTGCCCATATAATCTGCAACCTCATAATAAATATTTACTGTTTTATAACTCCTCTACGGAAATTATTACAAATTCCCTTTTTTAATTTGGTACTCTTCTGCAACAAGAGAAGCTGTTTTATTATCGTACCTTTTACTATCGTAATAGAAAAAATAAGGAACCTGATAACCATACCACACGTTCAATCCTGTTTCCTTTTCCAATAATTTACAGAACTCCGTTGAATATTTCTTACAAAACATTGAAGTTATTATTTTAAATTGACCTTCAAATATTATTCCTCTATTTTGAAACTCTGTAACAATCTCTTCAAATTCTTTGTCTAATATATCTCTTAATTCCATAGTTTTCACCTATTCTTTCTATTTGATATTAACATAAAACATGACTAATTAAAATTTTCTCAATTTGTTTTCCCCAGTCTCAACATTTACTTCTTACCTTACTCCACTCACTAAACAGAAACTCTTTGAGCTTGATACAATGGATAATTGTCTTTCTAGTTCGCTTTTTCCATGGAGAAAGATAGCTATTGGATTTTGGCTCATTCACTTTCCTTTCGTCAGTGTGCAAACATTTCGACCTAAGGCACAGGCGAACTCATTCTCACTAGAATCATATAAACTCATTAAACTACCATTCACATTTCTGATGTTTTTAGTATGTACTCAATACCATCCAAGTAGCTCCTGTAACGCTCAAGCTCTTCAAAAGTACTCACTAGATAAATGTTGGTATTCACCATATCAGATAAGGCGCCACTCATTACAATCAAGTGATTGCTCTCATCATTAAAGACGAGGTTCTGGCTATCTTGATAACAATAGTGATGAGTTAGGAGATTTGTTCAACGTTTCTTAACAATCTCCATTTTTAAAGTCAGTTTATTATCTTCCCACTAGATTTAATATTTTTTCTTTCCCAACAATATTCACATACGATACATTGAACTTTTGGCAGATTGTGTCTATTAATTCTTTTGAAATTATACTTGTTCCCTTTTCATAACGGCTAAGGCTATTGGGTGAAATGTTTATAATTCGGGCAAATTCTGGACATGTCAGGTCATGTGCCTTTCGTATGAATTTTATATTGTTTCCAATCATGGCATGCTTCTTTTACTCGATAATACTATTATAACATTTAGAAATTAAAAAACAGATTCTAAATCAATAGAACGTATAATTCTAAAATTAGAATTTTCAGTGATAATTCTATAAAATGTTGCTTTTCTAATAAATTTGTACTTATTTTCTTCAGACTATATAAATATCTCGTTGTTGTAAGTTTGTAATTGACTCAAAAGTATTAGATATAATTTCAAAACAGTGTTTTAGCTATAGCTGATCAATATCATAGTTTGCTATTGAATGATAAGTAAAAATTCATTATACAATTCAAGCTACTGAAGATGAATTTATGATATACTAGTGATAATAAATTGTTATCGGGAGGAAAGTTGAGAAATGACCAGTTGTTTTGTAGTTATGGGGTTTAATACTAAAAAAATTCCTAATACAAATATAGAAGTGGACTTGAATCAAGTCTATAATAATTTAATTAAGCCAACAATTTTAGAAAAAGAATTAGTTTCTGTTCATGGTAAAAACCACTTTAGAGCTGATGAAGTTTTCAGTACACAGAGTATAACGAAAACATTTATCGAAGGTATATTAAAAGCAGATATTGTAATTGCAGATATTACTACTTTAAACCAAAATGCTATCTATGAGTTAGGTCTACGTCATGCTATGAAACCCAAATCAACCATTATACTGTGTGATCATCACACAGCTAAGATTAGCTTTTTTGATATTGCACACTTACCTCAAATCAGATATGATTCTGATAAGTTAAACGAAGTGGATGAAGTTAACAAGGTAAAAAAACTGCTTTCTGAATATATTGATTCCGCTATAAAGTCAGATGAGACATTTACTGATAGTCCAGCCTTTGAATCTGCTCTATACCGTGTAATAATTAACGATTTAATCGATAAAACTGAAATTCAAAGTGAAGAAGCATTAGACAAGTCAATAGCTGAACTTTATGATCAAGCCACGGAACTCAAGAATTCAGAAAAGTATCCTGAGGCAGAAGAAATATTTCAGCAAATTTTAGAAAGTGGATTTATTGATGAAGAAATTTTGGCAGGCTATTTACTATCATCCTATAAGAAAAATGAATCTTCGCTAGCAAATTTAAAAATGGCACAGCAAAATATTAGTAAATATATAGATATAAACACCACAACATATCATAAGTTATTAGGTATTTATGGAGCTATTTTCTTACGTATATTTTATATTACAAAGAATAGGAGTGACTTAATCTCTGCAATTAATTACTATAGGTTAGGCATGAATTTTGAAGATAGAAATATTTATTGCGCAAGGAATTACTGTGCTAACCTGTTAAAAATAGCCTTAGTTGAGAAAGATGTTGAAGTTTTAAAGGAGTTCTACTATACATCTGTTTATACAGCAAAAACTATTTTAGGATCTTTAGAAAAAATACATCGTAAATCTAGTGAATATGACGACATTTGGTTTCTTTCCAATCAAGAGGATTTAATGCTGATTTCAGGCCTTCTTTCAAAACCTATTAATGATATTGAGGGTTTAACTGAACGACAGAAAAAAACAATTAATGAAGGTAGTATTATGTTAAGTGAGGATCTCCAGAGGATTAAAACTGCAATTGTAAATGGTAATTAATAGTTTATTTCCCCTCCTTTGATAAAGTTATACTTATCATCAAGAAGGTTTTTCCATGCATGAAAACTTTTTTGAAACCCTTCTGATTGCAAGTACATTAATATATTTTCTTTTGTTTCTAATGAGAATTCAGGTGATGTTATAGAATATTCTCCCTTCTTTAAAATCCCTTCTTCAGTTAAACTTTCTTGAGGAATAGATAGCATTGGAAGATTATAAGTTAGCGCTAAAATCCCTTCAATATGACAATAAACACTTGTAACCCACTTATTCTTTAAGTGGGTCTCTTTGGATGCAAAGAAGTCTGGATTATCCTCAGCTCCCATTTTTCTGGTTCCACTAGAAATAAATGTCTGACCAAATGCAACAATTATAATTCCGTAACTCCTTTGTATCATCTCACTCAACGAATTCATGACTTCGTAAGGAGTATACTCAGCAGCTTGTAATGTTACACATTCAATATTGTGTCGTCTTAAAAATTTAATCAATTCTTTAATAAATAAATTTTGATTCTCTGTAAATGGATTAGGTCTGCTTAAAAATACTCTTATTTTTTTATTTGTCATATTCGCTATCTCCTACCGATAACAATTTATTATCACTATACAAAGCACTCAAATAGGTTTATAATAGCATGATTATTGACAAAGGAGATTTTTATGGATTATAAACTTATTTCTACTTACTTAGATTATTGCAAAACTCATAAGCGTTTGAGTTCACACACGATTCGAGCTTATAAGAATGATCTTATACAATTTTATAATTCAAACTATGATAATGTCGAATCCTATATCGAAGAGTTGACACAATCTAACATAAAAACGAATACATTAAGAAGAAAAATTGCTTGTATAAAGGTGTTTTATAACTATCTAAAATACCAGCACATAATTGAAGAGAATCCCTTCAATCAATTACGCTTTCAATTTAGAACTGAAAAAATATTGCCTAAAACGATTCCGTATGATATTCTGAAAAATATTTTTTCATATTTAGAGCAGAGAGTAGTTATATCTAAAACTGACTATCAAAAACAAAAAGCTGAAAGAAATCTACTAATTATTTCCCTATTACTTTCAACAGGTATCAGAATTTCTGAACTTTGTCACATTCATCTCAAAGATATTAATCTTTCCAATAAGACACTCCATATTATAGGAAAAGGCAAGAAAGAGCGTATCCTATTTTTAGGAGATCAAACAACCTTCAATTTATTAGAAACATATATAAATAAAAACGGAAAGGAATCTAATGATTTCCTATTCCCAGGAAAACATTCGCCTAAACCATTGTCAGAGCAAAGTGTACGTTTAATTTTAAAGAGAATCGTTGAACAAAATAGCTTATCTAAAACTATTACACCACATATGTTTAGACATAGCTTTGCAACAATGCTTCTAGATAATGATGTAGATATTCGATATATTCAACAAATTCTTGGACACAGTTCTATATCAATCACACAAATCTATACTCACGTATCTCATTCAAAACAAAAAGAAATACTTAGTTCTTTCAATCCTATGTCAGTGATTCATTCTGAAATCGAGTAAGAGACATTTCCGAAGGTTACAGTTTACTTCATCTTAAATTAATATTTGTAGTTCGACTTTAGTTAATAGATTTTATACTCAACAAAAGCAAAAAACATATAAAACTTCACTTTGAATCAGCATTTATACTTTATTACGTATTAAGAACTCCATTTTTTCAGACTATCTTTAAAACATTCCTCAAAAATAAAGAGAAGATTGTCAACGCCCTTCAAATACCCTATTCTAACGCCAAATTGGAAGCGACTAATAATCTCATTAAACTCATCAAACGAAATGCCTTTGGTTTTCGAAACTTTGAAAACTTCAAAAAACGGATTTTTATCGCTCTGAACATCAAAAAAGAAAGGACGAAATGTGTCCTTTCAAGATCTTAGCTTTTCTTCAACCCACTGCAGTTGACAAAGAGCCATAACATTTAGAAAAAAGAAATGCACCATTTTTGGTGCGTTACTTCTTGTTTTTCTAGCCTAAACTTTACTTCTAAAAAAGCCACCTTAAAGAGTAATTCCTTTTTCGGTGGCTTTTTAAAATACTATACATTAAAATACTCTTGTTTAATTTTTGTAAGCAGATTGTTAGCAACCGAAGTTACACCAACATGCATCAGTTCAGGATCAGAATAATCTAGATTACGAGCATAGCCTTCTGCAACAGTCTGAGCAATACGCTTATCCAATTTATAATTAGAGGCTTTTAATAGTGCTTGAAATAATTCTGAACTATATAGTTTAATATTATTTTCCAATGATACTACTGCCATTTTTGTAACTCCTCTCCTGTTTTTGATTGATAAACCTTCTCTATTTTCATTATATCACAAAAAGATTGGTTGTGGATGGATAATTGTTTAAAAGAATATGGTTTTCTAAACTCAGCAAGCATTTCTTCTTTTGTAATTTCATTCTGACGAAAACGAGCTAAAGCTTGGGTTGGATTGTCATCAGTCTGAACACCATAGATAAAATCAAAATGGTGTTGTAATTCATCTGGATTTTCCCGATTTTGAACGACAAATTCAGCAAAATCTAAATCTGACTCTGACTTTTTATGTTTTGCAAAATAGTGACAATGATAGTCAGGGTTCTTAAAAATTTCTATAAAATTTGAAATACGAAATTCTACTATAATTCCTACTTCTTCTTCTGAGTCAAAAATATTATTATTAGAGCTGCTTCGATTTAATACTTCAACTTGCTTGTTAATAAATTTTCTAGCTTGTTCAAAGTCAGGCGTGATATAGAAACCAGGACCAAAATCTAGCTCACTTCCTAAATTAAATTTAACATCTATACCACTTTTTAAGGATTCTAAATGTCTCAATAATGTAGCATGAAACCACTGCGTCTGACCTAGTTGCTTTTCCTGCTTGGTAGTCAACTCCAAAATATTTACTTCCTTCTCTAGTCTATACTAAAAGTATAACACAAGACTTTATTCAAGTAAAAGAAAATTGTATAAAACTATTCACTTCCTTCCGTCTTTCCTAAATCTCTCTAAATTCTTCTCCAATTGTTCCTTATGAAGTTGATTCTTAGCTTCCTTTAATGTGTCGTCCAAAGTTTCTTCCCTATAAGTTGATTCTGTTTTTACTTGTTCTGATTCTTGATCTGGAGTGAAAATGATATCTAACAGTCGGTCTATTTTTTCAAGATCTTGGACAGACATATCAGATAGTCTATGAATCAGCTTTTTAAATACATCACTATTGTCGTGATTTTTCTTAAAAAATGTTGTAAACATCTATAACCTCTCAAAAAAAGCAGCCTATCAGGACTGCTTAGTGTAATTCCGAAATCGCATCATAAATGGACTGTAATTTCTTATTGTCTTTATTCTTTGTGTCAATCAACGTATGTAGCTCTTCAATTTTCTTTTGACTGCTTTGAATATCGCTATTGTTATCAGCAATAAGTCTTTTAAGATGTTGCTGATAACTTGTAGTGATATCTGTCTCTTTTCCTGTTCTAACCTCTGTAACTTTAGGTTTAGAACTAGAATTTGATTCCGTCACAGGCGCTTGTTTTCGCTTTTGAAAAGCTGCTTCATAATTTACATCATTACCTCCTTGATGATTTCCAAATAAGGCCGCAATTTTATCTGAATCCCCTTGATTTTCTGATTTACTTTCTAATGGTTGATTAAAATTCCAATCTTTTGTCATTCACTCATTTCATCCTTTCTAAATTCAGAATCATCGAATTGTCTTTCTTTACCAAAGGCATGGTCAAGAGCTTCTTCAAAACTCATGTGACTGATGCTTTGACGCCTTTTGAACGTCGCAAACATCGCTGTCTCCAGTTGCTCTTTGTAAGCAGCGAGTTTTTCTGTCTCTCTTGCTACCTTGCTTTCTTGCCTAGTGACCTTTTCTTCTAAGCGCTCGATTATGGTCATATACGATCCTCCTTCATTCTAATATTAGCTAAAACATCTTGATTTTGTTATCACAATTCTAAACATTGAGAGTTTTGTCTTACTGGTGGATTTCCAAATGTCTCTTTTACAGTTTCAAGCTTAAATTGAAAATCTGATTTCTTTTCTCTAAGAATATCGTTCCAGTCTATTTTTTCTTTCCCAGATTCATTATTAGGTAAATCCAGTAAAACAGGAAATCCTGATTGAGATAACTTATCAGAAAAATCTTTTCCTGCATCATCACAATCTACCGCAAGTGTCAATAAATCAGGATGATTATCGAAATAGGTGGTGGTATCACGAATTGTATTGATCAAATGCAATAACTTTGAAGGTGTTACTGTATCTAAAAATTCCAACTTCTGATTTTCTTCAGCTATTAGTCGTAAAGTTTGATAAGCAACAACAGACCTTTTTAATCCTTCCATAGATACCAAACGAACATTAGTTAGACTTTGTTGATGAAGTTCGTAATAGCTCATCAAGTCGATGAACGATTCACAAAAGACCAGTCTATTTGGTTTACCAATGTCAAAGGATATTCCAACATGTCCATGGCTTCCTTTTAGAATCGTTTTTAACCTTTCTCTAGGAAGAGAGTGATTCTTATAAATTCCTTGTAAGCTTGCTGCCTGCAGCTTGTGGCGATGATCAAAGCTTTTAAAAACGTTAACAGGTTCAACTGTTTCATTTGTTTTCCAACTAGCTTGTGCTATCAAACCTTGTTGAATCATCTTTTGTATGATTTCTTCTGAGATTCCTCTACATTCTGTTAAGTAATATCTAGTCAAACTGCAGTTAGAATCTTCTACTCTCTTTAAAGGATAATAAAATGGTCTCTCTCTTTTTTCTTGAATAGCTTCTTTTTGAAAAGGTTCTTCAGAAAGAAAGGCTAGAGCTTCTTTAAAGGAAATTCCCTTAACAAGTCGAACAAAATCAATGACATCACCTTGAATATCTCTTGAAAACCATTTAAAAGTATTGGTAGTTGAAAAAATCCGAAATGAATCGTGTTCAGGATGTTCATAGACACTGCTCGAAACTTGTTTAAAGGAGATACCTAAACGATTGGCTACATCAAGAATTGAAATTTGCTTACATTCTTCTATTCCCATGCAATATCATCATTTTGTCGTAGTATTTGGCAGTGATGGTATTGATGATGATTCTTCTAAAGTTTTAGGAGTTGCATTATCTAAATCATCTAACCCAGATTTCCAAACCTGTACTTGATTGACCAATAACTTACCTGGTAGTTTCGAATAAGACAACTTAACCGTTCTGGTTTCTGTCTGATTGGTCTTTGATTGGTTGGCATTCTTTAAATCGGATACATAGGTTACATTATAAGACACCATAGCAATGGCTTGATTCGTAGTCTGATTGACAAAGATATCAGCTTTTTCAAAATGATAATCCAAAATATAATCCTTATACACTTGGTTCATGGCATCATTTTGACTTGACAATTCTTGAGAATAAGCTGATTCAGTCATATAAGGTTGAATACGTGTATTATTTTCTCCGAGCTTTTCTTTCGTATAGTACTGTGTCAAAAATTCTTTTACAGTATCTGATGACAAAATACTTGCTTTATCTTCTGCTTGTTTGTCCTCTACAAGTTTAGCTGCAGCCAATTCAATCTCTTTACGACTTTGTTTAGCAGTAGAATGTTGACCAGCAGTATATCCCATCATGAGAATAAAGCTAGTTGCAGCCACTGCTCCAACACTAATTAAGGCTTTAGTTTTGACTTTATTTAACATCTTAGACCTTCTTTCTATAAAAACTAGGTCAAGAATAACAAAAAGAACTTGTAAGTTTTATCACATCACAACGAAAGGTAATTCCTACATTTCAGGCGCAAAATCGTACAGTTCAGAGAAAAAAATAAAACTAGCTGTCTTTGAAGTATAATAGACTTATTGGAAAAAAATAAAATGCATACTGTACTATGCTATACTATAGTTAAGAAAACTATTTACAAAAGATCATGCAACTAACTTCTGAGAACTTTAAATTATTTATTAGTGTAAAAAAGGACACCTTCCCAACGAAGATATCCTGTCTAAATAAAGCTTATAAAACCAAACACTATAAAGGAGGACGTCCAAAAACGCTAAGTCTATAAAAACAGTTGATGCTAAACTTGCGTTATTTATTCTATTGACCAACTCTACGTCTCCTAGCTTTTGATTTTGGTCTTGGATTAGCGACAGTCACCGAACGATAATATTGGTAGAAGATACTCTTCGTTCTTCAGGTCTATTTGCCTTAGACAACTTAAAAGCAGCAAGTGTCACTATAGCTATTGATGTCATAGAAAGTCCTATTTCAACGTCCTAAAAGAAACCAAAGTAAAATTATTCAGGAAAAAAGAGACACACCACGAAGACACAAGACTTAATTTAAGATTCTTTAGGTCTTGATATCATTAGAAATCTTGATTTTAAAGGCTTTAGAGTTCAAAAAAATTAACGATATTTAATAATATTACATTATATTGGACAGTAAATGGACAGTGACAGAGTGTTTGAAGGAGAGTAAAAGAGGCTTAAATGCCTCTTTTTGAGTGTTTACACATAATTATTGATAGTATCTTAACAATTCGATTTGTCAATTAATAATTTAATAACATTGTTAAAAGTATTGTTATTCCTTAGTGTCACAATCTTATTAAATGGACTTTTCATAATTTTTTTAGAATGTAATGATGACTGATATTCTTCCTTAGAATTAGAAATCACAAAAAGAGCTGTTTCACCAATAAAAAATTTCAAATCATTCGTATCCCACTGATTTTCAATTATTTCTGTTATTATTTCTCGATTTGTTTCTCTTAAATAAAAGAGTGCATCCCTACGATAAGAATTGTTATTCCACCACCAATTAGGTAATTTCTTAAAATCCTGCATAATTTCATTGGAAGAAATCACTACAAAAGGAATATTAAATGAATATGATGTTCGGAATAATTCTGAAATCAAATCTACTATTTCTTGAACACCTTTGTCAGTCTTAAATAAAATATTTCCAGTATTAAGATAGCTTACCACATCTAGAAATCCTAAATCTATCAACTGTTTTTTTAATACTATCATACTAACTTTATTCTGTTTACCTAAATTAATTCCTCTTAATAACAAGACATATTGCATTTACTTCTCCTTTGAAATTGAAATATTAAACTTTTGGGAAATATAGAGTATTTTCAATTTGAATCTCATGTGAGTATTGATTGTCAAACAGGGGAAAAACTTCCTCCAATAGTAAATTATCATTATTTTTAAAGTACTTAATAAATATTTTAACGAGATCAATTGAAGCAAGGTCAATGTAAAACGATTTTACTTTACTTCGTTCATTCCGATTTACTTGATAGTAGTTTTTCAATATTTTTTTTACAAAGAAACGTTTCGGAAGTCCCTCTTCTTCAAATTTCTTTAATATTTCTAAATATAACTCCTCAAGGGGAACCAACAAATTAAACACATTCTTTATTATATATGATTTTCGTACGAGAACTACGTTACCACACTTTATTTTTGGTATTGTACACTGAACCATTCGTCGTGTTTCATCAACAATTTCATCTATCTTATAAATATTAATGAGATTCAAATCAAATATCGCAGAGGTTTGATATGAATTAAAAAATTGAAGTTGAATTGGCAATAGTTCATTTGCAACTGAACTCATGTATAATGGAAAAATTGCCTCTCCTCTATAAAATATATCAACCATTTCTGTTTTATTACTATATTTAAATGTTAAATCTTCAGTTTTTATAATGGTATCTTTTTCATTAATATCCAGTCTTTCTGTAGTATCTAGCAAAAGCCTTGAACTTAAGATTGATTCATGCACACCTAAGTTACTGCCAAAGCTCTCACGAATTTCTACCAAATTAGTCTTTATTGAATTCTTTAGATATTTTACTAAAAGGGTCTTATCAATATTATAATATTTAAAATATCTAGTAAATCTTGTTAAGTAGCCTCTGTAAATTTTATTGATTACTACTTCATCTTGACCCTCTTGTAAAAAAAATGTTGATGAATTAGCAAATTTCGATGTAATATCACCGAAAGACTTCAACTCGGTTTGAATGAAATCTCTAATATCTACCTCATCTAATCCAGATTTAATAATTTCTTTTATTTTTTTGAAAAAAGTTTTACGAGCTTCCCTTATTACATTTAAATCCTGACTGTTTGATTCATTTAAAGGCAACTCCTCAATAACTTGTCCAAATAATTTATAAATTTCAATATTATCTCCTCTAATTTCCTCTGTAGAAAACTTTTTAACAAATTCTTGAGCGAAAAGGATTCTAGCATCTAACATCCAATCAAATATTATTAAATAATTTTGTAAAAGCAATAGCGACTTTACATCTAGATTACTACACCTAGGAGTATAATCGTAATACAACATATCCTCATATATTAAAGTGTTATTATTAATTTTAATATCTAAAATATCTTCTATTTGAACCAAATAAGACTTCATTTCTTTTAGATAATAAAATCTTTTTTTATAGTCAGAATCACTAAATTTTTGAACTATTTTTTCAATTTTTTTTACTATATTTTTAATTTCTTGTAAGATACCAGTTTTATCGTCAAAATAATCAAGTTGATTGTAAAACTCCTCAAATATATCCTTTTTACTTTCATCCAATATTAAGTCAGAGACTATTAAACCACTATTTACAAAAGAATCAAATAAACTCTCTACTTCTTCTAAAGTTAATTCAATTCCAGAACATTTACAAATTGATTGAATTTCATCAAAGAAATCTAAAAAATTAAAACTCTTTTTATCTAAATGTTTTAAAATTTTTTCATAAAAAAAATTATTTCTAAATGTTTTGAAAGTATCTACGTTATTAATTATTCTGTCAGCACTCAAACTAGTGTTTTGTAGAATAATACTTGTAGAATCTTCTCCTATATTCAAAAACGAAACTCTGTAGCTCACTTGTTTTCTGAACAATTTATTTTTCAGAATAGTGTCAAAAACCATCTTTAAAATAACAAAATTAATTTCAACTTTTAAAATATTCTCTTTATGTTCAACAACGTGGTTATTCTTAATCAGTGCAGTAGAAGCATATAAACTAAATGGAGTAGTTTTAGTTACTCCTCTGACAAATATTTTTAGCATTGTTTCATAAAATTGTCTAGTTTTCTTATCATTGCGTCTATGAATAAGAAAATTATTTAAATCATTTTCAAGATTAGTGCTTATTAATGGTAATAAACTATTCAAGGTTTCAAATGTTTCAGATTTTCTGAACTCATCATTCATTATTTGTACTTGTTCTTTAAACAGTGCTTGGTAACTTTCTTTTAGAAATTGTTTTTCAGAAATGTAAAAATTATAAGCATTGATCAATTCTTTTAACTCAGCTGAATTATTCAAACCAAGTTTATTTATATCTATCAACTTATTTTTTTTTAATTTTTTATTTATATCATAGTAATTACTAATATATTCAACTCTTAATTTTTCATTAATTAGATTGATAGTTGATATTCTATTTGATTCATTGTCTTTCAATCTATCAATAAAATCTAAACTGAAATCATAAAATAATTTAGAAGATAATTTATCTAACCCTTCAAATTTAGTATTTGTTTTACGATCAATTATATATTCCAATAAATAATTTTCCATTTTATAACCTATTAAGTAAACTACTTGACACCTTTGGATTCTCTAATGACAGAATCAATCTTTCCACACCGAGTGTTGAATATTCTTCAGAAAGTCGTCTTAATTTATCAGGAGACACAACAATGGTTCTACTTTTATCATCAAATTTTAATGTATTATTTTTTGAGACTAGCTTAATTCGAAGAAACATGTTCAATTCAATATCGGGAAAACTAGTTTTGATATCAGAAATTATAGTTGGCTGACTGTACCAAATTATATTTCTCTCAATAATGTCTGCATATTTTTGAAGTAAGTCCATATTTCTAGTAGAAACTGTCAATTTCGGAATTTTTATATCTTTAAACCACTTTATATAAGTTCTGCTTTCAACACTTGATAAACCTGATACTTGATTCTGATAATATGCCACATACCTATCAAGCCATTTCTCAAATAATATTCTCTTTTCATCATAATTTATACCAAGTAATTCAAATACTGCATTTTTTGCTCCGTCACCTATTCCGAAAATAAATTTAGATTTTTCTTTTAATTCTAGCGTAGATAGAATTTCCCTAATAGTATTTTCTGGTGTTCTAAATGAAGTATTTATTACAGCTATCCCTAAAATAAATTTTTTATCAAAAGTTGAAGAAAGTTCATTCACAAAAAGAAATGGATCCAAGCAACTACCTTCATCTCTATCCAAAAATTGGGCAACAGGTAAGTCTCTAACCCAAATACTATCAATTTTATTATTCTCTATGTCTGTTAGTAATTCAACATCTGAATGATATCCATTTAATGAGATAGGTAACATTATTCCATATTTACTCATATCAAACCTTTCTAGATTTCATTTTATAAATACATTATGATTTTTCTTTTAATGCTAATTTCCCATTTGGACTAAGTGAAATAAATGAGACCAATCCAGCGACTAAAAAACCAATCCCTATAAATCTTAATAAATTTCCATTTGAAAAGTATTTAGAAAGTTGACTGAAAAACCAAATAGAGATTGGAGAAATACCGAAAGCAACATATTTGAAAAAAGTATTTACACTACCTAAAATTTCCTTTGGTGTTTCAATTTGTCTTAATGTAATTATATAGATAGTTCTAATACCCATTGAAAGATATATCAATAAAAAAATAAGAATGAAAATAAAATAATTATCTACCAACAAAAGTAACAAACCACTTATTGATAGACCGACAGAAGAGATTCTCATTAAAATTGTAAATATTTTATTATTCTTTGAAGCAAATCCTATCAAAACAGAAGATAATAATGAACCTATTCCGCTCATTGACATTATTATTCCAACTTTTTCAATACTATTTTCAGAAGCATATTTTGTAAGTATAACTGTATCCAAAGGTGCATCAAAAATATTTCCTATTATCAAGACAATTAAAGCAATTGTTAATGTAGGATTTTTTAGAGTATAGGTAAACGAACTCACTAAAGATGTCTTACTTTTGGTTTCATTAGAAGTAACTATTACCTCATCAATTATCAATGAATTAATTAATGTAAGCAAAGTAATAGATAATACAATATATAGAATAGATATTATTATTCTTT
This sequence comes from Streptococcus sp. 1001283B150225_161107_H12, assembly GCF_015552665.1. Taxonomy (NCBI): domain Bacteria; kingdom Bacillati; phylum Bacillota; class Bacilli; order Lactobacillales; family Streptococcaceae; genus Streptococcus; species Streptococcus sp. 1001283B150225_161107_H12. The sequence goes on along the minus strand of NZ_JADNFC010000001.1, from coordinate 664,929 downwards.
TGTTGACTATAAAATATGAAATATTTGGAGAAAGAATGTATGCTAAACTACTCATGAAATAAAGAGAAGAATTATACTTACTTAGTTTCTCTGAAGGTACAATTAATGGAAAATAAGATGATTCTGATACGCTGTATAACGAAGTATTGAAGTTATTTACAGCAAGAATCAAAAGTATTACTAGAAAACTATATTTTTCTTCTATAATCATAAAAAGAGTTAAAATATCTACCAAAATATCTATAAAAAGAGTTAGGCTAATTATTTTTTTTCGATTAAATTTATTAACAATCGTAGCAATTAAAGGCCCCAGAATCAAAAATGGCAAAGTATCCGCCAACATTATGTAACCAATTTCCAAAGTTTTTCTGAATTCATTAGAAAAGTACAAAATAAGTAACACTCTGAAGACTGTGTGAGTAAAAGTTATTAGATTTGCGGATAGATAGAACGAATTAATTATATTTTTTTTCATTATTGCTCTCTTTCTAAAGTGATAAATAATACTTTAGGTATAAAAATGGGGTCATTTACATCTCTCATAAGGACTTCTATATTAATAATTTTAAATCCAACTTTATTGAAAAATATTCTAAACTTATTTTCTAAATCTTGGGTTAATATTCTATTATGAAACCACAGTCCAATAACAAGCGTTCCATTTTTAGATAAATTTTCAATTATATTTTTTAGAAATATTTTCTTCTCTTGAATATACTCCATAATAAAATTTGCTACAACTAAATCAAATTCAATAGATAAATTAGGGAAGCTTGAATTTAAATCATTATTTATAAATTTTACATTGTTGAGATTAATTTTTTTCGGATTAATATCTATAATAACAACGTTACTTTTTGTTACTCTTAAATTTGAAATCTCAGAATCAAAACCTAAAATAAGTATATTTTTTGCATCTACATATAGATTGCGCTGCTTAAAATTTAATTCATCAACTAAACTTAATATTTCTTTTTCATATTCTTTGTATTTTTTCATCGTTTCATTAACTATGTGGTAAGGGTAATCTACCTGCTATCTTTTTAAAATCTATCGGTAAATATGCAGTTGGTGCATTTATAAAAAAACCGGGAACTAGAACTCTAACAGCTTCCCATCCTATTTCTTTTATGTCATTTGATGTCACAACTGAAACGATAACTTTTTGATTCTTAATTTTAAAATAATTAATTAACGAGTTCAAATCAGTGTAAATTCCTTCAAAAATTGGCTCTTCCACAATCTCAGTCAATCTATATTTAAGTAAATCGAACGCTCGTGGATCCAGATAATATTGTAAATTGTGAATTAAGTCAAACATATCCATTTTATCTGTTCTGAAATCATCCATATAATATCTATTCATATTATCAGATTTTAAATATGCTTTTACAGGATCATTATCACTTATATTTCCATCAATTAAATTTAGCATATTGTAATGTAGTTGAACTGCTTCCGCTTTTGCTTTTACCATAGCATCTTCTATATCAAACTTTGTAGAAAAACCTACAGCAACAAGTTTTCTAATATTATCATAGATAAATGTAGCAACAGTTGGTACAATAGCATCGATTTGGTAGGATAAAAATGTATAATCTCCATCAATTTCCTTTTTAATAAGTCGTTCTTTACTATCAAAGTACCACCATTTGATAGAAGCATCTCTTTCAATCACTTCCATTAATGCACTTTGAACAGCTTTATCTACATTAATTCCACTTGCTATTCCAGACAAATTTGGAAAATTAAATCTGTGATCAGTAAAATTAACATAAACAAGTGAAGCCGGTACATAACAATCCTCACCTGTCAAATAATTAAAAGAATCCTTCCAATACATTTTATCTACACGAGTAGCTTTTTTAAAAGGGAAACCTTCCTGTTCTAATAGTTCATCAGAATATGTAATAAACTTATTAAGTTCATAAAATGGTAAATTTTCTAAAGCAAGCTCTTCTTCTGACGCTAATTTAAGATTTTCGGGAACAATGTTTGCGCAATATCTTTCAATCGCTTCCCCCATGCTTGAATATAAAGCTGTATTAAAATCAATTGAACAACCAGTTCCAACACCATCAAAAAGATACTTTTTATCATACTTGTTCCTATCAGTCACTTTAGATCTAACGAGTTTAAATTCTTTAAAATTATCAACTTTAATCAATTCTATTTTTTTAATAATTCCTGTATACTTGTTGTAAAGTGCTGAGTTAACAATGTTTTCCACCATATAATACTCCTTCTAATTGTAGATGAACTAATTTTTCTTTTTTAGGATACCTAGGAAACATATTGTTACTAAAAATAATTTTGAGTAAAATTGATTGGTTTATTTTTTTAATACTTATAGGAGGAAACTCTGTTGAGTTTGAACCTTTATTTAATATAAATTCTGATAAAAGTATCGATTCATTATCTTTATTAAGATAAAAAATTTCACCAAAAATATCCTCGTCAATCGTTTTGTAAAATAATTTTAAGCTATTTAGATATTGAAAATCTTTAATTTCAAGATTAATAAAATTATTATCTAAAAAGATTCCTAAGACTTTTGAACCATTATTAATATTGGTTGTGTTATTTCCAATACAAGAAGAAAAATTCAATTTTTCAAATTGTTTGTCATTATCTAGAAAAAAGCTTTCATACACTTCATCCTTGACATTCTGAAAATATATTTTGCTAAAACCTTTTTTTATTTGTAGCCCTTTATACCATTCTACCTCATTAAAATATCTACCAATATTTTTTAAGTCATGATCTAAAGGAGTAACGATTAATTGTTTTTGAACATGTAACCATTGTTTATAATCATCAAAAGCATATTTACAATAACCATCTTTCCACCCAGCAATAATTATTACAGGGACTTTGGGGAAAACCACATCAAGGTCTTTTATTTTTGGTGGTGCAACTCTTGTTTCAATTTCTTTTATAATTCGACTAGTTACAATGATTGGACTACTTTTTTTACCTGTACCATGAATATTTTTCCACCATACAAAATCTCCCAATCTAAATACTCCATCATTAAAAACTGCTTCCACTTGGTTTCGGACACCTACCCGAATTAATAGCTTTGTAGGAATCGAATTTTGTGTCTCAAACGCTAGAATGCGTGCACAATATGCTTCATAAGAGGAACCTATTATAACGATATTTGAAAAATTCTGGGAACGTAGATATCTTAGCAACCTAACTGAGTCCTTTTTTTCATTTTCATATGGAACCCATTCACCAAATGAACCATATCTTCCTCTGACATCCTGTAATAGAACACTATATCCATAATCACTATTTAATTTTTCGGCCCAATTAATATATTTTGATGCATCATAAGGAGTGCGAACGATAAAACAAGTATCATTCCCTTTAAAAATAAATGTTTGTAGCCCAACAATAAAAATTTTATCCATAATTATAACAGTTTCAAATAAAAAAACTTTAGATTTTTCAATAACACTTTAATTCTATTTATAGTATTTTCATCAATTTCAAGCAAATAATTATATTCAATCCCAGGAGGTATCACAAGAGTATCCATTGAAAATAAGAGGTTTGCGAACTCATTCAAACCGCATCTTGAAGACGGCCCAATTGAGGTAGAAATAATCCCATTGATCTTCCCATAAAAATTTTCGACTCCTAAATTTTCAATAAAATACTTTACATTTGAAGAATAACTACGATTATATTCAGGAGTTAGCCATAAAATACATTTATATCTACCAAAGATTGTTAAATAATCTGGCAACTTCTCGTATATATCATAAAGCGAAATAATATCAAATTCTAGTTTTTCAGATATTTCTAATTTTTTTAAAATATTATAATAAATAAATTTTGTATTATTCTCCGCTCTTCCTGAGCAATTAATAACTAATATTTTCATGTTTTTTTCCTAAACAGCCTGGAACCTTATAGATATTTAAAACTTCAAAAGTTTTTTTTGATTCATCGTAAATTCCATATTGATTCTTTTTTATTTTAGATATAAAATTTCGTTTTAAGTAATCATATTTATCAAATTCAGGACTTAAATATTCTATATTAGAATACTCTGAGCTCAGTAACTGTTCAAAACAGTGTAAACAATATGTGGATTTATTTTGATCAATTTTCAAAATAAAAAATAGATTCTGTGTTGACAATATAATCATATTTTCCTCACCTCAAAATATAGTGAAAAGGCAAACAAATTTAAAAATTATTTATCTTCTTCTACCCATTCAAAGGCATTGTGTACAAGTGAATGGTGGCAACTCAATAAAATATTTGAAGTTGTTTTTGATTCTGATTGTTCAGTTAATAATTCTTCAATAGTTGGTAATTTCTTTTCAGACATATTAGTACCTCAATTCTTAGATTAAATTTAAAATGTTATCAATAAGCACTGAATTGTTTTATTAAATTATTTGTTGCCTTTCCACTACAAAACAGTTTCAGTTGAAACCACTTTCATTTTATTTGAGATTCCAAAAATTGTCAATTATATTGCTCATAGCATAATTATGGACAGTTAACTTAATTCCCAACTAAAAGTTGACAAAGAGTCAATCTAAATAGTAAAATCAAATAAAAAATGATAGGATGAAAGAGAGTAAGAAGAACCATGAATAATTATATCATAGACGTTTGGACACCTATTTTAAGAGAGGCATTATCTAAGTTTGGGTATGTATTTGAAGTAAAATTAGGTAAAGTGTTTTCTGTAAATGAAAGGTTAAACTACACAGAGATAATCCTTAATTATGAAGTTTCTGTCAACAAAAATGATATTGTCAATTTTTTCATATACTGTCAATAATTATGTGTAAATACTCTAGTAGAGCTTGAACTGCACCCCAAAAGTTAGACGGAAAAGATCTAACTTTTGGGGTGCAGTTCAAAGTGATATCTCTTTTTACTTAAATGGATGTAAAGGGTCTTACAAAGTTCTTTTAGCAAAGAAAGATATTGAAAAAGAAACTACCTCAATATATAACATTAGAGTACAAAAATTACAACATCCACGGGATTCTCTTATCATCTAGTATTTCATTGGCATGTAATGAAGCTATTTCATGTTCAATAATTTTTACAGGAATTTGAGATAGAAAAATCGTTATACTCGACAATAAAAGAAAGACTAATGCTAATCGCCATTCTATATAGATAATGGCAACCACACTCATGATAAGGGTCCCTAAATTTGCAATTAGAGAGATTCTAGGAATCAATAAATTTTCTTGAATAAGGTCACTATTTTTGGTGATATTATTTAAGAAATCTGAATGGTTACGGTTGTCAATTTGGTTAAATTCACGCGATAAATAATGTAATAAGAGACCCTTTTTTAGATCTATAATAACTTTTTTTACATATTGATTTTTAAGATAGGAATAAGAACAAGAGATAAAGAACCACAGTAAAATTAAACTTACACAAATAGTGATATGAAAGAGTAATCCACTATTTGAATTAGTTATACTATCAAGTATTCTTCCTAATTGAAGAGAGAAGAATGTCATTAAAACAGCACTTGTCAAGCTTAATAAAATAATCAAGAAATATAGAAATTTATATTGTTTCATAATCTGGTTCATATCTTACTCCTTAAGTAACTCTGATGAGAATATTATAATCCAAATATGAAAATCAGAAACAAACTTCCCGCATTTGGGACGCAATGAATAATTTACACTAAATATAAAAAAATTATAAAATAATTATTTTTTAGAATAAGAGGAGAACTCATATTTTTATTTAACAATGAATATATCACACTAAACTAGATAAAATATACAAGTTAATTTGTACCGAAATTACTATATATTATAAGAAAAATAGAAACTCTAAAGCATTCTGTACACTTTAATTTTAATTCATCTCTTTTTGTTTCTCACACTAAGTACTAAGACGGGATTATAAGCACATCAACAAAAAGACTTTATTCAAACTTACCTTTGAATAAAGTCTTTTAACTATCTAAAAAGTTCACATTTTATGCTTATTTATGGAGTTAATGAAGCGCCAACTAAATCCTAGAACCAACATCAGATTGATGAAAAGGTACACAGCCGTAAAACTAGTTAAACCATATTGTCTGATATCATCAAAATATAAAGTAGGTTCAGTAAAGAACAAATAAATTCCATAAACCTCCACGAAAATAAGAAAACTGACAAAACCAATCAGGAAAAGTCCACTGGCAATAAGAAAGAGTCTCCATAAAAGAATGAGAATTCCTCCAACTGCTAAAAAAATTACTGGGATAAGGAGTAAATCATTCATGACTTTCTCCTTTCTAGTCAATCAATTGACGATAATGGGTGGCAAGAGAGGAATCAAACTCTTCTAATTTTTGAACTAAGTCCAAATACTCCTCTTTTTCATGTTCTTCAAACTCCACACCTAGATGATTCTGAAGAGAGATTTCCAATTGACTAGTGAGTTCTCGTTTAGAAAAACTGTAATCCCCAGTAATTTCCTCATAATGTTCCTTTAGCTCCTTGTAGGCTTGGTATTCTTCAGGTGTTTGAAATCCCTGTACTAAGGCCTCTTCTAATTGATAATAGGTATCTTCCATCATAATCGTTACCTCGTTTCTTTCTATCTTTATTCTACCGCGCTTTTCTTTTCTTGTCCGCTATTTGTATCTATTTTTTAATCCAATTCAAAAGAAAGTTGTTCTTGCTTTTCTTTTCCTTTTTCGTGGAATTGTCTTAAGGCCTGATCAATAATATCTAAATCCGTTTCTGTTTCAATCAATGGCGCGAGTACATCGTATTCGGTCTTTTTAGTTTGATAATCCTCTTCCTTTGGAAAGTTTTTCTCAATTTCAACTTTAGCAGTAGCCCATTTATCCTTTAATTCATCCAATAAGTTCTGAGTTTTCACTTGGTCCTCTTTAATATGATCAATCGTATGCTGAAGTCTTTGAATTGTCCCCAAAGGAGAATACAAATCTAAACTGACAGAATATTGATTTTCTCCTACAATCTTAACAGAGAAGGTTTCAGGAAGAGGTTGATTTGTTGGAAGACTAATCATTTTTATTTCAAATCCTCTATAGCTTGCTAGGGTTCGGAATTCTTTGCTGTCAGCTTGATTATGACGGATAAGACGGTGTAGGGATTCCCCTGCTTCAGCTCTTTGATCAAAAGCTTGCTTGCCTACCGTCATAGAAAATGACTGGTCTTTCGATATTTCAGACTGTTGAATGTCGCCTTCATACTTGCTTAATCGTTTCTCAAGAATGGGCATATTTTCTTCACAGTAAGAGATTGTATGACGATAGTGATCCTTGCTGCGTTGAAAGGCGCGTCTTTGATTTTCTAATAGAGTTAGATCATTCTCTAGTTCCATCTTATATTTGAGATAAGGATTACCTGTTGCTAGTGCCTTAAAATCAGAAGCTGTCATGGTCTGTTCATCAATGTCTTCCGCAGCACGAATCGGCTCCTTAGAAGTCATAATCTGCTTAATATAACGAAGTTTGTTCTCCTGAGTTGCCCATAGATAATTATCAAATGAACCTTTGGTAATGTAGTGGTAAATATCCACTTCCTTGTTTTCATTTCCCTGTCGGATAATCCGTCCATTGCGTTGCTGAATGTCACTTGGTCTCCACGGTACATCCAGGTGATGAACTGCTTTCATCTTGCTCTGAACATTTAAACCTGTTCCTCCTTTTTCAGTTGAGGCAAGTAAGATCCGCACCTCTCCTGCATTGACCTTTCGAGACAAACTATTCTTCTTTTCATCACTATTGGCATCATGTACAAAGGCAATTTCCTTACTAGGGACTCCTCTATCAACTAATAAAGCCTTAATCTCAGAATAAACATCAAAGCCATTGTCCTTTTTCTTAGGTGTTCCAATATCCGAAAAAATCATCTGAGTAGCCTTATTTTCCATTCCTTCACGATAAATTCTTTCAACATTATCCACTACCTGAAGCAGTTTATGATTGTCTGTTAGACTATAACTAGTGTCTAATAAACGCATATCAATTGCTAGTTTCCGTGCTTCTCCTGTTATCTTTAACATGTTATCCTGACTCGGATCAACTGTTCCACATTTGACCGCATCTGACCTCATAACCAATTCTTCTAGATAGAGTTTCTGGTTTTCAGTTAACTCACTCTCAATAGGGATAATATGAGCTTCTGGAACAGGTAAATCCAACATATCTTGTGTTTGAATGTCGGCTGTTTCTTTGTAGATTTTCATCAACTCAGGTAGATTGACAAACTTTTTAAATCGTTTCTTAGGCTGGTACTTATCCCCTGTAGGAGCTAATTCCATAGAGTTTTGAATTTCTCCAAAAGCACCGACCCAAGAGTCAAAATAATCAACTTGATATCGTTTTAAGATATCTGGTTGAATGTAGTTCATCATAGTATACAACTCACTAATAGAATTGGAAACAGGTGTTCCTGTCGCAAAAACAATATTTTTAAAATCATGTTCTTCCTGAATCTGTCGAACCTTCATTTCCATATCCACATTCTTCTTAGACGTTGTATTGGTAATCCCTGCTACATTTCCAAGTCCAGTAATTGGACGAATATTTTTAAAGTGATGTGCTTCATCCACAAAGAGAAAATCAATTCCTAAGTTTTCAAAATCAATAAAACTATCACGATTAAAGCGTTGGAGTTCTTCCAATTGTTTCTCTAGACCACTTATTGATTGTTCTGCTTCTTTAACGGTATACTTATTTTCAGAATTTGTTTTAATTTCTCGTAGTTCATTGAGTTTATCCTCTATATAATTCATCTGTCTTTCCTTACTGACAGGGATTTTTTCAAATTGAGAATCCCCAATGACAATGGCATCGTAATCTCCTGTAATAATACGTGACACAAATTGTTTTCTTCTCGCCTTCACAAAATCTTTCTTAGTGGTCACAAAGACCTTTTTAGTAGGGAAAAATTTCATGATTTCTTGGCCAAACTGAGCAGACAAACTAGAGGGAACCACATACAAGGGCTTATGAACCATCCCCAACTCCTTTAATTTAAACCCAGCACCAAGCATGGTCAAGGTCTTTCCTGAACCTACCTCATGAGCTAATAAGGCTCTTTTTTCTTCTACAATTCTTTGAATGGCATTCTCTTGGTGAGGGCGAAGACTGATGTTTTGTGCCAAGCCATCAATGACTAGATGGCTACCGTCATACTCTCGACTAACCGTTCGATTATAAAGACGATTATAGCTTTCCTCAATGACCTGTTGGACTTCTGGATACCGTGAGACAAATTCTTGAAAGAGCTCTTGTAAATGCTGCTCTTTTGCTCTTAGAACAGAGGTTTTTTCCAAATCTGTGATGGTCTTTTTCTTTTCTCCTTCCGTAACAGTCATGGTAATCGTCGGTTGGTTCGAATTAAGTAAATTCTCAAAAATCTTTCTTCCTGTATCATAACGTGACCCACTAACTCCAAGACTACTATCTTTAGCACTTGGATAGCGATAAGCAAATGATGTCCTTAAATGAACCTGGCCATCGACAGGATTCACTTCAATGACTTGTTCAACATCTGGCGAAGACAATTCAAATTCATGATTGGTAAAACATTCAAAGGCAAATTTACCATAAACGGATTGAGGAATCCAACGTGACCCTATTTTAAACTCAATATCTGCCAGATGAATCCTTGGAGGGCGAACAGATTCTAACAAATCTAAAGCATGGTTCCAATCATATTCTTGGTTGTTTTCCTCCACTAATAGTTGAACTACTTCTATCTTGTTGAGAATATCTCCTGATAAAAACTGGTTCTTAGAAAGGTATTTTCTTTGCCCTCTTAAATAGCTTTCTGGATCCATTAAAATCTGGTCACCTAACTCATCTAAAATAGCAGCTTGGCTATGTTCAGGATAAATTGATACCATATAGTCTAAATCAACCCCTCTACCATCCGATAAACTAGAGTTTAAGGCATCTAAAGCCGTTGATACTCTTGTAATCACTCTCTCCGGCCTAACCAATGCTTTCTCAAAGGCTAAAGATTTTTTATATTTTACTTTCTGATCTTTAGAATCAATGTATTCATCTTCTAAACTTGCTAGTAAAGAATACTTATCGTCACTATCAAATAAGTTCCGATTGACTGAGACATTCAAGTATCCAAATTGGCTTACAAACCGATCATAGTCACGATTGAGTTTACTAAGTAATACCTGAAAATCTGTCCGACTATAATCTGGATGGCGTTGAATTTCAATTAAGGCTTGATATGTCTCTCTCAAATCAACCATGCCCTTAATGCGACTAATATCCTTATCCGATAAGGGGCTTTCATAAAAGACCGTTTTTTTGAACAAGCTCTTATATTTCCCTCTTTTACTCGCTTCTTCTGACTTGTATACATCTAGTGCTTCCTCATCTGTCAAATGAAGTTGCACGAATCGATCTATTTTATGTTCAGACAAGGAACTGTCCCAAGCTTTAAAATCTCCCTTCTCATCTACATAATAACTAATTTCGTCTACTTTTGAACTTTTCCGAATGCCATGCGTATCTCGATAATAAATTTGATTTCTCTCATATCCAAAAGAATAGAGCGCTAAGTTCTCACGTATATGACTTGGGATAGAATTATCCACTTCTTCTTGGATAAAAACAGGTGCTTTCAAAGAATTGTCAATTTGTTTAGGTGCTTCTACATTCTCTAATGCTTTCATTATGTCAGTAGCTAATGTTTCTGATTCCCCCTTAACATTGAGGGTTCCTCCATTAAAATTACGTACCTCATATTCACCCAAAACTTGTGTATTGTATTTCCCATCAAAATAAGGATTGATCCAGACACGCTTATCCTCCTCAAAGGGAATAGAGCCACTAAAGACAAGTTCCTCCTCATTAAGATTCTTTGCTTGATCCTTTTGAAAGAAGAGGAGATCTGTGGTCACTCGAGTACCTGCAATCTTTTTAAAAGCCGTATCCGGCAACCGAACTCCCCCTAAAAAATGAGTGCTAGATTTAATCTCTTGTAAGACATTATCTGTCCGCTTATCCATTGTGCCAATAGAAGAGATAATCGACACCTGCCCTCCGTCTCTTACTAAATCAAGTGAGTGTTTGATAAAGTAGTCGTGAATCATGTAAGGTTTATCATAGTTTTTATCGGCAATGCGAAAATTTCCAAATGGAACATTCGTTAAGACTAAATCAAAACTATTATTTTGAAAGGGAACTTCTTCAAATCCTCGAACTTCAATATAAGCATTAGGATGTAGTTGTTTTGTGATTGCGCCTGTCACACTGTCTAATTCAACTCCATAGAGTTCTGACCTCTCTCGTATACTTCTAGGCATAGCCGCAAAGAAGTTCCCAGTCCCCATAGAAGGATCTAATATCCTTCCACCCTCAAAGCCGTCGTCCACTAATTTTTGCCAAATCTGGCGAATAATCATTGGGTCTGTATAATAGGCTGTGAGAGAACTATGTTTCATGGTGGAGTATTCTGATTTACTTACTAAGCTCTTAAGAGTTAAACGTTCTACTTCATACTTTGGATTGAGTTCATCGAAAAATTCATTAGCAAGACCACCCCAGCCGACATACTTAGCTAGTAGTTCTTGTTCTTCTGGATTCGCTTGTCGTCCCTCTTTTTCTAATCTTTTAACAAGTTCAATTGCGGCGATATTCGTTTCAATCTTTTCTCGATTTGTCTTAGGATAAAAGTCCTCTAAATCATCTGGAAAAACAAAATCTTGAACAGGGACATCCGTCTCTTCTATGCCTACAATAAGCGTTTCTGTTTCCTTATCCTTTTTATTTTCTTCTTCCAGGTAGGAAAACAAATCTATTTCCTGACTTTCACTTGATGAATCAATCTCAATCTCTGAATCTTCTTTCTCAAGTTCTACACGAGACAATACTTGTTCAATCTCTTCCAAACTGTTCAAGTATAAGATAGGATTCTCTTCAAATAACTGCTTGGAATCATTTAATAGCTCTAGGCGAATTAAGTCATTTAACTGTGCATTTTCAATCGAAACCAATTGAAATACTTGTCCTTTATAACTTACTTGTGAACCGATTGGATATTCCCTCAAAGCTTCTTCTACAATTTTATCGACATTAGAAAAAGAGTTCGTTTCTTCCGTTTCCTGTTCAATATCACTTGAAGGAGATAAAACTTCCTCTACTTGATTAGACTTTTCTCTTATAGCCTTTACTTCATCAAAATGAGTAATAATCTTCAGCTTTTGTGTCAGTGGGAGTTGTGTGTAGTTTTCTTCATGTTGGACAAGATCCGTAACGGTATCTAAAGTAGCCATCAATTCTGAACCCAAATAGGCTAGAACATCTCCCTCTTTTTCTTCAAAATGAATCTCAAGAACTTCTTTTTTAAGCTCTTTTGAGTCAACCATTAGAAGAAATTCCTCTATATCTCTACTAATACGGTCAGATAGATTATTCGCAACTCGATAGACATTGACTAAATTGACATCCTGATTCTGATGAAATACAAGCTCACTTAATGGTTCTAACTTCTCTTTTTCAGATTGGATGTAAAATCGAGTGGAAAGGTTATAGATTGCGACTTCTTGCACCAAGTATTTCTCCCAACTACTTAATTGAGATAATTTACTTAGACCTGCTTGTCCAAAATTTCTTGTATAACTTTCTAAATCTTGGTCATTATTTTCAGAACTGTCCTCTAGGAAAGAAATAATATCTTGATGAAACGAATAGACATGAGGTATCTCTTCTATTTTGCCCTCTTCAGTCAAAAAACTCTCTACCAAATCCTGCCATTTCTCATCAAAATGTTGCGCTTGATAACGAAGAAATAAGTCCATTTTCTCTCTATCTTTTGGAATTGTTCCACGAAACATAGCCAATAATTGTATTACTTCCATACTCGCTCCTTTCATCTATACGAAAATAGGAGAATCACATGATTCCCCTACAACTCTATCTCCATTTCAACCTCTTGAGGACTGATTTCTAAATCACTAGATAAAAGAGAAACGGCATCCGTTCTCATGTAGTAAGTATATAAGTCTTCTAGGTCTTGTTGGTTTTCAATCCCTGTTTCAATACTAATCAGAGCCTGTATAAATTCCTTGTAGTGACTCTCCATCATATCTGAAATCTCTTGTTTCATTTCCATAAATACTGAGGACGGTTCAGTGATACTTGTTTGGTCTATGTCTTGTAAATCCTTTTCTAAGGGATTGGTTCCTTCTTCTATTTCCACTAAATCTGAACGTCCATCACCATCAGAATCTGCGCTAAGAGGATTGGTTCCTAGCGCCAATTCTTGAGCATCAGTTAGTCCATCTTGATCCGAATCACGTTGATAAATGGCTTCCATATACTTCCTTCTTTCCTAGTTAATCTTTTTTCACTCCAATCCTACCAAATATTCCTTGAAAGAAGTATCACAACAAAAAAGAGAACGAGCTAAAACTGCGTTCTCTTAAAAATGATAAAACATTACTATTAAAATAGATTACATGTAAAACTCTAAGCAGGCAGAGCCTGCTAACTCATGACAGAAAAAGATGTTTAGCCTATAATAAAGGTGAACAATACCAATACGTGATCTTTAATAGGGCTTTTCCTAGCCTGTATGTCAAACTGGTTGAACAAGAGTCATGAGATGACTCGAATATGCCTTGAGCATGAAAATATCTTACTAGTAGCCTCTTGTTCTATTGTTCAAATAGTTAACAGGAGGTTTTTATAATGGAAGTCATGATTGAAACGTGTTTGTATTCTTTTGAATCAGTAACTAATCCAATTTATCTATCTCTAAATATATAAAATCCCTTTGTAATACTATAAAAAATAACTAACAAAGAAATAACTATAAGACTCGGTTGCCAGAAACCTGATATGTCTATTAAACTACTGCCTAAAAGTTGGCCAATAAAGCTAACTAAAATTAAAATAATTAAATTGAAAACTACTGATACTAATAAAATTAACACCGAATGTATTATTGCCTCGCCTATACGTATTTTAAAAAGTTGTGATCTTGACACTCCCAGTGTCTTTAACTGTTTAATGTCTTCAATATCTTTATTAGAAGATAAAATTGTAAGAGAAATAGAACTAGTAATAATCAGAATAATTGGAGCAGACAGATAAGCAATAAAGGAAGCTCTTGCTTCGAGTACACCGTTTGCTGTATTCATGAATGAATACATATTTTGGGTGTAAAGAATAAACCCAGAAATGAGAGTTACTCCCATGCTCATTGAAGTTTGTATACTTTTCAAATAACTAGGATTGGATAGTAGATTCCAAAAGCCTGTATTAATTACATAATTTTCAGTTGGAAATATCCTCATTAAAAGTTTTATTAGAAACACTTGAATTGATGGAGATAGTGATTGAATAATAAGGATGTGAATAATTAATAAAAATAATATTATGCTTGACTGTGTTGAAATTATTTCTTTGTTTCTACTAAAACTTGCTGAAACAATCAAACCTATACATAGTAACCATAGGATTAAACGAACAGAGATGTTAATAAAACCAGTTACTGTAACTTTTCTTTTTTTCTTTTTTGGTTTTAATATTGATGATATTTTAAGTATACGACTTGAATAAAAGTAAGCCCCTATCCCGACAATTGTTGGGACTATGAAAACACTCAATAAAATTGATTGAATGTTGGCTGTAATAACTAAATCAGGTAACTCATCTCTTCCTAATAAATTTTGTAAAAATTTGTAGTAACTATCTGCCATGATAAATGAAAGTATTGTACCAATACTACTAACAATCACTGCCATTAAATAAAACTGTCCAGATACTAATAAAGATAGCTGAGTTCTGCTTGCGCCTAGGGTAGCCCATAATTGGTAATCCTTTTTAAAGATATCTATTAGCAGTCTTATATTATTTGAAATAAGGAAAAATAGAGTAGTCCCGCCAAAAACTATTAGCATTTGAAAAAGTTGTGAAGCGTTAATATTAGCAGTCTTTATTGCACTAGCAATACCAAATAAAGATGTTCCAACAATCAGGCTAGATACAAATAGTAATGGTATTGTTCCTAACCATTGTCTTTTTGAGTACTGAAATTGGTAAATGATTAATTTTAGCATAATAAATCCTCCTCAAATTAATCTTTACTACTTTCAAGTGCTTGATAGAGCTCATCAGCTGAAGGTTTAATAATTTGTCGAGATATTTTTCCGTCTTTTAAAATGAGTGCTCTGTCAGTTTTTGAAGCCAACTCAATATCATGAGTGACCATAAGAACACATTTTCCTTGACTCGCTAAATTACGAAGTGTTTCAAAAATAAGTTTTCTTGAGACGCTGTCCAGAGCTCCTGTTGGCTCATCAGCAAAAATAATTTTACTATCAGCTATTATTGCACGAGTAATAGCCACTTTTTGCTGTTCTCCACCTGATAAGGTAGCAACTAATGATGATAGTTCTGCTTTAAAATTCAAACTATCCAACATTTTTTTTACTTTATTTCTATCAACACTCTTTCCTGAGAGTCTCAGAGGAAGTGTAACATTTTCTAGTACAGGTAGAGCGGGTACCAGATTATAGTTTTGAAAAATAATTGCAATATCTTGCCTTCTAAATTTAGCAAGCTTCCCTTCTTTTAAGGTATATGGATTTATACCATTGATAACAACTTCGCCACTTGTTGGTTCAGATAAACTTGATAAGCAACTTAGCAAAGTAGACTTTCCAGAACCACTGACACCAAGTATTGATACAAATTCCCCGTAATTGACAGATAAAGAAACATCTTTCAAAATAGAGACAGTTTTGTCTTGCCCTAACAAAAATTCTTTTGAAAGGTTTGAGACTTTAACAGCTACATTATTAACCATAATAAATCCTCCTGATTCCAGTGTCATCTTTGATTTAATTATACAAATTGGAATTCTATTAATATTAAGTAAGTAACTTATGAAACGTATTTTTAATGGATAAAATTTCTATTTCCTCTGGATCTCGAATAAAGGTTTTTAGCGAACTAAGAATTTTTTCTATTACCATAATAGTATCATAAATGAGGCTTGAT
Source organism: Streptococcus sp. 1001283B150225_161107_H12 (assembly GCF_015552665.1). NCBI lineage: Bacteria > Bacillati > Bacillota > Bacilli > Lactobacillales > Streptococcaceae > Streptococcus > Streptococcus sp. 1001283B150225_161107_H12. Next base: position 648,920 of record NZ_JADNFC010000001.1, on the reverse strand, counting down.
TGAAAGCGTAAACATAGCTTTGTTAAGTGATACAACTATTCTATACAAAATTTAAACATAAAACTTAGGTATACTTAATAAATGAGAATTTAAGTTAGCTATAACTAAGATAGTAGCATATGTAAAACTCTAAGCAGGCAGAGCCTGCTAACTCATGACAGAAAAAGATGTTTAGCCTATAGTGCTGGCATTAAAAAATCCTCACACATCACGCAAGGAAATCGCTAAATAAAACAGGCTTTGACCATGTCGGGATTAATTGCAGCACATTCCAAGGATCCAGCTTTTTCTTTTTTTTATAATAGAATTTCCCAAAGAGTAAGCAAGATGAAGGCCGTCATTGCTTATGCTCATAAGATTCTCAGAATCATTTACAAACTACTTTCCGCCAAGCATACTTATCAAAAAGAGAAGGGGCTAGGACTGAGGAAACAGTTCTAACGCCAAAACTAAAAAATTTCAATTACACGCTAGTACAGGAATTGATTTTTTACGCTTTCTTACTGTTTTTTTATATAAAAAAGATGACTTACTGAACCTGTAAGCCACCTAATCAGTCGGTTTATTCTGGTGTCTGCCACCGCTTGGCCCGTACGTCCAAGATTGCTATCGGATTTTGTTCTGGTGTCCGCCACCGCTTGGCCCTTATGTCCAAGATTACTATCAGATTGACCATGAGCCGACCACTCATTTATAGACATATTGTATCTTTAAATAGCTACAATTTCAAGTGTAAACTCTTCTATTTGGTCGTATAAGCAAAACTGATGGCACTATCTGCTTGAGAGATTTTTCTAAAGGTATAGTTAGGGTTGCCCCCATAGTTGGTTTCAGACACAAGGAAAGAGCCATCATCATAAACTTTCTCGACAAAAGCCACATGACCATAGTCTGCTGGTGTGCCATGTGTACCTCCCACAAAAGAAACAATGGCACCTGCTCTTGGTGTAGAGCCAGTTTCCCCACCAAGACTTGAAGCTGTCGCAACCCAGTCCTGACCATTTCCCATGGTATTAATGATTGAAATCTTCTCTCCGTTTCTACCTTTTAGCTTTAATCCTAACTGGTTCATACGAGCCGCAACACCCCATGTACATTGTCCATAGGCATAGGCCATACCATCTCCACCACCAGGAACAGAATGATCATACAAGTCCCCACGAACCCCTTCAAGGGATTGTGGGTCACTTTTTGCCTGTCCTCCATTTGTTTGACTAAAGCCTTTTTCAATTTGATAATACCATTCCGTTGCTCTAGTTTGTCTTTCCAGTAGTTTGTCACCAGAATTTCCCTCCCAATAGGTAAGGAAGAGTTGGGCGAGATTGGCTGCACTACCCGTATTTTTAAAGAAATCCTTTAACCAACTTTGATAGTAAGGACTATCCCCATGAAGCATAAAATCAAGTTGGAGGTCTAAATCATACCATTTCTTATTTTGGGTGCGTGCATAATTTAACAAAGCTGTATGACGTGTTGACCCATCTGCGGTATCCGTCCATTGACCTAACCCCAAACCTCTATGAAGGATATTAGGATAAGCACCACTATAAATGGCTGGCCCTCCTATCGCTAACCATCTTTCATCATCCCATGAGGAATCGGTAGCGCCAACTGGAGGAGATAAATAATCCCCTTCAGCTCGTTTAGGATTGATAGAAGATTCTACCGACCAATTTCCTAAAATAGCCGCAATGGCTTGGGGACTTGCCCCTTGAGATTTCAAAAACTCATAAATATGTTTTGCTCGTTCAAACTCATCCCCACCAAACTGACCAATGGCAGGTAAGATAGTTGTCTGAAGTTGAATGACTTTTGGAAAATAAAATTGCGGATTGACATACACCAATTTTTCTTTCTTGTTCTTATACTTTTGATAGGAAACTTTCAAACCTGTATCGTCTGGTGTCTCACCAATAACATCACCAGTTAAGACCCTTGTTCCCTCAATCGCACGGCCATTATGAATAGAATACAAGGTCAATCGACTCTCATTCTCTCCTTTTCCGTTAGTAAGGATAACATCATCTCCGTCAAGAGATACAACTCCATCCATTGGTGCGACAATTGTTTGGTGAGCCTTCGCTTCTAGTAGAATGTACTCCTGAAGGGTAGGTTTTCCATCTAAATCATAGTATCCATAACGATAAGTCATGGTTAGACTATCTTCGTTGCTTTTCCCCTCAAATGGATTGTCCAATTCCTGCATGGAAGCATAGACACCCTCTTCTTTTAGTTCCTTTATTTCCTCTTGATCGTCTTTCGATAGTTTATACTTAGGAGTTTCATAGAGGTCTTGCATGGATTTCAAATCATCCCCATCGTTTAAATCATGCCACAAAGTAGACAGATAATCCTTGTAAGTTTCGGAACTAAATAAGTGAACTGGTTTGTGTAACTCATAGTCATGGAATTTAAAGTTCATATACCCCATCACATCATCAACTTTTGTGTAATAAGTAATTCCTTTGTCATTTGTGCGAGTATGTTCTGCGTCTTCCCAGGTTAGGTGGGTATAAGCTTTTGTTAATTCAAATTCATCTTGTTGAATCAAACTAGCAGATGAAAATCCTAAAAAGAAGCTCATCATAAGTAAAAGAAGAAAGACTATTCCTCCAACTATCCAGGTTGCAGGATTTCCGGCCACAAATGTAAAGAAGGAAAAGGCTGCTTTTAGTTTTTGATAGATATTTCGGACACTAGTAAGACCTTGTTTCTTTAATTTTCGAAACTGATTTTTAAAGGAACTTGGATTCTCTTTCCCTAGTTTCCATCCTTTTCCAGCCTTAAAATGATGGTATCGCTCTTTTGTGTTGGTCAGTCTTTTCTTGGTAAAACGACCTGTTGCTTGTCCTGTTTTGACACTAGCTTTCCCAAGATTATAAGAAAGCCTACTGTAGCGTTTCCCTTTTCTAATGGTCTCTTGAAGTGTGCGATAGCCTTCTAAATCTTCATTTTCTGAAGCTAACTCTCCACCTTCACGTCCAAGGACATAAAGAAAAGTTTTGGCTTTCCTACTTACTTTTTTGGACTTATAGGCTTGTTTAGTAGATTTTAGATTCTCTTTTGCAGCCTTGACTTCTTTCTTAGCTTTTAATTCTTCTAAACTCTTCCCTTGAAAGAAAAAATTAGATTTTGCTTTCGATTCCTGACCATAAAGAAATTTTTGATTGGTTTTTCTTTCTTTACGACTCTCTTTTCTTTCTTCTTTTGCTTCTACCTTTGCATCCTTAAATTGCTTCTTGGCTATTTTCAATCGTTTCCTAGCATGAGGCAACCGTCTGTCTCTTAATTCTTTTCGATTCAAAAGAGATGGAGGACTATTTTGAAGAATATGATTGTAGTCTTCATTTGCTTGTTTTACTCTCTCCTTTGAAGCTTCTCTCATCTCCTCTAGCTTTTCTTTTATCTCTTTTTTCCATGCTTTTTCATCCAGTACAGCGGAATCTTTTTTCTGTTTCTTCACCTCCTTCTTTCCTTGTTTCAAGAATTTCTTCTCATCTTTTAGACTTCTTCTAAATGCCTTTCGGGCACGTATGATTTTTCTTTTATCCTTCATTCTACTTCCCCTTAGTTAGAAGCCATTTTATCAGGATCCGTACTCATGATATCAAACAATTGAGTACCTTGAGGAATCTTATTTTTAAAGGGTACGACAACTGAACCAGCTTTTATCAGTCCTGCCCCTTTTTCTGGATTGACAAGGTATTTTTCGAGTTCTTTTGACAAGCCTAAGAGTTGAACTAGTTCTTCTCGGTCATTTTTTGCTTGCTTGAGGAGAATCATAAATTCACTATTTGCAATAATCCGTCTACCATTTGGATCTAACAATAAGGTTTCGACGTTTTGAGTTATTCCAGTCGGACTGGCTCCATATTTTCTGACACGACTCCACAATTTAAAGAAGAAATCACTGGCATATTTATCTAATAAGAGAAGCTGCATCTCATCAAAATAAATCCAGGTCTTCTTCCCTAATTTTTGGTTCCGAACAACACGATTCCATATCTGATCAAACACTACCATAAGAGCGATTTGTTTCAGCTCATCTCCTAACTTTTTAACATTATAGATTAAGAAGTTAGATCCTGTCTGAATATTGGTCTTATGAGAAAAAATATCAAGAGAACCTTCGACATACAGTTCCATATCAAGTGCCAAGTTCTGCGCTTCTTCTTCTGGTTGTTGGCTCAAGACAAAGACCCATTCTTCCAAAGAAGGCTCTTTAAATGACTGATAGGTGAGTCTGGTAACTCGGTCGATAATCGATTTTTCTCTTCCATCCATTTTTCTATCCAATAACTTGCCGATAAAGGATAAAAGAAATTCTGATTTTACCTTTACAGGATCTTCATCCATATTTTCTTCAGACAAGTCAAGGACATTGAGATAAGTTTGGGAATCGGGCGCAATATCAATCATTTCTCCCCCAAAAGCTCGTCCAATGACACTGTATTCTGCTTCTGGATCCACAATGATAATTTCAGTATTTTCACCAGATTCCTTGATTTTGGTCGTGATAATTTCATGCTTGGTTGCCATCCCTTTCCCAGCTCCAGATGTTCCTAAAATCAGACCAGACGGTGTATTTAATAGGCTGCGATCAATGGTAATAATATTACTTGAGATTTGATTGATACCGTAATATTTCCCACTGCGGTCTTGTAAATCTACTGAAGTCCATGGAGAGTTCACTGCTATATTGGACGTTAATAAACTCCGTGATACTCCCTCTAAAAAATCACAACCAAATGGCAGCAAACTATTAAAGGCTGCTTCTTGCATATATGGAAGTTTATCAATCATTAGGTCATTTGAGCCGGCCACTTGTTGAATCGTGTCTAGTGCTTGTTTGAGTTCTTCTTCATCCTGACCAAAAACACCAATCAAAAAGACTGTTTGAAATAGTTTATCTCCTGTCTCGGTCATGGTTTTTAAGAGTTCTTCAGCTTCATCGATATTGCTTTCTAAAACATGGCCTACTTTTTCCAAATAGATACCTGTACGAGCTAGTTTTTGTTGTTCCCCAATCTTTTGAGATTCCATCAAGGTCTTCTTTGTTCGTAGTTTCTTCATAGCATCTGCCTTAGTCGAACTTTGAGCATGAAGGCTTACAATCAATTCCAAATCTCCTTGCATGAGATCTCGAATAAACTGATCCCCTAATTCCATGCCATAATCTCTCACATAGACAATCTGCAATAAGCGATCATTGATTTGTAGGTAATTCTTGTTTTTAAAATCCAAGAGATTAGGTGCTATGAAGTGACGAGTTGTCTGACCCGATCTCGTTAAATCACGGTAAGAAAAAGGAAGATGGTGTTCTCCTCTAAGCATATCCGCCAATAAGTTGACACGTTCTTCACCAGCCAAGGATTCAAAACGTGCATCAATTTCTGAGAAACCACTCTTGAAATATTCTCCAATTTGGGACAAGGAACGATAGGCTTGTTTGGGATTAGAATCCTTTCTACCAAAACTAATCAGTTTCACAGCCGAAAAGTTATTTTCACCACTATCTAAATTTTGATTCATCATCCGATTCAATTCTTTACGATAGCTATCGTACCCATCTTCTTTTTCCTCATACAAAACACTGTGTCTGAATTTTTCTAAATTCAATCTTTTATTAAAAATGGTCAATTGGAAGTTGGTTTGGTCATCTAAAGAGTTAATCAAATCAGAATACTTCTCAATGATTGCTCCCTTATCTTCTAAACCAACGGTCTGGTAATTGACATCACCAAGTAAATAGCTTTGTGAAAAATAATCTTCTTTTACCTGCATCAGACCATTTTGATACAAGGCTTGATAGGAAAGAGTATTAGCCGTTGATGGTAACACTTCCTCTTTTTTATCTTTAACTTCTTCCTTTTTATTAGTCGTTGAAGTCTTTTGTTTCTTTAATGTATTTGATTTTCTTTTCATGTTCAAGTCCTTTCTTTCCTGAAATTGTGCGTAGGGGTATCGTTAGTTCAAAATGAAGACGGTATTTCAAATAATGTTCAAAATATAAATCATTGGGTTTATAGACTCCAAAAAGCAAGAGGGGGATGGTAAAAGCAAACACAAAACCGTAAACAAACCAATCTCCAAATTGCCAGAAAAAGAGATTCAAGCCCAAAACAATAATTGTGACAATAAAGGCTGGTAAAACAAAGATGATTTGTCTTGTGGTGAAACCTAACCAAGCCCTGTGTTGGTATTTTGAGATGTCTTTAAAGACACGTGTATTCATGACTTTCCTTTCTAAAAAGGCTAAGAAGCAACCACTTCCTAGCCTTTATCTAATTACATACCTAAGATTGAGCGAGCCGTACGTTGAGAACCAACGAGGGCAATAATCAGTAAGATAGCTTGTACCAAACTACCAAACATAATCGCAAGTGATTGCAGGACTCCTGCACCATTTGAAACAGCTATTTTACCAGCAGATTCAAACAAAGGAACAAGAGAAACAATCAGAAAAATAAGAACCCCTTGTACCGCATAGACCATAATATTTTTTAAATAGCCTAAACCAATAGACTTCCATTCATCACTTAAAAATGTTGGAATCGTAAGAGGGGCAAATGGGATCATAAGGTAGAGTTGAATAAATCGAATAGATACCAAAAGATTAACCATGGCTGCACTTACTATCCGAACAAGCCAAATGAGGAGGGCGAAAAAGCCCACAATCATCCGGCCAATAAATCCTGACCCTTTTAATCCAGAGAGTGTATCATACTTTGCCCCACCGTGAGCCACAATCGAGGCCACTTGTTCAATGGCATGACTCGCAATCCCGATGATGGCTTCTACAATGACGGTAGTGTTGGTAATTACAACTGCGACCATAATATAACTAATCAGCATTGGCGCTAAGGCTTCAAAGGTCATCGCTCCACCAGAGTTAGCAATTTTCTTAGCCATCTTCGAAAATTCTAGGATGAGAACAACCGATAAAATCGCAACTCCAAGGGGCTGCATGACACTTTTAGTAATACTAGACATATAAGTCCAAACGGTTGGATTGTAGTTAGATAGTGATTTAATCAGATCTACCGTAGATTGTAAATCTACATTAAATCCTTCAAATAAATTTTCAGCTGATATTTTTTCAGATGCAAGGTAAACAAAGGGTGAGACTAAACTAAGATTCATGTCATTGTTTATCCTCCTAAATTGAAATCTGGGTTACAAAGGCTCCAGCAGCCCCGACCATAACTCCACCGACAATTTCAAGAATGGCATTCCGAACACCTGGTCCTCCATCTTTAATGTTGGTTGCAAGATTGACAATCCCCACAACAACGAGAAAGGCACCAACGGCAATCAATCCCTTCTGTAACAAAGACATAGCTTGTGCAAACATAGCACTTGCGTCTACTCCATAAACAAAACCTTTAAAATGCGTAAACATGTATTTCCTCTTTTCTATTTTTATTTTAAACTAGATTCAAAAGTTAAATCACGAATTCTAAGGCCTTCAAGATGATTTTCTTGATTTTGATTCAAAGGATTGATTTGATAGTTCCACCACCGTTCATCGCTTTCTTGATTGGCTAGGTACCTCCAGTTTGGATGCTTGGTTGAATTGTATTTTTTGCTTTTAAAGACAGGCATATTGGCAATTCGAACCAAGCATTCATGCCGTTTCATATTTCCGACCTCATCGGGTGTCATTAGATCACGAGAAATCTTTTGATGAGAAAGGGATCCTGAACCTGTCTGGCCAAAGGAACGACTAGTATTTCGAACATCAATGGTTTGTTTACCGAGTAAACCACTCATAAATTTAAAGGTATCTTCATCATTACCACCTAAGTATACTAAGCTATCACAGTTCCCAAGAATGGTTTTCCAAGCTTCTTTTTCTTTATAGAGCCCTTGAAGTTGGGCAATATTTTGTAGAATAGGAACGAGACTCATATTTCGAGAACGGACTGTTGAGGTTTGTTCAGCAAAATCTGGAATTTCTCCGATATTTGCGAATTCATCTAAATAGACTCTCACATGAAGAGGCAATTGACCCTTAAAATCAATATCTGCTTGTCTTGTTAGGGTTTGAAATACAGTTGAAAAAAAGAGGGCTGAAAGAAAGCGAAAGGTACTATCGTTATCGGGGATAACTAAGTAAACCATTGATTTTTCCTGGCCCCATGTCTTCATATCAAGTGTATCTTTTTTGGTCAAATCCATGACACTCTGAATATTGAAGAGGGCAAATTTAGCAGTGGTTACAGCTATAACAGAATCCAGAGTCTTATCCTTATAATTTTGAAAATCTGCCCAATTTCGCATGGTAAAATTTTCAGTCCCATACTTCTTAGCATAATTTTCAAATAGAATTTCTAAGACACTTTTTTCTTGGTTTTCACCCTTGGATAAGTGTTTAATGAGTTTTGATATTTCAGCAAAACTTGGATAACGCCCTCGTTTTTTTCGCTCTTCCACTTCTATTTTTTGACGTTTCAACAAGTTTTGGTATTCTTTTTGACTTAAACGACTTTCTTCTATGAGCTGTTCTCTTGTTTTGGGTGGATTATAGAAATCGACCAAGTAGGAAGCTAAAGCTCGTACCAAAGTCATAGAAGCTTCATCCCAAAATGGATCACTACGGGAGCCAGAGCCTTTGGTGTTATTAAAATAAACCGTCAGCATGCGATTCAAATCATTTTCTGTCTCTATATAGCGAAATGGATTGAAGCCATCTGAGTTCTTCATATTGACTAAATCTAACACCTTTACTTGGTAGCCATGTTCTAAAAAGAGTTTGCCTGTTTTCTCGGCCAAGTGATCTTTAGGATCCACTACAATATTAGAACTATTCATCTGAATCAGATTGGGTTTCACAAAGCGAAAGGTTTTCCCACTTCCTGAACCTCCTATCACCGCAATATTCTTATTTCTATCATATTGGGGTGGTTTTTTGTCTAATAATGTCAGACGAACGTCTTGTGCTAAGATCGTATCATGAGAAAATTCCTTTCCGTAAAAGAGCTTCTTTTCTTTTAGAGTTCCAAAACGGGCGCTCCCGTATTCTACCCCTTCTCGGTATTGTTTTTTGCCAGTCTCTAAATAGAGATAAACCAGCAACATCATCACAAAGCCTAGTAGAAAAAAAGCACTTGATTTTCCAGTAAAGGAAACATTCCATGGCGACTGAAGAACTTCATCTTGACCTTCCATCAGAAGATGAGTCCATTTATCTAAGCTATTTCCAGTATAGGAATCATACAAAAGCGTCAAACGATGGAAAAGATAGCCTAGTAAGATGCCTAACAGTGAGAATAGTAGGAATTTCTTTCCACTGTACATCATCTCACCATCTCTTTCTGTTTGACGGCTCCTTCTTGTCTAAAGGTAATTTGGGATTTAGCTTCATCAATAGCTTGGTCTAGTGACTGATCCATGGTAAAATCAGCTAATTTCTCCGGATCATTAACCATTTTTTCTAACAGATGGTCTAAATGATTGTCCAGAATCGAACGGTCTTTCGTGTAGAAATGTAGAGAATCCCCTTGCCAAGCGATGGCTAAAGGAATCTCTTCTTTTTCTAAAAAAGCTTTAAATTTCTCTAAATCAATTGGTTTGTCTAAAAAATCTTTTTTCAGATTAATCGTATCAATCGAATAAGGAGATTGTAGCAATTCTTCTAATTTCTGCACCCCTATCTTATAGGCGGAATCCTGTGCTAAAGCCTGACGTCTAGACCATTCTAGAATCTTTAAAAGACTTTTGACAGTGAATAAAAGACTACGCTCAGCATATTGAACTGCCATTCGTTCCTGTTGTTCAGAGGACATCTGATACCTCCTTCTTCACAAATAGCAGCTTTCCTTCTTTATAACGATAAGCTATCAATTTCTGACGTTGCTTAATCGACTTGACAACCTGCAGTAGATCTCTCGAATAAGGTTCTCGAAGAGTAACTTCTACTGCTTTCCCATCAACGATACCAACACGTTTAAATTCAATGTAGTCTTTTTTGAGATGTCCTAAGCCCATACCAAAAGGAAAGTGATGAATCAATTGGATGGTACAACCACCTTTATTTCCCATTTGTTTCAAATCATACAAGTTTACTACCTTCATGATTAACTCCTTTATCTAGTTTGTCGCATCGTTTAAGTCTGGTAACGATAAACTCCGTGTCTGTTAGAAAATTCTCACACACGTCTTGTGCCAGTTGCCCTTCACAGGGAAATACTCTCAGTCCCTACTTACACAGGCACGCTAATCAAGACGGAGTGGATTCAATTTTCAAAGAACAGGTAGCTTTATTATAGATAAGAGTAGTTGAAATTTTTATCACATTTTTGGGGTTGTTGGAATAATAAGGTAAGTGCTAATTTCTAGCTCCTCTCACAACACCGTACGTACCTTATATGTTTTATGAACAGTAGCTATCATTTACATTTTCAAACTACCATTCTATCAAACTAAAAGTCAAAATAGACGCTTCTACTTCGAGAGATACTCATTTAATGGTTCAGCAATTCGCTCTACTTCCGTTACAGAAATTTCATCACTATGATTTCTAATGATTTGTTATTAATTCACTTTGAGGGGCTTGCTCATGAAACCAAACAGTGTAAGTCGTAGAAGAAAAAAGCAGTTCAATTGAACTGCTTTTACGGATTCAGATAAAATAACTTTAAAATATAGAAGATATCTATTGACTGTAACTATAATTGATTTAAATTTATAACTTCATCTGCTTGATTCCAAATATCGGGATTATGGGTTGCAATAATGATTATACGCTCTTGATTCTTTAACATTAAGAGCAAGTCCATCACCTCTTGTGAGGTTTCTGGATCCAGTGCTGCAGTTAGTTCATCTGCCAAAATTAAAGGTGGATCTTTTAAAATAACTTTAGCTAATGCGACACGTTGCGCCTCTCCTCCAGATAATTCAAAAATCTTTTGATCCAGAGCAAGGTAAGCCAATCCTACTTTTTTGAGCACTTCTTCTTCTTGTTGCTTCTTCTCTTTTTTCGTTAATTTTTGCCCAATCAATCCCAAATCTAAATTTGTAGCGATAGTCTCATTTTCAAGTAGGCCAAAGTTTTGAAAGAGATAGCCTAATTCATGCTTAAAGAAGTGATGCTGTTTGATTTGTTTCAATTCTTGCCCTTGATAGCTGATACTTCCCTTTTCATAAGGCTCTAACTTTGCCAAGATATTAAGCAAGGTTGTTTTACCACACCCGCTATTTCCGATCAGAGCATAGACCTTACCTTCTGTAAATTGCAAGCTCAAATCTTGAAAGACCGTTCGTTGGCCAAATGATTTGGTTAAATGTTCTATGCTAATCATATTAGGCTCCTTTCAGTACAGTGGCTAACAAGTGGTCTTCTTTATGAGACCGGTACAGGAGAATAAACCAAGCATTAGTAATAAATAGCAAGAGAGTGACAAGAGCAATCCACCATTCTTGAGTGAGAAGGAATGTCAGGAAGCTTCCTAATAGTAAGAGGATACTTTCTGAGAGCAAAATCATTTGGTGAATCTTTACAAATCCCAGACCTGCAATCTTCTTCAAGAAGATTGGTCTTCTAAACTCTTCAAAATAGAGGAAATTCATGGTGTTAAAGAGTAGTATGGAAGTAGCTATTGCAAAGATTCCTCCTGCAATGGTAATGAGATTCTCTAATTGAATGGTTTGGATCATCTGCTGGTATACAGACGCCGCATAGTCATATTGACTAACATTTTTTTCAAGCCCATTCTCAACTACTAGTTTCTTGCTTTTTTCCAGACCATCAAAGTAAAGATAAGAATTAAGATGAGAGAAATAAGGATTATCGTAGCCACCAAAGCTTCTAGGTAGAACAACAACCAAAATCGGGTCTGTCAAGAATTGCTGATAGATCATCGGTGTATTATTATAGATAAATCGTTTTTGGTTGTTAGGAAGATAGGTCACCCGTGCTTTCATAGGCAACTGACTCTTTCCTTGTTCATCACTAGGAGTCAGATAATCTTCATAGCGTTTTTTCAACTCCTCTTCTTGCCCTTTCAACTTTTCAGGAAGCAAGAGTCCAAATTCTCCAGCTTGCAAGTGATTCAAGCGCTCTTTTTCCTCAGGGGAAACTAAGATCCTTTGGATATCAAGGTAATTTGGTGTTACATACAGGGTGTTGGCAAGAGGATCGTAATCTGTGATCGAAAGCTCTCTCCCTGTTCTAGGATCGTTCATGAAGCCTTTTGAATTAAATGCGGCAAGCTGATGATGGACCAAAAGTCCACCTTTTTCAATGCCAGACTCGATCAGTTTAGACCATTTAGCTCTTTGTTCATTTTGCATTTCTTTGTTTGTCTTTTGTAAAACCTCTTCCCGATTCACACTAATTTGTATCCAATTTGTCTCTTTAGACCAAGCCAAACTTCCCTCTTGATAAGTCTGCCAGATAGAGCCATAGATGCTGACACGATGAATTGAGAGACCAATGACAGTGATTGCAAGAAATTGACATGTAAAGAGAAAAAACAAGACTCTTTTTAATGGAATTTTCCCCTTTAAAAGGCTAACCAAGTGTACTGTCTGAATACTGAATGCAAAGAAAAAGGATAGGAAAGCAGATAAAATAAATAAAAGTGTATTGTAAATAATACTAGCTGAAATGATGAGAGAATAGGCAAAAGGGGTCAATTGTAAATAATAAATCAGAATAGCTCCTAAGACACTTCCACCAATACACCCTAAAAACAATTCTTTACCGTCTTCCATGAGAGAATGTCCAAAGAGCTGGTATCGTCTTATTCCAGAAATGTAACGAATCCCTGCACTTCTCATTTCAAGTGTTTTTTGAATAATGGTCAATGCAGCAAAGCTGATGATAAAAATAACCAAGGCTAGAGATTGGGAACCCGAACTAAAAAATACCATAAAATTTTGCAGGGGATTGGGCTTATTCATGAAACTTTTTGAAAAACCAAGATCGTGGAGTTTTTGATCCAATTTTTCAAGGGTTAAATTCCCAGATAGTATATAGTAATTGGTAAGCAAACTTTCCTTTGCAACGAATTCTTTCTCTTCTTTTTTGATGCCATTAGGAAGTGCTCCTTCTCCGTAGATATCATACGAAAACTTGACTTGCCCTTTAGAATCCGTTTTTTGAATCTGACGAGCAATCAAACTATTGTTTTCCTTTGCTAACTGATCTAAGCTAGATGAAAGCTCTTCATAAACAACTTCCCTTTCTTGTTGAAGAATCCCTATTACAGGTAGGCTTCGATGGATGACCGTATTAGGTGAAATAAAGGCAATCCAAAGCAGAAAGATTAGAATAAAAAGGTTCGAGAAATGTATAAATAAACGTTTCATAATTCTACTCTTTCTAGTTTATCCTAGAGAGATTTCTTCTCTCTAGGATAAACCTTAGCAATTAAAATCCATAATTAAAGTATGCAGTTTCACCAAAACTTGTATTTATGAACGATCTTGATGTGTAATGAGCAGAAGCATAACCTACATTAGCTCTGCTGTCACTTGCTCGAGTCACACTTGACCAATGCCATCGATAGTCGTGGAAATAATTTGAGAATGCTCCCCAATTGCCTGGATTATGATAACCTCCGTAACTCCAGTTACCACCAGATACCCAATCAGCAAATACAGGACACGCTAAGCTACAACTAATAATTACAGTTAAGACAGAAAGGATAATTTTACTCGTTTTCATGACTGTTCACCTTCCATAATTAGAATTAAAAGCTTTATTTAACAATAAAATTATGAATTGCTCAAAATATAGTTTCCGTTTTTTCTCCTTTCCAGAGCAACCCTTTTCGCCTGTATTATAACACTTACAACATATAATTTCAACTAATTATATAATAGATTTTTGAATATTTAATAATCAAAAAAATATAGCTGTTTATTCATAAGCTATCAACCAAATTCTAAAACTATTAAAGTTTTTGTATTAAAAAACATTAAGATAGCACCTCCGTATAAGATTGTAACTTATCAGTTACTTTAAATAGCTGGGCATAGACATTCAACCAAAACTCGTTCAACTTCATAAACTTTAATAAATCGACCAGGAAGGCGCTCTATTTCAATAATTCCTTCACTATAGTGAGAGCGTAAAATAATAGGACATATATCTGCTTCCTTAATGTTTTTGGTATTCGTACCATAAGGAAAACTCATCGTCATGTTAAAAGGGATAGTCAAAGATAAACTATGTAACCAAAGTGCTTTCTCCAAAGAAAAGATTCCCTTTGGAAATCGATACTGAAGGACAAACCACTCATCTAAATAAATATCAGGTAAGCGATATAACCCTTTTTCTTCAGCATCGATTTTTCCTTCTGCAAGCATTTTCAATAAGGTTTTGTAGTGTAAATTTTCATCTATTACTTGTTTAAAAGTTAAAAAACCATACTGATTGAAAGAGTTCATCAGTTTTTCTCTTTTATCAACCATTTCATTCTCCTTTCTTAGAAATAAAATGCTAACATCTTATATATCTGTTAGCATTTTATTTCTTTAAAATCAATTCATTTAGTTTTTTATTTCAAACTGAATCTATAAGTAAGCTAGACCACCTATTATAAAGAAGAAGTAAGCCATGGACTAATAGTTTCCACTCCAAATGAAGCCCTAGAAACATTTCTAGTAAAAACATACAAACAGCAAGATAAAATGCTTGTCAAAGAAACTCTGATATCTAATTTTCTGATTAACTTTCATAAAATTTCTCGATACAGAAATTCTTCGACAATACTCACATTTGTTAAGAAAAGAATAGTGATGTAATCATGATTTCAATTTTTAAATCATGATGGCCATTTCACCTTTCTTGCCTTAACTGGCTTAAATCTAATCTTATTAATGAGTCTAAGCTCTATTTCTCTACAATCTGTAACGGAGGTATCATTGATTTTAAGGCTTCTTGGAAAGTATTGATTACCTTGTTCACGTGATAGTTCTACTGTATAACTAATACCATTACTTAATTTAAAGACTACAAAATAAATATTATCTCTTCTAAATCGGCTACCAACTCTTCTATTCAAAATGCCATCAGTTGTATAGAATTTACACTCCATTACATGTAACATTTGATAAAGCAACAAGGTTCCAACTATTTTGAATTTATTTTCGTTGAACCAACCATTATCAGCTTTATTCAGGCTTTCCAATGTCCAATCATCTTTTAATCCTTCAAAAATACTCCCTGCATTATTAGTTGGTAAATTAACATGATGTTCTCTAGATAATCCTAATAGATGAGGAATGGAGGAGTTTGGGACTGATAGAATAATTTCAGGACAGTTCTCCATATTTGTCTGATAAATATATTTGTACTGAGAAACATTTTTCTCAATAGTATTGGCCAAGCAATTCATCTTAATATTGAGAATATCAATCTCTCCATCAAAAGTCTTTAGCCATTCCAAAGTATAAGTCATTTGAATTTTCTCCTAAAAAAGAGAAGGAAGCTCCTGCTTCCTTCTCTCCCACGTATTGAGTTTCACCTCACGCTAGATATGCCCTATCTATTCCTCAAGGGTAGGCAGTCCTGCTATTCTTTTTCTCAACAAACAGTCTGAACTGAGAGCGGAGCCCACAGGCGGGTGCAGACCATATCCACTAGCCCACAAGTAATTATATCATTTAATTATCTTCATTATACGCAATTAGTCCATATTTGTCAACAATTACATTCATTATGAATATCTAAAAATCAGGGCACCTATTTTAAAAAAGCAGCAAACTATAAACTAGTAGGTTCCACACCAAATGTAGCCCCATACTGCCCCATAAGTCCGATTTGTAGCGTACAAGCCCTAAAAACATCCCAAGTGAAACATATAAACACCAAGCTAGAATGGTTCCTGGATGATGTGCTAAGGCAAATAAAACACTTGTCAAAGCAACTCGAATATCTAATTTTCTAACCAAGTTCCATAAAATTTCTCGATACAGAAATTCTTCAACCATACTCGCATTGATTAAGAACAATAAAAATGAAAACCAAGGGACTTGATGTTGAAGGCCAATTAAGTTTGCTTGATTCGTAGTTCCTTGAGCATGGATTAGGCTAAAACATAGACTTATAATCAGTAGGCTAACGAATCCAATACCAAGCCATTTCATCCTAGATTTCATATTGACCTTATGAGCTTGTTTGCGTTGGCCATACATCCATAAAAAAGAAATGAGTGACGAACTATAGAGAATCTGTAGTATAGTTAACTCACCGATACAAAGAAATTTCAATAAGTATAGAGATACCAATAGGACATTTACTTGTTGGAATATATAAACTGGAATTATTCTTTTCATAGTTACCTCCGAAATAAATCTTCATAATCTAAATCTAATACCTGCACAATCCTTTCTACCCATGGACTTTGAGGCATTCGTTGTTCCATCTTGTAGTGACGAATCTTTTGATACAAACGATTCAATTCACTTGGATAGTGAAACTCTCCCGCAAACATTTTTCTGGTTAACTCAATCCAGCTGATATTTCTTTCAGCCAAAATAATGGACAAGTTCTCCCAAAATCGTTCTGCCATATTGATTCTCCTTTAGTTAGATAAATAATGTGTTTGTGCCATGTAAATCAATTGTTTCGTATCTCTTGGCAATAAAGCTCTAGCCTCCTCCAGATTCAGATTTGGATAAACTCGCTTATTTGAAACCGCAAGAGGAAGTCTGATGGTTAGTTCAGGATTTTTTAATATCATTTCGATGAAATCTGTTAATTTTAGGTTATCTCGATTCTTAAAACGTAATAAATTTGGAGATAAAAACTCGAAACAATCTGAAGAATAGCTCATCATCTCAATTAATTTCTCCTTTGTCATTTCAGAAACTGAATGACAAGATACCTCTATGCCATAGTTTTGAAAGAAGTCTAAAAGAAGTTGATTTCTTTGGCTATTTTTACTTAGATAGAGATCAATCATGGGAGACCTCCCAAAGATTCGGTTCCATTTGATATTCTGATACGATTAAGGAATCTAATAAATTTGCGAAGTTAATCGGTTTCTTGTCTTCATCATAAGCTTTTACGGTTACTTGGGTTGTAAGTATTCCCTCTTTTCCCTCGGCTCGATAGCCTTGTCCATATAAAACAAAAACAAGATTCTGATTATCATCTACAAAGGCATCAGCTCCGTTCTTTATATCCTGACTTTCAAGGAATTCCATAATGTTTTGAAGATAGGATTCGTAAAATAGGGGGTAGTTGTGTTTTTTATGGTAATCATCTAAAAATGTCACCTCAAACTCACATGGATAATTGGGCATCAAAAATATTTGTTCATCCAGCTGTTTGATTTCTGCGTCATGTAATTCTGTTTCTAATTCATCACAATCTAGTATTGATTCTTTATTTAATGCTTTCATCTTTTTCCTCTATTTCTTTTAATTTTTTTGCGATTGCGGCAATCACAGGAACGGTTACACTATTACCAGCTTGTTTATAGAGCTGACTATTACTAGAGACTTTTCTAGCAGCTTCAAAAGCCCAATCAGGAAAGCCCTGCAGGCGAAAACACTCTTTAGGAGTGATTCGTCGTATTCTCAAACGGTAAAATTGTCCATCTATTAATACACCGGCTACATGATAAACTTGTTTATCTTCTCCTTCATAACTAGCAACTACTACTCCCATTTGACCACTAGTTGTTAACGTATTCGCTATACCTTTTCCAACTCTACCACGCCGATACTGAGAACTTGGTCTTTCTAAATTGATTGAATCTCCAATCTCTGCTTGAGCATATCCTTTTTTCGTTGCTTCCCGTACTTTTAGAAATTGGATTGGTTCTGGAATTAGTATTTTGGGGATTTTATCTCCTCCTTGCATCGTAGTCAGTGTTGGAGATAAGCCCTCACTTCCATAGACGCGACCAGTTTCCTTAAAGCTAGTTGGTAAATCCCCAACAACGACAATACCATGGCGATCCTGAGTATTTAAAGTAAACATTGGCTCTTGATTATCCTTGAAACGTCTACCATTTTGTCTTTTTTCTAATCTGTCTGGTGTCATACAAGGAATCGCAACTTTAAATCCTTCTCCTTTTCCACGAACTAAGGTTGGCGCAAGACCTTCTGAATAATAGACTTTACCACTCATTCCACTTCTTGATGGATTCAAATTTCCTAGTGCTTTCAAATTCTCAGAGTTAGTTGCTTGACCTTCTCGTCTGAAAGGAAATAAGAGTCTGGTACCTTTCTTTCTAGAATGTCCGATAATAAACACCCTCTCTCTGTTTTGGGGAACGCCAAAATCCTTACTGTTAAGCACCTGCCACTCAACATCAAACCCCAACTCATCAAGTGTGGTAAGGATTGTGGTGAACGTCCGTCCCTTATCGTGATTGAGTAGGCCTTTAACATTTTCAAGAAAAAGAAAACGTGGTTGGATTTGTTTGGCCGCCCGAGCAATTTCGAAGAACAAAGTTCCTCTAATATCTTCAAATCCCAATCGTCTTCCTGCGATTGAAAATGCTTGACAAGGGAATCCCCCACAGATGATATCGACTTTCCCTCTAAGTTTTTTAAATTCGTCATCTGAAACATCTCGTATGTCATGAAATTCTATTTCTCCTTCCGTTTGAAAAATGGACTTATAAGATTCTCTAGCAAATTTATCAATCTCACAAAATCCAATACACTCGTGTCCTACACTTTCCATTCCAAGTCGAAAACCACCGATACCTGAAAATAAATCAATAAATCTCATTTCTTGATTACCCCTTTCTGATCAACTATCAATGTCCAAAGTGTCACACCACTTGAAATGACAATGAGCATAACTAATATCCACTCGATTGGCGACATTTAACCACCTCCTTTTCTAACACGATTATTCCAAACAGAATACAAGCCGTTAAATACAAATTCAGCAAGTACTTCCGCTCTTCTAACAAAGCGAACATTGTCAAGAGCATACTGATAGATTCTCTCAAAATCAGTCATAGCAATTTCACTGGCTGTTTCAGAAAAACCTTCTCGTCTAAATTGATCTTGTACCAATCCCCAAATATAATCTTGATCATATTTTGTGACCTTTTCTACTTTTCTTTTCAAGATAGGTTGAGTATACCTCTCCTCCTCATCCTCAATAAATAAAGAATCAGTCTCACTATATTTAGTCTCACTAACTTCAGTCTCACTAGGGGCTGAATGTGAGACGGGGGCCGTTTCATTTTCATCCTGCCCTAGTCTTTTTTTAACACTAGGCCTGTTTGAATTAGCTACTGGGGTAGAAGACAATTCCCCTAAATAAATCTTATTAGCAAGTCTCCCCTTCTCACTTGAAGACTGTTGAACTTCATCAATTAAGTCATATTCTTTAAGAGTTTTTTTGATGGACAGTAATTTTGACTTCGAACAACCTAACAGCCTCATCAGTTTAGAATTAGAAAATACTAAATAAACCGCCCCTTCTTTATCTATCCAACCACGACTGAGAGATAATTCTAAACGATCTTTTAAAATAGAATAAGCCACCTTTACTTCTAGTTTCATATCCATATATTTTTCATCCTCAAAAAGAATTTTAGGTAATTTATAATACCGTTCTGAAGTTTGGTATTGATTTGCGGTAATTCGTTTCATAGAGCTCCTCCTAGTTCTTTGAGTATTAAATCTCCACTTGATTCCAATCGAACCAAGCCACTTTTTTCTAATTCAGCCATAAGAGAGATGGCTTCAACAATATCAATTCCCATTTCACGTACTAAAAATGAAATGACAATATAGCGTGATGATTGTAATTCTTTTGTCATTTTCCCTCCTGAAAATAAAAAAAGGAGAACAATATTCAATTGTTCTCCACGATAAATTTGTTAAAAAGAAAAACCCTGCCAAATTAATTTTTGGTAGGGTTTTTGGTAGGAAACTAAATTAATTTATCAGTTTCTAAAATGTGTTCACGATTCTAAAAGGCTGATACTATAGTATTCCGAATTCTAATTGGTATATGCCTCTTATTTAAGAGTAACTGAAGCTCCAGCTTCTTCCAATTTAGCTTTGATTTCTTCAGCTTCAGCTGTAGCAACACCTTCTTTGATAACGCCAGGTGCACCATCAACAAGTTCTTTAGCTTCTTTAAGACCAAGACCAGTGATTTCACGTACAACTTTGATAACGCCGACTTTCTTGTCGCCTGCAGATGTCAATTCGATATCGAATGAATCTTTAGCAGCACCAGCGTCAGCAGCACCAGCTGCAGCAACAGCTACAGGAGCAGCTGCAGTTACACCAAATTCTTCTTCGATAGCTTTTACAAGGTCGTTCAATTCAAGGATTGAAGCTTCTTTAATTTCAGCAATAATGTTTTCAATGTTCAATGCCATTGTTATTTCCTCCAAATAAGTTTTAAATTTTTTTATTTATAATTTTTGTAGCTAGGCTACGCTGCGTAGCTTAAGATTAAGCTGCGTCTTCTTTGTTGTCTGCAACCGCTTTGACTGCAAGAGCAACGTTGCGCACTGGCGCTTGAAGTACAGAAAGGAGCATAGAAAGAAGTCCTTCGCGGTTTGGAAGAGTTGCAAGAGCAAGAATCTCTTCTTTAGATGCGACAGCGCCTTCGATTGCACCACCCTTGATTTCAAGTGCGTCAGCGTTTTTAGAAAAGTCGTTCAAGATTTTCGCTGGAGCGATAACATCTTCGTTAGAAAATGCTACTGCAGATGGTCCAACAAAAACAGATGCAAGATCTTCAAGACCAGCTTTTTCAGCTGCACGACGTAAGATTGAGTTTTTGATCACTTTGTACTCAACTTCGCTTCCACGAAGCTCACGACGAAGAACTGTATCTTGTTCTACTGTCAAACCACGAGCGTCCACAACGACGATTGATGCAGCAGCTTTCATTTTCTCAGCTACTACGTCAACTAGTTCCGCTTTCTTAGCAATAATTGCTTCACTCATTAGTGTGTTCACCTCCGTAATTATTTTGCTTGGGGAATTTTTCCAAAAGAAAAACGCGCCCAAACCTAGACACGAAAGTACAATACGCTTCTTTTTACATGATACGTTTTGTCCTCGGTAGGATCTTTATGAGTCGAGCTCCCCTACTGTCTTAGGCAGTTTTTTCAAACCGTTATTTAGTGTATCACATAAAAAAAAAGAATGCAAGTATTTTTGCAAACTTTTTTTAAAAATAGTTAATCTTTATAGATAGTCTTGGTACGATTGAGCCATGCATAGGCTAAGCCCATGATCACTCCTCCACCTACCCAGTTCCCTACAAAGGTGACAGCATAATGACGAAGCACATTGAAGAACTCTAAGTGAGGCAAATCTTTCGAAATAGAGTTAAAAGTAGCTAATGAGAAAGAAGCAAAGTTTGCCGCGATGTGTTCATTGGTAAGGAAAACAAACATATAAATAGCTGACAAAGCCATCAGAACTTTCGCTGTTTCATCTTTGAAGAAAAGGTAGGACAAGATTGCTATGTTAACGAAGATGTTAGCAATCACTCCTTCAAAGAAGACCAATTGATTGGAACGTTGGAGCTTCATCTCTACAACCGAACCAAGAAAGCCCTTTGGATTCAGATTTTCAAAAGCACTTGTCTGACTGAAGAGAAATGCAAGAAACAAGGCACCAACCAGATTAAAGAACGTACAATACAGCAAAATTTCTAAAGCTTTCTTCCAATTAATCTTCTTTAAATAAACACCAGCTGTAAGGTACATCATATTGGAAGTTGTTAACTCACTATTTAAGAATAGCAAATAAACCAATCCCCACGCAAAAATAAATGGGAATAAGAAACGACCAGAACCTGGCAGGAAGGTGTTGAGAAGATCTGCTCCCACAATCCCTACTGCAGTACTCATTGTCAAAAATGCACCCGCAAACATAGAGCGAACCGCATAACGAGCTTTAGAAGCCGTATACAATTCTTCCTTCTTCTGACATGCTGCTTCTACCTTAAGAACAAAATTTGATTCTCCCATCTGAATCTCCTTATATATTGAATTTGTGAACTTCTTCATTATATCATAGAATAGACTATCTGAAAAGGTTTTCAGAAAAATTTAAAGTAAAATTCCTGAGTCCCATAAGAATAATAAATAAATCGATTTAAAACGATAAAATAAAAAAACAGACTTTGAGAGTCTGTTTAAAATTCAATTTAAATCATATCTTACAAGAAACGATTTGCCCAAGCGATATCCAAGTTCAAGATTTCTTGAGTTGTATATTGTTGGCGATAAGGATTGTAAACTGTCCCTTCATATCCACCATACACACTTGGTGAGTCATATTGAGTAAGATTGTAAGCTTCAATAATGTGGTTTAATTTTGCATAGTAACTAGTGTCAGTAGCATAGACACCCGTTAAAGCAGCTGTTGCATCCTGATAGCTTGTTGTATTGCTCTTCCAAGCTCCTGCAAAATGACCTTGTTTCAAAACCGCAACGTAGTCTTGCAATGATTCATAGTAGCTAGGGTATGACCGGAAAGCATCATTGATAGTATAGGCATTTCCAGCACCGTCATCTTCCCAAGTTTGCATCACTGCCGATTGACCTGCATAGCTTCCTTTAATACCAAAAAGGTTATAGTGTGGATAAGATGACAAACCAGATTGACCAGATCCACTTTCCAAAATTGCTTGAGCAATCATAACAGATGCATACAGATCATTTTCTTGACCAAGTTGGCGAGCAGATTCACCGATTTGTGAGATGAAAGCTTCTGTTGGATCTGCGTATTGAGAATAAGCCTCATCGTTAGCACCAACGTTTCCTACATGCTCGCTCATCGCTGCCGCTACTGTTCCTGCAGCAACCAGAGCCACTAAGGATCCAATCATTTTCGATTTATTTAGTAATTTTTTCAATGTGATAATCTCCTAATGTTTTAATGAAAACTCTTTAAGATGATTATAGCACAGAAAAGCATTAAAATGTTGAGTTAAATATTACGTTTTAATTACAATATCGAGATAAATCAAACAAAAACATAACAGCTTAGTAATAATACGATTTATTACGAAAAACTGAAATCGAAAATTGCGTCCCAAGCTTCTTCTACTCCAGTTTTATTAACCGACGAGAAGATGATAAAGGTATCTGATTTATCAAAATCCAACTTCTTCTTGATCATGGATTCATGCTTGTTCCATTTTCCTCTTGGAATTTTATCAGCTTTGGTCGCAACTAATATAACGGGGATCTCGTAATATTTTAAAAATTCATACATTTGAACATCATCTGCTGAGGGTTCATGACGAAGATCGACCAAGCTGACAACCGCTCTTAAATTTTCTCTCGTTGTCAGATATTCTTCAATCATCTTGCCCCATTTCTCTCGTTCTTTTTTGGAGACACGGGCATAACCATAGCCGGGTACATCGACAAAACGAAGTTTGTCATCGATATTGAAAAAGTTCAACAACTGGGTTTTTCCTGGTTTTCCAGATGTACGGGCCAAGTTCTTGCGATTTAGCATGGTATTTATAAAAGAAGACTTGCCGACATTTGATCGACCGGCAAGTGCAACTTCTGGGATATCATCTTGAGGATAATGGCTTTTATTAGCAGCACTCAAGAGAATATCCGCATTATGAGTATTTACTTTCATAGAATTTCTTTCTAGGCAGTTTCTAAAATTGGTTTTTCAGTTCCGTTAACTGCTTCTTTGGTGATGCGAACCAGTTTGACGTCTTCTTGACTTGGAACTTCAAACATAACATCCAGCATAGTTTCTTCGATGATCGAGCGCAATCCACGAGCACCTGTCTTGCGTTCGATAGCCTTACTTGCAATTTCTTCAAGTGCTTCGTCATCAAACTCTAATTCAACATCATCATAGGATAAGAGAGCTTGGTATTGTTTCACCAAGGCATTTCTTGGTTCCTTCAAAATACGGACCAGATCTTCAACTGTCAGTTGCTCCAAAGCAGCAAGAACAGGAAGACGACCGATTAACTCAGGTATAATACCAAATTTTTGGATATCTTCTGCAATGATTTCTTGCATATAAGAGCTGGATTCATCAATGGCTTTGTTGTTTTGGCCAAACCCGATAATCTTTTCACCAAGACGTTGCTTCACAATTTCTTCAATTCCATCAAAGGCTCCACCAACGATGAAAAGAATGTTTTTGGTGTCGACTTGGATCATCTCTTGTTGAGGGTGCTTCCGTCCACCTTGAGGTGGCACGCTCGCAACAGTTCCCTCGATAATCTTCAAGAGAGCTTGCTGGACCCCTTCACCAGATACATCACGGGTAATAGAGACGTTCTCGCTCTTCTTGGCAATCTTATCGATTTCATCAACATAGATAATGCCTCGTTCTGCACGTTCAATATTGAAGTCAGCTGCTTGCAATAGCTTAAGAAGGATGTTCTCAACGTCTTCTCCGACGTAACCCGCTTCGGTCAAGGCTGTCGCATCAGCGATGGCAAAAGGAACGTTTAAGCTCTTAGCAAGAGTTTGAGCCAAGAAAGTTTTTCCTGAACCAGTAGGTCCAACCATCAAAATGTTTGATTTTTGAAGGTCCACATCGTTGTCTTCTTCACGATTTTCGTGGAAGTTAATCCGTTTGTAGTGATTGTAGACTGCTACTGCTAGCGCTCGTTTCGCACGATCCTGACCGATGACATAGTGGTTAAGGATATTGAGAAGTTCGATTGGTTTTGGAACCTCTGAAAGGTCTGCCAAGACTTCCTCAGCTAATTCTTCTCGAATGATTTCTTGAGCTAACTCAACACATTCATTACAGATAAAGGCATTATTTCCAGCGATAATCTTCTGTACTTCGTCTTGGTTCTTACCACAAAACGAACAATAAACCATCATATCGTTTGATTGATTTGTAGGCATTTTCTTCTCCCGATTCTAAAATCTGTTTGTAATTTATTTAAATAAAGTCATATAAAAGGCGTGAATCGAATTCACAAGATTCGTAAAGGCATTTAGCAAGAAGAGGGTGGCTAAGCCATAGCGCTTTTTCCGAAGAGTTTGGGAAGCACATACTAGGCAAATCACGCATAAAACAGCTGTAAAAAAGCCAAAGATACTACGTTCCATGAACTAGTCTTCCTTTCTTTCAAAATGTCTAATGGTAAAGTCGTAAGAGTTTTTTTCATCTTTTTCGATTGTCCGCTCGTCTACTAACTGAAACTGATCCCACTGGAAGTTTTCTGGGAAATAGGTATCTCCTTCCAATTCGGCATCGATGACAGTCTGGTAGAGCTCCTCTAGGTAAGGCTCGAAAAGACGGATGACCTTTTCACCACCAATGATAAAAAGCGACAGATCCTGACTCTTATACCAGTTTAAAACGTCCTCAACTGAAGTTTTTAACAAAACGGTTTCATTCTCCACATCATACTTGTCATCTCTAGAGAGAATGATATTGGTTCGATTAGGAAGGACGCGTTTGTTTAAACCTTCATAGGTAACTCTTCCCATAAGGATCGCATGGCCCGTTGTCGTTTGTTTAAAGTGCTGCAATTCGGCTGGTAAATGCCAAGGCATCACCTGGTCCTTGCCAATCACCCCGTTCTTTGTCTGAGCCCAAATGCCAATTACTTTCTTACTCATTTCTACATCCTTTACACTGATACTTCTATTTTATCAAATTTTTCAAGAAAAGACTGTTTCTAACTATTGCTTCCTTGAGCAAAACTGCCTATTTTTCCCATCAAAAAAACCGCGAATTAACGCGGTTTTTTATGAGAAATTTCTTAAACCTTAGTCTTCTTTTTTGCGTTTAGCAAGTCCGAATAATGAGAGACCTGTCAAGGCGCTAAGAAAAGCAAGACCAGTTTTTGAACTTTCCTCAGTACCAGTTTCAGGAAGAACTGCTGTTTCATCAGATGGATTGATGAATTTAGTTTCCTTAGTTTCTGGAACTGGTTTTGGATCTGGTGTTGGAACTGGATCCGGAGTAGGTGCCGGTGTTGGAACCGGTGTAGGAGTTGGTGTTGGTGTTGGTGTTGGAACCGGAGTTGGTGTTGGAGTTGGAGTTGGTGTTGGAACTGGTGTTGGTGTCACCGTCTTCTTGTAGATGTGTTGAGTATTACCGTTCTCATCAACAATTGTCTTCACAAACTCGTAACCTGGAATATCTTTCTTCGGTTGCTCACCATCTTCTGTTGGATAACCAGGAATTGGTTTTCCATTTTCATCTACGTGTGAAGTTGTAACTTTCTCGTAGACGTGCTCTGTATCACCATTTGGTAATTTCTTCGTTTCAACGAAGCGGTAACCTGGAATTTCAGCTTTTGGTTGTTCACCATCAACTGTAGGATATCCTGGGATTTCCTTACCTTCTTTATCAACAAACTTAGTCACAGGAAGAACAGTTGGAGTGTAAGTTGCAGAAGCTTTGGTTCCGTTCACATCTTCACGAACTACTGTCACTGCTGGTGCAGTACCAGTAAATTCAGGTTCTGGAGTGAAAGTTACAG
The DNA here is from genome assembly GCF_015552665.1 of Streptococcus sp. 1001283B150225_161107_H12. Taxonomy (NCBI): domain Bacteria; kingdom Bacillati; phylum Bacillota; class Bacilli; order Lactobacillales; family Streptococcaceae; genus Streptococcus; species Streptococcus sp. 1001283B150225_161107_H12. Next base: position 622,522 of record NZ_JADNFC010000001.1, on the reverse strand, counting down.
TTCCGTCTGCTGCTACTGTGTAAGTACCAACACCTGGAATCGTCTTCGTAGTTGAACCATCTTCAAATGTTGCTGGAACTTTATCGTTCATTGGAACATTTGGATTTCCAGCAGTAAAGGTTGGTTTACCTGTTTGGGTTTGTCCCTTGTTACCAATTGAAGTTACTGATTCTGCAGTTGGTGTAACAGGAGTTACAGTTGGTGTATAGGCTGCAGAAGCTTTTGTACCGTTCTTATCTTCACGGACAACTGTCACTGCTGGTGCAGTTCCGACGAATGATTTTTCTGGTACGAAAGTAACTGTTCCATCTGGGGCTACTGTGTAAGTACCAACGCCTTCAACTGTCTTCGTAGTTGAGCCATCATCAAATGTTGCTGGAACTTCATCGTTCATAGGTACATTTGGATTACCTTCTGTGAAGGTTGGCTTACCTGTTTGTGTTGCACCTTGTACATCAGTAGATGTTGCAGGTTCAGCTGTTGGTGTTACTGGTGTTACTGTTGGTGTGTAAGTTGCAGTAACTGGAGTACCGTTCTTATCAACACGTTTCACTGTTACGCCTGTACCTGTACCTGTGAATGATTTTTCTGGTACGAAGGTTACAGTTCCGTCTGGAGCAACTGTGTAAGTTCCTTCTCCTGGAATTGTCTTCGTAGTAGATCCATCTTCAAAGGTTGCTGGCACATCATCATCCATTGGGATTGCAGGGTTACCAGGTGTGAAGCTTGGTGTACCTGTTTGTGTTTTCCCTTGGATATCTGTAGATGTTGCAGGATCAGCAGTTGGAACAACTGGAGTAATCTTAGGAGTGTATGTTGTTTCAGCTGGAGTGCCATTTGCATCCTTGGCTTGAACCTTAACTGGAACGACATCACCTGAATATGATTTATCAGTTGGTGTGAAGGTTACAACACCTGTTTCTTTATCAACTGTGAAAGTACCGATTTCTTTACCTTCTGGCGATTTAGCAACTACTGATGCAGCTGGTTGGCCATTTTCATCAAGAAGAGTAATGGTATCCTTGTCGATTGGTGCAACTGGATCACCTTCTGTGAAGGTTACAGTTCCAGTTTGTACCACACCTTGAGGAGCTTCTGATTCAGCTGGTGTTGCTTCTGGTGTTACCGGAGTTACAGTTGGTGTGTACTTAGCTGTAACTGGAGTACCGTTCTTATCAACGCGTTTCACAGTTACGCCTGTACCTGTTCCAGTAAATGATTTTTCTGGTACAAAAGTTACTGTTCCGTCTGGTGCTACTGTGTAAGTTCCTTCTCCTTCAACTGTCTTAGTTGTTGAGCCATCTTCAAAGGTTGCAGGGACTTCATCATCCATTGGTACACTTGGGTTACCTGGTGTAAAGGTTGGTGTTCCTGTTTGTGTTTGACCTTGTTTATCAGTTGAAGTCACATCTTCAGCTGTTGGTGTTACAGGAGTTACAGTTGGTGTATAAGTTGCAGAAGCTTTTGTTCCGTTCTTATCTTCACGGACAACTGTCACTGCTGGTGCAGTTCCGACGAATGATTTTTCTGGTACAAATGTAACTGTACCGTCTGCTGCTACTGTGTATGTCCCAACACCTTCAACGGTCTTCGTTGTTGAACCGTCGTCGAATGTTGCTGGAACATCCTTGTTGATTGGTACACGGCTATCACCTGCAGTAAATTCAGGTTTACCTGTTTGAGTGGCACCTTGAATATCTGTTGTTTCTGCTGGTGTAGCAGTTGGTTTAACAGGAGTTACAGTTGGTGTGTAGGTTGCAGATGCTTTTGTTCCGTTCTTATCTTCGCGGACAACTGTCACGGCTGGTGCAGTTCCGACAAATGATTTTTCTGGTACAAATGTAACAGTACCGTCTGCTGCTACTGTGTATGTACCAACACCTTCTACTGTCTTAGTGGTTGATCCATCGTCGAATGTTGCTGGAACATCTTCGTTGATTGGCACACGGCTATCGCCTTCAGTAAATACAGGTTTACCTGTTTGAGTGGCACCTTGAATATCTGTTGTTTCTGCTGGTGTAGCAGTTGGTTTAACAGGAGTTACAGTTGGTGTGTAGGTTGCAGATGCTTTTGTTCCGTTCTTATCTTCGCGGACAACTGTCACGGCTGGTGCAGTTCCGACAAATGATTTTTCTGGTACAAATGTAACAGTACCGTCTGCTGCTACTGTGTATGTACCAACACCTTCTACTGTCTTAGTGGTTGATCCATCGTCGAATGTTGCTGGAACATCTTCGTTGATTGGCACACGGCTATCGCCTTCAGTAAATACAGGTTTACCTGTTTGAGTGGCACCTTGAATATCTGTTGTTTCTGCTGGTGTAGCAGTTGGTTTAACAGGAGTTACAGTTGGTGTGTAGGTCGCAGAGGCTTTAGTTCCGTTCTTATCTTCACGGACAACGGTTACAGCTGGTGCAGTTCCGACAAATGATTTTTCTGGTACAAATGTTACTGTTCCATCTGGAGCTACTGTGTAAGTACCAACACCTTCTACTGTCTTAGTTGTTGAACCGTCATCAAATTTCGCTGGAACATCTTCGTTGATTTCAACAGTCTTTTCAACACCGTTAACTTCAACTGTACCACCCTTGAATTCAGGCTTACCTGTTTGAGTGGCACCTTGGATGTCTTTTGTTTCTGCTGGTGTTGCAGTTGGTGTTACTGGAACAATCTCTGGAGTGTAAGTTGTATCAACCTTGATTCCGTTTGAGCTCTCAGCTTGAACCTTAACTGGCGTTACTTTACCTGTGTAAGACTTATCAGTTGGTGTGAAGGTTACAGCACCAGTTGCTGGGTCGATCGTGAATGTACCGATTGGTGTTGTTCCATCTTCCGCGTAAGCTGTTGTAGTTGAAACTTCGTTACCATCTTTATCCAAAAGTGTGTAGCTGTTATCTTTAATAGTGATTTCTTTGTCTTCACCATTTACAGAAACAGTTGTACCCGCAAAGGTTGGTTTACCTGTTTGAGTAGCACCTTGGATATCTTTAGATGTAGCTGGATCTGCTGTTGGTACAGCTGCTTTTACAGTAGGTGTGTAGCTTGCATCAGAAGTGATAGTTGCAGTTTTACCATTAGCATTTGTAACTGTCGCAGTTGCTTGAACTTTAACCCCTTTAGCGGTTCCGACAAAGTCTTTCTCAGGAGTGAAGGTTACCGCACCTGTAGTAGGATCAATTGAATATGTTCCTTCACCTTCTACTGTCACAGTAGTTTCATCAGTAGGTTGACCAGTTGCTGGGTCTACCAATTTCTTACTTGTGATTTTCGCAGTCTTATCGTTGCTCAACTCAAATGTAGGAGTTTGAGTTTGTGGAACGTTTTGGATATCCTCAGAAACCTTGTCTGTTGGAGTGATAGCAATTGGAGTTACAGTTGGTGTGTACTTAGCTGTAGCTGTCTTAACGTACTCCTTTTGAACCTTACCATCTTTATTACGTCCAACTGGTGCTGATAATGTAACATCCACACCTTTGGCTGTTCCAACAAAGTCTGGTTCTGGAGTGAAGGTTACTTCACCTGTTGAAGGATTGATCGTGTATGTTCCTTCTCCTTCAACTGTTACAGATGGCTCATCAATCGTGCGACCTGTAGCTGGATCTACCAACTTAGCCGGGTATTCTGCACTTGGAGTGATTGCAATCTTATCACCATTTAAGTTAGTAGCAGTTGTATTAAACGTAGGTGTTTCTTTTTGAGTTGCCCCTTGAACATCAGTCGAAGTTTTGTCAACCCCTTCAATTTCAATTGGAGTGACTGTTGGAACGTATTGACCATCCATAGTATTCAACTGACCATTAATGTTTGGTTCTTGGTCTGGGAATTTGGTTGACCATCCAGTATCGTAACCATTGTTATCTACACGACGAATAGAGATACCATCTGCAGTTCCTAGGAAGTTATCTTCTGGGATAAACTCAACGTCTACGTCTTTACCATTGGCAGTAATCTTGTATTTCCCTTGACCTGGTACGACATAGTAACCTTCAGCATCAAGCGTTGCACGGTTGCCATCTTTATCAACGATGTATGGTTCTACTGTCTCGTCGATAACTGCCTTAGAGTTACGTTCATACTTGTGTTCACCACGAGCTGTAAAGGTTACTGTTGCTGTTTGTTTAGTAGCTTGAGGACCAGAAGTTTCCTTAAATTCCCCTTTTGGTGGGTGGGTGATTTGAGTCTTGAAGTCTTCTACTTCCCCTGAGAAGGCCATACCAGTTGGGTTTTCGATCTCGTTCGCTTTCTTAGCGATACGAACACGAGCACCAAGTTCGTTGACGCTAGGATCGATGTAAGTCTTGCTGTTTGCAAAGGTCAACTCAACAGTGCCATCTTGTGTGATTGTAGCGAGATTTGAGCGTTCATCCTCGTCGAATTTACCATTTTGGTTAAAGTCTACCCAACCATAGATATGTGCTTCTGAAGCTCCATCCAAATGGGCTTCAACTGACATCTTGTAGTTACCTGGGCGTGTACGATCCATCTTAATCATCTCATTGGTCGTCCCTTTGAGATCGCTTGGAAGCAATTGGTTAATTCCTTCATCGGCCGTAGTTGAGTTATCATCACCGAACCAGTCAAGAGTGGTGTTCTCATCCATATCTGGACTCACGTTACCAAGATACGGTTGATTTACTTTAGCTCCAGTAACACCGTCAACAGTTGCAATGGTATGGACTGCCTTACCATATGACTCAGGAGCATCCCCTTCATCAAGTGGGAAGAATCCTAGCATTGCTGACTGTTTACCAGCTGAAGCGATATAAAGTCCCACTTCAGAGGCACCACGTGTCATCACAAGGGGAACAGCAGAATTGCCTGCAGAAATGTTTGGTCCAAAGACACCGGTTCCTAGACCAGCCGTAACTTTGTCAGAATTTCCAAAGTACTTCCATGCTACTGGTTTCTTATCTGGTCCAGCTACAGGAGAATTATCACGAAGTTGTCTTAGGTTAATGTTATTATATTTAGGTTTAGAACCAAAAAGATTCTCTGTATCTTGTGGTTCATAAGGAACAGAGGTGGCTGGTCTGGTAGACTTTTTCCATTCTCCAAGGTGCTGCCAACCTTGTCCGTTGGTAGTGAACATAACAAATTCACCAGGGTTAGCAGACTCACCATCAGCCATAACAATAGCTGGCTTAACTTTCTTTCCACGGAAGGTTGCAGAGATTTCGAACTGAACTCCAATATTTCCACCATTCATAGCTGAACCCATGGTAGTCATCTTGGCTTTCGTATCAACATTTTCATGTTTAATTTCAGTCCAATTATTTTGAGGATTAGCGACAACGTCGGCTTCTTTGCCATCGGTAAAAGCTTTTTGAGCCCCTGTTGAAGTAACACCCTTTACATAGCCATTTTTTGCGTTTGGATCATAGGTTGCTTTTTCAGCTTCTGTAGCCCCTTGCTCTTCCATCCGTTTTTTATAGATTTCAGTCGCTTGGAAAGGTTTCAAAGATTTAACTTTTACAGTGACTACATAGCCAGGCATGATTTCCTTGGTATAGGTAGCGCCAACTTGAAGAGCTAGTCTTTCTTCTAAATCTTGATCAGGATGTTGGTCATTTTTAGGAACGATGACTGTTTTTGCCCCTGTCCAGTTGGCTACATCTCCAAAGTCCAACCAAGTAATCTGGCTAGTCATAGATTTGGCATCAATATCTGTTGTAAAGCCTGGTTTTTCAACTTTTGGAGTTGAAGTTGCGTCTTCAACGTCATCCGCGATCAAGCTTTCATCATTAGGATCTCCGATTGCACGACGAGTACGTTTACTACGCTTACCACCAGAAGTTTCTGCTGTTACAGCAGGAGTTTCAGTAGCTGGAGCTGCGACACCTGCAGCCACTTCTTCTTTCTTATCTGTTGCAGCTGCTTCAGTTGCCTTGTTGTTAGGGTTTGTTGAAGCTTCTGTTGCTGCAGGAGTTGCTACAGCCGCTTTATCTTCAGTAGTAGCTGCAGTTGTTGGTTCAGTAGTTGTTGCTGGTGCAACACCTGCTGCAGTTACTGGTGCTTCAGCTTTATAAGTTGTAGCTGAAGTTGGAGCTTCACTTGTTGTAGCGGGTGCTTCAGTTGTCGTAGAAGCAGCAGCTTCTGTTGTTGTAGCAGGTTGAGCCCCTTCTTCTGTAGCCTTTGCAACAGTTGCTGGGTTCTCTGCGTTTTCTTCGGCTGCAACGCTAGACGCTGTACCAACCATAACGAGTGTTCCTAAAAGGACAGAGCAAACTCCGACATTCAATTTACGAATCGAAAATCTGCTAATGCGATCATTAAATAAATCTTTGCCCATATTTTCCTCCATAATTTTTTACAATTAATAAGCTAATTTATTGGCCTATATTTTAAACCTTATATATTCTATCAAATTAGTTAAAAATATCAAAGTGAAATGACTCAAAAAACTAATCATTTTTAAAATTTTTGATGATATTACTAATCATTAAATTTAAATAATAGGAAGTATGGTTCATTTTTATGAAAAACCTAAACTTTCTTCCTATCTAAATAGTGATTATTTGTTTAAAGCCTAAATAGCCAAATCAAACTTCAATTGAGGTTTGACTGGATCATAATCTTCCAAAACAAAGTCCTCGGCTTTAATCTCAAAGAAATTGGTGCCATCTGGTACATTCAATACCAAACGAGGCTGGCAATCAGATGGCTCGCGCCGAAGTAATTCTTCTGCCTGTTCGAATTGGTTATCATAGATGTGGAGGTTGTTAATAAAGTAAAAGAACTTGCCAACCTTCCAGCCAAAGTGCTTGGCAATCATCATTTGAAGAGCCACGTATTGCATGGCATTGATATGGTGAGCCACCAACATATCGTTGGAACGTTGGGTCAAGGTCGCATCCAGATAGATTTCCCCATCTATACGGCGCACATCAAACATGGTTTGAAAAGCACAAGGTAAGAGTCCTTCGCTCTCCTCAAAGGCTTGGTAGTCCCATAGAGAAATGATATTACGACGATTCCAGGGATTGGCTTCCAGCTGTTTGAGAATTTTGTTGATGATGTCGTGCTTTTTAACGACCGCACCATAACGCTCTCCAATCGTTCCCGTATCCCCAACTTCCCAGTCATTCCAATAATGAACTTGGTACTTGTTATTTAGGAGTTCCAGACTATTGGACTGGTCCTGGTAGATCCAGAGCATCTCCTTGATGGCTGACTTGATGGCGATAGGACGAAGGGTCGTAATAGGGAACTCGCCCTTGGCCAGATCAAACTCCATAAAAGCCCCAGTGATGTACTTGGAATTAGCCGTTCTGCCGTCCTTGTACTTAGGCCGAGCCTGCTCAGACCAGACGCCTTCTTCCATAATTTTACGAATATTCTCTTTAAAAAGGATATCTGCTTGTGTCATTAAACCTCCTTAAACACTTTAATACCTACATTATAACACAGGATAAAAGAAAAGAGTTCCAAATAATTCAATTTAGAACTCTTTCTGTATGATTCTATTGTAGGACAAGTGACGCAGCTCCAATGACACCTGCATCATTTCCAAGATTAGCAAGCACCAGTTGGGTTGATGTCCGAACTTGTGGGAAGGTATTTTCATCAAAGACCTTTTGAACCCCATCCAAGAGGAATTGACCAGCTGCTGATACACCACCACCAATGACGATGTTGGCTGGGTTCAAGACACTAGCGATGTTGGCACAAGCAATACCCAAGTATTGAGAGAAATGACGGTAGACAATCAAGGCCAACTCATCTCCATCTTTAGCAAGATCAAAGACTGTCTTAGCTGTAACTTCTTCACCATCATCAATGAGACGTTTCAAGGTCGCATCTCCTGCATATTCATCTGAATAGCGACGAGTCAAATTAACAATACCAGTCGCTGAAGCAACTGTTTCCAAGCAACCTTTCTTACCACAGGTACAATCAAACGGACGATCAAAGTCTACTGTGATATGGCCTAGCTCACCAGCTACACCACCAGCACCGTGCAAGAGTTTTCCTTCCGCAACGATACCGCCACCAACACCAGTTCCAAGTGTCATGAAGACGACATCTGGTTGATTTTCACCGGCACCTTTCCAGCGTTCCCCAAGGGCAGCTACGTTGGCATCATTATCGATGAAGAAAGGAATTCCCAAGGCAGATTCAATATCTTTCTTGATGGGTTGTACGGTTTTCCAGTTGAGGTTGTATGCTCCAACGACCGTTCCTTCGAAGCGATCCACTGCACCAGGAGAACCCATCCCAATTCCAATAAAATCTTCTGCGGATAAGTTTAACAACTCCAAGTGGTGTTTGATGGAAGCGATGATATCAGGAACGATGTGGCTTCCTTCGTCAAGGATGTTGGTCTTGATAGACCACTTCTCTTGAATCTCTCCTTCTTGCGTCAAAATGGCAAATTTGACAGATGTTCCACCTAAGTCAATACCAATAATTTTTTTGGACATTTTATACTCCTTTGTTCCTATTCTCTTGACACTAGTATACCAAAATGTGAAAAGGGTTTCAATTGTTTTTCAAGAATTCTCTCAATTTCATTTGCAAAAGAAGAACCTGTCTGCAAAAACACAGACAGATTTCTTTACTCTTCGTTATGAAGTTTTAAAAAGAGTCTCAAGGATTGAACGCCAATTATGAAGAAGAACAATCCCAAAATATGTAATAAGAAAACACTAATAGATAGAGGACTAACAATGAGAAACAATCCTGTAAACAGTTGAATAAGCCCCCAAAATGTAAATTTCTTGGATAATTCTTCAGATCGTTTGGAAAGGTAATGGGCCTTTTTCAAACTCAAAGCAGACTTATATAAGAGCCAAATACCGAGTGTGATCGGAAAGACAATTGGCAAGGTCTTGTAGCCATATAGTAAGAGATAGACTGCAAAGACTAGAGAGACCACACTTTGAAATAAATAGGGATCCGACAAGGTCGCTTGGGTCCGTAGACGGTAGTAACGTGATAAGCGCGAAACTGAAATCAAGAAAAAGCCCAGAGAAATCAACCAACTAAAGGTGGCAATTTTTTCGATTGGATTCACAAAGAGAATAAAACCAATGCCACAAAATAAAAATGATGACAATAACAGACTGTATTTGCTAATATGATGCATTCTTCCTCCTTTAGTTTTCTGCCAACTCACTCAAGTACTCATACCGTTCATACTTGGCTAAGAGCCGCTCGTTTTCTTCATCCATCTGACGTTGGAGACTGGCCAACTTACCGAAGTCAGAACCATTCTCATTCATCTCAGTCTCAATGGCTGCGATTTTGTTTTCAATCTCTTCAATCTCACTCTCAATGGTCGCCCACTCCTGCTTTTCCTGGTAGCTCATCCGTTTCTTCTCTTCTCGGACTTTGACTACCTTTTCTTTTTCAGGTTTGCTACTTTCGACAACCATTTCTAGCTCAAACTTTTTCTCATCTAAGTAATCCGTATAATTTCCAAAGAATTCGCGGATGCCACCATTTTCAAAAGCTAAAATTTTTGAAGCAACCTTATCTAGAAAATAACGATCGTGGCTAACGGTGATGACTGGCCCACCAAAGCCTTGTAGGAAGTTCTCTAACACTGTCAAGGTCGCGATATCCAAATCATTGGTCGGTTCGTCCAAGAGCAAGACATTAGGTTTTTCGATGAGAAGTTTCAAGAGATAAAGACGCTTCTTCTCCCCACCAGAAAGTTTCTCAATCAAGGTGCCATGGGTCGAACGCGGAAAGAGAAATTGTTCCAGTAGATCCGCAATCGATGTAGATCCTGCACTAGTCTTGACTTCTTCTGCTACTTCTTGTAGGAAGTTAATCATCCGCTTACTTTCATCTAAACCTTCGATCTGCTGCGAGAAGTAAGCAATTCGTACCGTTTCTCCGATAACGACCTTTCCAGTAGTCGGTTGGAGTTTCCCGGCAATCAGATTGAGCAGGGTCGATTTCCCAACACCATTATCACCTACAATTCCAATCCGATCCTTGTTTTGAACCAATAGGTTAAACTGCTGCAGAATCGGCCCTTGATCATAGGCGAAATCAACATTTCGAAATTCAATGACTTTCTTTCCGATTCGACTAGTTTCAAAGGACATTTCCAGATCTGTTTCTGTAGTCTGGTGAGATAGGTCCTTCTTGAGGTCGTGGAAACGATTGATCCGCGCCTGTTGCTTAGTAGCACGCGCCTGCGGTTGCCGACGCATCCAAGTCAATTCCTGCTTATACAGTTGCTGCTTCTTATGAAGAAGAGCCGCATCTCGCTCGTCCTGCTCAGCTTTCAAGCGGACATAATCTTGGTAGTTCCCTTGATATTCAACTAGACCAGCACGGTCCAGTTCAAAAATTCGAGTTGAAATATTGTCCAAGAAATAACGGTCATGGGTGATGAAAAGAACGGTTTTCTTAGAGTTTTTAAGAAAATTGGTCAACCATTCGATGGTATCAATATCCAAATGGTTGGTCGGTTCATCTAACAGGAGCAAATCATGGTCTCCTAGGAGAACCTGAGCTAGCTGGACACGGCGACGCAACCCTCCAGACAAACTACCAACCTTAGCAGATAAATCCTGAATCCCCAGTTTAGTTAAAACTGTTTTGACCTGGCTTTCAATTTCCCATGCATTGAGAGAATCCATCTCTGCCATCACTTTTTCCAGTTTAGCTTGCTGACTCTCATCATACTGGCTCGTCAACAGTTCATACTGACGAATCAATTGGAGTTCTTTCACATCTTCTGACAGCACTGTATCGAGGACAGTTTTGTTATCATCAAATTGAGGTTCTTGGGTGAGATAGCCAATCTTATAATCATTCTTTGCAGAAAAAGGAGAACGATCTCCGTCATAGCCTGAACGACCCGATAAAACATCTAAGAGAGTTGTTTTCCCTGTCCCATTAACCCCGATTAGTCCAATCCGATCCAGCTCATGAATGATGAAAGAAATATCTTTAAAGACCGTTTTGTCCCCGACGGACTTGGTTAGTTTTTCAACGATAAAATCGCTCATGCTTCCCCCTTCTTAGCTTCAAGATAGTCGCTCAAAAAATCTCCAATCGCTTCTTTGTCATTCTCTAATTCTCCATCTACAATGGCCCATTCAATGGCAGAAATCACTTGTCCTAGAGCTGGACCTGGTTTTAAGCCGTATTCCTTGATCAACAACCCACCATTGACTACGATTTCGTGCTTATCATGAATAGCTAGAGAATCATACAATTCCTCAATAACTTGGAAATCTACAGGCAATCCATGAGCCTGACGTAGTTCTTCCGCTGATAAGAGCAGAGACTTATCATAGCGGTAGACGTCCCGACGATTTAAACGAGCCTTTTCACGTAAGCGGTAGATTTCAACCAACTGCTCCACCTTCTTAGCGAAGTCACGAGACGTTTTCCATTTCTTGAAAAAAGCAGAAACCTTATTCTCATCTAAGGTCAAGAGTAAGGCAGCCCATGCTTGCTCTGAACTCGTAAAGTTATAGTCCATCTTCAGTTGGAAAAGTTTCTCTAGTGACGAACGACTATTCTGTAAGAGAGGAAGATACTGATGGCTATGACTAGCAATCAGACCTTCTAAGCCCTTTCGCCAATAAGGAGCTAAGAGGAGCTTATCTAACTCAATAAAGACACGCTCGACAGAGATCTTTTCTAGCAAGGGGGCGCAATCTGTCATAGCTTTAAAGGTCTCTTCTTCTAGATCAAAGCCAAGACTGGCTTGAAAACGAAATCCACGCATAATCCGAAGAGCATCCTCATTAAAGCGTTCTGTTGCCACTCCAACAGCTCTTAAAATTCGATTGTCCAAATCTTCCATACCATTGAAAAGATCAATGATTTCCCCTTCTTCACTCAAAGCAAAGGCGTTGACAGTAAAATCTCGGCGCTTGAGATCTTCTTCTAGCGAGCGCACAAAACTTACCGAGCTGGGTCTCCGATAATCCACATAGACATCCTCTGTCCGAAAGGTGGTAATTTCATATTCCTGATGGTTCTCTAAAACCAAGACCGTCCCGTGTTCAATCCCGACATCAATGGTCCGCTCGAAAATAGCCTTGGTCTCTTCTGGGTAAGAGGAGGAAGCGATGTCTACATCGTGAATTGGACGACCTAAAATAGCATCTCGCACAGAGCCTCCGACGAAATAAGCTTCATACCCAGCTTTTCGAATCTTTTCTAATATTGGCAAAGCCTCCTGAAATTCAGAAGGCAGTTTTTTTAATCTCATAATAGATGTTCTAAACCATAGACAAGCTCATGACGCTTGACTACTTCTTTTACTCCTAGATTAACCCCTGTCATGAAGGACACCCGATCATAGGAATCGTGGCGTAAGGTCAATCCTTCTCCTTGACTACCGAAAATCACTTCTTGGTGGGCTACCAGACCAGGCAAGCGAACCGAATGGATATGCATCCCTTGGTAGTTGGCACCACGAGCTCCTGGCAGACTTTCTTCTTCGTCCGGCGCACCCTGCCCTTGCGGTTGACGAACCTGACTGATAAGCTCAGCCGTCTTCACAGCAGTCCCGCTCGGAGCGTCCTTCTTTTTATCGTGGTGCAAATCAATGATTTCTACATTTGGAAAGTACTTAGCTGCCTGTGCTGCAAATTGCATGAGCAAGACCGCCCCAATGGCAAAGTTTGGCGCGATGAGCCCTCCAATATTCTTCTCACGAGATAAATCAATCAAGTCAGTGATTTCTTCTGTTGTAAATCCTGTAGTCCCGACCACAGGCGCCAATCCATGCTCCAAAGCAAAGCGGGTATGCTCATAGGCAACTTTAGGGATGGTGAAGTCAATCCACACATCCGCTTCCAGCATCAAAATCCCTTCCTTGTCATGAAAGACTGGAACACCCGCCAACTCATTCTCAGACGCATGGGGATCAATCAAGCCAACTAGTTCAAGCTCAGGATCTTCTAGCACCATGTGATAAGCCGCTTGGCCCATTCTACCTTTAAAACCTGCAATCACTACTTTAATTGGCATGTTTTCTCCTTATATTTTCGGTACAAAACTAATAGCAACGCTATGATTTCCTAAGTGCGTACCAATGACACTGCCAAAGGTTGCAAATGGAATCTCACCAGCAAAACCATCTTGATGAAGAATATCGCGAAGCGTTTCCGCTTTATCCAGTGCATTCCCGTGAATGATAATGATTTGATAGTCTTTATCCGCTGTTCCTTCTTTGACAATCTCAGCTAAACGTTTGATTGCTTTTTTCTCGGTACGAACTTTCTCATACACTTCAATCACACCTTCCTCGTTAAAATAGAGGATCGGCTTAATGCTGAGAAGATTCCCAAGGATCGCAGCTCCATTAGAAAGACGGCCCCCTTTGACCAAATGGTTGAGATCATCTACCATGATGTAGGCAGAAGTCCCATCGATTTGCATCTGGATATTAGCTAGAATTTCATCAAATGACCGACCTTCACCTGCCCATTTGATTGCTTCTTCAGCCATCCAGCCAAGCGGAGCACTGGTGATCTTAGAATCTGGGAAAGCGATGGTCATGTTCGGGAACTCATCCTTCAAATACTGGATATTCTGATAGAAACCAGAAATACCTGAAGATAGGAAAATTCCTAAAACATGGGTATAGCCTTTTGATTCTAGTTGCGCCAAGAGTTCTTCTAATTCCGCGATACTAGGTTGACTAGTTTTTGGAAGTTCAGACGAAGATTCCATCTTTTGATAGAACTCTTCTGCTGTCAGGTTTTTACCTTCTACGTAAGATACTCCATCAATGACAACTGGAATATCTAGGACAAATAAATTATCGTGTCTTCTTGATTCATCTGATAGATAGGCAGAAGAATCTGTGATGACTGCTAATTTCATGCATTAAAACTCCAAATTGATTCCTGGTAAATCAAGGGCGATTTCAGTAACTTCATAGGTCAGACGGTTCAGCATATTCAAGCAAGGACGAGCTAATTCTTCTACTTCTTCTTTGCTGAATTCGCTTGGCTCGCTGACTAAACGATTGTGAATGTGGTTGATTTGGGTAATGGTCCCGCTGATGACAAAGCCATCAAAGACAATCATATAGGTCAAAATGACAATTAAAGAGGTTGTCTTTAACTCTGTATCGCGTTGAATCAATTGAAAGTTGACGTCTACTTTTGTCTCGGGAGTACCATTTTCTTTTTCCCATTCAAAGTTACGAGCATCATAATGATACTGGCTGACAAATTCTTTTTCACGTTGGATATCCATACTTGTTCTCCTAAAAATAAGCGTTATGAAAATTATACCACAAATTAAATCAAGATTCTATTGCAGAACTATGTCTTTTCACACTGTTTTCTATCACAGAAAGAAGAAAAGAGAGTGGGACAGAAATCGGTAATTCGTTAGAATTCGATTTCGTCGTCCCACCTCCGCACAGTTGAGTAGGGCTGTAAAAGCTGATGAAATCAGCGTAGTAGAGCCCACTCAACCACTGCGTCTTGCTCGACAATCAAAAGACAATTGAAAGGCTAGGACTTTTGTCCCAGCCTCTGTTAGATATGATTAATTTTTAGGTTTGCGAAGCAATCCGAACAAGATACCACTTACGACTGCACCAATCAATACGAACAAGATGTAAAGAAGCGGATTTGAAGTAAGGGCAATAACGAAGATTCCTCCGTGAGGAGCCATCAGTTTCAATCCTGCGAGACCAACAAGGGCACCTGTCAATGCTGAACCTGCGATGAAGCTTGGGATGGCACGAGCTGGGTCAGCTGCACCGAATGGAATGGCACCTTCTGTGATGAAGGAAAGACCCATGATAATGTTTGTCAAACCTGAGTTGCGCTCTTCTTCTGTAAATTTGTCTTTGAATAAGACAGTTGCTACAAAGACTGCCAATGGAGGAACCATACCAGCTGCCATAACGGCTGCCATAACGGTTGAACCACCACTAGTAAGTGCTGAAGCTGTCAACGTACTTGTACCGAATACATAAGCCGCTTTGTTGACTGGTCCACCCATATCGACAGCCATCATACCACCAACAAGGAGACCAAGAAGAACTGCCGAGCTACCTGATAAGCTAGTCAAGAAGTTGTTCAAAGAGGTATTGATAGCAGCCATTGGAATATTGATGAGGAACATCAAGAATCCTGTCAAACCAACACCAAGTAATGGCAAGAGAAGGATTGAACGGATACCATCAAGAGAACGTGGAAGACCTGCTAGAGCTTTACGAAGAACAAGAATCACTCCACCTGCTAAGAAACCACCAACTAAGGCACCAAGGAAACCAGATGATACTGCTCCTGGCAACTCACCTTTAGCAGCGCCGTAGGCGATATTTCCAAATGCTGATCCTGAGCTAGCAATAGATCCAGCGATAAACCCTGCTACAAAACCAGGTTTTTCGGCGATTGAGAATCCGATGTAACCTGCAAGTACAGGAAGCATGAAGCCAAAGGCCGCACCACCGATTGTTTTGAATTGAGCTGCTAATTCATGGTATGAACCAAGTTGAGACAATTGATCTTGAGGCACTCCAAGAATTTGGTCGATCAAGAAGGCAAGGGCAATCAAGATACCACCACCGATAACGAATGGAAGCATTTGAGAAACCCCACTCATCAAGTGTTTGTAGAAGGCTCCACCCAAGCTCAATTTTTCTTGGCTTGCGCTAGCTTGTGCAGCATTTTCAGTGTGGAAGACTTCTGCTTTGCCATCCAAGATGGTTTGGATCAATTCTTCTGTCTGACGGATACCTGCTGCGACTGGTTTAGAAATCAATTTTTTGCCATCGAAACGAGCGGTTTCAACTGCTTTATCCG
Source organism: Streptococcus sp. 1001283B150225_161107_H12 (assembly GCF_015552665.1). Lineage (NCBI taxonomy): Bacteria > Bacillati > Bacillota > Bacilli > Lactobacillales > Streptococcaceae > Streptococcus > Streptococcus sp. 1001283B150225_161107_H12. The sequence continues at coordinate 606,773 of NZ_JADNFC010000001.1, read as the reverse complement.
CTGCAATGATGACCCCTTCAGCTTTTGCGATTTCTTCAGCTGTCAAGCGGTTGCCGACACCGGATGCACCATTGGTTTCAACACGAACCGTAACACCCATTTCTTCACCTTTCTTGATAAGGGCTTCTTCTGCCATGTAAGTGTGGGCGATACCAGTTGTACATGCTGTAACAGCAACGATAAGCGGTTTGTCAGATGAAGCTGCTTCTTTAACTGCTTCTGCTTTTTTCGCTTCTTCAGCTACAGCTTCTTGCTCTTCTGCATCAAAGGCTGCGATCACTTGATCAGGAGTGCTTGCTTGGCGAAGTTTGTCCGCAAATCCTGGTTTCATCAAGTACTTAGACAATTCAGCAAGGGCTGCCAAGTGAGTGTCGTTGGCTCCTTCTGGAGCGGCGATCATGAAGAACAAGTCTGTTGGTTGTCCATCAAGTGATGCATAGTCCACACCCTTGTTTGATTTTGAAAACAAGACTGTTGCTTCTTTGACTGCTTCATTTTTGCTGTGAGGCATAGCAATTCCATCACCCAAACCAGTTGAAGTTTGTGCTTCACGGTTCATGATTCCAGTTTTAAAAGTTTCAAAATCTGTCACCACACCATTGTCAACGAGCGATCGGACCATCTCATTGATCACGCCCTCTTTATCTGTTGCCTGAAGGTCAAACAACATCACGTTTTTATTTAAAACGTCTTGAATTTTCATAGTTTTTCTACCTCTACTTTTTCATAAGTTTCTTTAATATAGTCAGCTGTCGCCAAATCATCTGAGAAGGTGGTTGCTGTGCCACAAGCCACGCCCCATTTGAAGGCTTCGATGACATCTCCCGTCGTTGCGAGCTTCCCAGTGAAGCCTGCTACCATGGAATCTCCAGCCCCGACAGAATTCTTCACTTGACCCTTGATTGGTTTTGCGAAGTAAGTGCCGCTTGGACTGACAAGGAGAGCACCATCACCCGCCATGGAAATAATGACGTTTTGTGCTCCTTTGGCCAAGATTTCTTTGGCGTAACGTTCAATTTCTGGTAATTCCGTCAAGGTAACTCCAAAGATATCTCCCAATTCATGGTTGTTTGGTTTGACCAATTGGGGATTGAACTCCAAGGAATCAATCAAGGTTTGCCCTTCAAAGTCACACACCACTTGAGCACCTGTCGCACGAGTTGCTGCGATCAATTGTTTGTAAACGGCATTCCCAAGTGAAGATGGAGCAGATCCTGCAAAAACTACCACATCATCCGCTGTTAAGCTTGAGAGGATGCTGAGCAATTCTTGCAACTGGGCTTCCGTCACTTCTGGGCCGTTCCCATTGATTTCTGTTTCCTCATCAGCCTTGATCTTGACATTGATCCGTGTATCTTGGTCCACTGTCACAAAGTTGGTTGAAATAGCTTCGCTGGTCAGTACGTCTTCAATGAAGCGTCCTGTGAAACCACCGATAAATCCAGTCGCTGTGTTCTCGATATCGAGACGCTTTAAGACACGACTGACATTGATTCCCTTACCACCGGCGAATTTATCTTCCGAAGCCATCCGATTGACCGCCCCTGTCTCTACATGATCGAGACGGACGATATAATCAATCGCTGGATTTAATGTAACTGTATAAATCAAACCTCAATAACCTCCGTTTTTTCTTTTAATTTAGAAAGGATTTCCGTATCTGAAGCATTGGTAATGATGGTTGCTCTCTTCACCGGAGCTACCTTAACAAAAGATGTCCGCCCAAGTTTTGACGAGTCCAGGAGAATGTAAGTATTCTTTGCATTCTCTAAAATGGCCCGTTTGACGGCCCCCTCTTCAAGATCCGGAGTGCTGTACGACTCTAGGTCGACGCCATTCATCCCAATAAAAGCACGATCGAAACTTAACTGACCGATTTGATTCAAGGCCATCCCGCCAATGCTAGCGTCAGTCGAAGTTTTGACCATCCCCCCGATGATGACCGTCGGAATATCTCTCTCCACTAAACTCGCTGCATGGTGAATGGAATTGGTCACAACTGTAACGGTTGGATTGGCCAATTCATGGACTAACAATTCATTGGTAGTTCCCGCATCGATAAAGACAACTTCAAAATCTTTGATCAATTCTGCTGCTTTTTTTGCAATAGCAGATTTTTCTTGCACGTTTTTGATTGCTTTATCTTTATTGCTTTCCTCTTCCTGTAAGGAATGAAGACTTTCAGCCCCACCGTGAATCCGTCTTAGTTTATTCTCAGCTTCTAATTCATCTAAATCGCGCCGAACCGTTGATTCTGAAGAGTTTAACTCTTGAACCAAATCCTCAATAGAGACGATTCGCTCTTTGATAACCTTTTCTAAAATGATATGTTTTCGTTCAGATTTTAACATATAACCTCCTTTCGGAAACGATTACAAGGACTATTATACTCTCTTATCTTTCAAAGTCAAGCACTAAATATCAATTTCTTTCATTTTCTCTCATTTTCTCCAAAATCGTCCATTATTCTCTCTTTAAATCTAGCTACTTAACGCTTGATCAATTCCTCCATCCCCTTAAACTCAGCAGCAAATTTCTGACAGAACAAAAAAGGTATCACTAGGATACCTTTGAATGGAGATAAACTATTATTTTAAATAAAACTGCTAGTACTTTAAAAAAATGACTTATTGTGCCATTTAAGAAGATTAAAAACTTTCCGCCGTGAGAAAAGTGCTTGAAACACTACGTTTCAAGCACTCGGGAGTTTTGAAGCCTTAGATTCAAAACTAAGTCATGGAACTTCTTAGAAGTTCGCTGACGTCCGTACTCACCTAAGGAAAGTTTTTTAGAAGACTTTATCTTCAAGCTGAGGTATCACTAGGATACCTTCTTTTATGTTATGTAAGCAATCTGGGATGTTTATCCAGAATAGACATTATTTATAATTATAAGCCCAGTAATAGTAACCATCTCCATTTACAACTGTGGCTACAGCTCCTTCAGTTGCGTTTGGTTCTAGTAACAATTCACGCAAGCCACTGTTGAACCATTTCGTTGCTACAGTTGCTGGGTCTTCTTCACGACGAGCCACAAATCCAGTGCTATCATATTGTCTTGAGATTTGGTTTGCTTTTGGAAGAGAAAGCTTGTTGTAGATATCATCAGACCAAGTCAACTCTTTCAAGCCTTGAGCTTTTCTTAGTTCATTGATTTTAGCAAATGCTTCTTTGGCCTTATCTAAAGAAATATAGTTGGTATCGTCTGTCGCTTCCACACGGAATACGAATTTCACATAACCAAATTCAACGTCTTTATAGTCTTTTTCGTCGACACCACTCTTCAAGTTAGCAATCAAGACATAATCTTTTGCCCAAGGATTTTCTTTTGATTGTTCAAAAAGTTCAGGGTCTTCGATTTCCCACTCAACTTTACAATCCCAACCCGCGTTGTCAATGAATTTAGGATTCATTTTTTCAATGACATAGTTCTTAAATTCTTCGACGTTTTTGAACGGTAACGATTGGCCGGCTTTGACTGTTTCTACTACATTGGTAGAGTATAGTTTCACACTTGAGTCACGATCGCTATAAGCGTACTCGTCATCTTTTGCATCTTCATGGAATTTTGGATCGACGACAGGGTCATTTGGATCTGTCATTCCTTGAAGTTTCCATTTACCATCAATCCACTTCCAGTATGCTGAATATCCTGTAGCCTCTGTATCAGATGGAACATAGTAGTAATGAGTTGTCCCATCAAAGTAATAGTTCTTATCGTTACGCAAAGCAACTGATCCAGGCTTACCAGGTGGGTAGACTAACTTAGGTACACGACCATTTGGTGCCCAAGGAAGGTGTTCCAATCCTTCTGCTGGTGCTTCAACGTATGGTGGAATTTGGTTTTCACTTGGCTGGTCAGTTGTTACCAATCCGTCATTTCCAGGTACTTCTGGTTGAACTGGCTCTTCTGGTTTTGGCTCAGCTGGATTCTCAGGAGTTGGAGCGAATGGATCGAATTCACCATCTGCGCCTACAAATGGCGGATTCTCAGGGAAGACCAAGTTACCTGTATCTTCAGGTGTAGCTGGTTCTGATGGTTCCACCGGTTGATCTGGTTTATCAGACGGATTTGGTTCCTCCGGTTTTGGGGTTGGAGTTGGTGTCGGGGTCGGAGTATCAGGCGTTACAGGATTTTCTGTTTCGCTAGAATTCTTCACAAATACCCACTTACCATTTTGATAGTAATAGTAATCCCCATTATCTAATAAATAGTAATGGTAACCATTCTCATAAAGGTAATGAGGATCGTTGGCTAGATTATTTCTAGAGTTATTACGATTGGTCAACGGTAGCCATTGCCCATTGCGATAGATCCGGTAACTTCCATCACTCATGCGATAGTAGTGGTTGCCATTCCAGTAAATGTAATTCTCATCATGTGTGAGATTGTTATAGCCATAGTAGTTGTTCCAATTGTTATAACCATAGTTATAGCCATAATTGTAATTATTATAGCCGTAATTGTTATAACCATAGTAATAATCATAGTTATTATAGCCGTAATTATAGTTGTAATTGTTGTAACCATAACTTGGAGTATAGTAACTGTAGATATAACGACTGGTGTTCCAGCTATAGCTCTCAGCCTGAACATTCGACGCGGCAAATACTGGAACTGCTACAGCAGAGGCTAAGATAGCCCGAGTTACATATCTATATTTTTTATCCATATCAATAATCTCCATTAGGATAGTATTATAAATAAAAAGGATGAAAAAACCTATGCATAAGTGTAATTCAACCATTCTTCCAGTTTATATAGGTAAAGAGAGCTCCTGAATGAGACGTTCATTTTATTTTAAGGCCTATTTTAAAAATGAACACATCAGTCAGATTCCCACATATTTTTGCCTAAAAAACTGATAATGACGGCATATTTTGTATCGACACTTTTTCTTCCTTTGTGAAAATTATAGCACAGAAAGTTTTGAATAGCAAATAATTTGAGAACCTTCTTATTTTACTCATAGAACTATACTCATTCTTTATACAGATATTTTTACCCTACTATTCTCTGGTTGAATGGTAGGGTTATAAAGGATAAAACAATAGGATAGTATTATACTATTGTTTTATCCTGTTTCTATTACTGCTAGATTATACAAAAAGAGGCTGGGACAAAAGTCCTAGCCTCTCAATTGTCTTTGGATTATCGAGCAAGACGCAGTAGTTGAGTGGGCTCTACTACGCTGATTTCATCAGCTTTTACAGCCCTACTCAACTGTGCGGAGGCAGGACGACGAAATCGAATTCTAACGAATTACCGATTTCTGTCCCACTCTCACTTTAACAACTATTCATCTTTTTTAAACCCAAGCCCTCGGAACCATTTAGATAATCCCTTTTTACTTTTGCGTTCGTCTTTTCCAGTAGCTTTCTCAAGGTTAGCTTCGTCCTGCAAGTGATCTTCTGATTGAGTAGAATCCAGTAACGAAACTTGGACCTGATCAGTAACTTCTTCCTCTCTTGCTACTGCAGATTTGTTACCTTCCTCAATTGACAGAATTTTCTCTATCCGACTTCTGAACTCACTAGCTTCCTTTTGATAAGCCATAAAACTTGCAAAGGCTGTTTCAAATTCTACTTTTTTCTCTTCGAGTTCAGATTTTGCGGAAGCCACTAAGGCCTGGGCATCAACTAGCAGTTCAGATGAATTGGTAAACAGTTTCAGATGACCTTTGGCTTGCGTTAATTGTTTTTGAGCGATTTGAAGTTGGGCATGTGCTCCTTCAAGCTTAGATGCAGTCTCTTTTGCTACATTCTGTAAAGCATCTAATTTCTTTTTATCTTCTTCTAATGCTAGAGCAACATTTTTCAAGGCTTCTTCTTTCGGGCTAATACTACCTTGTATCCGAGCCCGTGATACTGCCAGTGAGTTTTCCGCTTCCTTGACTTCTATCGACGCAGCCTGCCATTTCTTCATCGCTGAAGCTAGGTTACGCTGAGCACGCGCCAATAGTTGCTCATGACTTGCAAGAGAATTCTTGACATCGAATAAATGCCCAGAAAGGATATTGATGCGGGATTCTTGGTTAATCTTTTCGACCTTTAGGCTCTCCAATGTATTTTTTACAGCCTTCACATCCGCTTTTGTCGTCCTTGCATTGGCAACTTTTCTCATCCACTTGCTCAGTTCTTCACTGGTATAAAGCGGGCCTCCTTCTTCAAAGAAAGCTGCTTGAGATACTTCTAAATCTGGAGCATAGGCAACTGAAATGGCCTTGTATTGATTCCCCATCATGTGGATATAGTGGCCAACCTTAGCAAATAGTTCCGGTCCCACTTTCCTGGAGATCTGACTAGGATCTAGCTGACTTTCATCCGTCGGTAAATTGAATTGCTTGGCTAATTGACGATAGTGGTCTTTTTCACTATACCAGAAGGCAACCGCTTCTCTAGGTCGATAGCCCCAGGCAACATTCTCATTCTCTTGGTAACTGGACAAGCCTTTTCGATGGTTTACATAATACTCTGTTTGAAGTTGACTAGCAGGCAATTGATAAGGATCTACCAAGAGCTCCTCTAAACCAGCCTGGCGACGGTACAGATTAATCGTATCTACGATTTCTAACGCTTTTAAGACGTTATCTAATCTAGTGACCTTTCCACCTGCCAGCTGGTCCTCTTCACTCCTACGGCTATAAAGAGACAAGGCTTCGACAGCATCATGGTTACCTGCTTTGGCCCACTCTTGAAGTAAGATCTCATAGCTTGCCTGTTGAAGATTGATGGGACTTAGCATTGCCGCTTCACGGACCTGTTCTAACTCCACTTCTTTTTTGGAGATTTGCTGAGTTAATTTCTCAACTTTTTCCTGTACTCCCGCGATCTCACTGGAAACCTGCTTTAAGACCTGAGGCACATTGGCATGAGTTTCTGTCAGATTAACTACTAATGCTTGAGCTATTTTTAATTCGTTTTGCGCCTGCTCCTCTTTTTGCTGTGCGTTGGCTAATACTGTCTCATCGTTCTGGATGGGTTGTTTGGCTTTTCTCAATTCATTACCTGCAATATCAACAAGCAACTGTTGGGCAGCAATTTTATTCTCTTGATTCTTTATGGCAGAACGGACTTGGCGATCGGCTTCTGTTGCTTGGCGTACCTTGTCTTCTTCTAAAGTAACAACTGCTTCAGCAACCGCAACTTCATTTTCAGTTTTGCCAATAGTGCTTTGATTGGAGTTTTGAATCCTTGTTTCAGTATTCTGTAAGTTAGCTTCAGCAGCTTCAAGACCAGACTTGGCTACATTGTATTCAGATTGAGCCTGATTCAAGCACAAACGTTGATCTTCTACTCTTTTTTCAGCTTTTAACAACTGTTCATTTAAGATATTCATATCCATAAAACTTGAATCCATTCCAGTCATATCCGTCGACTGCTGATCAGCAGCATTCTTCTGGGTGATCTCCTCCGCTTGCGCCTTATGCCCAGCCAAAGCTGAAAAGAGGGTTGTCGCAGCGACACCCGTTGTAAAGACTGATTTTCCTATTCTTTTGCCCATTGCAATCCCCACCAAAACTTTTTCATATCTGTTCTCTCTTCATAAGGATACCACATTTTGTTACCAATAACTAGTAGGATGGGAAAGATTTTTTCTAATTTTAGAGCAAAAGAAAAACAGCTAAGGCTGTTAGTCTTCCTGTTTAATTTGCTTCAACATTTTTTCTTCTTCTGCTGACAATTCATAGTTTTCTAGCAGATCAGGGCGACGCTCCAAGGTCTTTTTCAAACTCTGGTAAAGACGCCATTGACGGATATTTTCATGGTGACCACTCATGAGGACATCTGGAACCGTCATCCCTCGGTATTCATAAGGCCGTGTGTATTGAGGATACTCTAAGAGACCAGACGAGAAACTATCATCCTGGTGGCTGGACTCTTTTCCAATCACCTCTGGAATCAAGCGGACTGTCGCATCAATCATGGTCATGGCTGCTAGCTCACCGCCCGTTAGAACATAATCCCCCAAAGAAATCTCATCTGTCACCAAGGTCTTGATCCGCTCGTCATAACCCTCATAGTGGCCACAGATAAAGATCAATTCCTCTTCCTGAGCTAATTCTTCAGCATAGGCTTGGTCAAAAGTCCGACCAGCAGGGTCCAGTAAGATCACGCGCGGATTCTTCTTCTCAATGGCATCATAGGTATCAAAGATCGGCTGCGCTCGTAGAAGCATGCCTTGCCCACCACCATAGGGTTCATCATCCACATGGCGCGCCTTCTCTGCGTTTTCACGGAAATTATGGTAGTTGATTTCTAATAAGCCTTTCTCACGCGCTTTGCCGACGATCGAGTGCTCCAAAGGCGAAAACATCTCTGGAAAGAGGGTTAAAATATCAATCTTCATCGTCTAACCCTTCTAAGATGTCCACATCGACCCGATTACCCGGGATATCGATATTGAGCACCACTGGTGGGATATAAGGCAAGAGAAGGTCTCGTTTGCCTTTGCGTTTGACTACCCAGACATCATTGGCACCTGGTTGCAGGATTTCCTTGATCTGACCGATTAGCTGGTCATTTTCATAAACATCAAGGCCGATGATCTCATGGTAATAAAACTCGCCATCCTCCAAATCCGTCAAGTCTTCTTCCGCAACCTTTAGGCTAAAGCCCTTAAATTTCTCAATGGCATTGATATGGTACATATCCTTAAACTTGATGATATCGAAGTTCTTGTGCTTACGGTGGCTAGCAATAGTCACTGTTTGGACGAACTGATCCTTCTCATCAAAGAGAGCCAACTCTGCTCCTTTTTTAAAGCGTTCTTCTGCAAAGTCTGTCACAGACAAGACCCGCATCTCTCCTTGTAAGCCTTGGGTATTGACAATCTTCCCAACATTAAAGTAATTCATGATTTCTCCAGTATAGTTTATTCACTCTATTCTATCATGTTCAGCAACAATTCTCAACGATGCTTACTGAGTCTTCCAACAAAAAAAAACGGGATAAAATCCCGCCTTTTTATTTTTCGTCAATAACGATTCTTACTTTTTTATCTTCAGTTGGGACAGAGTAGACAATCGTTCTTATCGCAGAAATGGTGCGACCTTTCCGACCGATCACTCGACCAACATCGCTAGGATCAAGGTCAAGGTGGTACTCCAAGAATTCAGGAGTATCTTCGATCTTGATGGTTAAGGCATCCGGTTGTGAAATCAAAGGTTTCACAATTGCAATAATAAGATTTTCAATCGTATCCATACATCAACCTACTTTTTGATTATTTTGAGAATTTAGAATCGTGGAATTTCTTCAAGACACCTTCTTTTGAAAGGATGTTGCGAACTGTATCTGAAGGTTGAGCTCCATCAGCCAACCATGCAAGAACGCGGTCTTCTTTCAAAGTAACTTGGTTTTCTTCAACAAGTGGATTGTAAGTTCCAACTGTTTCGATGAAACGTCCATCACGTGGTGAACGTGAATCTGCTACGTTGATACGGTAGTAAGGTTTTTTCTTAGAACCCATACGAGTCAAACGAATTTTAACTGCCATTTTTATAAGTCTCTTTTCTATATTTTAATTTTCGGTGAAATAGACAAGCTATTTAGCACATGATCTATTATAACACATTTTATAGACCTGTCAAGAAAAAAACTTGACACTATTAAAAATTTTTTAATCGATCTCAAAGTAATAAGATCCTTCATCTTCGGAATCCGATTCAATCACATAGTTTCCAGGAGGAAGACCGGATACATCCAAGTGCTTCCCTTCAAATTCTTTGGCGAGGGAAGTCACTGTGATGGTAAAGGAAAATCCCTTAATTTGGCGGTAGGTAGCATAATTTAAAGTCAGAATTCCTCGAAGATCCGTTTCTCCAGCTTTCTCGGCAGCTAGCAAGTCTCTTGCTAACTGATCTTCAAAATCGGGATTTTGAATTGGTAACTGGAGACGAATCTCACTTACCTCGAGGCCCTGTTGATGGAATCGATCTTTTATCTCTTGCTTTAATTGTTTAAATCCTTTAGATTCCGTAAAGGCTCTTTCGAAGAACGGAGCTACTAACCAACTGTTGTAATGTTGAGCCAGTTCTCCTGCCGTGTCATAGTTTTTCCCAGTTTCTTCTTTTGATAGATGAGTCGCATCGGGAAAGTCAAACTGAACCCTCTTTCCCTCAACTCTTTCTTGATAGGTATAAGCATATTTGGTCGACATCCCATGGAGTTTAGCTGCTTTAAAATGTAGGTCTCCTTTAAATCCCGCTTCCTGATAAAATCCAGAAATTTGCTGTTGGATTTCTTTTTCTTCTTGATTAGTAAAATAAAAGAGAAAACAAATCAAGAGAGCGACCACTGTGAAGAATGCACGAACCAGGTAGCCGACCCATTTCTTGATATTGAATGGTATTTGTTTAAATATAATCATTTTTCCATAATAACAAAAAACTAGCCCGAGAGCTAGTTTGTAATGGAATGAAATTTGAACAAAGCTTGTTCATGTACTTAAAGAAACGCTTATATTTGATGTTCCTCCACATCACCGCTGCACTCTATCCATGGATATTCCCTGATCAGATAGGACCAAAAGTGATACCACTCCTCTTTCTGATAGCTAATAGCGAGATAGTATTCCTTGTAGTCAAAATCCCTTAACACAAGAAAATACTTAGGAGGAAGAAGTGATTTGTTTCTACCAGAGTATCTACTATAACTATACTTTTGAAATTTCTGAAGTTGGATTTTCCAAATGTCCTCATCTATTCTCAGATAGTCGAAACAAGACCGATAGGTTATCAAATAGCCCTTATATACTAGTAATTTCAACCTCGGTTCTCTGAATTCCGCTTCCTTCTCTATTTCCCGCAAAGAGATTGATTCGATCCATTCCTGCGAAAACTCTCTGCCTCTTCTGCTTGTTTTACAAATCAGACGAACAAATTCGAATACTTGCCGAATGAGAATGAAAGAAACCGTGCAGCCAAGCATGATCCACGCTCGAAACCCTTTTCTTTCCTGGATAGTAGCTTGGTCCCAATCCATCCCATTCAACGAGCATAACAGATAGAAAGCTGCACCAGCTAATAGGAGGATATAAGCTAGTCGAATAAGAAATTGAAAAAATAAACTCTTTCTAATCATTTATCCCCGTTTACACTCTCCTTCTTTTCAGGTCAATTCCTTTTTAGCTCTAACTGAAAGCAACTGGTATCCGTACTAGGCTAATCTTTTCGCAAGAGCGCCAATAAGGCCTCATAAGAATCCACTTCATAAGTCGGCACTGCTGGACTGGTATTTTCTTTGTGATCCGGATTGTACCAGACGGTATCAATCCCCGCAGCATTGCCTCCAGCGATGTCCGCCGTCAAAGAATCCCCAATCATGAGAGCTTGTTCCTTAGCAAATCCTGGGATCAGGTTCCCAATCTTTTCGTAAAAGGCCACTTCCGGTTTTTGAGTTCCTAATTGTTCAGAGATGAAAATTTCTTTGAAATAAGGGGTAATGGCTGATTGCTTCAAACGCCCTTGTTGAATGGCAGTAACGCCGTTGGTAGCACCATAGAGCCGGTAACCTCTTTTTACTAGCTTAGCTAACAAGTCTTCTGCTCCTGAGAAAGTCTGTCCCTGTTGACTAATGTAGTCCTGGTAACGAAGAGCCATCTCTTCACCATCTACCTCTCTACCAAAATGGGCAAAGGCAATGGCAAACCGGCTATTAATCAAGTCTTTCTTGCTAATCTTCTTTTGCTCCAAATCTTTCCAGAGGCCTTGGTTCATGGGTTTGTAGTAATCTTTAAAGGCTTGGATATCTTGAACCCCCTGATCTTGGAGGAATTGCGTTAAGGCCACTTCCTCCGCTGTATCAAAGTCCAACAAGGTGTGGTCTAGGTCAAAAAGTAAAAATGTATATGTCATTACAAACGATCCTTTAATTTTTCTACAAATAAATAGGCTGCTGGGCAAGTGAGAGTATTCTTGATGGTCAGATGGTTGATCTGATAGATTTTCTTGCGGTCTGTATGAGGGAATTCTCGACAGGCTTTCGGACGCACATCGTAGATGGAACAGAGATTATCACCACCCAAGAAAGGGCAAGGCATGGATTTAAAAACCTTATCTCCGTCTTCATCGACTTGAAGAAATTCCGCCTCAAAAGCGGGAAGCTTCATCTTGAAATACTTTGCGATGCGCGTGATATCCGCTTCCTTAAAATCGGGTCCTAGGGTCTTACAGCAGTTGGCGCAGGCGGTACAATCAATTTCTTGAAAGACTTCATCGTGAATCTCTTGGGCTATTTTATCTAGATTTTTAGGGGGCTTCTTTTTCAGATTTGCCAATACCTTGCGGTGCTCCTTTTGTTTTTGAAGCGCTAACTGATGGTATTTTTCTAAGTCAATTTCTTGAGTCATAAACTACTTTCTAATTGCTAAATGGATAAGAGCATTATACCATAGAGGCCGTAAAAAAGGGAGTGGGACAGAACTCCGACTAATTAAGAAGAGTTCGTTTTCCCACCCCCGCACAGTTGATTAGGTTATCTTTGGAGCTTAAAAAGCGAACAAAGATACCAATCAACCACTGCGTCATGTAGTTATTTCTATCAAACATTAATGACTGAACAGTTTAAGCTAAACTCTCTCTGGATTAATCCGTCACGGCACCTGTTCCATCCAAACTCCAAGTTTCCTCAATGTAGGGAATGAATTGAGCCAAAGTGGTTTTATCCCCTTCAAAAGACATCAAGTAAACCTTATCATCCTTTTGGAAGACCCAAGTAATGAGGTACTGCCCAGATTTAAGGATAATATTCAGCTGCAAAGCTTCATTGCCTGAGACAGTGGTTTTAGCTCCCCACATTTTATCTACTTCTTTATTGTCATTCCAATAGTAAGCAATTCGATTCGCAATTAACTCTGCGTTGAAGACTTCACCTTCACCGGGATTCGCTTTCTCTTTGGTATACCCGTTCATGGTAACGATATTGTAGGCACTGCCATCCGTGTATTGAATACTGTCTCCACCATCTATATCTGTAAATTTAATCCACTTGCTTGGGATATCGATATAGCCATAATCTGCAGAACCAACCCGTTTGGTTTCGACAGAACTCTTGGTATTATCCGATGATTTTGACTCCACCTTGCTAGAGGTTTTTTTACTAGAGGATTTTTTGCTCTTTTTTACCACCTCAGTGGAACTAGATTCAGATGACAATGGTTTTCTAGACTCTTTTTTAGGTGTGCTACAAGCTACAAGGGCAACAGCTGACAAGACCGAAACGGTCGCAAGTAAGAACTTATTATTCATCTTCCCTCTCCTTTGTGATGGGTTTTGATACCTCTAGTTTATCACGTTCAATGAAGATTTGAAAGCGCTATTTGTCTAGTCCGATACAAAAACGCCCCTAGCGGGACGTTTGATTTGTTCGAATATATCAAAGAGAAGCTTACTCCTCATCCATTGACAGAACTGACAAGAAGGCTTCCTGTGGTACTTCTACAGATCCGATAGCTTTCATCCGTTTCTTACCGGCTTTTTGTTTTTCAAGAAGCTTCCGTTTCCGTGAGACGTCCCCACCATAACACTTGGCCAAGACGTTCTTACGAAGAGCTTTGATATCTGTACGTGCAACGATCTTATGACCAATAGCTGCTTGGATAGGCACTTCAAACTGTTGACGAGGGATAATTTTCTTAAGTTTCTCAACGATTAATTTACCACGTTCATAGGCAAAGTCCTTGTGAACGATAAAGCTGAGGGCATCGACGGTATCACCATTGAGAAGGATATCCATTTTAACCAATTTAGATGGACGGTATTCAGACAACTCATAGTCAAAGCTTGCATAGCCACGCGTAGAGGATTTCAATTTATCAAAGAAATCAAAGACAATTTCAGCCAGTGGGATTTGATAGATCACATTAACCCGATTTTCATCGATGTAATCCATGGTTACAAAGTCCCCACGTTTGCGTTGGGCCAATTCCATGACAGCTCCAACAAACTCTTGCGGCACCATGATTTGTGCTTTGACATAAGGTTCTTCAATCGAAGCAATCTTGGTTGGATCTGGGAACTCAGACGGGTTAGACACATCCAGCACTTCTCCATCTGTCAAATTGACCTTGTAGATTACAGACGGAGCTGTCATGATCAAGTCAATATTGAACTCGCGCTCCAAGCGTTCTTGGATAACGTCCATATGAAGGAGACCCAAGAAACCACAACGGAAGCCAAAACCAAGGGCCTGAGAAGTTTCCGGTTCAAACTGAAGACTAGCGTCATTCAATTGCAACTTCTCCAAAGCTTCCCGAAGATCATTGTATTTGTTAGATTCGATTGGGTAAAGACCGGCAAAGACCATTGGGTTCATTTGCTTGTAACCATGAAGAGGCTCACTTGCTGGATTGGTCGCTAGGGTCACCGTATCACCGACACGAGTGTCCGCAACAGTCTTGATAGAGGCTGCAATATACCCAACATCTCCTGTCGCAAGGAAATCACGACCAACTGCTTTAGGAGTAAAGATTCCTACCTCAGTCACATCAAAGGTCTTACCATTGCTCATCAACTGGATGGTGTCGCCAGGCTTCACCATACCATTGACCACCCGAACTTGAAGGATAACTCCACGATATGGGTCGTATACTGAGTCAAAGATCAAGGCTTGCAATGGAGCAGCAACATCCCCAGTAGGAGCTGGAACTTTCTCAACGATTTGTTCCAAAATCTCTTCAATCCCGATACCAGCCTTGGCTGAAGCTAGAACTGCTTCACTGGCATCCAAACCAATGACATCTTCTACTTCTGTGCGCACCCGTTCAGGATCGGCAGCTGGCAAATCGATTTTATTGATAACTGGCAAGATTTCCAAATCGTTATCCAAAGCCAGGTAAACATTGGCTAGGGTCTGAGCTTCAATCCCTTGAGCCGCATCCACTACGAGAATGGCTCCCTCACAGGCAGCCAGCGAACGAGAAACCTCATAAGTAAAGTCCACGTGTCCCGGTGTGTCAATCAAGTGGAAGATGTAGGTTTCCCCATCTTTAGCCGTGTAATTCAACTCGATGGCATTCAGCTTAATGGTAATCCCACGTTCCCGTTCCAGATCCATGCTATCCAAAAGCTGGGCTTGCATTTCCCGACTAGAAACGGTCTCGGTTTTTTCTAAGATTCGGTCCGCCAAGGTTGACTTTCCGTGGTCAATATGGGCGATAATGGAGAAGTTCCGAATCTTCTCTTGACGTTTCTTTAATTCTTCTAAATTCATTTTTTCATCCTTATAAAACTATTCAGTATATTATAACAAAAAGGCTGTTTCTTGGCTAGTTTTAAGAAATCAAATCCAGTCATTTATGATTTATATCGAAATCGCATTAATTCTTCATTTTTGTAAGGTTTTTGTTTACTTTTTCGATTTAATTCGCTATAATGAATTGTAATGTAAAAGGAGGTGAAGCTCTTGGCAAGAGGACGTGGAAAAGCAAGCCCACAAGATAAAGAGGCTTTGCGCATTATTTCCGAAAAAATAAGAGAACTATTAAAGGTTCAAAATAAGAAACAGGTCGATTTATCTCGTACAACTGGTATTCCAGCTAGTACCTTAACTGGCTATGTGAAGGGCACTTCTCTCCCAGTTAGTGAGAACTTAGAAAAGATTGCTAGCTTCTTTGAAATCCCCATCTCTGACCTAGATCCTCGTTATGGACAACCAGATACCTTGGAGGATTCTAAGATTGAGTTTATCTATAAGCAACTGGATGAGGACTTTCAAGAATCACTCTTAGAGGAAGCCAATCGCTTGTTGGTTTTACAGGCTGAACGGAAACGTATCGAGAAGAAATACACACCATATACAGTCTTCGACAGTTATGCTGCAAGTCAAAGTGCTTCTAAGGGAGATTTGGTTTGGTTTGATCAAAAACTGGCTTATGATCTAGCACTTTGGATTCATACAGACTCGTTGGAACCTAAATATCCAAAGGGATCTGTTGCCCTAATCAAGCAAACTTTCTACGATACTGCTGGTGCCATCTATGCTATTGAGTACGACGGGCAAACCTTGATCAAGCGTGTCTTCCGTGAAGCACAAGGGATTCGTCTCGTTTCCCTCAATAAAAAATATAGTGATAAGATTATTCCTTTAGAAGAGGAACCGAGGGTCATCGGAAAAGTCATTGCCAGCTTTCTACCAGCTAAGGAGGACGAGATATGATTCGATTAGTTGCTATTGATTTAGATGGGACCCTTTTATCACCAGACAAAACCATTAGTCCTGCTAATAAGCAGGCTCTTTTGGATGCTGAAGCTGCTGGTGTACACGTCGTCATCTGTACAGGTCGCCCTCTCTCTGGTGTTCGTCCAATTTTTGAAGAAATTGGCTTCAAGAGTAACCACTCCTACTCTGTGATTAACAACGGTTGCACAACTGTTAAATCATCAGATTGGTCCGTCATCAGTTATAATGCCTTATCTGAAGAAGATTTGGGTTATCTCGATCAGTTGACGCTGGAGATTCATCCTCAATTAAGTTTGTTCGATTTAAATCGTTATATCATTTTGAATCGGGAACCTTCTGAAATAGCTAAAATGGATGCTAGCATCGTTTCTGCAGTCCCCGTGTCACTTGGCCTAGAAGAAATTCTTGAGGCACAACCGATTTTCCAAGGAATGTTTATCGATCAGAAAGAGCAAATTGATATCTTTCAAGAAACCTATGAAGAAGTATTAGCCCAGCGCTTCCACACTATTCGCTCCCAACCGATCCTATTTGAGATCCTTCCTAAAGGGGTAAATAAAGCGACTGGCTTAAAGGCTCTGGCTGAATACTTAGGAATTCCAAGGCAAGAGGTCATGGCTATCGGCGATGAGAACAACGATATTGAAATGATTGAGTACGCGGGTCTTGGAGTTGCTATGGGCAATGCTCCAGCTGCTATCAAAGCCTTGGCTGATGTCACTACCACTTCTAACGAAGAAGACGGTGTCGCTACTGCTATCAAACGCTATGTTTTACAAGCACAGAACTAGAAAAGGAAAAACAAATGAAATACCCAACACTATTAGAACGTTTTTTAACTTATGTCAAAGTCAACACTCGCTCTGATGAGACTTCTACAACAACTCCTAGTACACCTTCTCAAGTAGAGTTTGCAAAGAATGTACTGCTTCCTGAAATGGAACGAGTTGGACTTCAGAATGTCTACTACCTTCCAAATGGTTTTGCTATCGGAACGCTACCAGCAAACGATCCAAGTCTCACCCGAAAGATTGGCTTTATCTCTCATATGGATACAGCTGACTTTAATGCTGAGAATATCAGCCCTCAAGTCATCGAAAACTATGATGGTGGCGCTATTCCTCTTGGTGATTCTGATTATTCACTTGATCCAGCCGACTTTGCTAACCTCCATAACTACAAAGGTCAAACCTTGATCACTACTGACGGTACGACCCTTCTTGGTGCAGATGACAAATCAGGGATTGCTGAGATTATGACAGCTATCGAATATTTGAATGCTCATCCAGAAATCAAACACTGCGAAATCCGAGTTGGCTTTGGACCAGATGAAGAAATCGGAGTCGGAGCAGATAAGTTTGATGCAGAAGATTTCAATGTAGACTTCGCTTATACAGTGGACGGTGGTCCTCTTGGTGAATTGCAATACGAAACCTTCTCTGCTGCAGGAGCTGAAATCACATTCAAAGGGCGTAATGTGCACCCAGGTACTGCTAAGAACCAAATGGTCAATGCTCTCCAGTTAGCCATTGACTTCCACAATCAACTCCCTGAAGAAGACCGCCCAGAAAAAACAGATGGCTACCAAGGCTTCTTCCATTTGATGAATATCGATGGAACTGTTGAGGAGGCGCATGCTAGCTACATTATCCGTGACTTCGAGACAGAGAACTTTGAAGCCCGTAAAGCTATGATGGAAGACATCGCAAGCAAGATGAATCAAGAACTTGGTGCCGAAAGAGTTCTTTTGACCCTTAAAGACCAGTACTACAACATGAAACAGGTCATCGAGAAAGACATGACACCAGTCAACTTGGCTAAGGAAGTCATGGAAGATCTAGGCATTACTCCTATTATTGAACCAATCCGCGGTGGTACAGACGGTTCTAAGATTTCCTTCATGGGAATTCCAACTCCAAACCTTTTCGCTGGTGGCGAAAATATGCATGGTCGCTTTGAATACGTCAGCCTTCAAACCATGGAACGTGCAGTGGATACCATCATCGGAATTGTTAGCCATTCCTAATTCACACTATTGAATTAAACAAAGAGCTTCGGTTATCTTGACCGAAGCTCTTTTTCTATTCATCCAAATATTCTACCTGACCAAACTGGCTGTTAATCTTGTCTTGGTAAGTCTCATAAATTGAAAGAGGGATTCGCAAGCAAGTATCTGCCGCATGTCCTACAAAAGGACGATGGGTCAGAAGGGCTACTTTTCTTCCTTTTTCATGCTCCTTCTTCAAGCGATCTATCAGTCTAAGAATCTGGCTTGAATCTTCTGGAGCGCTTCGATCAACCAATAAGCTCCATTGACTCCAATCTGGTGCCTCATTCTCGCCACAGATAGAAGTATAGTAAGAAAACCTTTCGCCAACTTGACCGAATCCAGCTGTTAAATCCAAAGAACGTAATTTTAGCTCAGGACATAGTTGCTCCTTCTCTTGTCGCTCATACAAGTAAAGATTATATAAAAACTGGAGATAGAACGGATCCATTCGACTCAGGTCACTCACTTCTTCCCTTTCGAAGCCTCGATGAAAAGCTTCTAAGATAGATGAAAAGCGATATGGCATTCGTTTGGCGATCCGTTGGATGAGTTCATCGTCCGAAATCTCTTTTAGAATATGCTTAGGCCATTGATTCGAACCGAAATTTTCAACAGCTTGCTGATAGGCTTCTTCCAAACTACTACCAAAACCATGAATTGCACCAACTGAATGAATTTGTGTATTGAGAACTTTTGTCACCTTTTCCATTGGAAAGACGGGTAGTTTAAAGAAAATACGATCTAGAGTGGGTTCAAACAGGGCTGTAAGACCCTTCATCGTAGGATGAGGAAGGTCCAAAAGGTGGTCGCCTAATTTTAAGCATAAGGCCTGGTAGTAAATCGAATAACCTAAGGCCATGGACATGGTCGAGAAGGAATCCGAAGCAAAAGGATTGACCTCAAGAATATAGAATTGGTAACTCTTTGGATCTAGCGCAAACTTGATGGATGTCGCTCCAACCAGTCTCAAGTGCCGGACAATAGACAAAGCTGCCTCTCTCAAGGTCTGATGCTCGGTATCTGTCAACGTCAGACTTGGGATGACTTGATAAGAATCACTGGAATGGATCCCCACCGGGTCGATACTCTCAATGTTTCCCGCAAGATAATAATTATCCTGACGATCTCGGACGACGATGTATTCCAACTCCTTGAAACCAACCGTTGAGAGCTCCAACAAACACTGAGCCTGTGGCGATACTTCTAGTCCTTTTTCGACAGCATCACATAAATCATCCAAGTTATTAGCAATCCGACGACCTTGCCCATGCTTGCTGGCAAGTGGCCAAACAACAATAGGGAATTGGATCTGCTCTGAGAACTCAATAGCCTCTCGCACTGTCGAAACCAAGGATGAGGAAGGAACTTGATAACCTAAGTCCTGTAGAAATGACTTTTGGTCTGCCTGGTGGTAAAAGGTACGGTACTGCCTAAGCGAAGTTCCTAGAATACGGATTTTGTGTTCCTTGAGAAACCCAATTTCTTCCAATCGGAATAAAAGACCAAGGACTTGCTTATCCGCAAATGACAGCAGTAAATTTTTTGTTTTCGTCGCTAGAAGGGCTTCTTTGAGACTGTCCAACTTTAAACGAATAACCGAAACAGCGTCTCCTGCTTCTTTGGTGACGTCGTTCTCGTCTCCACAATAGAGGATTTCTGTCTGGTAGCCACGTTCTTTTAATAAGGGACAAGACGTGAGTGCTCCAAGCAAACTGACATCATTGAAGGATTCTGCACACAAAAGCGTTACTTGATTCATGACCATAACTCCTCCCTTCTTTCGTCTAATTTACTTTCAATCAGATCCATAAATTCGTCATAGAAATAGAGACTTTCCCTTGGTCCTGGGCTGGACTCAATATGGTAGAGAACACCGATCAAGGGAAGATAGCGGTGACGAAAGGCCTCGATAGAGTGATCATGAAGCTCCTCATGGGTGATCAGAAAATCTCGTGGAAGAGTATTGCGTTCGATGTTGTACTGGTGATTCTGGCTAGTGATTTCGACTTTTCCAGTAGCCACCTCTTTTACAGGAATGTTAAGTCCTCGATGAGGGCTTTTTAGTTTGGTGAGGCTTCCTCCATGGGCAAGGGCCAGCAATTCTGCCCCTAAGCCGATTCCCATGATCGGAATATGAGGATCGATTTTAGCAATGACCTGGCAAATACCATCGATATGATGAGGATTCCCTGGACCACTGGATAGAATGATGCCATCTGGCTGCAAATCCTTTAATTCCTTCAATTTAACTGAATAAGGAACGACCGTGACGTTACAACCTCGTGCAATCAATTGACGCAAAACGGAATGCCGTAAGCCCAAGTCGATCAAGACGATACTCTTACCAAACCCTGGTGCAGCATAGGGGGTTTTGGTCGACACCTGGCGGACTTGATCAAAAGGTAAGACGGTTGCCCGGAGCTGGTCTAAGATATGCTCAATCGCATCCCCTTCATTGACCACTGTAGCCTTCATACTTCCATGTTCAGTGACAATTTTAGCCAGCTTTCGAGTATCGACTCCTTGGATTCCTGGAATATTGTGTTTTTTCAGGTAAGCATCTAAGGATAACTGTTTGCGCCAATTACTGGGATGACTCGCTAATTGGTGCACTACCACTGCTAGACACCCAGGAAAAATAGATTCATAATCATCTCGGTTTATCCCAGTTGTACCGATAACTGGAAAAGTAAAGGCTAATATTTGCCCCTTATAGGACTGGTCGGTAATCAACTCCTGATAACCCGTCATGGCAGAATTTAAGACCAATTCCCCACTGACATAGGTATCAGCTCCAAAACCAGTTCCTTCAAAAACCGTCCCATCTTCTAACACTAAGAGACGTTTTACCATAAATTCTCCTTACAAACTCCAAAAAGAAAAGTGAGAAAAGACCACCTTTTTGTAGACTCTCTCACTTCTCCTTTCTTTTTTACATATTATTTACGTCCAGCTAAAACCGCTTCGATAATAGCCATGCGGACAAAGACACCATTGGTCATTTGTTCCACGATGCGTGATTTAGGAGCTTCTACCAAGTGGTCAGCAATCTCTACATCACGGTTTACTGGAGCTGGGTGCATCAAGATGGCTGTGTCTTTCATACGATCATAGCGTTCTTGTGTCAAGCCATGCAAACGATGGTAGTTCTCTTTTGAGAAGAGAGACTCATAATCATGACGCTCGTGTTGCACACGGAGGAACATCATGACATCGACCTCTTCGATCACTTCATCAATCGTCACAAAGGTTCCGTATTCTTCAAACTCTGCACTTCTCCATTCGTCTGGACCCGCAAAGTAAAGAGTTGCTCCCAAGCGTTTCAAGATTTGCATATTTGATTTTGCCACTCGTGAGTGATCCAAGTCACCAGCGATACAAACCTTAAGTCCATCAAAGTGACCAAACTCTTGATAGATGGTCATCAAGTCTAGTAAACTTTGGCTTGGGTGTTGACCAGATCCATCTCCCCCGTTGACAATAGAGGCTGTGATAGTTGGACTTTCAATCAATTGCTTGTAGTAGTCTACTTCTGGGTGACGGATGACGCAGATATCAACTCCGAGAGCTGACATGGTCAAAATGGTATCGTACAGAGTTTCACCCTTGTTTACAGAGCTCGTTTTCACATCAAAGTCAAGGAGGTCACAACCTAATTTCAACTCAGCCACTTCAAATGCTTTGTGAGTACGTGTTGATGACTCAAAGAAGAGGTTAGCCACGATATGTTGCTCATCATAATGAGCTTTTGCTCCATTTTTAAACTCAATCCCACGCTTAATCAAGGCCATAACTTCTTCGTTTGATAAAGCTTCCATTGAGACAAGGTTTTTAAGTGCGATTTGATTTGTAGACATGTTGTAACTCCATTCCAAAGATATGCATATGTGAAAACAATACAGGAAGCTTCCTCAGTCACTCCTGTATATAGCGACGATTTGAAAACTACCTTATTCACTCACCTCGATCAAGATGCGATCTTGACCATCCAGCTCAGTCATCTCGACAATGATTTCCTCTGATCGACTTGTTGGAATGTTCTTTCCAACATAATCTGGTCGGATCGGTAATTCTCTATGACCACGATCCACTAGGACTGCCAGACTGACACGCGATGGACGTCCACGACTGACAAGATTATCGATGGCTGCTCGAATGGTCCGACCTGTATAAAGGACATCATCAATCAGGATGACATCTTTGCCAGTAATATCTACTGGTAAAACGGTTGAATCTTCTGTTACTTTGATATCATCACGGAAAGGCTTGGTATCCAATTCACAGACTGGAACTTCTATTTGTTCTAGCTGTGCTAACCTTTCTTTGATGCGATTGGCAATGAAAACGCCACGAGTTTTGATCCCTACCAAAACAATTTGGCTCAGATCCTTATTCCGTTCAATGATTTCATAAGTGATGCGTGTAATCGCTCGCTTCATGGTCAAATCATCAACGACTTCTTTGATCTTCATCTTTTCCTCCTAATTGACAGAAAAAAGCCTCCCTTTTCAAGGAGGCTTCAGAAAAATATCAAGAGATAAGACCTAGAACGCATCTAGTTCACCCCTTATTTTGATCAGACTCCTTGCCTGCCTCACGGGACAGGATTAAAGGACTATTTAATTATCCATACTATATCACAGTTTATAGTGGGATGCAAGAAAAAACTCATTATTTTCTACGAATGTTCGGATTTACATCCACAAATCTTTTATTTAATGATGATCTGTTCCTTTTTTCCCAATCTTCTTCAAGGCAAACAAGCCACATCCAGCTAGTAAATAAGCGACAAAAATGATGGTCGCCATCTTAACCACATATAACCAACCAAAACGATTGACATTGATAAAGAAATAAGGGAAAGGACTGTCTTTTGCCCCTGGAACTGGCCACTTAAGAACCAAACCGTTGAGAAGAGCAAAGACCATATAGAGTACGGGAAGCACGGTCCAAGCCAATGGATCTGACTTACGGTATTGTTTCGGTTTATCAATCACCAGGGTGTCAAAGAAGAACATCAAAGGAACAATGTAGTGACAGAGGAAGTTTTCCAAGCGGTAAAACTTCTCAGGTGTCGCGATGGGTGCTAGCATAAAGTGGTAGATGACACAGGTGATCATAATAGACATGGTGACACCGCCCTTTAAGCGAAGATAGCCCTGAGTCTGGGTCGAACGACCACGAAGCATGCGCCAGACCATGTCCCCCATAAAGAACATGACCAACATGTTGGACAAAATGGTGTAATAGAGCATCATCCCAAAGCCACCATGCTTGGTCAGTTGCAGATAAACGCCGATCACACTCAAGATAAACAATAGAAAACGATAGCTAAACAATAGTTTGAATTTCATAGTATTCTCCCAAAAGAAAAGGGTTTAGGCCCTTCAGTTTAATCAGGAACTTTCCTTAAGTGAAGACGGACGTCAGCGAACTTCTTCGAAGTTCCATGACTTAGTTTTGAACCCAAAGTTTCAAAACTCCCGAGTACTTGAAACAATACTGTTTCAAGTACTTTTCTCACAGCGGAAAGTTCCTTATAAACTTAAACAACTCTATTAATTTGTATACTTTATATAGAACTATTTCTTCTTTTCTTTAGATCTTCTTCACAAATTCTGATTTAAGTTTCATTGCGCCAAATCCATCAATCTTACAATCGATGTTGTGGTCGCCTTCGACGATACGGATGTTTTTCACGCGCGTTCCTTGTTTCAAATCTTTTGGTGCACCCTTCACTTTCAAGTCTTTGATCAAGGTGACAGTATCGCCATCAGCCAATTTATTTCCATTCGCGTCGATGGCTACAACACCTTCTTCTACGACTTCAGCCGGGTTCCATTCATAAGCACACTCTGGACAGACCAAGAGGGCACCATCTTCATAGACATATTCCGAATTACATTTTGGACAGTTTGGTAAGTTATTCATTTCAATCTCCTTAGCAAAATTAACTCCCATAGTATACCATGAAAGGGAAATTTTGACAAATTCTGTTTAACTGTAGCATTTTCAATAAAAGAAGAGACAACTTGGCCTCCTAAAATTGATGGTAACCTTTAATCCTCTTGCAATTCCTGAATGTCTCGAATCACGCGCACGCCTGCTTGGCTCCTATTCTGTAATTCTTCGTCCGAGTAGGGGAAGGTATTGATCAAGATACTTTGCATGCCGATGCTTTTCGCTACAGCCACATCTGTAGTGAAGTCATTCCCTACCATGACTGTTTTATCAGGATTCAACTGGTGTTCTTTGATGACTTTCATGAGAAATTCGCGCTGAGGTTTGCGAATCCCTGCATCAGACGACAGATAAATGTCGTGGAAAATCTCTCTCAAGCCAACCAGATCAATTTCTGGGTTGGTAAAGTCCGCTTGCGCATTGGATAAGAGATAGATCCGACACCCTGCAGCTTTCATGTCTTCTAAGACTTCTTTCGTGTGAGGATAAAGCTCCAAACGTTTGCGAGAGAGGACACGGAAGGTCCGAGCAATCAAGCGTCCCCACTCTTTAAGATGATGAACACTGGCTCCTGTTGGATGACTCTCTAGATAGAGTTGAACGAAAATAACGGTCAAGTCAATCTCCGGATAAGTGACCTGTTTTTCCTTAGCGATACTTTGCTCAGCTTGCTGCACCAACTCCTTATAGCGGACTTGCAAACTTTCCCCTGTATAATGAGCACCATAGGACTGATAGATTTGGGCCATGGTCTCCCACAAGACTGGACTCGACTCATCGGTTTCGATATCGACCAAGGTTCCATAAAAATCAAAGATATAGTTTTTAAATGCGTACTTTTGCTGATTCATCTCTTTCTCCCGTTACAAACATGGTAAAGGTGGCCTTACAGACATTGGCACCTTCCTGATTGGTAATATCGACATCGACAACCCGAGTTGTCCGCCCACTGTGGACACATTCCCCGTGAATCGTTAGGACATCTCCTAGGCGCCCTGCTTTCAAATAATTGATGGAAGACTGCAAGGTCACACCATCTACTCCCTGTGAAATAACGACCAAGCCACTGATCTGGTCACACAAGGTAAAGAGATAGCCACCGTGCGCGTTTCCATAATAATTAAGTGATGATTCAACGACCTTGGTTGTCACAACAACATGGCCATCTCTCATGGTTTTGATCTCGTAATTTTCAAATGCAGCAATGGCATCAAAGTGAAAATCCTTCATGTTAAAACCTCTTCCCTCTATATAAGGTATTCCTAAACTCTTCCATCATACTATTTTTTTCCACTTCTTACAAGAATAAGAAAAGAGCTAGTGTTACCTAACTCTTTAATAGCGAAATTTTTCCCAACCATCATCTGTCCGTTTACGATAGTAGTACTCGGATAAGTCTGGATCCTCCATCACTTCTAGCAGAGGAAGCATGTCGTAGGACAAGTCCAACTTTTTTAATTGGTCCTTCTCAACCCAAGAAACTTCTCCTTCTTCAGACGATCTTAGCTGGCCGGTGAATTCTGTCGCCTTGTAGCAAAAGACGATATAGCGGCCGCCCTCATCTTGTGGCCAGTCTTTGACTGCAACCAGTTTTGGATTTGTAATTGTAAGTCCTGTCTCTTCGTAGATTTCACGAATGACGGATTCTACAATGCTTTCTCCTTCTTCAATATGGCCACCTGGAAAAGCATAGCCAGCCCAGTGAGTCTTTTCAGGTGAGCGGTATTGGAGGACCACCTTCCCATTTTCAAGATCTTCGACCATGCAAAGATTGCACAGTATAGTAGGCGTTGTACGTGACATAAAGTTCCTTTCTATGATGTAATTCATTCATCAATATACACTTTTTTCTGTATTTCTTTTTTCATGACAAAGGGATTTACTAGCTCATGGTATTCATCGAAGGCATCTAAAAGGGAACCTCTCTGAAAGACAATTGAATTCTCTTTTAAATAATACTCCGAGTGAATCGTTACCGAACCATGACCATCAAAACTAAAGAAAAACACAATGAATAATACTAGGATCAGGCTAGCAAAGAAACTAAACAGTAGCCCCACTACATTCTTCCAATTGACTGCGTGAGTTCGATAAAAGCGATACCAGATATGACAAAAAACTATCACAGCTCCTAGATATAACCAAGGATTCCACAAGAGAGGAGTAAAGGCATAGCCATAGTAACCTAATACAAAGTTAACAAAAACAAAAAGTAAAAGAATTAGATACAGTATCCTAAACAGATTCAAATGCTTTCCCATCATTGACCTCTGCTATGTAAACATTGGTTTGAGTTTAAGATAAAACGAATAGCGTGCTCCCCTTAAATAATAATCAACAGAATATGGACTGCTAACCGTAGCCAATGATCAATCAGAGGCGTATCCGGTTCACTATTTTTACTATCTAAGAATAGGCTGAGTGATAATAGAAGCAAAAGAAGGGCAATGACTATTTTCAGAGATAGCATCATACCACCAATAGCAAAAGCAGCTAGAAAGCCAAAAAATGGTAACGGACTAAATAAAAATGACAAAAAACTGAAATAGAGCATAAACAAAGAGAGTATCAATAAGCCGTAAACAATCAACTTAGTGAAAATTGAGACTCTTTTGCCTTCATTTTTCATTTTTGATAGTGAATAAATGACATAGATCATATAGATAAAAAGTAGCATATTGAATCATTCCTATGTTTTATAGATTATTTTAATAGTTTAACCAAAAGCCAATCAAAATACAACTAAAGACACTAACTTATCAGTAGTCTCCTGTCTCTGATCAAAGTTTCTTGACTTCTGCTGCTACCTTTTGAAGATGCTGTTCCCGCATGCTAGCGGTGTTCACATCTCGTCCGACTTCACCCAAGATGCAGACACGCTTGGTTTTAATCCCACAGTGGTTCAAGACGGCATTTTTCAAAACAGAGATACCATAACTATCAGGAATGTTGAGAGGGCCTGAAAAGATCTTGTACCACCAAGTAGGCGCCATCGAAGTCGCATAAATACTAGCTGTTTTCCCTTTGAGCAACTTCTTGAATTGCTTGCCTCTGAGGTAATTCCAGATAAAACTTCCCTGATCATTGGCCGAGTAGGCAATGCCCGGTGTAAAGACCCGATCGATCCAGCCTTTCATAAGGCTCGGCATACTGCTCCACCAGATGGGATAGACAAAGATCAGGTGATCCGCCCACTGGATCCATTCTTGAGAACGAAGAATAAAGGGATCTTCCTCCATCCGCTTTCGATAGCCATAGCGAAGGACAGGATCAAAATCTTCTTCATTGAGACTGATCACTTTAAGCTCGTGGCGATTTGAGTCAATAGTTTCGACAATAGTTTGAAAAATAGCCTGACAGTAACTTTCCTTATCAGGATGCCCATTGATGACTAAAAATTTCATTCGTCTTCTCCTTCATCTCTTTGGTTCATTCTATCTCTTTTATATTTTTACTTGATTAAATGATAATGGTTCAAAGATTGATAGATACGTCCTTTAGGAATTTTTATTTGAAGAACACATCATCCGCAATTCCTTAACAGGTTTTCCAAGTTTAAGTATTTTTTCTTGGCCATCAAAAGTAAAACCCATTTTTTGATAGAAAGAAATTGCTCGCTTATTCTCTTTCAATACCCATAAATAAATTTCAGAGAATTGATCAAGAGCAACAAATGCAGCATGCATTAACTGTTTACTCACACCTTTTCCATAGTAATCTTTTAAAACATATAAGGCAATGATTTCACCAGCTTGAATGGCCTCATCACGAAAATTTCCATAGCTGATAAATCCAACGACCTTCTTTTCATCCATCGCAATCAAGGTATTTTCTGGATACTTTTGACTAAAGAAACGACATCTATCTAATGTCATCGTCTCCTGAAATTCCTCGGGTAAAATATCGTCATAAGCCTCTCTCCACGTTTGCCAATGAACGAGAGATTTTCCTTCTATCTCTTCAGGAGTTTCCATCTGTTTGACAGTGATGACCATTTGCTTCCTCCCATTCTTCTCTCAAAATACCGTATTTAATACTATCATAATAAACACCTTGATAATAACGAACTTTTGGAATATGAGCTTCTTTTTTCATTCTTAATTTTTCAGCCAATTTCATCATACCAAAATTTCCAGACCAAGTTGTCAAACCAAGATGCTCCAACTCCAAGTAATCCTGAAATGTCCGATCTATCCACTGTAGCATAGCAGCTTTTCCAATTCCAGAGTTCCAAAATTTGTTATCATAAATACAAATTCCCAATTCCATCCATCTTGTTTCTTTACATACCCAGTAGCGCGAAACAGTCCCAACTAGTTTATCATCAACAAAAATACCAAGGCGATTTGAGTTGTTTAGAGTGGATTCTGATTTTTGTAGTTTAAATTCTTGAAAATTAGGAAAATGCTGATAGTCATCATAATAGGGAGCATCATACTGCTTCCAAATTGGATTAGATTGTGAATAAGCAATTTCCCACAAAGACACCAAATTTTCTTCAATTAGTTTTCTTAAATCGATCATATTTATCCCTCAATCCAACGCCTTCACTTCCAACATCATATCACGAATCTGGGCAGCAAGTTCAAAGTCAAGCACTTCGACGGCTTCTTGCATTTGTCCTTGCAGTTTCTTGACCAGTTCCTTGCGCTCTTGGCGGTTGAGACTAGTGATATCCACTTCCTTGTCCTCTTCCTTGGCCACCGCCTTGGTAACAGAGATCAGGTCACGGATTTCCTTCTTAATGGTTTGTGGCACAATGCCATGCTCTTCATTATAGGCCATTTGAATCTGACGACGACGGGCTGTTTCATCGATGGCTTTTTGCATAGACTGGGTCATGGTGTCCGCATACATGATGACGTGACCCTCGCTATTACGAGCAGCACGACCAATGGTCTGGATCAGCCCCCGTTCGTTACGGAGGAAACCTTCCTTATCCGCGTCGAGAATGGCAACTAGACTCACTTCCGGTACGTCAATCCCTTCCCGAAGGAGGTTGATTCCGACCAAGACATCAAAGACACCCAAACGCAAATCTCGAATAATCTCCGTCCGCTCCAAGGTCTTAATATCCGAGTGCATGTATTTGACCTTGACCCCCATTTCCTTGAAATAGTCGGTCAAGTCTTCAGCCATCTTCTTGGTCAAGGTGGTGACAAAGGTCCGCTCACCACGTTCTACACGCGCATTGATCTCACCCAAGAGATCGTCCATTTGTCCCATGGTAGGGCGAACTTCCACCTCAGGATCGAGAAGACCGGTCGGACGAATGATCTGCTCGATGATGGTATCGGTTTGTTCCATCTCATAATCACCCGGTGTCGCAGACACATAAACAATCTGGTGGACATGGCTTTCAAACTCCTCCCGACGAAGTGGTCGGTTGTCCAAGGCAGATGGCAAACGGAAACCATAGTTGACTAGCATTTCCTTGCGCGAGCGGTCTCCATTGTACATGCCCTTGATCTGTCCCATGGTCATGTGACTTTCATCAATCATAATGAGGAAATCTTCTGGGAAGAAGTCAAGAAGGGTGTAGGGAGGCTCTCCTTCACTCCGGCCATCCATATGACGAGAGTAGTTTTCGACCCCATTGGTGTAGCCCATCTCCCGTAGCATTTCAATATCATACTCCGTCCGTTGTTTCAAGCGTTGAGCTTCCAGCAACTTGCCTTCTTTTTCAAAGACCTTTAACTGCTCTTCAAGTTCCGCTTGAATCTTGGCAATGGCCACTTCCATATGGTCGTCATTGGTCACGAAGTGGGTAGCTGGGAAAATTGCCAAGTGGTCCACTTCACCAAGGACTTGACCAGTCAGAGCTTCAACCTCACGGATGCGATCAATCTCGTCCCCGAAAAACTCAACGCGAAAGGCATGCTCATCACGCGAAGCTGGGAAAATCTCGACCACATCCCCCCGAACACGGAATTTGCCCCGTTGAAAGTCGATGTCATTGCGCTCAAACTGGATATCCACTAAGTCATTGAGCAGTTTATCACGAGAAATCTCCAGACCTGGACGCAGACTCACCACGCTATCGGCATATTCCTTAGGCGAACCCAAACCGTAAATACATGAAACAGATGCGACAACGATGACATCGTTACGCTCTAACAATGCTGAGGTTGCGGAGTGACGAAGCTTGTCAATCTCATCGTTGACCGAGCTATCCTTTTCGATGTAGGTATCGCTCGATGGCACATAGGCTTCTGGCTGGTAGTAATCATAGTAGGAAACAAAATACTCGACCGCATTCTCTGGGAAAAATTCCTTGAACTCCCCATAGAGCTGGCCTGCTAGTGTCTTATTGTGGGCAATGACCAAGGTTGGCTTATTAACTTGGGCAATGACCTGGCTCATGGTGTAGGTTTTCCCTGTACCAGTCGCCCCCATTAAGATTTGGGCCTTTTCTCCACCCTCGATATTATCCACCAACTGTTCAATGGCCTGCGGTTGATCCCCAGACGGTTGGTATTTGGATACAAGTTTAAATTTGTTATCAGTTACTCGATTAATCATCTCTTTGTCCTCACATATATAGACCTTATTTTACCATAAATCACTAGAATTCTCTGAGATGAGGAATGAAGAGGGAAGACAACATGTTACAAAATAATTAATTGGACACGCATTAGCATGGTAACTAAACAAGACTCTCGCAATTACTTCGAAAGTCTTGTCTTTTATTCTAAAACTATGAAAAACGTAATAAACATTAATGTCATTGATTTACAAAATTAGCAAGGTTTGCTGATCGGTATAATTTTTACGAAATCAATTTACTACTTAACTTCTTGATACCTTACCAAGAGGTAGAGAGTTGCTCCAAGTGAACTTACAAGTCCAAAAACGTAAATACAGAGTTGCAAATTGGAAGCACTACCTAATATGGTATCCGCAACAATATTATAAAATAGATAACTAGTCAATGGTTCCACTACTCTTTCTATGAATGGTTGTACCAAAATAGGAAATAGCAGCAAAATAGCTAAACTCCCCATTGGACTTTTGAAAAAATAACTTAAGAAGTAAGAAATCAAAAAGTATTGGATGGAGCCAATCAAATAGAAACTGAAGATTTCTAAACTGACACCATTTTTGCTACTAAAAAAATGAAACCATACAAGCAGTACAATGAAATATATTGTTGATTGTACTAGTACATCACATAACTCTACAAACAGGATCCGAATTGAACTTAAGATCCTTTTTCCACTTACCAAATAAACTAGTTTTGTTTCGTGTGATTGTAACTCTACAAATGCATTAACACTCCCAATACCAACAGAGAGCATTGATGCAAAAACAAGAGCTTGCTTTAAAGATAATTCTACAATTGTACCATTGATTGCAACTGGTAAAATACTTAAGAGACACACAAAACCTATCAAAAATGACTGTATGGTTATCTGGTACTTCACGGGTTTTAAACTATATTTTTTGACGATAAGACTGAAAAATACTTTTGCCATTCTTCCTCCCCATTCGAATCTTTTCTACAACCATTATGAACACCAAGAACAAGATCCCTTCTACTATTAAAAGTGTAAAACCATACAATTGGCTCATTTGAGTCCCTTCAATTCGTCCAAAAGCAAATGACTTTGCTCCAATCAAAGGCAATAGATTTTCTATTTTAGAGGAAATACCTCTTAGAATACCTGATAAACTGATTACCAATAATAAAACATCTGCAATTAATGAAGTCATTGATTTTTTCGTTACTATTACGAAAAGTAAAGCTAATAAAGTAAGAACGATTGAAAATATCATAACTCTTACCGTGACATCTATAAACAAAGTCAATTCTAAATAATTCTTTAAAGTTGAATCTAGAAAAATGAGTAAGATAACAGCATTTACTATAGAAATTACTAAAGTAGAAAGTAACGATAAGACAATCGAACTTGCAATAAACCCAGTAAGACGAACTTTCCAGTTAGGAATCAATAACTGAGTAAAATTATCATCACCATATTGGTAATGGGTTGAATAAACAAGTGAAACCAAGATTGGCAAGAAAATAACACTTGCTTGGTAGGGGGAGGATAAGAGAGCATCCCTGACTGTATAGACTGGATTCGATGATAACATAGACGGATCAAGGTTAACTGCTTGGCCATTTCCTTCTACTAAGGCATTTATCACCTGAATATTTTGAATTGTAAAAAATATGCTGACTCCCAAAATAAGAAAAAAAGTGAATTTAAAAGTAGCTAAACTACAATATTTATAGAGGTCACTAAAAAAGGAACGTTTCAACATATTATTCACCTTCTTTCCCTTCGAGCGCCTTAAAATATGCTTCCTCAAAAGATCCAAACTGTTTCAAAATATCTTTTGTAGGAGCATCAATAACAATTTTCCCATTAGAAATACCAACTAGATGATCTACAGTTAATTCTAACTCACTCATATAATGACTTGTCATTAAGACAGTTTTACCTTCATTGACAAAAGACTGCAAAAAATTGCGTACCCAGCGTATACCCTCTGGATCTAGTCCATTGATTGGTTCATCTAAAATTAAGATATCAGGATTTGCTAATAAGGCTGTTGCTAACCCAAGACGTTGCTTCATTCCTAACGAATAATCTTTTACTTTTTTATTTTTAGCTTCACTTAACCCCACCAAC
The DNA here is from genome assembly GCF_015552665.1 of Streptococcus sp. 1001283B150225_161107_H12. Taxonomy (NCBI): domain Bacteria; kingdom Bacillati; phylum Bacillota; class Bacilli; order Lactobacillales; family Streptococcaceae; genus Streptococcus; species Streptococcus sp. 1001283B150225_161107_H12. The sequence continues at coordinate 573,942 of NZ_JADNFC010000001.1, read as the reverse complement.
TCTAAACATTCGTTGCACCTATTTCTGTCAACACCACAAGCCAAGCCAATCCACCGAAGATGCTGAAATCCTGTTCTTGTTGGATAAGGTTGACAACTATCTAGGAATGATCCAACAATACCAAAAGGATTATCTCCCAATTGAGAGTATTTTTTGCCATCGATCAATGCCATTCCCATTTGACTATTTTCTAAACCAAGTAAAATTCTAATTAAAGTTGATTTTCCGGATCCATTCGGTCCAATCAATCCAGTAATCTCACCTTTCTTGGCTTTGAAAGACACGTTCTGAAGGACAATTTTATTATTATATTCCTTATGTAGCTTTTGAATTGTTATCATTCATTCTTTTTCCTTTCTGACTTTTAGTGAAATTCCACCTTCACTTGGAGCAAGTATAACAGGAGAAAATCAGGAAATTCTCAGAATAATTATTTTTTTCATTTCTAACAAATCGAATTCTATATTTGCTATAATATGCTCATATAATTGGAGGAACTATGAAATATAAAATTTTAGCCATTGACGATGATGAAAAAATCTTACGATTAATAGCGAATGCATTAAAAGCGAACAACTTTCACGTGGAAACTCGTAAATATATAGAGGAGATCAATATCTGCGACTTTACTGGATTCGATCTAATTCTACTTGATGTCATGATGCCTATTTCTGGTTTAGAAATCTGTCGTTCCATTCGTTCACAAATTACTACTCCAATTCTATTTCTAACCGCTAAAGATTTTGAAGAAGATTTACTAAAAGGAATTCAAGCTGGTGCAGATGATTACATCACAAAACCATTCAGCATAAAGGAATTGATTGCAAGAATTCAAATGCATCTTCGTAGAGAAGAAAGATCACACCACTCCTCTAAAGAAGAGATGGAGTCAAATATAACTTTTTATCGAGATAGTCAAGAAGTTTATTATCAATCAAAGAGAATTTCATTGACCAAGAGAGAGTTTGATTTACTTTATCTTTTAGCAAAAAATAAGAACCGAATATTTAGCATAGAAGAACTTTACAATTACCTCTATCCTGTAGACTCTGATGCACAACTACGATCCATTACTGAATACATCTATCAAATCAGACAAAAATTTAAGATCCATCAAATTGACCCCATCAAAACAATATGGGGAGGAGGATACAAATGGAAAAAGAATTGACAATCAAGCAACTCATTAAGCGTACCTACCTTAAAATCATTTGGCAATTTCTTCTATGTCTGATACTTTTTTACATAGTTCCAGCTCTTCTATCTTCTGTATCTGGAATTAATGAGAAAAATGCCAATCACTTTGCTTTATTTTTTAGCGTCAGTTCTTGGATTTATCTTTGCATCATTTTAATTTTTATCATTGTAATAAATATTAGACAATTATTAACCAAGATTCAAACAGAAATGAACATGGTTTATCATAGTGGTCTATATTTCACCAAAAATGAACATCACCATTTGCAGATTAAAGAATTCATTGAAACAAACGATCTGATCGAAAAAATGCAATCTGAAATAAAAAATAGAATTCAAAATGAAAAAGATCAAAAAAAAGAACTCATGTTTCAAGTATCTAGCGCTGCACATGATCTTCGTAGCCCTCTAACTGTTATCAGGGGAAATGCTGAATTCTTACAATCCACTAAGCAAACACCGCAAACAATGGAATGTCTAAAAGATCTTGAGCAAGCAAGTATTCAATTAAACGATTATTTTAACCACTTTATCCAATACTCCAAAACCTTTTACGACCATGATATTCAACTTGAAAAAATATCAATTCAACAAGTAGCTCATCAATTGAAGGAACAGATCACTCCTTTACTCCCCAAAAATACACAATTTGCTTTTTCAAACATAGTAACTCCATCAACACAAATTGCCATTCATTCCAATCTATTTTTTCGAGCAATCTCCAATATTATTAATAATGCAATACAACATCAAAAAGAAAATGATGCAAAGATCCAGCTAACAATGTCACAAGAAAATAATCGATTAGTTCTAACCATATGGAACAATCAATCTACTTTTTCAAAAAGTGTTTTACAACATGCTGGAAATCTTTTCTATAAAGAGGACCAAGCAAGAACACCCTCTCAAGAAAGTCACTTTGGACTTGGTTTATCTTTCGTGAAACGCGTCATGAAACTTCATAATGGAACTATGCATTTAGAAAATACTCATAATGGTGCACAAGTCAAGCTAATCATTCCCATTATTATATAGAAAAAGCCGAACTCATCAATATGTGTTCGACTCAGAATGCAGACAAACGTCATTTTTGGTGTTTGTCTTTTTCATATATGACTTTCAGACATTACACAGAGGTTAGTCATCAAACTTTTCTTTCCTCTCCCCTAAGCGATAAACAATCACTAGGGATAAAAGGAGAACAATAGTGGTGATAAGCGATCCTTCTGCTCCAAATTCCCCTCCGGTCAGCCAGTCAGGTCCTGATCCCATGGTAAAACTAAAAATCGAAGCATCTGCGCCCGTCCCACTGACTTGAAAACCAAGGAGATTCCCTTGTACATAGTTCCAAGTACCGTGTTGGGCAACCACTAGCCAGATACTATCGGTGTAGATAAGGAGAAGACCAGCTAGAACTCCATCGAGGATGATATTCAGTACGGATAAGAAGGTCACTCCTGAATTTCCCAGATGAAGAAAGCCAAAGAGACTACTAGAAATCGCGATCGCTAAAGGCAAATTAGTTCTTGCAGCAATCCGAGTTAGGAGCCAACCCCGCGTCGCCACTTCTTCCGTTCCTCCTTGAAGGAGCCAAAATGGGAATAAGCCTAGAATAAAGAGGATGGGTTCTAAACTTAATTCATTAAGCTCAAAAGACCCAATTCCACCCAACTGGTAGACAAGGGCAATCACACCCATTTGAAGCAGTGAAAGCAAAATCCCCCAACCTAGATACTTGAGCCAATTCTTTTTTATAAAACCTAAAGTCGATAGAGGATTCTTCTCAATGAACTTCACCCAAAAAATAAAGAGTAAAAGAATGAATACAAAACTGAAGAGCTCATAATAAAGAAAATAATGGTAGAAAAATTCTTGGACACTCGCTCCTCCATTACCTGGTGAAAAGAGTTCTGTTAAAAACTCTAAAACTATAGAAAATGGTCCTACAAATTCACTTCCAAACCAAAGTCCACCTTCAACAAATAGAAAGGTTAAAAACACATAGAATAGTGTAGAAACAAGTACTGGCCATGAGGTGTTAATTTTTATATCTTGAATGATCTTCCCTTTCTTCATGATCGACCTCCATTTATCTAATAGGTCCATTGTAGCAAAGAAAATCTGAGACTGCAAGATTAGGTCATGTTAGATAACCTGACATTAGTTGATTGAATTTCTTGATTTTAGGTTTCATTTATGATATGATAATACTTGTAAAAAATAAATGATTGAAATTCATACTTGTTTTCAGTATGAATTCTTTATTTTTTTGAGCCCTTTTGGGTATCCCTTCCATTGCTCTTCTCGAGACCAGTGGATTAGATATAAAGGAGAACGAAATGAAGAAAAAACTAGTAGCATGTTTGCTTTTCTTATTTCCACTATTCGCCTTTGCGAGTCAAGCACAGGCTGAAACTGTAAAAGTCGTTTTCGATACAGCATATGCGCCCTTCGAATTCAAAGACTCAGACCAAGTTTATAAAGGAATTGATGTTGAAATCTTGGATAAGGTCGCTGAAATTAACGGATGGACCTTAGAAAAATCGTTCCCAGGCTTTGATGCAGCGGTCAATGCAGTTCAAGCTGGTCAAGCCGATGCCATTATGGCAGGGATGACCAAGACCAAGGAACGTGAGCAAGTCTTTGCTATGTCTGATACCTACTATGATACAAAAGTCGTGATTGCAACCAAGAAAGCAAATAAAATCACTTCCTATGACCAGCTTAAAGGCAAAACAGTTGGTGTCAAAAACGGTACAGCTGCTCAACGCTTCCTTCAAAAGAACAAGGATAAGTACGGTTATACGATCAAGACCTTCGATACCAGTGATTTGATGAACAATAGTTTATCAACTGGTGCAGTGAATGCCATTATGGATGACCAACCTGTTATCGAATACGCCATTAAGCAAGGCCAAGATCTTTCTATTAATATGGAAGGGGAAGCTGTCGGAAGCTTTGCCTTTGGGGTCAAGAAGGATGGTTCTCATGAAAACCTCATTAAACAATTCAATACAGCTCTTGCTCAAATGAAGAAAGATGGTACATTGGACCAAATTATTGAAAAATGGACTGGTAGCAGCCAATCATCATCTTCAACAACAACTACCGCTAGCACTTCTGCTGTTCCTGAAACGAGCACTGAAGCAGGACAAAAAGCAACTCCAAAGAAGAAAACCTACAAAATTTCTAGCGATTCCTCTTTTGCTCCCTTCGTCTTCCAAAATGATCAAAGTAAATACACTGGGATTGATATGGAATTGATTAAGGCCATTGCCAAAGACCAAGGCTTTACACTAGAAATTAGCAACCCTGGTTTTGATGCTGCCGTCAGTGATGTTCAGAATGGAAATGCGGACGGAATGATTGCCGGCATGACTGTAACAGATGCTCGTAAGGCAACTTTTGACTTCTCTGACCCATACTACACAACCAATTCGATCCTAGCAGTTCAAGAAAGTAGTAAGATTTCTTCCTACGAAGATCTAAAAGGAAAAACAGTTGGTGTCAAAAATGGTACTGCTTCTCAAACTTTCCTCGAGGAAAACAAGAGCAAGTATGGCTATAAAATCAAAACCTTCTCAGATGGGGCTTCTATGTATGACAGTTTGAACTCAGGTTCTGTAGCTGCCATCATGGATGACGAACCTGTTATCAAATACGCCATTAAACAAGGACGTAAATTCAAAACACCTATCGAAGGTACTCCAAGTGGTCAGATTGCCTTTGCTGTTCAAAAAGATTCAAACCCTGAATTGATTGAAATGTTTAACAACGGTTTGGCCAACTTAAAAGAAAGTGGCGAATACCAAAAGATCTTGGATAAATACCTTTCAAGCGATAGCGAAGAAACAACTGAATCTACTTCAGTAGATGAAACGACTATCTGGGGCTTGCTCCAAAACAACTACAAACAATTGTTAGGTGGATTAGGTGTCACTATCGCCCTTGCTTTAATATCCTTCGCAATCGCTATGGTTGTTGGGATTATCTTCGGAATGTTTAGTGTCAGTCCTTATAAATGGCTTCGTTGGACTGCTGAGATCTTCGTCGATGTCATCCGTGGTATCCCACTGATGATCCTTGCTGCCTTCATCTTCTGGGGAATTCCCAATTTGATCGAGTCCATGACGGGTCACCAATCCCCAATCAATGACTTCCTTGCAGGTACCATCGCTCTCTCTCTCAATGCTGCTGCTTATATCGCTGAGATTGTTCGAGGAGGGATTCAAGCAGTCCCTGCTGGTCAAATGGAAGCGAGTCGAAGCCTCGGGATCTCTTATAGCAAGACCATGCGCAAGATTATCTTGCCTCAAGCAACTAAACTGATGCTTCCAAACTTCGTCAACCAATTCGTTATTGCACTGAAAGATACGACTATCGTGTCTGCGATCGGTTTAGTCGAGCTCTTCCAGACTGGTAAGATTATCATCGCTCGAAACTACCAAAGTTTCAAGATGTATGCGATCCTTGCCGTCTTCTACCTCGTCATCATTACCTTATTGACACGCTTTGCAAAACAATTAGAAAAGAGGGCTAACTAATGGCTAAATTAAAAATTGATGTCCATGACCTCCACAAATATTACGGTGAAAACGAGGTCCTTAAAGGCATCTCAACAAAATTCTACGAAGGAGATGTGGTTTGTATCATCGGACCATCTGGTTCTGGTAAATCCACCTTCCTACGCAGTCTCAATCTTCTCGAAGAAGTAACCAAGGGACAGATTACCGTGAACGGCTATGATCTTACTGATCCAAAAACCAACATTGATATCGTCCGTGAAAATGTCGGGATGGTCTTCCAGCACTTCAACCTCTTCCCTCATATGAGTGTCATCGAAAACATCATGTTTGCTCCTTTGGAGCACAAACGCATGAGTCGTGAAGAAGCTAAGGAATTAGCGATGGAACTCTTGGAAAAGGTTGGACTGGCTGACAAAGCTGATGTCTCTCCTGATAGCTTGTCAGGTGGTCAGAAACAGCGGGTGGCCATTGCGCGTGGTCTCGCTATGAAGCCAGACGTCATGCTCTTTGACGAACCGACTTCTGCTCTTGACCCTGAGATGGTCGGAGATGTACTAAACGTTATGAAGGACTTGGCTAAACAAGGCATGACCATGATTATTGTTACCCACGAGATGGGATTTGCTCGCCAAGTAGCCAATCGTGTCATCTTTACCGCTGATGGGGAATTCCTCGAAGATGGCAAACCAGACCAAATATTCGACAACCCACAACACCCACGATTGAAAGAATTCTTAGATAAAGTCTTAAACGTCTAATAGAAATAAAAAACTGGAGTTAAACCTCCAGTTTTTTTCTTCTCTTAATTATAAAAATATTAAGAAATTTCATTTAAATAACTTGCTAAATGAAGCAAAAAACTATACCATAGTAGAGTGTCTTTTGACCAAATATGTGACTGAAGGATGATTATGAAAAAATTATTAGAAAAGGTTAGTATCCTTTCTTTATCTCTTGTATTAACAACGTCTTTTTCGATTTCTAGCGCACTTCCCTATATGTTTGAATACTATAAGGATCTCCCTAAAAGTCAGATCGAACTCTTGGTATCCCTTCCATCCGCTGGGATTATGCTCACCCTCTTTCTCAACACCTTTATCGAACGCTTCTTGGATGAGAGAAAGATGATTATCACTGGTCTGTTAATCCTCTCAATCTTCGGAATGGTCCCTTTCATTAACCAAGCTTATCCTATCCTCTTCATCTCTCGTTTCATCTTTGGAATGGGTGTCGGTTTGATCAATGCTAAGGCTATTTCAATTATCAGCGAACGCTATCATGGACGTGAACGAGTCCAAACTCTTGGATTTCGTGGTTCTGCCGAGGTCGTAGGGACAGCCCTCGTCACTTTATTAGTCGGCTTCCTCCTCCAATTCGGCTGGACTTCTAGCTTCCTAGCCTACGGGGCCGGCTTAATCGTTCTCTTTCTCTTCATGACCTTTGTCCCTTACCACCAGCAAGAAGAAAGTCAGCATACACAAGCCAATCAGAAAGAACCACTCCAAAAAGAAGAATGGAAGTTAACTATTATTTTGGCCATTGTAGCCGCAATGATTGTCCTTTGCAACGTCGGAGTAACTCTTCGCATTCCAAGTATTGTCGCCTACACGTTCAAGGATCAGCATAATTCAGCCAGCTTCATTCTAAGTGCTATGCAATTAATCGGAATTCTAGCTGGTCTCACCTTCTCTGGCCTTGTACATTTGTTCAAGAGCAAATTGATCACTTATGCCGGGATTGCTTACGGATTCTCCATGATGGCTGTAGCCCTTTCTCCAAGTATCCCTCTTCTTGCTCTATCCGCCCTCTTCTCCGGCTATACGTATAGCACTGCTCTCACCATGGTTTTCCAAATCTTGTCAGCCAAAATTCCTGCGAAACGATTAAACCAAGTGACCTCTGTAGCCGTCTTGGGCTGTAGCTTTGGAGCGGCCATTACACCTTTCGCTCTCAATACCATCGGTCTCATCTCAGACAGCAACGCTTTCATCTTTACCGTATTAGGTTTTGCTATGGCTCTCTTGGCCTTCTCTCTTCTCTATCTTTTAAAAGATCAGCAGGATTAAACACAAAAGACTGGACAAAGATCCAGTCTTTTACTGTCTTAATTACTAGAAAGTTGGGCAGTTTGCATTTTGTAATAAACACCTCTTTGAGCCATCAACTCCGTATGATTCCCATGTTCAACGATATTTCCATCTACCATGACTAGGATGAGATCCGCATTTTCAATTGTAGACAGGCGATGGGCAATCACAAAGCTGGTCCGACCCACCATTAACTTATGAAAGGCATCTTGAATAAGCAACTCTGTCCGCGTGTCGATGGAAGAGGTCGCCTCATCTAGGATCAGGATCTTAGGTACTGCAAGAAAGACCCGAGCAATAGTCAGAAGCTGTCTTTGTCCTTGAGAGAGGGAGTCTCCAGCATCGGCTAGATAGGTATCATAGCCATCTGGAAGCTGTTGAATAAAGAAATCAGCATTGGCAGCTTTTGCTGCTTGGACCACTTCTTCCCGACTTGCATCAGGTCGACCAAAGGCGATATTCTCATGAACCGTTCCAACTTTGAGCCAAGTCTCTTGGAGCACCATCCCAAACTGCTTGCGATAGCTTGCTAGACTATAGCTATTTACAGCTTCATTATCTAAGCGCAACTGCCCCTGATCCACATCATAGAATCGCATGAGAAGATTAATCAATGTAGATTTCCCAGCCCCAGTTGGACCAACAATGGCTACCTTACTAGCCGGCGGGATAGAAATGGAAAGATCCTTTATGAGTGTCTGATCAGGGCGATAACCAAAGCTGACATGATCAAATTGGACAGCTCCTTCGACAGCGTCTTCTTGCAAGTCTCTCTTGCCACTTTCTTTCACTTCCTCTTGGTCTAGGATACTATAGAGACGCTCTGCACAAGCTAAGGCGCTCTGCAGTTCAGCAAGGACAGAGGAGATGTCATTGAAGGGTTTAGTATACTGATTGACATAGTTGAGAAAGGTTACCAACTGACCAACAGTAAAGCTCGTTCCAGATAGGATACGGACGGCACCAAATCCCGTCACAAGCGCATAAATTAGAGCATTGACAAAGCGCGTCGCAGGATTAACGGTGGAGGAGTAAAAAATCGCTTCTTGAGAGCAACCAGCATAGTCGCCATTGATCTCGATAAACTTCCTATGAAATGCAGCCTGAGCATTGAAGGCTTGAAGCAAGCTTTCTTGACTAAGAGATTCTTCAATCATTTGCGTCTGAGCCCCACGCGCCTGGGTCTGCATCCTGAAGAGATGGTAAGAACGCTTGGCAATAAAACGGGCGATAAAGAGTGATAAGGGTGTCAAGATTAAGACCATCCCCATCATCATCCAATCCAATCGGGCCATACTGGCAATGGTCACTAGAATCGTAAGAAGACCAACAAAGAACTGACTGAAGACCATGAATAAACCATTGTTTAGTTGTTCAACGTCAGTGGTCAAGCGACTGACCAAATCCCCAGTACCTTGACGATCCAGGTAAGATAAAGGTAGGACATGCACTTTCTGGATGACCTTCTCCCTTAAATCCTTACTGTAGCGATAGATCATCTGATTGTAAATTAAAGGATTCAACCATTGAATCAAGGTTGCAAAGAGGATCACTAGACCTATTTGCAAGATAAGTGGGAGTATGAGGTGAGCTGCATCAGGGAGGACCACTAGGTCCACTGCCCGCCCGATCAGGATAGGGATATAGACGGTTAACAAGACTTGCAAGATGGTTCCCAGACTGGCTAAGATTAGCCAGATGGGCTGCTTGGCTAAGTCAGCAAGCAAGCGCCGTAAATATGTCTTTTGTTTCATTCTGCCCCCTCCTCTCTCTTCTGTTGGGAGAAATGAATCTCTTGGTATAAAGGATTGGTTGCCACCAAGTCCTCATGACTTCCTAGGCAGACTTGACGACCTTTATCTAAGACGAGAATTTGCTCAGCACTTCGTAGACTATTGGTCCGCTGCGAAATGAGAATGAGGCTTGTCTCCGTCAATTCCTCTTTTAGAGCCTGTAAAAGTCGTGCTTCTGTCAAATAGTCCAAGGCAGATGTAGAATCATCCAAGACCAAAATTGGTGCTTTGCGAAGGATAGCACGTGCTACGGTCAAACGTTGACGTTGACCACCGGAAAAATTCCGTCCAAAAGCTTCTACGGGAGCCTCTAGTCCTCCCGCTTTCTCACGGACGAAATCAGCTGCTTGCGCAACTCCCAAGGCCCACCACAACTGCTCTTCATTCGCTTCCTCATTTAATCCCAGCGTTAGATTGGAACGAATACTTCCTTTAAAGAGCTCTGCTTTTTGAGGAACTACTGCTACCCAGTCACGCCACTGACGAAGGGTCTTGGGACTCTGACCATCCTTAAAGAGACTTACACTCCCGTGGCTTGGGCTATAAAGATGCCCTAGCAATTGAACCAGAGTGGACTTCCCTGATCCTGTCCCTCCAATAATTCCCAAGGTTTGACCCTTGTTCAGGGATAAGTGAATCCCTTCTAAGGATGGTTTTGCGGCTAAAGGATAGGTAAAGACAAGGTCTTGGATCTGTAGCGCCAGCTGAGGGTCAGAAACAGATACATCATCCAACTCTTGATCCAGCTCTTCACTTTTCTCATCAAAGACCTGGACTATCCGACCAGCAGCAATATAGCTTTGGTTGAGCGATGTCACCAACATCGCTAACTTCAGTAATTCCGTCAAAATTTGAAGCAGGTAATTGACCAAAGCGACCAACATTCCTTGACTGAGCCTCCCCATTTGAATGGAGGCTTGTCCCTGCCAAAGAATACAAATCAAAGTCCCGTTCACGACTAAGAAGGTCATAGGACTAATCAAACTAGACCATTTAGATACTAGTAATTGCCATTTGGTATAGTCTTGGGTGACCTCATTAAACTCTGCTTCTTCATGAGCTGCCTGCCCAAAGGCACGGATAACCCTCATCCCTTGTAACTGCTGACGCGTAATGGTAACCATTCGATCCGTAATTTTCCTGATGCGCACATAAAGAGGATTGACCAAACGAGACATAAGGACAATGATTAGGGTTAAGAGAGCAACCATACCAATAAACCACAGGGTCAGTTGCGGATTAATGGTGAAGGCCATAAAAATAGATCCGAAAACGACAATTGGCGCTCGGAGAAATAGACGTAAAAATAGATTAATCCCCGTTTGAATCTGATAGGTATCACTGGTTAAGCGCGTCACGAGACTTGAAGTGGTTAAACGGTCTCTTTGCTCCTTAGACAAGCTGAGAATCTTCTCATATAGGTCATTAGTCAATTCCTTGGTATAGCCTACCGCTGCCTTCGAAGAAAAATATTGGGCTGTTATCGCTACAAGAACCCCAAAACCAGCAAAAACAAATAAGAGACCAACCAGTCCAAGCATCCCCCCTTGATCCTGACGGGGGATGAGCTGATCGACTAGATGGGCAATTAAAAGTGGAACCAGTAATTCAAAAGTTGCTTCTAACAACTTGAAAAACGGTCCCAGTACGGCTTCTTTTTTATAATTCCTGAAGTATTTCAATAAGTCTTTCATACTAGTCATTTTTCTTTCTAAAGGATGTACTTATTTTACCATAATTTAGAAAGATAAAAAAACTCCCCCTGCAAAGCAGAGAGAGTCGAATAATGACCTGATGAAGGCCAGCAATTTTATTCCGTCTTCGTTCCCTTGTTTAAGATCTTGCCCATTTTCCCCAATCCAATCACTAAGATTGGGAAAGAGATGAGTGTTATCAGGCCTAGCACAAGAAAAACAGCTACAAATCCACAAGTATCAATCAACCAACCAGTCAGTGGGAAGATCACGATCATGGAAAGACTAAACATCATGGAGTTGATACTCAGCATGGTTGCTCGTACACTGGAAGGAAGATAAGCTTGTAACTCATTGTAGTAAATAGGTTGATAAACTGCGTATAGTGCATTGGTCAAGATATAGACACTCAGATAGGCGAATGGAGTCCTTACACCTACCAAAAGCAAGGCCAAACCTGTCAGCGCCACTAGGATTGGAAAGACTTGATTACTATTCCATTTTTTCCCGATTTGACTGGCCAGATAAACCGCTAGGAGATTGAATCCACTACCAATCAACATGATGAGCGAAACTTGCCAACTGGCCAAGTCACTGATTTTCTGTTGGTAGTAAAAATAAAACATGCACATGATGGTTCCTACCAGCTGATAGGTGAGCATCCAGTAAAAAAGTACTGGTTTTTCCTGCCATTCTTGTTTCACTACTACCAATATCCTTTTTAAGGTCAAATGATTTCTTTCACCACTCTTGCTCTCTGGCTCCTTCATCAGAAAAATCAAGACTATGGAAAGCAAGGAAAGACCAATAGCAATTAGGTAGGTCCAAGCCAATGCTCCATGGACAAAGAAGCCTGCCACAACGGTACCTAAAGTTCGGGTGACTTCGGCCACACCTGACAAAAAGCTAGAAATCTGAAGATACCGGTCCTTTTGACCCGCTTCTACCGCAGAATCATATAAGAAAGCGGTACTGGTCCCCGAGTCAAAATTATAAGACCAAGCACTGACCATCATAGAAATCGCATAGATCCAAAAATTCCCCTGACCAAACAAGATCAAGATAGAGGATCCAATGCTGGCCAAGCGAGCCAAATAGAGATTGGTCTTGTAGCTAAAGCGATCTGCCAACATACCGGATGGGATCTCGCACAAGAGGCTGGTCCCATGAAAGATACTCTCTAATAGACCGATTTGAAGCAAGGAAAGACCATTTTGGATGAAGAATAAAATCCAAAAACTAGTAATTCCGAAATAAGATGTAAATTCCAGACCTGCTAGGAGTGGAATATTGCCTTTGTAAGTTCTTTTAAACATTGTTTTCTCTCTTTCAATATGTAATATGATTGTTTCTAAAAGACTTACTTAGATTTGCCTACATTTTCTCCACCTCTTTCATTTAAAGTAATACTCAATGAAAATCAAAGAGCAAACTAGGAAGCTAGCCGCAAGCTGCTCAAAACACTGTTTTGAGGTTGTGGATAGAACTGACGAAGTCAGTAACATATATACGGCAAGGTGAAGCTGACGTAGTTTGAATTTGATTTTCGAAGAGTATAAAAACGCCAGACGGCGTTTTTATGGTTCTTAAGGTTTGATACGGTGCAACATACGTGGGAATGGAATAGCTTCACGGATGTGTTTTGTACCAGCTGCGAAGGTGACCATACGCTCGATACCGATACCAAATCCACCGTGTGGAACTGTACCATATTTACGGAGGTCAAGGTAGAATTCATATTCTGTACGATCCATACCTAGTGATTCCATCTTCGCTACAAGAGCATCGTAGTCTTCCTCACGCATAGAACCACCGATGATTTCTCCATAGCCTTCTGGTGCGAGCAAGTCTGCACAAAGCACGCGATCTGGGTTACCAGGAACTGGCTTCATATAGAAGGCCTTGATATCTGCTGGGTAGTTAATGACAAAGGTTGGTACACCAAAGTGGTTTGAAATCCACGTTTCGTGTGGTGAACCGAAGTCATCACCATGTTCAAGATGTTCGTAGTCCGCATCTTCATCGTTCTCATGCTCTTGCAAGAGATCAATGGCTTCATCGTAAGTAATGCGTTTGAATGGCTCAGCAATGTAGCGTTTCAAGAGCTCAGTATCACGCTCCAATGTTTCCAAGGCTTGAGGAGCACGGTCCAACACACCTTGGAGCAAAGCTTTAACATAAGCTTCTTGCAAGTCAAGTGACTCATCATGTGTCAAGTATGAGTACTCCGCATCCATCATCCAGAACTCAGTCAAGTGACGGCGAGTCTTAGATTTTTCAGCACGGAATACTGGACCAAAGTCAAAGACACGACCAAGCGCCATAGCACCTGCTTCCAGATAAAGCTGACCTGATTGGCTCAAGTAAGCTGGAGTACCGAAGTAGTCTGTTTCAAAAAGTTCAGTTGAATCTTCTGCAGCATTTCCTGAAAGAATTGGGCTATCAAACTTCATGAAGCCATTCTTATCAAAGAATTCATAAGTTGCATAGATGATAGCGTTACGGATTTGCATAACAGCAACTTGTTTGCGTGAACGCAACCACAAGTGACGGTTGTCCATCAAGAAGTCTGTTCCGTGTTCTTTTGGAGTGATTGGGTAATCTTGAGATTCACCGATCACTTCGATGTCTGTAATATCGAGCTCATAACCAAATTTAGAACGCTCGTCTTCTTTGACAATCCCTGTTACGAAAACAGATGTTTCTTGGCTTAGACGTTTGATGGTGTCAAATTTTTCAAGACCTACTTCTTCGCCGAATTTTTCGATAAAGTTTGGTTTGAAAGCAACACCTTGGAAGAAGGCCGTTCCGTCACGCAATTGCAAGAAAGCGATCTTCCCTTTTCCTGATTTATTCGCAACCCAAGCACCGATGGTCACTTCTTGACCGACGTAGTCTTTTACTTCGATGATGGTAATCCGTTTTGTCATAATACATCTTCCTTTTCTCATTGTACTTGTCCGAAGACATGGTCATCTTTCATTTTACCACAAATAATAGCTGATAGCTATCTCTCACAAGCTAAAAATCCGTCTTTTTTAACGAAAGCTGACTTTTTTTAAGAAAAGTCAATCAACTTTTTCAAATTCTTGAACCGATTTAAATATTTTATCCTATATTTTGATTTTTCAAAGGAAAATCCTATCTTTTTAGGTCTTTCTAGCAGTCGTTTTTGACAAGTCAAAAGCTTACAAGTTATACTAACAGTATGTATAAGGAGGAAAATATGAAAAAGAAAATTCAACTCACTACGGGATTGTGTGCAGCTGTTTTAGCCCTCAGTCTTGCGACAACCACATTTGCGGATGAGCAGACAGCACCTATCACTGCTCCTATTTCTGAAAGACAAGATACGGTTACTCCTGTTTCAGCAACTTCAGAGAGTTCAGTTGCTACAGTTACAAACGAAGCAACAGCTCCACTTCCTAGCGAAGAGACAGTAACCCCAACAGTTGAGGAATCAACCCCAGCTCCTGCTGAAACACCGGTAGATCCACGGATCTCCGAAATTCGTGTCATCCATCGTCGTCGGACTCTGAAACCAGACTTTTCTCCAATTGCATCTTCTACAGATGTCGTCTACAAGACCGTTGAAGCCCGTGCTTTCACCGAATATGACGTTTCTGGAAATGGACCAGCAACCGTTACAGACGAAAATGGAAAAACCTGGTATCGAGTGAGATATTCTGAGCTTGATATTAAAGATGGATTCCATTACAAGAGCGCTCCTGAAAAAGGAACTGCTACCGCGCCCGTTATTGAAGTCATTCATCTCTATGACGATATCGATTTGAATCCTGAAGTTGTAAAACGTGCTCGTTTTGTAGATGATAAGGGACAAGAAATTGCGCCTTCTCAAGAAAACAGTGTCGAGCGGAGCCTTGATTTGGCTTATGAAGCTGGTCTTCCAACAGCACCTGCTCAGATCCAAGCTAATGGAAAAACTTATACCTTCCAATCAGCTGACAAAGGGGAACTGACCTCCCATAAACTCCATGTTTCTAACCTAGTTACTGTAACCTATTTCTATAAAGAAGTGACAAGCCCAGTTGTTGAGAAACCTGTGACTCCTTCTACTCCAGAAAAACCTGTTCAGAAACTTCGTCTTCCAAAAGGAAATAATGGTGTAAAAACCCGCGTACCTGTTAGCAAGAAGACTCAAGCAAAACCATCTAGTCCAGAAGTGAAAAAATTCCGCCTCCCAAAAGGAAACAATGGGACTAAGACCCGTGTCCCTGTGAAAAAGGCAAACACAATTCTTTCTGTCGATTACTTATAATTGTAAAGAAAAGAGGCTGGGACAAAAGTCCTAGCCTCTCAATTGTCTTTGGATTGTCGAGCAAGACGCAGTGGTTGAGTGGGCTCTACTACGCTGATTTTATCAGCTTTTACAGCCCTACTCAACTGTGCGGAGGTGGGACGACGAAATCGAATTCTAACGAATTACCGATTTCTGTCCCACTCTCTTATTTTAATTCTCCATAAACTGGTGCAAGCGGCGAACAGCTTCTTTCAACGTTTCCAGGTCAGTTGCATAGCTAAGACGGACATTTTCTGGGGCTCCAAATCCAGCACCTGTAATAAGGGCAACACCCACTTCTTCCAGAATGGCAGTTGCAAACTCTGTCACATCGGTATAGCCTTTCATCTCCATGGCTTTTTTGACATTTGGGAAGAGATAGAAAGCTCCTTGCGGCTTGATGACATCAAAACCTGGAACCTCGCACAAAAGAGGATATATGGTGTTCAAACGCTCCTCAAAGGCTTGACACATCACCTCTACCGAGTCTTGTGGACCTGTCAAGGCTTCAATCGTAGCATACTGTGAAACAGCCGTCAGGTTGGAAGTTGTTTGACCAGTCAGTTTACTCATAGCTGCGATGATTTCAGGATCACCCACCGCATAACCAACCCGCCACCCTGTCATGGCATAGGCTTTTGAAACACCGTTAATGACAACCGTTTGTTTGCGGATGGCTTCGGATAAGCTTGAAATCGGAACAAACTCATTGCCGTTATAGACTAGGCGACCATAGATATCATCCGCTAAGATAATAATGTCATGTTCGACAGCCCAATTTCCAATGGCTAGGAGTTCGTCCTTGCTATAAATCATCCCCGTCGGATTAGAAGGAGAGTTTAAGACCAAGACCTTAGTTTTCTCCGTCCGAGCTTCTTCCAATTGCTCAACGGATACCTTAAAATCATTGGCTTGGTGTCCCTTAACATAGACAGGAACCCCTTCTGCCATTAGGACCTGGTCTCCATAGCTGACCCAGTATGGTGTCGGGATAATAACCTCATCACCTGGATTGAGCACAGCCATAAAGAAGGTATAGAGGGAAAACTTCGCTCCAGTCGCAAAGGTGACTTGATTTGGTGAAACGGAATATCCATAGTAGCGTTCGAAATAGGTATTAACAGCAGCCTTTAATGCTGGAAGGCCAGAAGCAACCGTATAAAAGGAAGCCCGTCCATCCCGAATAGCTTGAACTGCAGCATCTTGAATATTCTCAGGAGTGTGAAAATCAGGCTGGCCCAAGGTTAGAAAGAGGATATCTTTTCCTTCTGCCTTTAATTTTTTTGCTTTGGCATCACTTGCCAGGGTGACACTTTCTTCCATCTTTAATACACGATCAGAAATTTTCATACCTTACCTACTTTCTATCTGGGACTAGTTCCAGACGAACCAATTTAGACTTAGACTCTACCAGAAACTGTCTACAATACCTATATTATACACCATAGATTAGACTTGGAGCAAGATTTTACTAAGGATTCAAAGAAACTTTACTACTCCTTACTATTCGACAAAAAAATAATTTGACACTAAAGTTAACAGTCATTTTTTCTTCTGTTGATAAATCCATTATCTTGTCACCCGCCTGTAATCTATTTGATATTAAGGCTTAATAGCGTCTAATACTATTTATTGCTAAAATGATAGTATGAAGAATTTAGAAAAACTATTTGAAGAAGCCCAAACAGAATTAAAAACCATGATTGTCTTTCACAAGGCGGAACGGACTTTTCGTGCAGCAGAGTCTCATGTCTTTAAGGATCATCAGTTGACCCCTACTCAGTTTTCCGTTTTGGAAACCTTGTACAGTAAGGGGGATCTCCGTATCCAGAACCTGATTGACAGTATTTTAGCGACCTCTGGAAATATGACCGTCGTGATTCGAAATATGGTGCGTGATGGATGGATCAAGCGCGAAATCGATCCAGATGACCGTCGTGCTTGTATCGTTTCTTTGACAGAAAAGGGCCGTAAAAAAATTATCGAAGTTCTTCCTGATCATATACGTAATGTTCAAAAAGTCATGGGTGTCTTTAGCGAAGAAGAGCAAAAACAACTTCAAACTCTTCTGAAAAAATTAAAGGGCTCCCACTAAATTCTAACCATTCAATTAGTCGTGTTCATAGCCAACTAACTACAGTTGCCAGCTATGAACACGTTTTTTGATTCTTGAAAAAAAGTACTAGTCTCTGTTGACTAGTACCTTAAAAAGATTTTTTGAGTCATTAAGCAGAGTTAAAACTTTCCGCTGTGAGAAAAGTGCCTGAAACAATTATGTTTCAGGCACTCGGAATTATTGAGACCTTAGGCTCAAAAATTAGTCATGGAACTTTGAAGAAGTTCGCTGACGTCCGTACTCACCTAAGGAAAGTTTTTAAGAGTGCTTTGCCTCCAATCTGATGTACTAGTAGTTGCTGACTAGTACCTTTTATTTACTCATATTTCACAAAGACTAATTGTTTGTCAGTCGATAAATCATCCTGGTAGGCAAAGCCATTAAAGCTTAACTGCTTCATCTCTTCGACCTTCGTGATCTGCTTCTCTAGTAAGGCTGTCACAAAAGCCCCACGCGCTTTCTTAGAAATGGTCGAATGCACCTTCAACTGACCATTTTTCTCTTCTAGAAATTTAAAGGTCACCATCCGATCTTGAATCTCCTTAGAAAAGACGGTTTCAAACTCACTGGAAAGCAAAGAAATAATTAGATCTTCCTCCTGAAGAGCTTGATCATAGCTAGCCTTCCAAAAAGTCTTTAAGGATTTCCCCTGGACCTTAAGCTTCATGAGAAAGTCCAAACGATGGGGAGCAATCGGAGTAAGGGCCGGAATCACCCCATAAAGAGCTGAGGTGATTAAGAGATGGTCTTGCACATAAGCCGCTTCTGCTTCCGTCCAGTCCGTACGGCGGATATTCCGGTACATGAGACCGTCGAAGAGATTCAAAGCTGGATAGGTCTTAGCTGTACCCGACTTGAGCGCTTGGATTCGTTGCTCTTCTTCACTTGCCCGCTCTTCAGAAATCTTATAAAGTGAAGCTAACTCTTCTAGAGATAGTGCAGCTAAGGCATCGATGACCGCTTGTGTCTCATTTGATACAGGATGACCCGTTTTTTCTGGGGTATCCAGATTCATTTCTTTTGCTGTTGGAATTAATAGTTTCATAGGATTATTGTACCATATTTCATTTTCGCTTGACATAAAATTACCATCATGTTATCATCTAGTTATTAAAACTAGATAACAAAGAGGTAATAACTATTATATTCAACTACAGTTATCCCAAGTGGGAAGAAATTCCTGATATAGATCTTTATTTGGACCAAGTCCTCCTCTATGTCAATAAGGTGTGTGCGCCTTTTATCTCAGAAACAGACAAGGGCTTGACGGCTTCCATGGTCAATAATTACGTTAAACACGGCTATCTGCCAAAACCAGATAAGAAGAAATACAAGCGACAGCAAGTTGCCCGTCTCATTGCTATTACAACCTTAAAGACGGTTTTTTCGATTCAAGAGATCGCAGCTACCTTGAACCTCTTGCAGAGTCAAGCCAGCTCCGCAGACCTCTATAATAGTTTTGTGGACTTTCTTCATGAAGAGAAAGAACCTTTAGCACCTATTATCGGCTCTGCCTGTCGTACCGTGCTACTCTACCAAGAAACCCTATCCTATATCCATGTTCATTCTGAGGAGGAAAAATAAAAGTGAATTATGCTAGTAAATTAAGTAAACGATTATCCTTTGGGGAAGAAATCGCTAATAGTGTCACCCATGCAGTTGGTGCCGTTTTGATGCTCTTTCTCCTTCCAACTTCTGCTATTTATAGTTATGAAACACATGGGACTTTAGCAGCTGTCGGGACTTCAATTTTTGTCATCAGTCTCTTTCTCATGTTTCTCTCATCGACCATCTACCATGCCATGGCCTATGACTCACCTCAGAAGTATGTCTTACGGATCATCGATCACTCCATGATTTATATTGCCATTGCAGGTAGCTACACACCCGTCGTCCTTTCTCTCATGAACAACTGGTTCGGCTATGCCATTATCCTGATTCAATGGGGGACGACTATCTTCGGAATTCTTTATAAGATTTTTGCTAAGAAGGTAAATGAAAAATTCAGCTTGGCCCTCTATTTGATTATGGGATGGTTGGTGATTTTCATTATCCCTCAAATCATCAGCCAGACAAGTCCAACCTTCTGGGGCTTGATGCTGATGGGTGGCCTATGTTACACAGTTGGAGCTGGATTTTACGCCAAAAAGAAACCTTATTTCCACATGATTTGGCATCTCTTCATCTTAGCCGCTTCTGCTCTCCAATATATCGCGATTGTGTATGTCATGTAAGACAGTGACTCTCTTATAGGGAGTCACTTTTTAGTTGCTTTTTTACATCCAATTGACTACAATAAAGAAAAATTGTACGGGGACAGTTATGACAACCAAATACCAAAAGATTTTTACAACATTGAAAAACCAGATTGACCAGGGGATCCTAAAAACTGGAGACCGCCTGCCTTCTGTTCGCCAACTAGCCAGTCAGTATGCCTGTAGCAAAGACACCGTCCAACGGGCCCTTCTCGAGCTCAGCTACAAGAACTACATCTATGCCAAGCCCCAAAGCGGCTATTATGTCCTGGAGGAAGAAACTGGAAAGCACACAGACCTACCTCTTCGCCTCAAGGAAGATCGATTCCAGGCCTTTGAAGACTTTCGGACTTGTATCAACGAAACCCTTGTCGGTCGTGATAATTACCTCTTCAACTACTATGAAAAGCAGGAAGGTCTAGTCGATCTCCGTCAATCTATTGCCTCTCTCCTTCGAGAAGATGCCATATACACCCAGGAGCAACAAATCGTTATCACCTCAGGAACCCAGCAAGCCCTCTACCTTTTAAGTCAGGTCGCCTTCCCAAACCAAAAAGAAGAAATCCTAGTAGAGCAACCAACCTACTACCGTATCAATAAGTTAATTCATGAGCAAGACTTGCCTTACCAAAGCATCAATCGCTTGCCTCAAGGAATTGACTTTGACCAACTGGAAGCCATCTTCAAAAGTGGCAAGATCAAATTTTTCTATACCATTCCCCGCTACCATTACCCGCTGGGACATAGTTATAGCAAACAAGAGAAGGAACAGATATTGGCCTTAGCAGACCTCTATGATGTCTATATTGTCGAGGACGATTACTTGGGAGATTATGATCCACATTTTTCTCCTAGCTTTCATTATCTGGATGCATCCGACCGGGTTATCTACATCAAGTCTTTTTCTACCAGCCTCTTTTCTGCCCTCCGCATCACTTCTATGGTCCTCCCCAAAACGCTTCTTGCCCCTGTCTTAAAACTCAAGGGTACACTCGACTACGAAAGTAACTTGGTCATGCAGAAGGCCTTGAGCCTCTATATTGACAATGGCATGTTTGCAAAAAACAAAGGGCTCCTTCACCAACAACAAGTCATCCAAAAAGAGCAAACTGCTTCTCTACTCCAGCAACATTCCCTGTCCGTCCCCGTATGGCCGGTCATTGGAGGAGTCTTACTAGATTTAAGACAGGTCCCTTCGGTTGCTCGTCTGAAACATAGCGGTCTCCCTCTCCACTTCTTCGAATCTGCCTATATTCAAAACTGTCCCTATGCCTTTGCCCGTATCAATCAGGACAAACTGGAAGAGGTTTTACCCCAAATTGTCTCTTATCTATGATTCAATCCCATCCTTCTATTCTTGAGTTATTTTATATATAAAACTATGTTACAAAAAAATTACATTTATTACAAAAAATGCTTGACATCTGTAACAATAGGAGTATAATCTAAGTCAGAAAGATAAAGAGGTGATATTATGAAACGATCTTTGATTCGTTGGACTGCAGCCTCTCTTGTGGCTGCATCACTTGGACTTGCTTTGGGAGGGTGTGGCTCAAAAGATAAAACAACTTCCTCATCCGAAAAAGCTTCTAGCTCGAAAGTTGAGAAAAAACCAAAAGCTAGCTTGAATAAAAAAGCTACATCTTCTTCTTCTCAAGCAAAAGAAAATACTACTCCTTCAAGTCAGGCAAGTAACTCGCCAGCTTCAACTGAACCGAACAAGGCAGAAGATACATCTTCAACTGATCAAGCAGTTGTTCCTGCAGGACTTGTCGGCACTTGGGTAGGATCTAGCCCTCAGGCGGATAGCATCAAAATGACTATTGAAGCTAATGGAGATATTACAACTGTCGTTAGCTTTAAAAATGATAGTGAACCAACCCGCACAGCTACCTATACTGCAAGAGCTATTCAAGCATCTGGTAATGTCTATTACTGGGAGTCAGAAGGTCTTAATGGCGCAGATGCACTACTTCCTGGTATTACTGGATTAGGAGTAGCAAATTTCCGCTTCAAACCAGGATTTATCCTTGAGGAAGGTCATTATACTCCGATAGCCTTTACAACAGATATCAATACAGAGTTTGACTATAGCAATTACAGAGATTTCCACTTCTCATTGACCAAAGAGCAATAAGTGCAGGAAATTCTTCAATAAAAAAAAAAGAATGTTGACCCCTCAACATTCTTTTTTTATGTATTGTTCACTTTCACAAATCAATTGGGTTAAACCTTTACTTCTTGGTCAAGGTCCAACTCTTGGCCACAAGCTCGAAAAGATGATTATCCTCTACTCGTTCATCCAAGGGAATGCTAATCCAGTACTTCTTGTTCATATGGTAGGCAGGATAGAACGGAGACTCTTCTAAGAGTTGGCTGACATGGTCCAGTTTAAGATTTAAGACCTCAATCTTCCCTTCCTGTCTCGCATCTAGCTTGGACCAGTCAATCTTCATGAGAACGCCAAACCATTTGAGATCTTTTTGATGACGAAAGACACCCGAGTCCGGTGAGCGGTCCCAGAGATATTCGAGGGGACGATCATACTGCTGGCTGATCCAATCCACCAAGCGCTTGGTCTGTGGATACATAAAAACTTTGACAGCAAAACAAGACTTTCTTATATCTTCTAAGGCCTGCTGACAGGCTTCTCTGACTTGCCCCACATATTGACCGACCATCTGGTCCATATGGAGTTGCACATAGTCGTCGCCTGTCTCTTGATCCACTAACCAAAAATCCACTTCCTTACCTTGGACAGTCACATAGAGCTTGAAGTCTCCATCGAGGATTAGTTGCTCATAGTGATAGGCCTCTCCCTGCTCTGAAAACCCATAAGCCAGGGCTTTTTCTTTATCTATACTATATTTCTCAAAATAATCCGGTAAAAACACTGGTCAACTCCTTCTTCTCCAGTATACCAAAAAGAAGCAAAAAATGAGTTGAGAATGGTCCTCAACTCACATAGATTTAAAAGACAACGCGGGTCCCATGGACCTGATCCACTCCTGGAACGTCAAGGAAAAGCTGACGATTCTCCAAGGAGATACCGCCACCTGCCAAGATTTCTACTTGGCCATCCGCTAACTTGGCATACTCTTCGTAGCGTTCCAACCGTTGTTCTAAGTCTGTTTGTGGACTGCCGGCTCTTGTTAATAGTCGGGTCACGCCCACTTCCTTCATCCACTCGATTGTCGACGCTTGATCTTCTAGAGGAATCTGGTCAAATGCCATATGCATGGTCAATTCAAATCCTTGGCTAGCTTGGATGAAACGAAGCATGGCATCTTTATCCAGCTGATTGTCAGCAGTCAAGACACCTACCGCCAAGCCATCAACACCCAAATCACGGGCAACTTTCCAGTCTTCTAACATAATGTCTAGCTCTTGCTCAGAGTATACAAAATCACCACCTCGTGGACGGATCATAACAATAACCTTGCCCTGATACTCTTTAGCAAGCTTTACAGCCTCTTTGATCACAGCATAGCTTGGAGTCGTACCTCCTACCGCTAAGTTATCACATAGTTCTACACGACGTGCTCCTGCTTGAAAAGCTTTTTCTAAAAGAGTCATGTTTTCTGCACAAAATTCATATAGTGGCATCCTAAATCTCCATGTATCTGAAATCGTTTTCTCGTTCTACCTTACTCTTTTTTCTGGGCTTTGTCAAACAGAAAAACCATCGGCTTCATCAGAAACCAATGGTTGATCCTTAATAGGAAATGGGAACGATAATTTGTAATACCATGTTCCCTTTTTCGACCTTCGCAGAATGGATTTGATAGCCACTTGTCGGCAAGGTCAATTGGATTTGATTGCCTGTCATGGTAGCTCTGGTTCCCTCTTGGTTAACTTTTTCAGCAATTTTCGAAGCGACCAAGGCACGTGGAATTGGGAGATGGCCAAGACGGGCCCGTTCTAGGTTTAAGGTCAATTGTTGATCCGTCACACTCGCTGAAAAGTCCATGCTCACCATGGTTTCCACCGGTCCTAGTTCAATCGGCACCTGAACATTGATATAGTCTCCATTCATAGAGACAGCTGTATTGAGGAGTGTTTCATCCGAAACCTCTCCAAGCATTCCTTTAATGACTTGGCGCAATTGAGGAGAATTCAGCTGAAGTTCTGTTTGCAGGCCAGATGTTGTTAAGTCTGCTGTAGAAAGACCTTCTTGGGCTAGATCTACCAGCGAAGTATTCACTGTCACATTTTTAAATTGTTCTTGAGTCGAAACTTTTGCCGGTATCAAGAAAATTGCTAAGACAATCACTAGGAGGAAGGTCAGTCCGATGATTCGTTTGATCCATTTCCACATATGGTCACCTCTTTTCGTTTTAATGGATGGAAGAGAGTTCATCTCTATCACTATTGATCTATTCTTTTTCAAAATATGACTTCTATTCTACCCTAATTTTTCAAAAAAAGCGAACGAGAGGAATAAGGTGCACATAGGACAAAGTCCCAACCTCTGGTTTTATCTTAATGGAATTGCATCCCACCATCCACGATGATGGTTTGTCCTGTGATGTAGTTTGAATCAGGACCTGCAAGGAAGCTAACCGCTGCTGCTACATCTTCAGGTTCTGACAAACGTTTGAGGGTTATATCTTTAGCAAAAGTTTGCATACCCCATTCGTCATCTTTACCAGCGTTCTTACCAACTTCATGAGCGATGTCAAACATCATTGGAGTCTTAACGATACCAGGTGCATACGCATTGACAGTGATGCCTGAATCTGCCAAGTCACGTGCCAATGTTTGCGTAATTCCACGAACAGCGAATTTAGTACCACCATAGACAGTCAAGTTAGGGTTACCAACGACACCAGCCTGTGAGGTGGCATTGATGATTTTTCCTCCATGGCCAAGCGCTTTGAATTGGGCTTGAGCAGCTTGAGCACCCCAAATCACACCACCAACGTTGATGGCAAAAGTGCGCTCAAATTGTTCTTCTGTAATCGTATCAAGTGGTGTAGTTGGTGCAACACCAGCGTTGTTAACGACGACGTTTAAGTCTCCGAAATGATCCACAACTTTTTGGAAAGCTGCAGCCACTTCTGCTTGTTTGGAGACATCCGCAACGACCGCAAAAGCATTTTCAGCTGACAATTCAGCCACTGCTTTTTCCGCTGTTTCAGCGTTGTAATCCAATACTCCGACCTTGAAGCCATCTTGTACCAATCGTTTCGCAATCGCAAAACCGATTCCTTGACCTGCACCTGTGACAATAGCTACTTTAGACATATGATTCCTCCTTGGTATCCCTGATACCAGCAAATGTTCATAGAAGAACAGCAAAGGTTGACAGTCAGTTTTGAGAGAATCTATCATAAGTTCCTTCCAAAACTATGCTAACAGTATACTCCTTTGTGAAATAAGTGTCAAACTCTGGCCTCTTATTATCTAAAATAATTTACAATCTATGTTATCTTTATTTAGTAATAGGTTAACTGATCTAAATAATTTTGAAAGGGGTTTCTTATTTTAACAAAAACAGCTATTTTGGTTATTGTTTTGGGGTTTATTTCATGCTACACTAATCCTAAGAGAATCAAACAATAAGGAGATCAAACAATGAAAGAATTCATGGATAAATTGAATAACCTACCTAAGCCGGTTCAATACATTATTGCCATCATTATTTTCTTTATCGCTTTTTACATTTCTTATAGCTTGTTTTAAGTTAGAACGTACAAAGCTCTCTTTAGCTGATACAGTATTTTAAAAGAGGCTGGGACAAAAGTCCTAGCCTCTCAATTGTCTTTCGATTATCGAGCAAGACGCAGTGGTTGAGTGGGCTCTACTACGCTTATTTTATCAGCTTTTACAGCCCTACTCAACTGTGCGGAGGTGGGACGACGAAATCGAATTCTAACGAATTACCGATTTCTGTCCCACTCTCTTTCTTTTTTAAAACATTTTAAAGACTACTACTGCTAGTACTGCTCCAATGATTGGACCAACTACTGGGATCCAAGCGTAACCCCAGTCACCATCTTCTTTGTTAGGAATAGGAAGGAGGCTGTGCATGATACGAGGTCCTAGGTCACGAGCTGGGTTGAGAGCGTAGCCTGTAGTTCCACCGAGAGACAAACCAATCCCTACAATCAAGGTACCAACGGCAAAGGTACCAAGTCCTGCTTGAAGGTCATAAAGACCAAGCACAAAGATCGTTAATAGCAAGACAAAGGTTCCAAGGATTTCACTGATGAGGTTTGAAGTAGTATCCTTAATTGCTGGACCAGTACTGAATGTTCCAAGGATATTACCAGGATTTTCTTCTGCTAGGTAATGCGGTTTGAACTGTAACCAGACAAGGACTTGCCCTACCATGGCTCCAGCGAATTGAGCGATGATATAAGGAATGACAGATGCCCAAGCTAGTCCACCATTAAGAGCAACCCCAATTGTTACTGCAGGGTTCAAATGGGCCGGACTTAACTTACCAGAGATGAAGGCTGCGACAGCCACCGCAATCCCCCAACCAAGGGTAATGACGATCCAACCTGAGTTGTGGCTTTTCGTTTTTGGAAGAACCACTCCTGCTACAACCCCATTTCCCAGAAGAATCAGGATTAAGGTCCCTAAAAATTCACCAAATAATTCTTTCATATGATTTAATTCTCCATTATAAAGAGGGGTAGGTTAGACAGTCTTCTTTCCAACCCCTCTTTTGTTTTTCTTAATTTTTTAATGCTGCCAAGTCATTGTTTTCCAAAGCGACTTGTAAGTCTTTGCGGTAGCCAACTTTTTCTTCTTCTGACCATTCATAGAAGCGGCCCATTTCATCCAAAACAGGTTCGATAATCGCATCTAAGCTATCCCGCATGAAGAGCATGTGATTGGTACGACGAAGGAGGAAGTCAACTGGGCTAAGTGCCAATTCATTGCGCATTGCATAGTGAAGTGACAAGGTATCAGCCAAACTCAATCCAGGTGCCTGTTCCACGCTATGAGCAAGGGCGAAGACCTTAGGTGCATTGGAACCATATAGGTTAGCTAGGTAGTGAGCTTCCTTGCTGTCCAAGCCACGAGATACTCCTAGTTGAGCAAAAGCTTCAATTTCAGAATCCACGTTTGTTGGGTTAATTTCGCCACCAGATACTGGGTAGGTCTTAGAGTTGATTAACTTAAACTGACGGTCGAACTCTTCCTTAAGAATGTTCAAGGCACGCTCCATAGCCCCTTCAGCCATCTTGCGGTAGTCTGTAATCTTCCCACCAGCAAGGGTCAAAAGACCATTGTCATCGCGATCCAGGCTTGATCCACGAGAAACAGCAGATGGATCCAAATGTTTTTCAGAAGTGCTGCCTTCCAAGTGGCTGATTGCTGACTCAACATCTTCACGCGATTTTTCTTTAGAAAGATAGCCTTCAACTGTTGCAATCAAAGCGTTAAAGCTTTCATCACTGATAGTTCCGTTGTTTCCACCATTGTAGTCAGAAGCACTGTTTCCTGAGATCAAAGGACGGAGGCCAGCCCAGCTACTTTCGATGTCATCAATAGTGATGTGAGCTTCTGGGAAGCGGTTATTTACGATTCCTAACAAGTAGTCAACATCTTCTTGGGTTACTTTAGGATGCTCTAAGTCACCTGTGTAGTCTGTATCGGTTGTTCCAAAGTAGGTTTTGTTTTCACGTGGCAAGACGAAGACCATACGACCGTCTCCAAGACCAGTGTCAAAATAGACTGGTTGAGAAACTTTGATCTTACTTGAGTCTACGACCAAGTGCACACCCTTGGTTGGACGCATTTGTGAATGCTGCTCTCCATTATTTGAGAGATTACGCACTTTATCGCTCCAAGGTCCAGTTGTATTAATCACCAAACGAGCCTTGATTTCAAAAACTTGATCAGTCAAGAGATCACGCGCCACTACACCTGAAATCTTACCAGATTCATCAAAGAGGAATCCTTCTGCTTTTACGTGATTGGCAATGAGAGCCCCATCTTGGTTGGCACGTTTGATATTTTCAATCACCAAACGAGCATCGTTATTACGGAAGTCTAGATATACCCCACCACCGACAAGACCTTCTTGTTTCAACTCAGGCTCACGAGCCAAAACTTCTTCCTTGGTCAAAACCTTGTTGGCAGCTGGTGTATTGCTGACACCTGCCAAGAGATCATAGAGGTCCATGGCTACCTTGAGACGGAAGAGGCTAAAAGTTGCCCCATCTTCATCATAGACTGGTAAGAGCATTGGATCTGGTTTTGGAATATGAGGAGCAATTTGTTGAACTACTGCACGTTCTGATACCGTATCTGATACCACTTCTACGTCAAATTGTTTGAGGTAACGAAGTCCACCGTGGACCAATTTTGTTGAACGGCTAGATGTCCCTTCCGCAAAGTCCTGCATCTCAATCAAACCAGTTTCAAGACCACTTGCCGCTGCCTGCAAGGCTACCCCAGCACCTGTGATCCCACCCCCGATAATCAAAAGATCCAGGGTGCGTTCTTGCATTTTCTTAATCGATAATTCACGAGTTTTCTTTGAAAATTCCATAATTCTTCACTTTCTATCCTACTGAAGTCTTGTCTAGTCTTCAATTTCTGCAAAGAGTTGGGTAGCTTTAACAGCTTTCTTCCATCCCTTGTAGAGTTGTTCTTTACGAGATTCGTTCATAGAAGGCTCAAATAGTTCACCAGTTGCATTGAGTTCTTTCAATTCATCTAGGTCTTTCCAGTAGCCGACTGAAAGCCCAGCAAGGAAGGCAGCACCCAAAGCTGTTGTTTCCAAGTTTTTGGCACGAGCGATATCAATACCGAGAATATCCGCTTGGAACTGCATCAAGAAGTTATTCATAGCTGCTCCACCGTCTACTTTAAGGACTTGAATAGCCGTCTTGGCATCAACCTGCATAGTATCAATAATATCCCGTACTTGGTAAGCGATGGATTGAAGAGTCGCCTTGATAAAGTCTTCTTTGGTTGTTCCACGGGTCAAGCCAAAGACAGAACCACGAGCATTTTGATTCCAGTATGGTGCTCCTAGACCTGTGAAGGCCGGTACCACATAGACTTCATCGTTGTTGTGAGAATCACGCGCATATTGTTCAGATTCAGGTGAGTTTTCCACCATTCGAAGACCATCACGAAGCCATTGAATGGCACTACCCGCGATAAAGATGGAACCTTCCAAAGCGTAGTAGACTTTACCATTGATTCCATATCCAATGGTAGTTAACAAGTTATTTTCAGATAACTGCATCTCTTCACCTGTATTCATGATGATGAAAGATCCAGTACCGTAAGTATTTTTGACCATACCTGGTTCGAAGGCCAACTGTCCAAAGAGGGCCGCTTGTTGGTCACCCGCCATACCAGAGATAGGCACTTCTCCACCGTAGAAATGGAAAGGAGCTGTTTTTCCATAGATTTCAGAGTTGGAACGCACTTCTGGAAGCATAGCCTTAGGAATATTGAGGATTTTCAAAATCTCATCATCCCATTTTAGGTCTTTAATATTGTAGAGCATGGTACGAGCAGCATTTGAATAGTCTGTTACGTGAGAAGCTCCGTCTGTCAACTTCCAAACCAACCAAGTATCGATGGTTCCAAAGAGCAATTCTCCTTTTTCAGCCCGTTCTTGTGCTCCTTCTACATGATCCAAGATCCAGCGAATCTTAGTTGCTGAGAAGTAGGCATCAATGACCAAACCTGTTTTTTGGTGGAATTTTTCGACATACCCTTGGCTCTTAAGCTGTTCAGCTAAAGGAGCTGTTTGGCGAGACTGCCAGACAATGGCGTTGTAGATTGGAAGGCCGGTATTCTTATCCCAAACAACAGTTGTTTCGCGTTGGTTGGTAATTCCGATAGCTTCGATTTGTCCAGGCTTGATGCCACTTTCGATAAAGGCACCAGCGATAACAGACTGAACAGAATTCCAGATTTCATTTGGATTGTGTTCAACCCAACCAGCTTGAGGGAAAATTTGCGTGAACTCTTTTTGGCTAGAGCTTACTTTTTCTCCTTTTTTATTGAAAATGATGGCTCTTGAACTTGTTGTTCCTTGGTCAATGGCCATAATGTATTTTTCTTGTGACATGAACTGTCCTCCTGGGAAAAAGAAATATTCTTTAGGAGACGTACTCCTTACATTGTCTAGTATACAAAATAAACCGCTTTCATGTTCATCAATTTTTTTAAGAATTTTAAAAAAGTTGAGTAGATGGATTCAGAACCCTTGTTTCATAAGGATTTTTTAGACTTACAAATAATGAAATTTTTAGAAAAATCTAATAAAAAAGCTAGGCAGAACAATTCGTTTAGAATCTGTTCTGCCTAACCTCAAATTTTTAATTACTACTAATTCAGCTCAATAATATCGTAAAAGTCTCATCAAGCATTGAATATCTTTATTAACCTTCTTCTTGGTAGATCATCTGGCGAATATTGGCTAGATCAATCATATCTAAATCATATTTTAAATAATAGACAGGAATCCGCTGGGTAAGGTTAATCGGATTGTTGGTCACGATCAAATCGTAATCTGAAGCTGGATCAAAGGCTTCAATGGTAATAAAACGATTATACTCTAAGTAGCGCTTGAGGACTTCTGTCATCCGTGTATAGCCTAAATAGCCCACTGTTAAGTCTAAGCCGATCTTAATTTGTCTCCCACTATTTTCTGCGATATAATCCATTAACTGGAGCCACTCCCACTTGATTTTTTTATCCAGAGCTGTTCCTTGGCAAAAGATCGGAAGTTTGCTGAAGATAGTATCTGCTACTTCTCTATAATCATGACTACTAAAGACATAAGGATTGTGGCTTTCAAGTTGGTACTTATACTTGTCTTGAAGAAGGTAGCCTGTAAAAAGATAAACCTGCCCACAAATTTGGCTCAATTCATAGGTCACTGGACCCTCTATATACTCTCCTAAAAGCTTCTGCGTTTTCATCTCTTGAATGAGCTGCGTAGTCAAAGCCCCAATCTCTCCCCCAAAGCCTAAGATGTACTCCATAGTATGAAGCGGAAGGATCCGATGGGTGACAAGGAAAGCAAAGAGGACCAACATCTCTCCATCATCATGACTAAGGGCAATGTGTCTCCCAGAAAAGAGCTGGTCTACTCGACGAAACAAGCGTTGGTAAAAAATGTTGTCTGTATAGCCCTTCATCTTCTGTTCAATTTCTCGGAACTGACAGGCATTGACCTTTAGTCGTTGCTGGGTAATGTGAGACCAGAGAACAAAATCCAAGCGTTGGCCTTGAGACAACTGGGCACCACACACCTCCTCTAAGGTTGCAATTTCAGTTTGTCTTTCTTTCCTGTTCAGTTCTTGTTTCCAGTCTGCACTAGCCCAAACTTTTCGTAACAAGCCAAAATAAAAATAACGAATTTTATGTTCAGGTCCTTTCAAGCGCCCATTTTGAATTGAAAATGAAAACTCAGTTAATAATTTATTCAAGCCCGAAATATGACGCCCTAATGTCGCTTCACTAATCAAGAGCTCCTGAGCTAATTGTTGAGCTTGAAATTGGCCATGATAAAGTAAATAGATCAATAGTTGGTACTTGATAGCATTGTCCAAAAAAGCCCGCCGAATGTCCCGCCCCTTGGTATCCGAACCTACAAGAAGGCGAAGATTTTCATCTTCTACCTCAATGAAAAGGGCCAGCTGATTCTTTTGGGCCTTGTCATTAATCAGTGCAAGATATTTGTTCAAGGTTGCTTTGGAAAATTCCGTCTCAGCCATCACTTCTGACAGACTACTTGGGGAATGCTGTTGCAGATGTGACAAGATTAAAAACTGTCCACCCTCACTTTTTTCCATTAAATCAGCTAAATGCATTTTCAGAAAACCCTTCCATTATTCTATCTTTAGAGTACCATAATTTGCCCAAAAGAAAAAACAATCTGTTTCTATCCTCATTATAATAAACAAAAAGAGCCCTAAGGCTCTTTTAACTAGTAGTTCAAATGCTTATCAAGATCTGCTCTGATCTAAGCGATTTAAGAATTCCATGGTTGGGCTGTCCTGGTAAAGTTCTTTGAGAGGGATCTTATAATAGGCAGAAATTTCGTCCGAAGTCACACCGTAACGAATCAGGAGATTATAAATACGATTTAAATCATGACGTAATTCCTCCGTGATGAGGACATTATCTCTTGTTTCTTTTGTTTTCCAAGAATAAGATGGCAGAACTTCTTTGGTTTCTATTAAGATAGTTTGTAATAAGGTTCCCCCATGACTATTCTTCTGAGAGATATCTGCCCCAAGTTCCAACATTTTCTCGAAAACCTTGAAAGACTGGTCCGCCTTTTCCTTAGACGAATGCATTTCATATTGGCCTTTCCAACGTTTGATCATGCGCCTGCAGTCAAATACAGCTCT
Organism: Streptococcus sp. 1001283B150225_161107_H12; assembly: GCF_015552665.1. Taxonomy (NCBI): domain Bacteria; kingdom Bacillati; phylum Bacillota; class Bacilli; order Lactobacillales; family Streptococcaceae; genus Streptococcus; species Streptococcus sp. 1001283B150225_161107_H12. The sequence goes on along the minus strand of NZ_JADNFC010000001.1, from coordinate 541,627 downwards.
TCCACCGGCTGTTTGGATGACCGGTTGACAAAATGGATTCAGCTCTGTCGGCTCTTCAATAAAGTTAAGATTTGCCCCTCTATCAATGAGTAAGTCTGCAATATCTAGATGTCCCGATTTGATAGCGACTTGAAGAAGGGATTGCCCTTGATCTCTTTTGGGTTTGTCACCCGAAACAGCATTGACTTCTTCTGGATTTTTATCCAATATCTGACGGACGGCCTCTAGATCTCCTCTTCGCAACAACTGAAAAGTTTTTTGCATGGTCTTTCCCCCTTGAATGATTGATAAGGATCAGACTGTGTTAATACGATGATCCTATCTCTAAGTTCTTCGTTAAACTAATTATATCATTTTACAGACTCCTCTATGAAGTACTATATGATGGAATACGTTATTAGCTAAAAAGTTTTATTTTATCATCTGATAAAAAAGAAAACCTCCCACCGAAATTAGATGAGAGGTACAACTCTATTTCTCTGATTTTCGAATAGCCACTAGCCAAGAGGATACTAGAATTTCGAAAATAACTAGAAGGATAATCTGAGGAAGAGAGCTCTGTACCAGCATGAGGACAGCTAGACTATCAATCAGCATATGGGCAAGGATACAAGGAACAGCTCCTTTCGAGTACTCCTTGAGCGCTCCAAATAGGAAAGTATTCCCTAAAATCATCAGGTAAAAGATGAGGTAGTTGGACGAACCTGCTGTAATCCAAGGGAGTTGATAGATAGGAATATGCCAGAGGAACCAGACAATGGAAAGAAGCATCATTTTAGGTATAAAGTGCTTACTAAAGGAAAGATGATCTTGTAAAAACCAACGCCAACCGACTTCTTCTAGACCGCCATATAATAAGGTCCAAGGGAAGTATAGGAAGAAGGCCAAGAGGGAGTTCCCAGTAAAGCGAACGTTCATAAGCAGGATGGAGATCCCATAATAGATGACGGGGATGAAGAAAGCTAGGATCCAAGATAGGGAACTTTCTTTTTGAAGAAAGACCTTTTTGAAAAATTCACCCAAGGAGTTGACTTCACTCAACACCAGAGAAAAGACAGCCGCCACAATCATGGGAATCAAGTTCATTAGGATAAACAGTAGTGAGGCACCCATACTACTTCCATCCGGGAAAAACCAAAGGATAACTTGCCCCACTATAAAAGTAGCAAGGAGGGCAGTCAGTGCATACCAGATAGCGACTGATTGTTTTGAAATAAATTTGCTCATTTTTCCTCCTTTACAGTTATATACTTCTTTCTTGCAATCATAATTGCTAAACAAATAATAAGAATTTTACTGACTAGAGATAGCCATACCTCTTCATTCACTATCATCTGAGACAAGGAATTGATACAGGCATGAGTCATGACACAGAGCCATAAATTTTTCGTTTTATGATACAAGGCCGATAAGATAAAGCAATTAGTTAGCAGACCTACTAGAAACGGAAGCAACTGAATGACAGCTAAAGAACCATCAATGTAAAAGTAAAAAAGATGCCAGCTAGACCAGGCTAAAAAGGTGATAAAAGTAGCTGAAAGATAAGGTATTCTTTCCTCCAAAGTTGGTTGAAAGAAATAACGCCAGCCAATTTCTTCAATCCCACCAAAAAGAAGGGCCTTGAAAAAGAGCACCACTGGCAAGACCAACGATTGAGTGGTAATCTTACCACCTAAGATAAAGGGGAAAAAGTCGAGTAGCAAGAAAACAAGCACCAAACAATAATTTGCTAAACTGTCTTTGACTTGAAAAAAATCTTTGAGAAGTTGTTTAAAACTAGATTGATGGTAACTAATGCTTGCAATACTGCCCCACAAAGCTGATGACAAACCACCTACAATAACAGCAATGCTCCCCATTGGTGATGTAAAATCAACCTTGACTCCTCCTACTCTTAAAAACCAAACCAGAAGGCTGACTCCTAATACTTGACCAAAGGTTCCTAACAAATACATAGATAGGGCTTGCTTTCTACTCATTCGTGATTCCTTTTCTATTCTTTCATCTAGTTCATGACTCTATTAGATTTGGAGCATCCTACTAATCCGCATCGACCCAAAGATGGTATTGTTCACAATGGAGACATCGAAAGAGATAGCCACACATAGAACCATCCTTGACTAAGTATTCAGCCACATCCTGAAATTCATCACGCTCCTCATATTCTTCCAAAACTCGCTCTGCAATGCCCATCTCTTCCAGTTCACGAGTGCCAACTGTCCCCATATAGGCACAGTAGTCTTGGCAACAGGAGAGCCAATATTCGCCCTGCCAGCTACTATAACCTGGAGTTTGACAGAAGAGGATCTGGTCTTTTTCCTTATTCATGACCCCTTGCCAATCAGCATCTTGGATAAACTCTGCTTCAAACTTTTGGGCAGCACGACCAGTAGAAATACAAGTTGGACAGAGATGTCTTAGCTCTTCTACACAATAAGGTCTCAAAGCATAATAGACGGTGTGGTCTTCCCCACACGAAGGGCAGGTCTTAGGCTCCCCTTCCTTAAAGGAACCCGTCGCTAGTGGATCCGGATGATAGCGGAAGGTTGGCAATTCACTGACTTTCTCCTTATGAGGCTTTTTTTCTTTTTCGGTCAAGGGACGAGAGAGAGCAAAGCGATCTCCATGACTTAGACTCATCTTTTCTAAGGTGAAAAGTTTCTTTACTTGCTTGCGATCAGACTTGTCTACTAACTCTGAGAAGAGAGCATAGGCACTGGCATACAAGCCCAACTCCTGATACACATCCACCAAGACCTGCTTAGCTTCTGGAGTTTCCTGTACGGTCAGCCAATCTGCAAATTCATAGAGAGCCAGCACGCTGGATGAATCCTTATCTTGCGCTTGGAACTGCTTTTTTAAGTAGATATATTCTTTCATAGAATCGTTCATAGAATTGCTCACTTTCGTTTTTACAGAGAATCAAATCCTAGTTTTGTTTCCTTCAGGTGATTGTATTCTAGCGTTGAAAATGTACTTTAAACCCATACTTACCAGCATTTTGCTTGAGTTTTTCAACCAACAGTTCATTCCGCTTGCTTTTACCGAAAAAGAAGGGAATGGTCTTTCCATTTCTGAGTTCGATATAGAAAGCATAGCGACTCCCACCACCAGCGCGACCACGGAGCAATAAGTAGGTTATCTGCTTCATCTCTTTCAATGGGATCATACGACGGCAGAAACACAAAGGCACATGAATGTAGAAGATGCCATGGTTAATATGGAAGGGCGCAAAGAAGGGACCACCACTACGTCGGCTAGCCAACCAGCGACGAACGAATAACGTAATGCTGAAGAAGCCAATAAAACCAACACTTAACAATACTGGTCCTGATCCCAAATTTGCCATTCCATTTCTCCCTCCATAAATTCTAAATACACAGTAAAATTGTTGACTTGGCCTTAATCAGTATGCTTTTTAGTCTTGGTTAATAAGATGATGATACCCACTAAGAGAAGAATTCCAAATCCGAAAGCAACTAGTTCTAAATCTTTTAATCCTTCAATAAAGGGTAGGACATACATACTTGATTCTACTAATAGAAAACCGATAAGAATAAGGGCTAGAGCAAAGAAGCTCCGTTTTTTATTCATCTTTAGCTCCTTTCCTTAGCTGGAATTCCATCAAACTTAACTAGCTTGAAATTCTATTTGGTTTCAACCCATTTTTCATTGTCCATGATAAAGGGCTTAGCCAGACCTTCACCCGTGTAATCTTGGTATTTGGTCTCCAAGTATTTGTAGACATCTTCTTTGGTTGCAAACTTAATGGCTTGGTAGGGCTCTTCAAAGGTTAGCTTTTCGACAAAGAGATAGCCGTCCTTAGCAGGCACCAAGACACCGACGTGCCCGACAAAAAGCGTGTTGCCATCTAGGTTATCATGAACGATGACAGAAAGCATGCGCGCATTTTCATTGAACTTGAAATTGGCAAAATACTCTTCCATCTTCTTGGCATGGACCTTGACATCTGTTGTCGCCTCAGTCGGAACCCGTGAATAGAGAATGTTAAAGGCTTCCTTGTCTGCCTCATCGAAGACCTTGCCTTTGTCAATAGCATCATTATCCACGAACAAGAGTTCACTATCCGCTTTCATCTTAGGAATCTCGATACGATTCTTTAGCAAGGTATAGCTATTGATCCGGCAGTTGGTCCCGACGAAATCGCCCTTCTGCTTGGTCCACAAGTCACTAATTTTTTCTACATTGTAGTCTGTTTTCTTGAACTTGCTGAAGTTACCCGTCAAACCGACCGAGCCGACAATGCTATCATAGTCCGTTACTAGACCCAGAAACTTGTCTACACTTTCCTGATCCAAATAAGCAGACAAGAGAGCCCGCACTTCTTCGACGCTTTCCTTGCTATTAAGGTTGCTGTAAGTTCCCTTGTAGTGCTCCTTGTCTGAAATGGACTGCTGAACAGTAGAGCTCTCCTGCTTTTCCTTGGATTGCTTTTGATTGGTCCCACAAGCCGCTAAAGCAAAGATCGCCAAAGCACAGCTAGTAAGGAGCATGAATTTTTTAAATGGTTTCATAAACTGGTTCCTTTTCTATATACTAAGATGTTTTGTAACATTGAATCGTGTTTTGTAACATCATTCATTTCTTCTTCCTATCGAATCTCCTTATCCTATATTATAGTTTAAAACTGACTTAGCTCCAACTATTTTTCACGAATTAAGGAAACTTTATAAGTAGCAAAAAAGAGCTGGCAGACTATCCAGCTCTTCAATATGTTACAAAAATCAAAATTAAAATTATTGTTTAATTCGACCAATCTATTTTGGCATGTTCTATTGCGTACTCGGCTTCCTCTTGAGTAAATTTTTTGTTTTCAACAAGTACTTCTAACATCTTTTCTTTCGAAATCTTGGTACCGTTTGCATAAGATTCCGCTTCTTTCATAGCGTCCTCCTTCCAATCGAAATTAACATGTTCTACAGCATAATCAGCCTCTTCTTGAGTAAATAGTTCAACATTTATAAGTTGCTCAACTAATTTTTCTTTTGAATAATGAAACTCTTGATAATATTTTGCTCTTAAAAGTGCTTGCTCTTTCCAGTCAATATTAAGCTTATTGATAGCGTACTGGGTAGCATCCTCTGAATATCTTCCAAACCTTGTTAAATCTTGTTCAATTTTCTGTTTCGATAAATGAGATTTTTCTGACAAAAAGAGAGCTTTTACATATGCATCTGTATATTCATTTGATTTTTTATAATCATAATACTTCGTACTAGAACTTGAAGTAGAGTATTTTTCATAATCATAATACTTGGTACTAGAACTTGAAGTAGAGTATTTTTCAACTGGATAAGTTACTCTTGATCCTGAACGTGAACTTTTCCATTCATTATAACTTCTTTGATAACTATATACCATAATAGCTATCCATCCTACGAACAATCCAAACATCGCAAAAATAAATATCAAAAATTTTTTCATAATGAATACCTTTACTTGTTTTTCTTCAATGGAATCTTTCATCCGTCTGGAACTGCTTTCATTAGTATTATATCATGAAATATTCTTCTTTTTTATTTACTAGTGTAAAAGACTTTATACTAGTAAATAAAAAAGCGACTGCAATATTTCAACCGCAATCACTCGTTCAATTGTGAGATAAAAATAATAAAGGATTATTTAATCTTGTGTTTGTTCATCTTTTCTTCAAAGACTTCCGTCATAATGACTCGCAATTCTTCCCGTTCTTTTTCAGGAAGGTCTCCTTGGCGCTTGGCCACAGCATAGAGTTCAGGATAACGCATAGCCACACGTTCGATCGTCTTTGTTGTCGCATGCCCTCTGACAAAGAAAGGGATACGCTTAATCCATTCTTGCGGTACAAGAGCAAGCAACTTCTTGGCTGCTTCTTTATCCGAAATCTCAGCAGTGCTCAAACCTTGGTTGATTTGTTCTTGTTCTTTTTCTGTAAAATCTTTTAATTCCATAGCAAACTCCTCATTTGTTTATCTAAGGCCACATTATACACCTATGTAGAGGAAAGTACAACTAAAGGAGCCGAAAAATAGAGGAAAGGCAAGTCATCCCTCACTCTATCTCTTAGTCGTTAAATCTTATGAAGTATATTAATTTCTGATTTACTTTAGAACACCTTCCTTTTGTTTTAAGTGAGAATCACTGTTCAACTAGCGATTATAGATAATAATCGTGTTTTAATCATCATCATGCCACTTTTTATTAATTTTCTATCCTAGTTATTTTAGATTCATTAGACTCTTTTAGGTTCTTCAGATCAACACTAGAACTATTGTTTAATTCGACCAATCAATTTTAGCATGCTCTATTGCGTACTCGGCTTCCTCTTGAGTAAACTTTTTGTTTTCAACAAGTATTTCTAACATCTTTTCTTTCGTAATCTTGCCACCTCTTACATAAGATTCCGCTTCTTTCACAGCATTCTCCTTCCAATCGAAATTTACTTGTTCTACAGCATAATCAGCCTCTTCTTGAGTAAATAGTTCAACATTTATCAGTTGCTCAGCTAACTTTTCTTTTGAATAACGATACTTTTGAAGTGATTTTGCTGCTAAAACAGCCTGCTCTTTCCAGTCTATATTAAGCTTATATACAGCGTACTGGTTAGCGCCTTCAGAATAATTATAAATCTTTATTTTATCTTTGATAGCCTGCATCGAAATAGGAGAATCCGCTGACAGATTTTTAGCTGTTTCATATGCCCTTTTAAATTCTTTTTCTACTAAAGTTGGAGAAAAAAGTTTTTTAACAAGCAAATTAAATAATAATTCGAAATTATCATTATATTTATCAATTGGATTAGAGTATTTTTCTACAGGATAAGTTTCTTTTGTCCATGAATAACTCGAATGATTATGAGCATTCTCATAAGCTCTATAATAACTACTTAACATAAGAGCTATCACTCCTACCATGGATACTAAAATTGCAAAAATAAATATCAAAAATTTTTTCATCATGAATACCTTTAGTTTTTTTGCCTAATTAATTTGGTTATTTGTTCTTATCGACAACCAAAAATTTCATCCTAGTCACCTTTTAGTTGGACTTGCGTATGGGCTAGCAAGTCTCCTAGATGCCTCTTATCTTTCCGAAACATCGTCATTGCCAGTAGCAAAACTGCGAGTAGAGTAGCCGAAATAGAAAGGATAATGGATAACATATCAAAATCACTATAGAAGCCATGAATCGTGCCCATATGACCGAGTTGCCAAGGTAAAAATTTGATGACATTTCTAATCAAGCTTGCCTGCACTGTTTTTTTCTGGTAGACCAGTTCAAGTCCCGCTTTTGCCTTCCCAAAACTGCCATTTTTTGCATAATCCAAAAAGGTGAAAAGGAGCGTGATTGGCAAAACAGAGGTGAAAAATACAAGCCACTGTGACTGAATTTCTGTAAACTCTGGGACGCCATTAAAAAAAATAATGTAAATAAGCATCGAACCTAAAAACAGAAGTACTAAATAAGCTAGAATGAAAAGATAATCAAACAGAAATTCTGTCATTCTTTTTTTAAACGAAATAGGATTGATTGCTAATATCTTCATCACTGTCTCCCCCTTTCTCATCTCCTATTATAATATAAGGGTGCGAATAAAGATACTATTTATAAAAAGAAGCCCGCAATCTCTCTATTCCAGGCTTCTTTCTTACTAATCTTCTCTATAAATAACAAATCCATTTGGTTGGATGGTTAATTGTTCACCAGAGATGTTCCCATGGCTGATCAGATCAGCTTGTCCTCTTTCTATGACAAAGGCTTTCTTGGAGTGGTTAAAGTAGGCTTTGAGCATGTTACCTTCATGCTGCCATTCTACTGCCACCACATCCGGCTCCACTTCTTCTAGACTCACTTTACCATGTTGGATTATTCCTGCCACTTCTTTTCGGAGCTGGATCAAGTCCTTCATAAAATTCAGCATGTCATTGTCTTCTGACACGCGCTCCCATGGCATGACACGCCGGCAATCCGGGTCTGGTCCGCCGATGAGGGCTAGCTCCGTCCCATAATAGATACATGGCGTTCCGCGTTGCAGATAGAGGAAGGCGAGGGCAGACTTGACGGACTGGAGATCCCCTTTGGCTGTTGTCAGGATGCGCTCTGTATCATGGGAGTCCAAGAGGTTGAACATGACCTCAGAGATCTGTTGCCTGTAGTACATAGACTGGCTATTGATCTCCCAAATGAAGCGTTGCGTCTCCTTATGCCCACGCAGGAAATAATCCTTGATACTCTCAGAGAGAGGATAGTTCATCACCGCATGGAACTCATCACCATTAAGCCAAGGTTGAGACGAATGCCAGATTTCCCCGAGGATATAGAGGTCTGGCTTCTTGGCCAAGACCGCCTTACGGAAATCTCGCCAGAATTGATGGTCGATCTCATTGGCCACATCCAGGCGCCAAGCATCGATATCAAACTCTTCAATCCAGTATGTCGCAACCTTCAAGAGATAGGCCTTAACCTCTGGATTAGCTGTATTGAGTTTAGGCATATAGCCCGCAAAGGCAAATGCATGGTAGGTTAAGTCACGATTGTTCCAGAGATTATCCGTCTCAACTGGGAACTCTTTGATGTGAAACCAGTCCTTGTAAACTGAATCTTCTCCGTTTTTGAGCACATCCTGCCATTGGGGTGAATCATAGCCGATATGGTTGAAGACGGCATCCAGCATAATCTTCATCCCACGCGCATGGGCCTCTTTCACCAGCTGGCGGAAGGTCTCTTTATCACCAAAATGTTGATCGATTTTAAAGTAATCGATGGTATCGTATTTGTGGTTGCTCGGCGATTCAAAAATCGGACAAAGGTAGAGCCCTGTAATCCCTAACTCCTGCAAGTAGTCCAAGTGATCGATGATCCCCTGCAAATCTCCACCAAAGAAATCCAAGATTTGAGGGGAAATAGACGCATCCCAAGGGCGGACGCCTTCTGGGGAAATGGCTTGATTCCCATTGGCAAAGCGCTCAGGAAAAATCTGATACCAAACTGTCTGAGCTACCCAATCCGGTACGGCGCAACCATCAATCTCATGGATAAAAGGAAGCTTAAAGCCATTCATGACGAAGTCCAGATTCTCCTTGGTGTAGGCTGCCACACCCCGGTCTCCGTACAAGATCTTCTTTCCCGCTGTGTCCTCTAATTCAAAGAGATACTGGATCCGAGCATGGCCAACAAATACCGACACTTGCCAATAATCAAAGAGGTCGTCGGTCGTCACCTTTTCCATTTTCTTGGTTGCCTCATATAGATCTTCTATAAAAATAAAAGGATCCCCATAGTGCAAGACAATCCGTTTGATATCCTCTTTCTTGGTTCGGATGCAAATGTGGAGCTGGCCGTCCTTATAAAGATAGGCATACTCCGATTCAGGCCGATGATAAATCGCTGTTAATTCCATCTGTCTCGTCTCCTACTTTTCTTTCTCATCATTCATCAATTTATGCAAACGATTACACAAAATCATGTTCTAGTATACAACTTTAGAAAATGCTTTGCAAGTCAAATGAGATTGAACAAATTCGTCCATCTATGCTAAAATAGACCTATTATAAATATAAGGAGTTTCTATGCAGAAAGAAATTAAAGGCTTGTACACCATTTATGGTATGTGGTTGTTTTTCGGTATCATTGGGATGATTTTTATCTCATTCAACCTACCGAGAGCTCTTCAGGAAAACGATACAGTTGGGATTGTCTTTTCAATCGTATTCGGTATTATCTTCTTAGCCATGATTCTTGGATTTGGCCATTTAATCAGAGTCGCACCAAAAAAAGTGCAAGAAAAATACCAGGATATCTTCAACCACTATCCAGAACTGGAAGAAAACGTGGAATTATTCAAAGAGAATGCGACTGCTGTCGATAAACTGAACCAACTCTACCTTTACCGCGAAGCTATCTTCAATACACAATATGGACGATTCGTTAATCCTATCTTTCTCAATGAAATTCAGGCACTCGGGGTTCGAATCAAGTGGGTCCGAAACGGAAAGGTACGTTCAAAGAATCTCTTCTTACTTTCTAGAGAGGGAGAGAAAGAATTCGAGTTCGATTTAGGTATGGTTACACCTGTAAAATATGAACAGTTAATCCTCTTCTTACATGCTGTAGTAGATGTCAAACCAGATCTTGAGTTCTTCAATGAAGTTGAAGATTAATTGGCAAAAAGTTATTCATTAGTTCTGCTTTTCATTAAAGCTCGTCACACAAAAAAGCCCTACAGGGCTTTTTTATATGCTTAAATCCTAGCTTTATTCTTTAGATGTATGCCTCTTTCCAAGATTCAGTGCTTGCTCTTCTGACATTTCGATTACATTCGCAAAATTAGTGTTTCTCGGCATATTATCCTTTGAATACCAATAAACATCCGCATTTCCATTTCTTGCCACATAAACTACTGGAGCAAGTTGACGACTTGGTGCAGCAGGCTCGACTGGCTGAACTGGTTGCGCAGCTTCTACTGATTGACTCGGTTGAGGAGCTTGACTTGGTTGCGTATCTATTTGTCGATATCTATTAAGATATCATGACTATCAGCGGAATCTTCGGCAAAATCTAACAAGTCTTCTTCCTCATTAGAAAGTAGCTTAATTGTTTTAATTCATCGTCTGGTAAATACTGATAATTGGCAATCATTCCCATGATTTTTCTCCTTTGAATCTTGTAGGATATACTGATGTTTTTAGCTCTATTTCTATAGAAAATGCTATAATGGACCTAAGAAATTGTTTTATTGAATGTTAAATAGGGGGATAGTAATGTTCACTAGTATTGTTTTGGGTTTTTATGCTCTTTTCTTTCTATCCTTGTCCTTTACTATCTATCTCTATATTAGACTTGTAGTTGCGGTTAAAAAAGGCAAAGACATTCCCAAATGGATTTATAAACTTGGTCATGCTGTTCAAGGAAGAATTCACGTTGACTATGAAGAAATCACTGATGCTAACGCCCTTAAAGAGATTCATTGGTTCTTACTGATCTATTTAATCGTAAATCTACTCGTATTGGCTGGTTTCTACTATCATGTTAATAGCTTTCCTCAAGCCATTTATGAATGTTTGAAAAAACAATTTTTCATCGTACTTGTTAGTATGGTTTTAAAAAGTCTTGGAAAATTTGTTGTACTAGCTATAAGAAAAAACTTTCATAACAGTCATGTTTATGCATCAACCAATTCTTTTATCGGGACAGCTTTTTTAACGAGTTATGTTTTTATGTTTTGCATGATGATGAGTGGCCTTCCAGCTCAACCAGTTCCCGTAACCATTCAAGATACCACTGTCATCATCGGTGAAACCAAGGCTTCCGAGCTTTTAGACCAAGGCTATACCTTTGGAGATAAAGGCGCAGAGAGTTCCATCACCAATCCCAAAAACGACCACTTCTACTACGGTCAGCTTCTTGAAGTCAAGCGGGATGATCAGTCCTGTGGCTTTATGAGCCTTACTCCTACGGGAAGAGATACTGATCAACTCAAAAACTGCGTCATCACCTATTACAGAACACCTAAGGATAGCAAGCAACTAGAAAAAATTTCCATCAATCATGTCAAGCTAGCAAATCTCAAGCTCCAAGATTTTCAAACACGAAAATTAATCGATATCTTTGAAGTCAATCCAGCTGATTATAACGTCTCTGATAAAGATACCAACTTTATCCTAACCATCCAAACAGCAGATTACGACCTCTGGAAAAGATACCGGATTGAATCCAAGTTCAATTCAGATGGTTCGATTGATAGCTATGGAGTCAGAGCCCAGCATAGCATGTGGGAATGATTCACCATTTCCCCCTTTATCACATAAGTATTAAACTGGAAAAATATCGTCGACAAGTTTATAGGTTTCGATGAATCGAAGGCCAGAGGAACCTTTATCTCTAGTGATTTCTTCATAAATATCTTCTAAATTTTGGGCAGGTGCCAACATCCAAAGACTAAAAGGTCTAAGTTTCACCTGTCCAATTTTTTCAATATTTTCTAATAATTGCCCTAAATCTTTGTGATTGAACCAGCAATCTGTAACGAGAGCAAACTTTGTATTGTCCATCTTACAGGAGATTTGACTGGTCAAAAAATCATCGATGGAGGGCTTTTTGGTTTGTAAGAGGCGTGTGCAAGCCAAATGATACTCAAGCTTTCTAGGACTCTGCTCCACCATAGATACAAAGACAAGACCATACTCATCTTGGAACTTAACAGTAAGGAGATCTCCTTCTTCAAAATAAGGTTTACGTTTAGTTTTGGCTTTAGTGACCTTTAGAGGTCTAGGATTTTCAGTTTGCAAATGGATAGCAAGATTATCCAAGACCTTTTGCCTTTGCTTCAAAGCCTTTGAATCTATTTCCAACCAAAATGGATCAGCCCCTTTTTTGATAAGCTCCAAGGTTTTATCTCTGATATCGTCTGTCAGGTGACCAATCTTCCACAGTGAGTAGGCAAGAGCAGTCCAATAAATTTCTGTAAAAAAGTCTGTTTGACAGTAATCTTTCTCCGCATCGAGGATATCCTTGATAATATTGGCTACATGATCACCATCTCTATAGCGACCAACTACCTCATTGTAAATGTCATACCCTTGATCACTGTCAATGATTTTAACGCCATCAATTGCCATTCTCAACTCCTAATGCTCAATCGACATCTTATTGATAAATCTCAAAGCTTATTTAATCTTATGCTTGTTCATTTTCTCTTGGAAAATATCTGTAAGAATTTGTTGCAATTCTTGAGCTTCCTTTTCAGGAAGTTGGCCTTCTTGTTCAGCTACTGCATACAACTCCGGATACTCGAGCGATACTCTCTTAACAGTATGTGTAATAGCATGTTTTCTAACAAAAAATGGAATCCGTTTAATCATATCTTGAGGAATTAATGCGATAATCTTATTTTACAAGATAGGTTTTCCTGATTTCCATTTTTATGATAGATATTTCTCCTTAAGAAGCTAGATAGTGCTAGATGTTTCTCTTTACTGCTCAATCCGTCTACTCAAGCAGTGGCATAAACTCACAAAGAACTTTGTTTGACTATTGAATATCTTCCATCGCTTCTTTCACATATTCTTCGACATCTTCAATCTCTACAAACAGCGGGTCTAAGTGGCATAAGAAGTGCCAATCTTCGGTGCCGCATTTTCTGTAGAGAATCGCTTCGCCGTCTTCACTTCCGAAAAAGCTTCTGTCAACTTCATACCCTTTGTTTTCTAGGAATATTTTTGCCTTGCGGAAGTTTGCTTCTCGTGCTTCGACATAAGCTTTCACTTCATCGTTATTCACGACATATGCTTCTACTTTTGTAGCTCCTTCGATCATTTTATCGTTTTTAACGGATAGATTCGAAATTTCTTTCCAAATAATGTCCACATTTTCCTCAGAATTAAACGAAAATCTAGATAAAGGGACAATATTTCCATTGAAGACAATCTCCATATAATCCGGTAGATTTTTTGGATTAAAATACTCCACAACAAAACTATCTTCTTTTTCTAAAGTATATCCCGGGATTTGCGCTACAAAGGCTCTTCCCTCTTCTAAAGAATCAAACACGACTAAATCTTTTGAATAATTGTTTTGGTAAAATTCTAATAGATACATCATTAATCCTTTCAATATTTAGATAGAAGATAGTTTTTTAGCAAACTAATATACTCAACACGTGAGGATAGAGATTCAAGCATTCTTTTTACTAAATAGGATTGATTGCTAAAAATTTCACCAGCTTACCTCCTCTTGTCTCATCCTCAATTATAACACGTTTCCACTCACATATCAGATATTTATTATTGGACCAAATAACCTTTTGAAATAGAAAACAAGCTCACCAATTCATCAAGTCTATATTTTTTATGAGATTCTTCATTAATGCTAAAAGATTTACAGTTTAAATTTTATTAAAACTCCTTGTTCATGACGTTACGTAACGATGTATAATAGGTATGAGGAGGGGAGTAATTATGGCTAAATATAGAGCAATTCCGGAAGGATTTATGACAGTTGGGGAACTTGCTAAGAAAATGGGCGTTACCATCCGTACTCTACAATATTACGATAAAGAGGGGATACTTTCTCCATCGGCAGAAAGTGAGGGAGGTCGCAGGCTTTATACCGATAAAGATATAGTGCTACTCCATCAGATTCTATCTTTAAAATCACTGGGCTTTTCTCTCAAGGATATAAAGAGCCGTTTGATCTCTTTAAAAACACCTGATGATGTTGCTAAAGCTCTTACGGAACAGGCAGATGTTCTTCGTAAAAATATAGAACAACTTAAGGATTCTTTGATCGCAATAGAGCAGTTAAAGGTAGAAGTTTTACAAATACAAACGGTCAATTTAAAGAAATATGCAGACATTATTGTCAATCTACAGATGAAGAATGACTCCTACTCTCTCATTAAGCGCTTTGATGATGATACGCTCGACCAGATACGCAGTCGATTTGACAAGAAAAGCGGACAAGACTTTATGGATAGGTTGAACCGCCTAAGTGATCAAATCGTGGAGCTTCAAAAAGAAAACGTGCCAGTTGAAAGCGAACAAAGCCAGCAGGTTGTGCAAGAATACTGGAGCTTGATTATGGAGTTTACAAATGGTGATATGAGCATGCTTCCGAAGTTGATGGAGGTTGGGAATATTGATACCGCCTCAAACGCTTGGGAAGAAAAGCAAAAAATCGTTAATGATTATTTAGGGCCTGCTTTACAAGTCTATTTTTCAAGGCTTGGAACCAATCCCCTTGAGGAGGTAGAACCATGAAAAACGCGATAGAGGTTTCTGGATTAAAGAAAAGTTATGGTAGCAATATGGTTCTTAGAGGTCTCGATTTTCAAATCAAACAAGGAGAAATCTTTGCTCTGCTCGGAGTGAACGGAGCTGGTAAAACAACCACGCTTGAATGTATCGAAGGTCTGAGAAAATATGATGAAGGCACTATAATTGTAAACGGGAAAACCGGAATTCAACTACAGTCCTCCTCTCTACCCATCCACATCAAACCGATGGAAGCCATAAAGCTCTTTGCAAAATGGAATCATACATACATTGATGATGCTATGCTAAAGGCCCTTGGCATAAAAGAAATGAAGGAGTCGCAATACATAGAATTATCCACCGGTCAAAAAAGAAGATTACATCTTGCTCTTGCACTTATCAGTAATCCGGATATTATTTTTCTCGATGAACCGACAGCGGGACTTGATGTTGAAGGAAGACTATCCCTCCATGAACAAATCCGAAAGCTCAAATCACAGGGCAAGACAATTGTTTTGGCAAGCCACGATATGGCCGAAGTTGAAACCTTATGTGACCGCATTGCTATTTTGAATAGTGGAAAGATTGTCTTTTGTGGTACTCCTTCAGAACTGACAGACAGGTTGGGAAGAAAATATTTCATCCATTTAAAGACCCAGGACGGAGAGAAATCTTTTGAAACAGATACGATCGAGGACACTTTGATTTCATTATTGGAAGAATGCAAACAGAAACATATCCAAATACTGGATATTAAGGTGGATCGTGGCACACTGGAGCAGCATTTCATCGAAATGGCAAGGAGGGGATCGGAATGAAAGGATTCTTATATAGCCTAGCATTACAGTGGAAATTGGACATACGAAGTAAGTCTCTCTTGGTTACTTACTATATTGTACCGCTTATTTTCTTTCTTCTCATGGGTGGTATTTTTACTTCCGTTATGCCTGAAATGGGTAGTACACTCATACAGTCAATGATTGTCATGAGTGTTTCCATGGGGGCCTTTCTCGGCTTACCGCCTTCCTTGATTGAAACATACGGAAGCGACATAAAAAAGATTTATAAAGCAAATGGTGTTCCTATTCACTTAGGACTGGTGACCATGGTTCTCTCTGCCTTTGTTCATTTGATAATGACCTGCATGGTGATCCTACTACTTGCTCCAATTTTATTTAACGCAAGTCTACCGAATCAACTTCCCCTATTCTTTCTCGCGCTTGCCATCTACATTTTTGTATCGTTGAGTATCGGAAGTATACTGGGCCTTACTGTAAAAAATCAAGCAAAGCTGACCATGATAGCGCAACTTGTCTTTTTACCCTCAATTATGCTCTCAGGAATCATGTTTCCTAGCAACTTACTACCTGATTTTCTTCAAGCAATCGGGCGTCTTTTCCCAGCCTTTTGGGGATTCCGATTGATGGTCAATCATGGTTTTGGTCTTGAAAATCTTTGGTATCTGATTCTTGTATCCTGTATTGCAGTAATATCCTGTATCCTCCTCTTGAATCAGCAAAAAACTAACTAGGTGCCTGAATAAATCCATAGCAACATTAACTTTTAAGCAAAAAGCGACGAGATTGTTTCCTATCTCGTCGCTTTGCCGTTTTTAATTGTCTTTATCTAATCTCTGTTATGTTATTGAAACTTCTTGCTCCCATCGGCTAAGTACATCTTTTAAAGGATCATCTAAATAGGTATATGCTTTATCCTTAATCCAATCAGGAATACCATATGCGGCCTCTGCTATACTCCCGGTGATAGCAGCAAGAGTATCACTGTCCCCACCAAGAGAGATGGCATTGCGAATTGCATCTTCAAAATCTGTACTTTCAAGAAAAGCAATGATGGCTTGAGGTACCGTATTCTGACAGGTTTCATTAAAATGATAGTTAGGACGAATGTCATCGAGTGATTGAGAAAGGTTATATCCATACTCTTTCTCTATGTATTCCTTGATACGTCTTTTACACTCTGTAGGATAATCATTGATTGGTTGCTCGTAGTCGCTACAGTAGCCTCCAAAGTAATAACGACACATAAAGATAGCATCAGACGTCGCCATAGCTCCTTTGACACCCTCTGGATGGTTATGAGTCACTTCTGCGGAAAGTCGTGCGAGAGATCTTCTAAAAGGCCAGGCTCCTGTTCTTGCAAAGAAACCACAATCCATCACCCAAGCACAAGGAGAAACACGCATGGCAGAGCCATTGCCAAAGCTATTATAAGGGGAGCAATCATTGCTTTGAATCCATGTATTAAACCTAGGCCCGTACCCAGCATCGGGATACATTCTGCCATATTTCTTCATGGCATCAATAAAGTCATCCTTCTGACCACCGTTCATGATGGCTTCAGCAACAGCACAGGTCATAACCGTATCATCAGTGAAAAAACAATCCTCACGAAATAATGGAAAATCTTTCGTTTTAATATTGCCCCATTCGTAAACAGAACCTACAATGTCTCCTACTATTGCTCCTAACATAAGATTCCTCCTTACAGCATATCAAATTTTCAATGGGTCACTCTTTAAAAATGGTACCACCAAATCAATCCATTCTTGAGATAGGTAAGCCGATAAATAGCCGTGGTTATAGCCCTTTGCTTCATACAAGATCGTATTTGGATGTAGCTGCTGAAATAATTTTGCCGATGCTTTCACACAGTTTAATTCTTTTTCACCATAGATATACAGAACTTTCGCCTTGCTAGCAGAAATTGTGTCCTTCAACTTGTAACACCCCATATAGGTTTTGTAAATGGTCACCAATGTTTTGATAGGTGTCCTTGGCAAATCCTCCAAATAATAAGCTTTTATTTCCTCTGGATAAGCCAGTTTAGGATAGAGTTTGTCCATCATGCTTAATTGAAGTTTGCAAGAGAATTTACTGAACATCAGTTTACCAAATAGAGCTACTAGAAAGATGCTGATTTTAGCTAACCTTGGTTGAGGAATACAGAGGCTTCCATCTATGATAACCTTCTCAGCTATCTCGCTGTCTAATGACAAAAGTTCCATGGCAATTTGACCACCAAGTGAAACCCCACCAATCGCAAATACCTTCCCGCCACAGTTTGCTTTGACATAGTCTAGGATCTCCAAAGCAGAATCTTCAGTAGAAACATAATCGAGTTGATATTCTTCACCGTGGCCATTCAAAGTGGGTAGAATAACACGGTAGTCTTTTGATAAGATCCGTGCTTGACGAAGATAATTCCACCAAGAACTGCCACCGCCATGTATAAGCAAGATAGAAGGCAAATTCTTATCACCAAATTCATGGAATTTCACATTTAAACTCCTTACTGTAAGACTTTCCTAGCTACATCTTTGTTTAATCTGTTTGAATATGCAGTGATATTGCCTCAACATGTGATGCTAGCAAACATCTGTATTATAGAACTAAAGTGACTAGTCTGGCTTTGTTATTATATGATTGAGCGAATTTATCACTCTAAGAAATGTAAAAATCTACCGACAAGTCTTCATCAGATTCATGTGGTTTCCAAGCTACATTAAAACCGTATCTATCGCTCCAATCTGGATGCCAGTCGTTATAATATGGGACACGGCTATATTTGCCAAGTGTCACTTCATCCTCCTCTGATGATTCCTGACAGGTAATCCCAAACTGGATACCATCAAGTTCCCAGGAATTTCCCCAAACATATTCATCAGAAATGACATCAACCCAGCGGTAAGCGTCAATCTCAAAGTCGGTACATAACTTTAACGATTGGAAAGTACTATAGTGCATATTGTAAGGTTTGATATGTATAGCGCAGTCAACGTGATACTTTTCATAATTGGTATTCAATAGGAGAACCTTCATTGGAATGGGAACGCCATTCAGTTCCAACCACCAGTATCCAAGTTTATTGTGCAAAATATCAAAATATTCGTTTTCTACTACTGAATTAGAAAAATCATCTATTTGCAAACATCGACCTGACCTCAATAATTCCGCTGAAATCTCTTTTGCTTTCTCTTTATCAAAATCAGAATAACGCTTAATCACACGCTTTAACTTGTCAATTGGATATGAGATATCTTTTTGTGAAGCCTGATATACCTTCACAACATGAGCAACCTTTTCGACGTTGTTGATTCCAACAGGTACAACCACAAAATGGTCTTCCCTGATTGATTCATCCTCACAAATATAGGTGTACTCCTCGCCAAACTCTGAGAAAGTGACTGATGCAACTCTATAAACTACAACTGATGAATTTGAATCAGTTTCTTGATCAGTTAGCTCCTTCTCTTTACGATCTAAATCTATCCACTTATAAAAAGTATAACGATTTGGATTCTCATCCTCACCGAATACCATCAAGCTATGACAATTTGGACATTGCCAAGCATAGTACGAAGCCTCAGTAATATCATAATAATCAATCTTATTATTTTCATCTGCGGTATCCGTTATCTCTTCCCATAACTCATCCGAGAATACCGAAAAAGCATTCGGGTCTGGGGCAGCATGGTCATTCATTGGATATCCGCATTGACAAGTCCACTTACCCATAATATAACTCCTACAGCTTGTAACCAATCATACCGTTTATCGTTTTAGCCTATTATACCACGAAACAACACAAAAAACCGCAACCTTTCGATTGCAGTCTCTTACAATTCAACTTCTGTTTCTTCAAGGAAAGTTATCACAATTTGTCCAGCTTCTGAAATACTGATGTGGTTGAGAACTTGATTTATGATAACTCCATACTCCAAGAAATTTTGAAATAGATTGATAGCATGGCAGTCTATAGTATCTAGAAACCCAACTTCAACTATTACTCTGATACTTCCCCTCTATTCGAATAAAGAAGCTACTTCACGGCTTTTAGTTTTGCCTTTTCTTACAAGGGTTTTACGCTTTTACCAACAAGCTTACACACTCAACATGGAACGAGTGAACACCAAGTATGTCAAGTAGTTGAGTTGTATGCGGAAACATATCCACTAAACTATTTAACGATAGCTTGAGGTTATCGTTAAAAGGTATTACCTCGACAAACTGGAATTTTCCAGCTCGACAAGCTGGTTTTTAAGCTTTAGTTATCGGAATCCAAAGTTCCATTTTGTAGTCTTTGCTGTGCATATCACCTTCATAGTAATATTCAAAGTCAGATTTTCCTGAATGAATATAGCCATGCTCAGGGAAGAATACTTCCATTGCATATTTCCACCCGTTATGAATGCACTCCGGAACACTTCCTACTAATTCTACAACTGCATACTCTGCTTCTTCCACTTCCAAAACATCTAAGCCCATACTTGTGGCTTTGTCTACATCATTAACGATATAACCAGCCATATAATTTATTGTGCTTGGATTTTCCACATCATGGCAAACGCCCATACTTTGACCGCTTCCTAAACTTGCAAGTTCATCGTGGCTATATTTTTCATATAGCTTATCCCAAATACTCGGACATAATGATGAATTGATGTTTTGTTCATTGATTCCAGCAACTGTAAATGCTTTTTTCTTTTGAATTGTAATATTCATGCTTCTTCCTCCTCTTACACTTAGTGCTAATTGCACCCGTGAAACTAATTTAAATGGTTTCCCGTTTCTCACCTCTGAAGGAGTAAATCCATGAAAATTCTTAAAAGCTGTTCCAAATGAATCCGATGACTCGTATCCGAATTTGAAAGCAACATCAATAATCTTTTCATCCGTATCTCTTAATATAACGGCTGCTTCCGTTAATCTTCTACTTCTTAAATATTCTGAGAGCGTTGTTTCAGTCAGAATAGAAAACAAGCGACTGAACATTGAATACGAATATCCTGATAACTGAGTTACTTTCTTTTCATCAATCTCATCATCAAGAACTGTTTCAAGGTAATCAATCGTATTGTTAAACGACTTGATAATATTCATTTCGATTCCTCCTTTCTTTCGGTTTATTTTAGTATAGAGGAAGATTTCTTTTCTTACCCTACAATATCCGTACAAGTTTTGTAGGTTTCATCTCATAGAAACTTATACCTTGCTAAGTTCAACAAACTGTAGCCTGTTTGTCTCATTTAGCTTTCTTGGGTTTCTTTTCTGGCAGTTCCGCATACATACCTTTCAGTAGTTCAGTAATCAAATCCATATCCTCAAATCTGTCGAATGCATACATCAATGTCTTTGAACCCTCATACGGATAACGCAATTCTGAGTCTGCAAGAAGTTTGTCCGATGTCGGCGTTCTCTTTAAAAATAGTTCATTATCGCAAATGTCACCTATCAGCTTACCGTTAAAATATATAAGGTATCCGCCCATCATGGATCTTATGACAATATTACCTGCTGCGGAAAAAATCTCACGAACAAATTCATTAAATTCATTCACTATGATTACCTCCTTCAAAATCTAATATTCCTTACTTTATGGCATACTCTTTCCCTATTTATCCTCAAAATTTCAGCAATCCATTTTCATCAAATTGAAAATTTGGTCCCCATGAAACTTCCCAATAGTATCCATCTAAATCCGAAAAATATGCGTGATATCCACCCCAAAAAACTTCCTGTGGCTCTTTTACAATTTTTCCACCTGCTTTTCATTACTAATTCTAGTACTCGCCAATATAGTATAAATTATATAACCAATAAAAATGATAATAAAAATAACATAGCAGCCAGTCTTACAACTTACTACTTTTCATATGATAATTTACAAATGTCTTTCCAGCCACTCGATCTTTTTAAAATCCTTATTGTTATTGTGATCATTTCGATAGGAGTCTTGAGAAGAAGCTTTGTAAATACTTAGATACTGCTCCAGACTTGGAAGACGAAAAGTGATGCCTTCAATGTGAATAAGCTCTATATCCGATTCCGAAACTCCTGCAAAATCAAGTAAGGAATCGATACTTCCAAATTCAACACTCACTCTATCCTTTTGGAATTCATGCTCATGAATATCTATTAAGACATAGCCTAAGTCTTTCATCACTTTCATTATCTTGTCCCAGTCATAAATTCTGAGATGATCAGGTGCTTCCCAACCTCTAGGGTCACCAGGCACATGAATGTCAATGTCAGACGGCCCCCAATTTTCTTTCGTTCTAAACTCCAATCCCAAAGACCCCATCAGTGTCGGTTTAATTCCGACTCGATTTAAATGGAAACAAATGGTTTTAAATTCTTCAAATAAGAGACTCATGTATACTCTAAACCTTTCATATAAATGTTCGTTATTTCTACTTTATTACCTTGAACAAAATCATCTTCATTTTCTAGAGTGTATCCATTTATTTTGGATACAAATTCTTTTTCTTACTAATTCTATTACTTGCTAATATTGTATAAATTAAATAAGCTATAAAAATGATAATAAAAGTAAGATTAATCTTCAACACAAAATAGAGATTTAACAAATTTGCGAACGCATGAAATAAAATACAATACCCCACAGATTGCGTTTGACGGTAAAGAAGCCCTAAAACAAAACTTAAAAATAACGTATATATAAAAAATAAAATAAAAGGAAATCCTTGATGACTTTCTCCAACAATAAACCATAAAGGCAGATGCCATATCCCCCAAATTAATCCTACAATAAAATTAGATTTCCAATAAGTATATTTTTTATCAAGTAAGGGTTGTAGTATGCCTCTCCATCCTAATTCTTCGTGACCACCACCAAAAAAGATTAATTGAATAAAGAATAGTGGCATCAGGTAAATTGATACTCCGTTTAATTCTAAGGAAGATACAGAAAATAGTATCAAAATTGCTAACAAATGAATAATGAAATAAATACTACTATTTTCTTTCTTACTAAATACAAAATGTTTAAATTTTATATTATTCCTTTTCAAATAAAAGCCACTTGCAATAGCTGGTCCAAGTGCACCTACTATATGTAATGATCTCCCTATAATCGTTTCTAATCCCAAAATATGAGATTGCGTAATTATGGCGAGAAGCCCCCATGTTATATAAGTAATTCCAAATGTAATATAAAGATAATTTTTTAAATTCCTTTTATCAATTTCTGTCATTTCATCTCCATATCTTGATTATTTTAAATGTAATATTTTCTGCTTCTTAGTTACTCTCGATTATAACTACCTATATTCTATCACAAAAATGCAAAAAAAGCCTTACAATCAAGGCTTTACAGTATCCCTTTCGTTACAAGGTTTTTACACTTTTACCAGCAGACCTACACACTCAACATGTGGTGCTAGTAAACTTCTATATTATAGAACGAAAGAGAATTACACACTCAACTCAAACAACTTATAAAACTCACCTCTCCTATCCATCAAGTCACCAAAAGAACCATCTTCAACAATGATGCCACCATTCATAAAGAGAATTCTATCGTATTTTTTCAAAATGTTCTCATTCAACTTGTGGGTTACTACAAGTGCAGTCAAATCTTGAATATCCAGGATTGAATTTTCAATTTCAGTAGTTACTTGATTATCCAAAGATGAGGTTGCCTCGTCCAATAATAAAATTGGTGTTTTTCGAATCAAGGCACGCGCAATACTAAGTCTTTGTTTTTGTCCACCAGATAGATTTGAGCCATTCTCTCCACATAAAGCTTGTAGACCAGATTCATTTTCTAAAACATAACTTTCTAAACCTGACTGATTTACAGCTTGCTTTATTTCCTCATCAGTGAAGGATTGATTAAGAGTAATATTTGCTCTTAAAGTATCATCAAAAATATAAACGTCTTGCTGAACAATAGTCATTAAGTTATAAAGACTCTCTGCTGAAATAGCTTGTATATCTTGATTATCAATTGAAATATGTCCACTTGTTACATCGTAAAAACGCAGTAATAGATTGAGCAAAGTCGATTTCCCACTCCCTGACATTCCTACAATTGCAATTTTTTCTCCTTTTTTAATCTTCAAAGATAAATGATTAAAAATTTTTTCTTCAGTATTAGGATAAGAAAAATCTATATTTGAGAAAGAAATAACATCATCGAAATATTCTTTCATTTTACCAGTTTGAAGTTCGATTACATCTTTTACCTCAAATGCATCTAGTGTTGCCTGACCTTCACGGAATTTACTCATTCCCATACCAACTTCATTTAGTGGCATTACTACAAAATTGACCAGTTGAACAATAGCTGTTACACTTCCAATTGTGGTATAGCCATTAAAAACAAGATACATTCCTCCACCAAAGGCTACTAAAAAAACAATCATCCCCGAAAGCTGCGAAATAACATTAGCTAAGACATCAAATTTTCCTTTCATAAAATATATCTCATCCAATTTTTCGCTTTCATTTCTGTAATCTTGACGGATAGCCTCTTTCACATTAAAACTTTTTATAACTAGAAACCCTGCTAAAATATCTTTAACCTTAGCTAAATACTTCTGATCGGCAATCATGGCACTCTTTTGAAGATAAGCTGATTTTTGTCCAATGAATCCAGAAATCATCATTGGAATAATGCTAGCAATGATAACCAATAAGGTCAAATACCAATTACCTATAAACATAGCTAGGAGCGAAAAAATCATTAAGGAAAGGTTTTTTGAAATATTAAAATACTGGTGTAGATAATCTTGCTCAATTTTCTTCATATTTTCGGTTAATACAGAAATAAATTTCCCTGATTTTTCTTTAGAAAAGTCTCTATAATCCCTATCTAAAATAGATTGGAACACCTTATTTTTGTATCTTGACATGATTTGCCTAACAAGTCTATTTTTCAATCGAAGAGATATAAAGTTGAGTCCTGCATAGATGAAAATAACAGTAGCCCCTATTAGTACCGCTTGAGTTAAGGCATCTTCATTTTGGGACATACCACTATCAATAATACCTTTAATAGAATAAGCAAAAGCAATATTAGTTAAAGGGACCAGTATATTAAATATCATGAAAGCATAAAAAGCCTTCTGATGGTTCTTTATCAATTGTTTCATCCTTAATCTACCTCATAATTCTTAATTTCATTGAGAAAATGTGACATAAAATATTCTTCTAAGTCAATATTCTTTCTCCTAATCTCTTTCATAGAAACCTGTTCTACCATTTCTCCATTTTTGATAAAACCAATCTTATCTGCTATCTGTGAAATTTCCGATAATATATGACTCGATATTAGTACTGTAATTCCATGCTCCTTAGAAAGCGACAACAAAAGATTTCGAATTTCTTGAATTCCTATTGGATCTAAACCATTGATTGGCTCATCTAAAATTAACAATTTAGGTTTTGTTAGAAAGGCACGAGCTAACCCAAGCCTTTGCCTCATTCCTAACGAAAAATCTTTTACTTTTTTAGTCGTATTTTTTAATCCGACCATTTTTAAGGCTCTTATTATATCTGATTCAGTAATAGTTTTCCCCATATACTGTGCGTGAATTTCCAAAATTTCTTTTGCAGTGAAGTTTTCGTAAAAACTTGGTGTTTCAATAATACTTCCAACCTGACTTAGGATTTCTTCTCTGTGTTCTTGTAGATTTTTTCCAAAAATTTCAATACTACCTGATGTAATAGTTGATAAGGATAACATACATTTCATTAAAGTTGTTTTCCCTGCACCATTTGGTCCTAAAAAACCATAGATTTCTCCTTCAGCAATTTGAAGGTTAATACCACTTAAAACTTCTTCCTTATCAATTGTTTTAAAAACTTCTTTTATTTCAACAATATTTCTCATTTCTATCTCTCTTTCTATATCCAGCTTAAAATGCAAGAATTTTTCTCCCGGAGCATAAATATTAATTTATACAGTCTCTTTTTTTTATAGAAATTATTAAGGAATTATCACTTTCCTTCAATTAAACTTAGGTATGCTACTTGATACTAATATCTTGTCTTGAAATATTAAAAATTGAAAATGAAGTAATCATTAAACTTATGAAACTTGCAAATATCAAAAAGAATAAGCTATCAGCAATATTATTAGATAAACTTCCTGGACTTATATTCGAAAGTAATGCTGCTAAACTAAGTCCTGTAAGCATTGTTATAGCTGTTGAATGCTTAATCATACCTAAAACAAATGGTAGTAACCCTATTAGTACTGTTCCAAACGTTATTCCAGCTAAGTTAATTAATTGATTAGCTACAGGAATATAACTAGATTCAGTTACAACAGCCATGAATCTAATGAATAATTGAATCACTAAATGTGCAGAAAAATGGGCAATAAATTATATTAGAATGACTGAAAGAATTTTTCCCCATAGTAATTTTATTTTAGAAATAGGGTAAGAAAACAACTGAAAAATTGTTCTTCGTTTAAATTCATCAATGATGATCGTAGATAATAAATAAGATTCAAAAATCAAAAATGCGGCTTTTGTAAATAAAGATGAAAACAATGATGCTACAATTGCCCAACCTTCCCATTTCCCAGTAATTCTAATAAGATTAGAATCCTGTCCAGTGAATTCTCCTAGTTTATTGTCAGTACCTAACCCCATAATAATGATTGCTGTAATACCTAACACTATAAATAAGGTACACAACCAGGCTAAAAATAATTTAGATTTAGAAACTTTATTTAATTCAATTTTAATAAGCGACAACATAGATTCTTTCCTCCGAAGTGTAAATAAAGAATAAACTATTCAAACTAATCTCAACAAATATTTAATACAATAGCACATAGATACATACTGTTGGTATGTATGTGCTAAAAAACAAACATACCCATGGTATGTAAAATAGGATTTTAATAACACACATAAAGTATGTTATTTTTTTAAGTATCAAAATGTAAAATAGATCGTTCAATTGATATTACATAGATAGAAATTAGTATTAACAAGCATGTCATGCAACTACTTATTTCCTATTTTTTTAAGTGATCAAATAACTTGAAAATAACCTCCATCATTTCATTAGTAATTAACTGTACCCCTAGACCTTCAAAAGTAAGTTTAATGAAATTCATTTTACGCTTTAATTCCACTAATGAAAAAACGGAAATTTGAAAACCAATCCAAATATTTAGAGTTAAAACAATTAAATCTGCTAGCTCTTCTGGATATTCTGTTTTAATAGACCCATCTTCAACGCCTTCGTAAACTTTTTCTCTAATTTCGGGTAAAAAATCAGAAAATAGACCTAGATACTGCTCTCCCAATAAGCGTGGACTTCTTAGCATAATTGAAGCAGAGTAAACGAGCCTTTGGTGTTCAAAGTTAGAGAAAGAATCCATCAAAGAATTTTGTATCTTTTCTAATCCAGTATTTCCTCTCCAATTATAATTTAAAATTTCTTGATTATTTTCGCTAATGATCGTTTGCAAAATATCATATTTAGACTCAAAATGATGATAAATAACACCTTTCGTCAATCCACCTAAGCCATCTATGATATCTTGTATTGACGTATTATCAAATCCTTTTTCTAAAAATAAATCTTTAGAGACCTCTAGTATTTTTTTTCTAGTTTCATGTGAGTTTCTATTTCTTGCCATTCCAGTCCCTTTCTATCATACCAATGGTATGTAACTTCTATTGTAGTGGACGAAACTAATAATGTCAAGTTCTTTATTGGAATATAACAAAAAGCCTTAATTCAAGGCTTTTCATTAAACAGTACGTCTACATTTTAGTATCCTAGATCCAGAATTACATAATGAAAATTAGTCAATTTTCTCAATAATGTTTCCAAGTTTATCTAATACAAGACAGGAATAATCATTTAGTGGAATTATGGGAACATTAACGAGTTCTTCAGCTCTATCCTTATTAGCTTTATCATTCCAGGAATCATAATGGACACTAATTAAAAACTGACTAAAGAGTCCTAATCCATTTTTTATCTTTATCTGATGATCTGAATGATCATTAGGTGAGACATAGACTTTTTCTCCTAATAATAGGGCTCCTGCAGAAAATCCCATAACTTTCGTCCCTTTATTCAGCATGCGATCGATATAATTTATGAACTGCTGATTGATGTAAGTAGCTAGATACTTTTCTGTATTTCCACCACCGATGATAATGACATCAGCATCTATATAGCTATCAAAATCAATCTGCTCAGTGTCCAAGAGTATGTAATCAGTGTTTAGGTTAGGAAAATGGCTTTGGAAAACTTCCGTGTACTTTTTCATATACGGTTCCCAATTTTCTCGATAAACTGTAAAAATGACAATTCTTCCGATCTTCCTTGATGACACAATTTTATGAACAATCGTATGGTTCTTTATCGGCGGATTTCCACCCATCAAAAAAATTTGTTCGCCCAATCTTTCACACTTCCTAAAGATACATAAATTTTGACCACGTTCTGAAATTATAATTTCTTCTTAAAATGAATAATTCTATTTGCCTCCTGAAATCCAATATTGAGATGAAATCTTATAGAATCAGTATTCGTTAAAGTACAATCACTTGCAAATTCCTTACATCCTTTATTTTTCGCCCATTCCTCACATTTTGCACAGAGATTTTTAGCAATATCCTTTAAACGATATTCCTCGTCGACAATAATCCCTTCTAAGAATCCAACAGGACTATATTTACAACCTTCAACATAATCAAATCTGAGTGAACATAGTGCTAACCCTACAATTGTGTCACCTTTAACTTCTGTAAAGATTGCAGTATTTTTGCCATTCGTATATTTTTTTACTTCATCAATAGCTTCTTTATCGGTCAATTGGGGCCATAATTGTTTCATTAGTTTAGCCGTTTTTATAGAATCTTTTGTTATTCCATCCATATTGATGTTCCTCCGCAAATTACAGGCAAATGTTTCAAATCATGCTGTTACTTTGTTACTCATTGATTGACACCAATACCATCCCCTTCTATTTATCGCTGTCTCAGATTGGAAGAGCAGTGATACTGCCTCAACTTGTGCTGAGAGCTTTCTTCTATACTAATAGACGAAAGGGTGTGAAAATGATTTTTAAATGATACTGTGGAACGGAACAGTAGCCCTAGTATTGACTACTGTCGTTTCTATTCATATTGGCTATTCTAGGACTGAGATGAAAAAATCTATAAATGCTCAGAATAAAATTGAACCCGCAAATCTCCCCAAAACAATGGTGAGTCATGTACTTGTATTATTCCGAAAAAATACACCTCTGGTGCAGTGAGACAAATTGGTGTATCTTATAGTGGCTTCGTAGATGAAAGCTATACTCTACTATCACTCTTTGATGATGTAGAACAAATTGAAAAAGATAATAGACTTCAGACAGCTATTGATGTTGTCAGAGAACAGTTTGGTTTTTTAGCCATACAAAAAGGAACCGTCCTAACTGAAGGTTCCAGAAATATTGAACGCAGTAAACTTATCGGTGGTCATTCCGCGGGTGGATTGGAGGGATTAAAATGAAACAAGAAAAAAATACAGTACAATTTTCAGAAATCCGTAGCAAAGGATGTAATGATATTGAAATGCTTGAAAGATTTTTACATGGAATCGTTGAAACAGCAACTTCAAAACTTCGTCAGAGAAAACTCAAAACAACTGAAATATCGATACGACTAGTACATGCTAAATCTGAAAACCGATTACCATTGGAATTTACATTTAGCATTAAGCCAACAAGCTCATCTGTGATAATCTATACTGAGGTAATCAATCGCTTTAAAGAATGTTACACAGGTGGGGGAATTCAAGGTTTTACGATTCAATTTGATAAAAATACCCTTGCCTCTGCATAGAAAGGATTTGATATGATTGACCGTTCATATTTACCATTTCAATCAGCAAGAGAGTACCAGGATACAAAGATGCAAAAATGGATGGGCTTTTTCCTATCTGAACATGCATCAGCACTCTCTGATGATACAAACAAAGTAACGTACATGTCTGACTTATCACTAGAGAAGAAATTATTACTCCTCAGTCAAGTATACGCCGGGCAGCTACGCACACGCATTCAAGTGATTGAAAAAAACAAGCGTGTTTCCTACACTGGAACAATACCAAGTCTGACCAAAGATTTCATTTTGATAAAAACTACAACAGGTCACATCAATTTGAAATTAAAAGACATTATTAGTATTGAACTTGTCGAGGAGGTGCTCTATGAATCAGCTTGAGTTTCAGCGTAATCACCTACAAATGGACTATTATAGCGAGAGCTACCAAGATTTTGAACGTGACTTCTACCGCTACTCTAACATGAATATTCCATTGACCTTCCTAACTGATGATATCCTAAAAACAATGGCGACTTCACGTAAGAATTACTTTGTCCTCAATAAGGAAAAGTCCAGAGATAACCGCGATCACTTCTTCATATTTGAAGTAAGTACCGTAGATGAGAATCCGCTAATCTATCATTATACATATAAGAAAACTACAATATATTTAGCAGAAAAATAGGAGCAGTTCAATTGACTGTTCCTATTTTTAATATTCATAAAATCTAAAGTCTTTATACTCTTTAACAATGGAGTCGCCAACCAGAACAGACTATACTGACCAGCGACTACCTTAAATTTAATGTTTCAGATTTATTTTCTTATCTCTAATTTCATAAACTACATCTGCTACATTTTCGAGTAATCGTTTATCGTGGGTGATAAACACGATAGTTCCGGTGTACTCCTTCATTAGTATTTCCAAAGCCTCTAAACTTGGTATGTCAAGGAAGTTACTGGGTTCATCCATTATTAGGATGTTATATCTACCCATGAGCATTTTAGCAAGCAACAATTTTATAATTTCTCCACCGCTTAAAACAGATAAACTTTTTCCAATATCGTTCTGTTTGAACCCCATAGATGCTAGCACTGAACGAATTTCTGATATATTGTAGTCACAATCCTTCTGCATAAACTCCATAACATTCTGATTACTGTTGTACTTGTAACCATTCTGTGCAAAGTAACCTATTTTTGCCTTAGGCGAAATAGAAATTCCTTCTTCATGGTTTAAGATCATTTGGATTAAAGTTGTTTTTCCGATTCCATTACCACCAGTTAACGCCACTTTTGCTCCTAACGGAATTTGAAAAGATGCATTTTCAAACAGAGCCTTATCCCCAAATACTTTATTAATTTCTGCACCGACTATAGGGTATGGATTATGGAGCTCCAATGCTTTACTTTGCCTGAAACGAATTCTGCGAATGCCTTCCGGAGCTTCTACTTTTCCTAAGGCCGCAATCCTGTGCTCTAGGGTTTTAGCAGCATTATACATCTTTTTTTCCTTACTTCCTATTGATTTTTGATGAGCTAAACGCCCTCCGTCTTCAGTACTTTTTTTCTTTGAAGAACCTTTTGCCTTCTGTTCTATTTTACGAGCCTGTTTTCGCTTTTCCTCCGCAGCCCTTTCCAATCGGGCACGTTCCGCAATAAATTGTTCGTATTCTGCAGCTTGGCTCTTACGTTCTTCCTCTTTCTGACGAAGATAATCAGAATAGTTTCCCCAATACTCAGTGATTTTGCCATCTTTCAGTTCCCATATTTTATCTACTATTTCATCAAGAAAATAGCGGTCATGGCTAATAACTAACAGTGCACCTGTAAAATATTTTAGCTGTCCTATTAGAAAATCAATTCCTTCACGGTCTAAATGGCTCGTAGGTTCATCCGCTAAAATACCATGAACCTGTGCCGATAAGGCCTGTGCTATTTTAAGCCTTGTTTCTTCACCACCGCTCATAGTCTGTATATTTAATTGCTCAACACCTAGCTTGCCTACAAGTGCAAAATCTTTTTCCTCCTGCAGAGTTACTTCGTCCAACTGGGGAATATAGGCAAGTTCACCCAGACGATTCATTTTACATCCTGGGGGAGTTAATTCTCCTAAAAGTACCCTGAGTAAAGTGCTTTTTCCAGCACCATTTGCTCCTACTAAACCAATACGGTCATAATCATATACTTCTAATTCATTTATATCTAAAACATCGCGTCCTTTGAATTCCACACGAATGTCTTTTGCTTTTAATATTAATTCCATAACATTTCCTCCTGTCTATAATCGCATGCTTTCATTTGCTTGTATGCAGGGAAAACCCTGCGATTTTAGCAGGAAGAGTTACATGAAAATAAGATACATAAATATTCCTCCAATATTGTTTATTTTAAATCTAATTTTCTAACCTCAGTTATCATTTGGCAAACTATAGCAATGCCAATAATTAAAATACCTGATAGTAAAAACCAATGATTTACACCGATTTTATCAGCAAAGAATCCAGAAAGAATTAACCCAATTGGCATAGCAAGTGACATGATACTTCCGATCAAAGAAAATACACGTCCTAAATATTCAGGCTTAATTTTCTCCTGAAAAAGAGCTGTTTGCACACCGCTATAAAATGGCACCGAAAGCCCCATTATTGCACAGCAAACTACGAATATTACAAATCCATTTGGAGGAAGTATTCCCGAAACGGCTAAACTGGTCCCCATTATAAAAAATGAACTTGTTATTAGTAATACATGCTTTTCGAAGCCCCCTAATCTTCCTAATAATAAGCCTCCTGCTAGCATCCCAAATGCAAAGGAAATTTCCGTAATAGAAATATGCACAGGCGTTCCATTAAAGTGTTCCATGCTTATTAAAGGAAATAGTGCATTGATTGGCATATAAACAAAAGTATATAGTGTTCCTAAGAGTAATAAGGCAAACAATCCTTTGTTTTGTCTCAGAACCACAACTCCTTCTTTCATCTCCCTTATGAAATTTGGTTCTAAACTTTGCACTTGATTACCCAGCTTAGGTATACGTACAATTGCTACCGTAATAGATGCAATCACAGCACCCAATACGTCGATGGCAATAATAGCATTTAAATCCCAAACGGAGTATAAGAGTGCTGCAACTGCCGGACTAACAATATAGCTTATAGACTGCAAAGACTGACT
Source organism: Streptococcus sp. 1001283B150225_161107_H12 (assembly GCF_015552665.1). NCBI lineage: Bacteria > Bacillati > Bacillota > Bacilli > Lactobacillales > Streptococcaceae > Streptococcus > Streptococcus sp. 1001283B150225_161107_H12. Next base: position 509,083 of record NZ_JADNFC010000001.1, on the reverse strand, counting down.
ATAGCCTGCGCATTTCGTTAGCTGTTCTTCTGGTACTAAAAGTGGTGTAACCGCATTGAGTGCTGGGGTATGAAAAGCTGTTCCAATGCTACGGATAAACAATACTATCATAATCATCCAGACAGGTAGCTCCATACAGAATGCAACAATAGCAAGCACTGCACCAGCTGCTGCGATAATTAAATCGGCACCAATCATTATCTTCTTCCTATCATGACGATCCACTAGCACACCAATGGCAGGTCCCAAAATCGCATAGGGTAAAAAACCTACTAATGAAGCCATAGACAAGACCATCGCAGATCCTGTTTTTTCTGTAAGGTAAAAAATAATCGCCATTTGCAGGATGGCACTAGTGATTAATGATACTGCTTGCCCTGCCCATATTGCATAAAATTTTCGTTTCCAATTGTTGTATTTTTCCATTTATATTATCTCCTGCATATTATTTTGCTTGAATTTCTATTTTGAATAGCATTCTAGGCAATAAAAAATGCAGGCCAAACCCCACAATGTGGCTTTTGGTCTGCATACATACAATTTGGAAACATTCATATTAAAGACATAGTTAAATAAAGGTATAGTTAAATAACCAATATCCTCACCGTAACTAATGAATGCTCAATATCGTATAAATAAGCACAACAAAAAAGCCTATCATCGGGTATAGATTCTGCTTTTTTTATTGCCAGCTTATCTTAAACGCATTGAGGCTGTCATAGTTTCGGTTCCTCCTACATCTTTGTTTATATCAATTTATAGTATAACACAACAAGATGATATGTTCAATATAAAAGTTATGGAATGAGACTCATACTTCCAATTCGATGCCAGATTTAAAGGATATGACGAAGTTTTCTTCATAGACTGTAACGCTCTGGATTATCTTCCTTAGTAGCAAGCGATTAGCTTTCACAAAATCTTCTGTTTGTAGTTTTAAAAATTCATCAGGATTTTCTAACTCAACCTCAAAATATTTCATTTTACATTCCCTCATTTCATTTATTGATAAATTGAGTTTGCAAAAAAGAGTGGACAATTTTTGTCTACTCTTAACCTTTAAAATAGTTTTTTTTAATCGATTTGAAGTTGCCTAAATTATTACTTATTCGGTAAAATGAAGTATTGCTTTCAACAGATTTCCTTCAACTACACTTCACTTGATTCAAACAAGGTGGGTACATTTCTATTCCCACAAACTCCTTGTCAATGGAAACAAACACGTACCCACAGGGTAAATGGAAATAGAAACTGATAATTTCTAGCTATCACTTCTACTCATTCCAAAAATTTTCTCACTCTGATACTTACCCACCATAAAGCAAAAAGCCTTGCAATCAAGGCTTTCATTATCCCTTTCGTTCAAAGGTTTCTAAGCTTTTACGAGCAGAGCGACACACTCAGCGGTTCGCTATCTCCGTTCTGTCTGCGTGCTAGCACTTGTCAATCACGGACAGCTATCGCATGGGCGGAAGTAAATGCTAATCTTCGTCGTTTTACTCCTTGACTAGCAAACTTACCGCCTCAACATGATGCGTTTGCGGAAAAAGATCCACCGGCTGTACTTTCTTCAATTCATAGCCCAATTCTTGGTAGAGTTTGATATCACGCGCCATGGTCGCGACGTTACAGGAGATATAAGCAATCCGGTCAGCGCCTGTTTGGGCACTTGCTTTGATGAAGCTTTCGGTCAAGCCCTTGCGTGGTGGGTCGACTAGGATAGCAGTTGGTTGGATGCCTTCCTTGAGCCAATTCTTCATAGCATTTTCTGCTGTATCACAAACATAGTGGGCATTGGTGATGCCATTTAAACTAGCATTCTTCTGGCTATTCTCCACTGCTTCTGGGATGACCTCTACCCCATAGACTTCCTTGACATGCTTGGCAACTGACAAGCCAATGGTCCCAATTCCGGAGTAGGCGTCAATCACGACATCATCTTCTCTTAACTCCGCAAAGTCAATGGCTGTCTGATAGAGCTTCTCTGCCATTTCTGTATTGACCTGGTAAAAGGCTGGTCCAGAGATTTGGAAGCTATTGTCCAACATTTGATCGGTAATATAGTCTTGACCGTAGAGAACCCGCCATTCTTTTCCAAAAATGGCATTGGTATTCTGATCGTTGATATTTTGCATAACAGATTTGATGGCTGGGAATTGCTTGATTAACTGCTCGAGAAACTGGTCCACACGGAAAACCTTGGGACGAGTGGTGACCAAAATGACCATGATTTCTCCTGAATGGTGACCTCGGCGGACCACAAGATTGCGAATCAAGCCAGACTGTTCCTTTTCATCATAAGGCTTGAGGTCAAACCGACGAATCAAATCTCGAAGAGCCAAGACCACTTGGTCAATGACTGGATCTTGGATATAGAAGTCTTCGATCGGCATCAAATCATGAGAGTTCTTGCGAAAGAAACCTGTCTCTACCTGACCATTGACACGACGGACAGGAACCTGGGCCTTGTTGCGATACTGGACGGGATGGCCCATCCCCAAGGTCAGGGGCACTTCGATATCAGAGATTCCTGCCATCTTGTAAAGGCTATCCTTAACCTGCTTGGCCTTGAATTTCAGCTGCTCCGGATAAGCTAGGTGGCCCAAGTCAGCAATGCCGCTTCGCAAGTAAGCCAGGTCTAGCTCTTCATTGCGGTGAGGAGATTTTTCCAAGTACTCCTCTACTTTTCCGTAGCCGATTTTCTTGTTGACCTTGAGCACGCGCATGCGGATGACTTCTCCTGGCAGGGCATTCTCCACAAAAAAGACCAGGCCATCGACCTTAGCCACTCCTGCTCCTTCGTGTGTCAAATCGACAATCTCAACCGTTACAATTTCGTTTTTCTTTAACATGGTGTTCAATCTTTCTACAAATTAAAAGGGATGGAGTTTTCAAAACTCCTATCCCTTAATTATATCATCTTAAGCCCATTTGGGACAATTTCTTTTTATAAGCATCGAAATCCACTAAGAGACCTTGGCCGCCATACATATCATAGGCATCGACCCAATCCCCATTTTCTGGAATGGTAATGCGTTCAATCCCCTTGCTGGCACTTCCGACTAAGCCAATCCCGTTGGTCAATAGGAAGGAGAAGGGTACATTGGTCGAGGTCATAGCGAAGACCTTTCCCAGTGCTTCAGATCCAGTAAAGAGCTTGGTTGGATCCTTAATTTGGTGCACAATGGCAGACATGACTTCTTGTTGGCGTCTTGTCCGTCCAAAGTCGCCCTCATCATCTTTACGGAAACGAGCATAGTTGAGGAGGGTCCGGCCGTCCATTCGTTGTTTTCCGACCTTAATGGTCTGATTCGGAACGACCCCATCCTTCATATTCAAGTCATCAGGAACTTCAACCTCAGAGACGGTTTCACCATCAATGGTGGAGAACTGAGCATTCATCTCCACCCCATTCGGGAAGAGAGTGTCAATCGCTGTCGCAAAGGTTTGGAAATCGACCATGGCATAGTATTGGATATCAATGTCAAAGTTATCTTTGAGCATTTGACGGACCAATTCTGCTCCTTGGTTGTTATTCTGCTCTCCAATGGTAAAGGCTGTATTCAACTTCTGGTCATAGTAATCTTGATATTCTGGATCTGTTTGTTGGCTTACGCCATCGATATGTACCAGAGTATCTCGCATAAAGCTGACCATTTTCACCTTGCCGTCCTTGTTGTTGACATTGACCACCATGATGGAGTCCGTTCGCGTCTCAGATGAGCTTTCCCCAATCCGACCATCCGTTCCCAGGATCAGGATATTGACCCCGTCTTTGGTCTTCTGACCGTTAAAATACTCTTTAACAGCTGGTTGGGCGTTAGTCCCACCAGGTTTGCTATTCAAGCCTTTTAGAAACATAAAGACCATTCCACCAAGGACTAACAAGAAGAAGATGGCTATCCATTTTAAAATACGTTTGAAGCGGATCTTTCTTCCCTTCTTACGTTTGGGAAGGGCTGCTACGTCCTCTCGATTCTTTTTATTGGTTTTGGGTTTGTCCTTCCGGCTACGTGATGGATAGACTGGTAATTCGTCAGAATTGTCTTCTCCTCTACTTGAAGGTGCAACAGGCTCTTCTGCTCTTTCTGAAACGGGATCGTCTTGGAATCGTCCCTCTGATTTATTTTTTAAGTACTTGTATTCCAACTGCTCCTTTTCGTTCAGGTAATGGTAGTTGGAATAAAGATAATCCAATCTCTTTTGTTCATGATAGGATAGGTTTTCTGATTCTCTACTCATACGTTCTCCGTTTCATTATCGTTTAGCACATAGACCGAATAGTGGCCCAAGGTTTTGATAGATACTCCCAGGGACTCCAGTTCTTGATAGGCAGAAGCAAACAGTGCTTCGTCAGCATCCACCACATCGATGATAAAAAAATACTCCCCTAGGGCCGTTTTTAAAGGACGACTTTCAATTTTTGTTAAATTTAATTCTCTTGAAGCAAATGTAGATAGGGCCTGGCATAAGGAGCCCGCAATATTACTTGGTAAGGTAATGGCCAAACTATCCTTACTAGCAGCTTTCTTCAGCGAGCGACTTCCTTCAAAAGGTCGCTGACCAAGGATCCAAAAGCGGGTGAAATTTTGATCCATTTCCTGAATATTACTAGCTACCACTTCCAAACCATATTCATCCTTAGCCTCCAAAGGCGCAATGGCTGCAATAGGAAGTTCCGGATGTTGAGAGACATATCGAGCTGCATAGGATGTCGATGTTGTCATCTCTAGTCTGGCTTGAGGGAAATGCTCCTGTACATAGGCTTTCCCTTGGGCTAATGCTTGAGGATGCGAATAGATCACCTCAATGGCTTGATCCTGCTTAACAGCTAAGAGTTGTTGCTTAATGGGATAGACCACTTCTGCAATAGCCTGAAAACGAGCCTGGTGAAAGAGGTAGTCAATCGTCTCATGGACACTACCTTCGATAGAGTTCTCAACAGGGATAACCGCATAATCTACTTGGTCGGACTCATAAGCTTTGATCACTTCTGTGATAGACCCGTAAGGGCATAAGGTCGCCTCTTCAAAACTTTCAAGGGCTACATGGTGGGTAAAGGATCCCTTAGGACCGAGATAAGCTACAAGCATCGGATGATCTCCACAATTTCTTCTGGTGTCTTTTCAGCAACATCAATCACATGTGTGGCTACTTCTTCATATAGGGGCAGGCGTTGCTCATACAAGGCACGAAACTCTTCTGGTTTTTTATTAAGAAAGAGGGGGCGCTTAGTTGCAGGATCCGCAGCCAGTCTTTGATAAAGCCGCTCAAAATCAATCCGTAAATAAATATTACAAGGATTCTTCTTGAGAAGCTTGCGATTTTCTGGTTTCAGGACGATGCCCCCACCAGTTGAAATGACCGAGCTCTCTTGATTGAGCAACTCTTGCAACAAAAGCGACTCTTGCTGGCGAAAACTGTCTTCTCCATAGCGAGCAAAATAGTCAGAAATCGGCATTCCTAAGCGTTGGACCAAGAGTGCATCCATATCTGTAAAAGCTGGATCTAATAAAGAGCCAATGGTCGTTTTCCCTGCTCCCATAAAGCCGAGTAGTACTTTAGGCATAAAACACCTTTTCTAAATCAGCAAAGAAGGTAGGGTAGCTGGTATTAATAGCTTCAGCACGCACAAGCTCCACTTCACCATCGCTTACAAGCAGGGCTGCAATAGCTCCCATCATACCGATTCGGTGGTCACCAAAGGTTTGCAGGCTAGCACCATGTAAGGGCGTTTTCCCCTCAATAATCATCCCATCCTCTGTTGGGGTGATGTTAGCTCCCATGGCATTTAGACTCTCTGCCACTACTTGGATACGATCCGTTTCCTTGACTTTCAATTCTTCAGCATCTTTGATAATGGTTTGGCCAGAAGCCTGGGTAGCCAAAAGAGCAATGATTGGAAGCTCATCAATCAAGCGAGGAATCAAATCACCCGAAATTTCTGTTCCATGGAGGTCGGAAGTCTCTACGACAAGCGTCGCAGCCTTAGCAAGGGGATCAACATCCAATATTTGAAGCTTGCCTCCCATTTTTTCAATAACTTCTAGAATACCTGTACGAGTCTCATTGATCCCGACATTCTCCAGACGAATCTGACTATTAGGGACAATCAAACCAGCTACCAACCAAAAGGCTGCACTGGAAATATCACCTGGTACCGTCACCTCACAGGCATGGAAGCTTTGAGGCCCACGTAGGCGAATTTCTTTGCCCTTCACGCTGATCTGGCCACCGAACTGCTGGATCATATCTTCGGTGTGATTCCGTGTCAGTTCTTTCTCTAGAATGACTGACTCCCCTTCTGCTTGCATGGCAGCAAATAGAAGAGCCGACTTGACCTGAGCAGAGGCTACCGGTAATGAATAATGGATTGGTTGTAACTCTTTTGTTCCATGAAGGTGAAGGGGCAACATGTCTCGATCTGTTTGACCCTGGACAGTGACTCCCATCTCTCGAAGGGGGATCGCCACTCGATCCATTGGCCGTTTAGACAAGCTGTCATCTCCAACCATGGTGACTGGAAAAGGACTTCCTGCTAAGACACCCGCTATCAATCGAGTGGAGGTGCCTGAGTTCCCCATATCCAGATCATTCTTAGGTTGTTGAAAGGCTTCAAAACCTTTCCCCTCGATGGTGATCACTTGACCATCATCTTGGATAGAAACGCCTAGGTCTCTAAATACTTGAATAGTTGATAAGACATCTTCACCACGTAGGATATCATAGACCTTAGAGGTTCCATGCGCAAGGCTACCAAAGATAATCGAACGATGACTGATCGATTTATCCCCCGGAACACGAATGATTCCATTTAAACCCTTACAATTCGTTTGTAATTTCATGGCTTACCCCTTCAAGCTTTTCTAAAAATTCTACCATAAAAAACAGCCATTTTCAACGTTAACTTGGAAGGTCCTCTAAGATGGGAGAGAAAAAGAGGTGGGCTCTCCACCTCTCCCTTATTTAAATAAATCTTGAACTGGATCAAAAATAATCCGTTCAATATCTCCTAGATAAACAGACAATTGCTGTTGTTTGGTGAAAAACTCATTTACAATTGGGTTTCCTTGTAACTTCCCAGCAAAGTCCTGCATTTTCTTTTGTTGGTCTTCAGTTGGCATTTGTCCAGACTGGATGACTCCATGAATTTCTTGTTGGAAAGCCAGGTAGTCTCCGAATAACGCTTTTGCATCGGCATCGGCATCAATGGCTTCCTTACTAGCAAGGACAGCCTTGTATTCTGGTAAGTCACGAATTCCGCGTGACAACTCATTGGCTAGATCATAAATATTTGACATGTGATTTCTCCTTAACAATTTGGTTTTGTTCTATTATACAAAGATTCTGGTAGATCTTGTGGTAGAAACTGCTATTTTTGTAAAAATCCTACTTGGGACCTATTTGATCACCACACTATAATCCGTTTGCTCGGTGATCAGGGCTTCAGCCCGCGCTTGATCTGCAGCCGTCTTAAAGGAAATCTGAAGGATCCCGTAGACATCTTCCCGGTTTTCTTCATTAATATGAATATTGACCAAGGAGGTACCACGAAGCAGCTCCAAGATCCGAAGGATGACATCTTCTTCATCTGGGACATCCACAAAAATATCGAAGGTGCTTTCCACCCCTCCTCTCTTATGGATCTGCATATGTTGCCGTTGCTCTCGACTATGGTCAAAGAAGGACCAAATGGCATCTTCTTGTCCTTGGCGAATCATATCAGCAACTTGGTCAAGACGATCCTGAAAATCCGCTATCCGATCGAGAACCGAAGCTGGATTAGATAGCAGAATGGAGGTCCACATACTGGGCTCACTCTCCGCAATCCGCGTCATATCACGAAATCCTCCTACAGCAAAGCGACCTGCTAAGGCATGCTCTTCTGTATAAGCAGCTGCTTGTCCCATCAGGGTAGCTGCCAATACGTGAGGAAAGTGGCTGATTTGAGAAGTGACCCGATCGTGTTCTATTGGATCTACCTCGATGAAACGGGCTTTAAGCCCTGAGAGGAGATCCTTCAATTCCAAGACCGCACTTGGGTCTGTCGTAGCTGTTGGGGTAAAAATATAGTAGGCATTTTCAAAGAGCGTGGAGTCAGCTGAGGCAGCTCCTGTCTTGTGACTTCCCGCCATGGGATGCCCGCCGACAAAACGGACTGGGAGATGATTAAAAACTTCTTGACCAGCTTCTACAATAGCCCCCTTGGTGGAGCCCACATCTGTCACAATGACTCCTTCTTTCAGTGGTATTTTCGCCAGTTGCTGAAAGGTTTGAATGGTTTGCTTGACGGGCAAAGAGACGATGATAACATCTGCTCGAGAAGCAAACTCTTCCAAATCAGCCGTCACCTCATCCACTATGTCATTCTTAAGTGCAATATCCCGTGAGGCCTGACTGCGATTATAGCCTAGTAAAGTCACTTGCGGATGAGCTTTTCGGATCCCCATGGCTAACGAAGCGCCAATCAGTCCTAGACCGACGATATAAACAACCTTTTCTTCCATCTATTTCTCCAGTTAGAAAGCTTTGGTATAGGCCCGATGACGCTCGACAGCTTCCTTCAATTCTTCCAGATTATCAGAAGAGAACTTGTCCAAGACTTCTGTGGCTAAAACCGTTGCCACCACAGCCTCCATGACAACCCCTGCAGCTGGAAGTGCCGTCGGATCACTCCGCTCCACCGTAGCCTTATACGGTTCGTGCGTTTCAATATCGACACTCATAAGGGGTTTATAAAGGGTTGGGATTGGTTTCATAACACCACGGACGATAATCGGCTCTCCATTGGTCATACCGCCTTCAAATCCACCCAAATGATTGGTTCGACGAGTATACCCATCTTGCTCAGACCAAAGAATTTCGTCCATGACTTGACTGCCTTTGCGACGACCTGCTTCAAAGCCTAGCCCGAACTCTACACCTTTAAAAGCATTGATTGAGACAACCCCTTGAGCGATCTTGGCATCCAATTTCTTATCCCATTGGACAAAAGAACCCAGACCGACAGGCACACCACCTACAATCGTTTCGACGATCCCTCCGATGGTTTCCCCTTCTTTCTTCACACTATCGATATAGGCCTTGATTTCCTCTTCTCGCTCTCGATTAACGATGGAAACCTCGGATTGAGCAACCGCTTCCTTGATTTGGGAAACCGTTAGATTTTCCGGAACCTCTACTTCGATGCCACCGAAATTGACGATGTGGCTGGCTACTTGAACCTCAATCTCTTCCAATAGACGTTTGGCTACTGCACCAACTGCTACCCGCATGGTTGTTTCCCGAGCCGATGACCGTTCCAAAGAATTTCGCAAGTCATCAAAGCGGTACTTGATCCCGCCAACCAAATCAGCGTGGCCTGGACGAGGCTTGGTAATTTTCCGGAGTCCCTTCTTCTTTCCCTCCACATCACTGACAGACATGATTTCCAGCCATTTTTGATGGTCTAGATTGGTGACATTCAAGGTGATAGGACCTCCCATGGTCAAGCCATGGCGAACACCTGACGTGATCTCGACCTGATCGCTTTCAATCTTCATCCGTGCTCCACGACCGTAGCCACCCTGGCGACGTTTTAATTCGCCGTTGATATAATCAGCGGTCAAAGGGAGCCCTGCTGGCACTCCTTCGATAATAGCTGTAAGTCGTGGTCCGTGTGATTCTCCTGCTGTTAAATAACGCATGCTATCTCCTTTGTCGCTTTCTAGTGTAAGAAGTCTCTCATCTCTTCCAATGGGACTGGATGGATCTGACAAGTTCCAATTTCAGGTACCAAAACAAGTTTCAATTGATTGCCCCTGGCCTTCTTGTCTAAGATCAAGGCCTGATAAAGCTTTTCCTTATCCCAAGTATGGAATTCCACTGGTAAGCCAAATTTTTGACACATTTGCCGGATAGCCTGCGTTAAACCGGCTTGAACCAATCCCTTAGCTTCTGCCACCTTAGTAACTTGCACCATTCCAATCGCAACGGCTTCTCCATGCATGACCTGACCATAACCGGCTGTTGCTTCGATCGCATGACCAAGGGTATGACCAAAATTCAGATAAAGGCGAATGCCTTGATCTAACTCATCTTCGACGACCATCTTGCGCTTGACTTGACAGGAATGGGCAATCAAGGATTCTGCATGCTCATAAATAGACTCAATGGAGCCATCCATTTGATCCAGTTCTTCCCATAAGGCAGGATCTTCGATGAGACCGTACTTAATGACTTCCCCCATGCCCTCGATCAACTCGCGCTGGCCAAGAGTCCGCAGCACTTCAGGATCGATCAGAACCCCATCCGGTTGGGCAAAGGTTCCTACCATGTTCTTAGCATAGAGTGTATTGACTCCGGTCTTACCTCCGATAGAGGAGTCAACCTGAGCCGTCAAACTAGTCGGTACTTGGACGAAATGGATTCCCCGCATATAGGTGGATGCTACAAAGCCAGCTAGATCACCAACAACACCACCACCAAGAGCGAGGATGCCATCTGATCGTGTCATCCCATTCTTGGCTAAGAATTCATAGACTTTTTGAACGGTCGTCAGATTTTTACTAGCTTCTCCTTCTAGGAACTCAAAGCTAATCACTGTAAATCCTTCACTTTCAAGGCTTTTTACCACCTGACTTGCATAAAGAGACCCTACATGATTGTCTGTAATGACTGCTACTTTTTGAGCTTCCCATAAATGACTGAGCCAGGTTCCAACCTTTTGGATCGCTCCATTCTCAATGACAATCTCATAACCATTCTTTGGTAGATCAACATTCACCTTCATAAGAATCTCCTTTCAAATCCATGTGAAAAAGATTACAATTTCACTATTGTATAAAAATAGAAAACAGAGCATACTTGATTAAGTTTTTCTGTTTTCTTCCATCATTTTTCTAATACATAATCTGGGTATTCCAATTTCAAAGCTTGCCAGACTTCCTCTTCCGGGAAAGTTTTATCCGTCATCAGTTCGAAGGCAACGGCAGCTTGATGGAAGAGCATTCCCAAGCCATTTAAGGTTTTTGCCCCTTGTTCTTCTGCTAATTGAAGAAATGGTGTCTTGGCAGGAAAATAAGCTAAATCAGCCACTAGACATTCTTTAGGAAAGTTAAACTCTTTCGGAATAGGGAGAGAAGACCCGTCCATTCCAAGTCCTGTAGCATTGATCAATAAATCCGTCCCCTCTATCGTTGCATTCAACTGATCCCGACTGGATAAGTCATGAAGGACAATTGAAACATCAAGAGTTTCGGATAGTGGAGTAAAGATAGCCCGATACTTATCTAAACTTTCTGGACGAACAAATAAATGAATCTCGCCAACTCCTTGCCGAATAGCCTCTACAACAATAGCAGTCGCAGCACCACCCGCTCCTAAAAGGACAAGTTTCTTATTCTTTATCGAAAAAGTCTTAGGAAGACTCTTTAGAAAACCAAGTCCGTCTGTGTTGTAGCCTGTTAAACGACCATCTTTCTGAACAATCGTATTGACCGAACCAATAAGTTGTGCGCTTCCATCTACCTGATCTAAAAATGGCAAGACCTTTTTCTTGTAAGGCATGGAAATATTAGCGCCCAACATATCCAGTACCCGTAACTGTTGAAGACTTTGTTCGACTTGTTCTTCTTCCACTTCCCAAGCAAGATAGACTACATTGGTCGCGGTTAGTTGATAAGCCTGATTGTGAATAAAGGGTGAGATACTATGACGAATGGGCTTGGCAATCACGGCAGCCATTCGCGTATAGCCATCAATCTTCATCTAAGATCTCCCGAATCTTGTGCATGCTGGACAAGCTAATTTGTCCTGGTGCACTTTCCACTCCTACACTAGCATAGGACCAAACAGAACCGGTTAAATCGGCAGCGATACGAGAGATTCGGCCGATTTTCCCCATAGAAATGGTAACGAACTCTTGTTCAGGATTAAGTGTCTTAAAGCCACGTGTATAGTTCATTAGGTCCAGAACATCCTGCTCGGTATGAGCCATCACAGATACCTTGACCAATTTCGGTGTAAAGCTGGTTAATTCAGACATAATCTCCATCATATTCTCAGGGGTTTCCTGGAAATTATGGTAGCTTAAGCAAAGATTGGAATAATCCATCATCTGATTAAACTCGGCCTGATGACCAAAGTACTCAAAATCGACATAATCCGGATGGTAGATGTTGTTGATATCATGGATAAGAGCTACGTACTCTTCACCAGAAAGCTCAATTTCTCCTCCCTGCTCCCGGGTCCGTAGCGTAAATAAAATCTCACGACCTGCAAATTTTTCAAAGATGGCAGGCGCCACTTGTAAGATATCATTTTTGTCCAAGTAATCCGCACGCCATTCAATCACATCTGCATCTTGATAACGACTGGCATCAATGGCCTGTGCTTCTTCAAAATTTCTTGGCATTACAGAAACGACTAATTTCATTGATCCACCCTAATCGTAAATACTTTTAAGTAATTACTACTTTCTTCTTTTTCGTTATATCGAAAATCAGCTGGAAGTCCGACCTCACTGATATACCGATGTTTCCGGCCTTTAAAGCCCTTTTCAATTTCTTTCTTAAATTTATCCCGACTGACATTTGCAGCATTCGTACTAGCAATCAAAATTCCTTTTGGTTTCAAGATTTCTAGGGACTGCTCGATTAGTTTGTGGTAATCCTTCGCAACTGAGAAGGTACGCTTCTTATTGCGAGCAAAACTCGGCGGATCTAAAACGATCACATCATAAGTCAAGCCATGACGCTTAGCATACTTATAATAATCAAAAACATCCATGACGATAAAGCGGTGCTGGTCCAATGCTAGACCATTTGCCACAAAATGAGCTTCAGATAGTTCACGACTCCGCTTAGCCAAATCAACAGAGGTTGTTTCTACTGCTCCTCCCATAGCCGCTGCTACCGAAAAAGCCGCTGTGTAAGAAAACATATTGAGCAAGCTTTTACCTGCAGCTAAGCCATCTACTAAGCTAGCACGCACATCGTGTTGGTCTAAGAAAATCCCTGTCATCAAGCCATCATTCAGAAAGACTTGGTAGCGAACACCATTTTCCAAAATCAAAAACTGCTCTGGAGCTTCTTGACCAAAAAGATGGGCTGACTCATAACCTGGATCCTTGAAACGGATTTTTTCATATCCTCCCAAGACCTCTGGAAAGACTTCTTGAAAAACCGCAACAAGCAACTCTCTGATTTGATAAACAAAGGCATTGTAGATGGAAAAGACGGCATAATCTCCATAGAGATCAATGGTCAAGCCACCAAATCCGTCGCCTTCTTGATTAAAAATTCTAAAAGCTGTATCCAATTCCGACTGATAGTAAGACTGGCGCTTGGACTTGGCCTTAGCAAATAGCTGACTAAAGTAAGCCTGATCCAAGGTGATTTTCTTGGTAGAAATGACCCAACCAAGTCCCTTGTTTTGCTCTGAAAGGTAGCCTGTCCCTAGAAAATGGCCCGAAGCTGTGACCAGCTCAACCACCTCATTGTCAAAGGAGAGTTGCCCAAAGTCAATCTTTTCTAAAATCTTATAACCTTTATGGATTTTCTTCTCAACTTGTCGGTTAATTATCAGCTTTTTCATACTTTCTATTGTATCAAAATTTTCAAAATTTCACAAAGTCTCTTCCTTAAAAATACGACTTATATTGTTGATTTGAAAACCTTATTTGACATTCTCCCTACTTTTGTTGACTAATTGATTCATCATCTCAGACTTTAACGTTTTGTCCCGAATTAAACACTTGCTATATTTTCAAAACGTTTTAAATTATGGTATACTGTTGTAAGAAAATTTTAAGGAAATAAGGCAAGGAAGTATATTTTTGTGAAAAAAATTACCAAAACGATACTCGATGCTATGAGTACCAGACTAGGATTTGTCTTTACCCTACTGTTGCTATATTGGTTTAAAACCATGTGGGCCTATACAGTAGACTTTAATTTAGATATTCAAGGTTTCTATCAGGTTTTTCTCGCAGTCATTAACCCGATACCGTTAAGCCTCTTATTGATCGGTCTCGCTTTTTATATTAAGAGAACCAAACTCTTTTATTTGCTATCTTTTAGCATCTATGTCATTTTATTTATCTGGTTGATTTCCAACTCGATTTATTATCGTGAGTTTACAGACTTCGTAACGGTTAATACCATGCTGGCCTCTAGTAAGGTTTCCGCTGGTCTTGGAGCTGCAGCCTTAGAATTATTCCGTCCCTGGGATATTATCTATATTTTAGACTTCCCGATTCTAGCTTTCCTCTTCTTAAAGAAATTGGTCAAACTAGATCACCGTCCCTTTAACAAACGGGCAAGTTTTGCAGTGACTTCGCTCTCTGCTATGCTCTTCTCTGCCAACCTTTTCTTGGCAGAGATTGACCGTCCGGAATTGTTAACGCGTGGCTTCTCCAACTACTATGTGGTTCGTGCGCTTGGTTTACCTGCCTTTTTGGGTTACAGTGCCAACCAGACCTACATGGCCAATAAAGAACGCTCAAAGGCTTCTGAGGTTGACTTGAAGCCAGTTGAAGAGTATATTGCTAGCCATTATGCTCAACCAAACCCTGAAACCTTTGGTCTTGCTAAAGGTCGTAATGTTATCTATATCCATTTGGAAAGCTTCCAACAATTCTTGATCGACTATAAATTGAAAGTCGATGGCAAAGAATACGAAGTGACCCCTTTTATCAACTCGCTCTACCATTCAAACGAAACCTTTGCATTTGCCAATGTCTTTAACCAGGTAAAAGCTGGCAAAACATCGGATGCAGAGACCATGATTGAAACGGGCTTGTTCGGTTTGAACCAAGGTTCCTTTATGGTGAACTACGGTGGGACCAATACCCAGCAAGCAGCTCCTTTCATTCTTTCTAAGAATGGCTACCAATCCAGTGCAGTTTTCCACGGAAATGCCGGAAGCTTCTGGAACCGTAATACAGCTTACAAACAATGGGGCTACCATTACTTCTTTGATGCCTCCTATTTTACCAAGCAAGATGACACCAACTCCTTCCAGTATGGACTTAATGACAAGATCATGTTGAAGGATTCTATCAAGTACTTGGAACACATGCAACAACCGTTTTATACTAAGTTCATTACCGTTTCCAACCACTATCCTTATACGACGAGTCTGATTGGTGACGAAATTGGCTTCCCTCTTGCAGAGACGCAAGATGAAACCATTAATGGCTATTTCGCAACAGCCAACTACTTGGATGCTTCCATCAAGGCCTTCTTCGATTATCTCAAAGCTTCTGGTCTTTATGAGAACTCCATTATTGTTCTGTACGGGGACCACTACGGTATTTCTAATTCTCGAAATCCAGCCCTGGCTCCTTTGCTAGATAAGAACTCTGAAACTTGGTCTAGTTATGACAATGCCATGTTGCAACGCGTACCGTATATGGTAGTTATTCCTGGTATGGACAAGGGGAAAGTGATTGAGACCTATGGTGGAGAGATTGATATGCTTCCAACATTAGAACACTTGTTAGGAATTGATTCTAAGAACTTCCTTCAAGTTGGTCAAGACTTGTTATCTCCAAATCATAGCCAAATCGTAGCTTTCCGTTCTGCTAACTACTTTGTGACTCCTGAGTATACAAGTTACAGTGGCCGGACCTATTACACCAAGACTGGTGAAGAAATCACCAATCCAGACGAATCAACGAAAGAGCAACTGGATAAAATCCGTGAGGCAGCGAATCTACAACTCAAGATTAGTGATAGTATCCAAACAGGAGACCTCTTACGATTCTATACAGGAAATGATCTTGGTAAAGTCAACCCGGATGACTACTCCTACAATAACTCGATGAAAGCATTGAAGAAAATTGAAAAAGAAAAAGGTGATGCATCAACCAGCCTCTATAGCCAAAAAGGCAATCAATCAACGGTTGATCTCTTCAAAGCACCAAGCTATAAGGAGCTCCACCCTGAACAGTTCAGTTCATCTTCTTCAAGTGAGGATTCCAGCTCAAGTAGCTCAAGCTCATCTTCATCAGAAAAAAAATAAGATTGGGACCTCCCAATCTTATTTTTGAATATAGACAAACTGTTTTTACTTTAAGGAAGCTGGACTGTTTTTCAAAATAAACTTCTATTACCTTGGATTATTAAAGCAAATCTAAAACTTTCCGCTGTGAGAAAAGTACTTGAAACACTATGTTTCAAGTACTCGGGAGTTTTGAAACTTTAGGTTCAAAACTAAGTCTTGGAACTTCAGAGAAGTTCGCTGACGTCCGGACTCACCTAAGGAAAGTTTTTAAGAGAGCATTATCTTCTATTTGAAATAAGATTGGGAAATCCCAATTTTATTTTTTTTTATTTATTTCTTCCATTCAAAGACAGATGCTGTTAAATTCTCTACATAGAATGGACGTTTGTTTCGACTATTTCCAACAAGGAGCTCAAGATGATTTGCGTTCTGGAGATAGAATGGTAGTCCACTGGTGTTAAAGATAACATAATAGTGTTTATCCCAGGTCAATTCAAAGACCACAACACCACTACCCATATCGGCAGTATGTACAAAAACATGTTGATAAATCTCCTCATAAGATTCGAGGGACAAGGCAGGTAGGGTCTTCTTCAAATGAATGATTTGACGCACATATTCGATTGTATCCTTGTTGACAGATACTAAATCCCAATCGACTTGGTTGACGGCATCTGGCGCATTATAGGAATTCATAGCCCGTTCTCGATCTTCATGTGTCACTTCACCATCTTCGCCCGTTGCAACTAGTTTGGTTCGTAGAAACTCTTGTCCAACCTGCATAAAGGCCATCCCTTGGAAGAGGAGATTCATGGCTGTCGCCATTTCTACCTGCTTCTTAATTTTTTCCTGAGAATCATTTGGGTGGACATAAGAAAGTAAATCGTAGAGGTTGTAGTTGTCATGGGCTTCAACATAGTTGAGGACCTGACTTGGAGTTAGGAAGGATCCCAACTCTGCACTTCCCAGAACGGAACGCGCAATGATGTCTTCTGTAGACTTCCGACTAACATAGCCACGTTTGATGGATCCGAAGACTTCAGCTCCCTTAATGGCATCTCGAGAGGTATCATTAAAGAAACCGACTTGGGCCATTTGATAAGCATTGTCCTTTTTGGCCTTATCTTCTGGAGCCAATCCTGTCCCCATATCCCAACCTTCTCCATAAAGGAGAATCCGTGGATCAATTGCGTCCATGGCTTCACGGATTTCATTCATAGTATCCACATCGTGAATCCCCATTAAGTCAAAGCGGAAACCGTCAATCTTATATTCTGTTACCCAATGAGTCAAGGAATCAATCATGAATTTGCGGTACATCTCATGCTCACTGGCCGTCTCATTCCCAACTCCTGTACCATTTTGGAAGGATCCATTTGGATTCATCCGGTAGTAATAATCAGGAACGGTTGTTTGGAAGGCTCCATCTTCTGTCGAATAGATATGATTATAGACCACATCCATGACGACCGAAATACCCGCTTCATGATAGGCGTGTATCATTTCTTTTAACTCGCGCATGGTAGTCTTAGGATCGTGAGGTTTGGTCGAGTAACTAGTCTCTGGAGCAGAGTAATTCTGCACATCGTAGCCCCAATTGTAGAGGACATTCCCGTCTTCATCATAGGTCTTATAGCGGTCGGTCACTGGTTGCAGTTGAACCACATTGACCCCTAATTCCTTGATATAGTCAAAGGCTGTGACATCGCCTTGGGCGTTCTTCGTCCCAGTCTGGTGAGCTCCTCGGTAGGTTCCTCGATAGGCTTCATCCACACCAGAAGTCGGAGAGATGGTCAAATCCCGGACGTGCATTTCATAGACAACCGCCTGACAAGGATTATCCAGACGCCAGTCAGCCTTTTCATAACCTTCTGACTGAAAGGCAGGGAAGATGCAATCCTGATGAGAAAGAATGGCAGATTTTTTACCATTTTCACTGGTAGCGATCGTATAAGGATCACGCGCAACCTCTGTATGGTAATCAAAATAAACCTTATACTGATAGGCTAGTCCACTGAGGTTTCCCATGACATCTGCATACCAGACACCACAGTTATTGCGAACATGGTCGCTAGATTCTCTCTGACCACGAACCATTGGGACAACCTTCCAGACCTTGCTGTCATTGGCGACAGAATCATAGATAAGAAGGTCTACTTTATTGGCAGTAGGTGCCCAAAGTTTAAAGCGGTAATCATCATCTTGCTGGCGATATCCCAACCAACCCTGATAGCCCCATTTGGCATCAAATTCCTGGTAATGAGTCGCCATATCAAAAGCGTGTGGCTTCCGACGGCTGTATTCATGACTGGTCATTGCAGCCTGTAAGGAATAATAAACGGTGTCATCTCCTTGAATCAACCAGACTTCCCGCACTTTCCCTTCTGGCAAAAGCTCAATATGGTATTCATCCGACTGACTAAGCCAGTTTCCTTCCTTGATGATGACATGGCCAATGTGTTGAGGTGTCTCACAGTTATAAACTAGGAGCCCCTCAACTCCAAAATAATCGAGCTTGGAGAAAGACACTTCCTCTCCCCATACTCCTTCATGCCACTTCCACATATCACGGGCGAAATAATCACCGACGGGATGATGGTAGTGGATTTTTACTTGATACTGATGCATCCTCTTGTATTTCCTATTTCCTAATTAACTAAGTAAGAAGAAACTGGCATTGCCCACTCTCAGCAATGTTTCTCCATTATTCTTCTAATTTATATTCTGAATGAACCAGAGCATCGTCATTAATTTCATCGATGTTGGCAAAAAATTCCAAGTGATTGTGGAAGACTTCCAGTTCTACTGGCGTATCGCCACCATATTCACCATCTAAATTGATTTTAAACTCTTCCTTGTTATCCAAAACTTCAATCTTCAATTTAGAAGTCTTGAGGTATTCAATATTTGAATCGTTGACGTGTTTTCCACCATTAACAGCTTGCATAATGAGGGACAACATATCAAATAATTTAGCGGTTTTCACTAAAATCAAGGTGAAATTCCCATCATCAAGTTTAGCATCTGGTGCCACACTTTCAAAGCCACCGATTGAATTGGTCAGAGCCACGAAGACAAGCGAAACTGGTCCAACATAGACCCCATTGTCGTGCTCAATCCGCACCTTGCGGGTTTTATTCTTAGGGAACTTCTTCACTGCCTCCGCTACATAAGCAAAGTAGCCATAGCGCGACTTCACCTCACTCGGCACACTAAAGGTCAATTCAGACAAAGTCCCTGCAGCGGCAATATTGATAAAATATTTACTTCCGTAAGCACGGCCAATATCCATTTGAATGGTTTGATTCTTCTCAATGATCCGCGCAGCCGCTACTGGATCTCCCATCGGAATCTTCAGAGCACGTGCGTAATCATTGGTTGTACCAGTAGGTATAAAAGCCATTTTTGGACGATGTTCGAGGCTAGCAACCCCGTTGACCACCTCATTAATGGTCCCATCTCCCCCGGCAGCAACGATCAAATCAAAACCGGCTTTTGCAGCCCGCTCTGCTTCTAACTGGGCTGATAAGGGCTCAGGAGTGGTCTGATAGGCACTTGTTTCGTAGCCTACATCCTCTAACACATCCAAGACTTCTGCGATGTTCTTTTTAATGATTTCCTGACCAGAAGTCGGATTATATATCACTCGTGCTTTTTTAATCTTATTTTCCATACATGCCTCTATAAACTTTCAAGCCAGGCTTCATCCTGTATTTCAATCGATAATTCCTGCGCTTTGCTTAATTTACTTCCCGCATCGCTACCTGCAACTAATAGGTCTGTTTTCTTGGACACGGAGCCTGTGACTTTAGCCCCTAAGGCTTCTAATTTAGCCTTAGCTTCCGAACGTGTCAGACGTTCCAGTTTACCGGTTAAGACAACTGTTTTACCAGATAATGGTGCATCTTCCGCAACCTTTTGACCTAGGTAATCTAAGTTTACCCCAGCTTCCTTAAGCTCTTCTAAAAGAAGTTGAGAACCTTCTAGAGCAAAGTAACGCTTGAGACTTTCTGCAACTACCATTCCTAAACTGTCTATCGCCGCAATCTTTTCAACCTCTGCCTCAGCTAAGGCTGGAATGGAATGAAACTCCTGGAGCAAGAGCTGGCTAGCCTTACTTCCCACATGACGAATTCCCAGACCAAACAATAGTTTTTCAGCAGAATTTCTCTTCGATGTCTGGATCGCATCTACTAATTTTTGAGCAGATTTTTCTTTAAAGCCATCCAATTGTAAGAGATCATCCACGGTCAGGCGATAAATACCTGCTACATCTTGAACCAGTTCTTTGGCAAACAGTTTTTCAACCACTGCTGGCCCCAAGCCTGTAATGTTCATGGCATCACGGCTGGCAAAGTGAGCGAGTCCTTCTTTTATTTGAGCCGGACAGCGGGGGTTGATACAACGCAAGGCCACTTCATCTTCAAAATGAAGAAGCTCGCTCTGACAACTCGGACAATGGCTCGGAATCTCTAATCGCTCTTCTGATACTCGTTTATCCATGACAACACGCAAGACAGCTGGGATAATGTCCCCGGCCTTATAAACAATGACCGTATCATCCTTGCGAATATCTTTCTCAGCAATGTAATCTACATTATGGAGAGTAGCTCGACTAACCGTCGTCCCTGCTAACTGAACTGGCGTCAAATTAGCCGTTGGTGTCACCACTCCTGTCCGACCTACTGTCCAATCAACTGACAAGAGTTTTGCTTCTTTCTCCTCAGCTGGGAATTTGTAAGCCACTGCCCATTTGGGAGCCTTGACGGTAAAGCCAAGTTCTTCTTGAACAGCTAGATCATTTACTTTAATCACGACCCCGTCAATATCATATGGAAGTTGATCGCGCATGGCTGCAACTTCTTGAATATAAGCCCAGACTTGCTCGATACTGGTCGCTGTCTTGTGATGAGGATTGACGACAAAACCGAGGCCGTTTAATTTAGCCAATACCTTCTCTTGGGTCGCTTGGTCAGTAGGACTAGCTTCCTGGTAGAGGAAGGTCGCGAGCTTGCGCTCCGCAACAATCTTCGTATCCAACTGTCTCAGAGTACCGGCTGCAGCATTTCGAGGATTCGCAAACTCTGCCTCCCCATTTTCTTGGCGGGACAAATTTACGGCATCAAAAGACGCACGGGGCATATAACATTCTCCGCGAACGGTTAATGTAAGAGGTTCCGGTAAGACTAGAGGAATATCGCGAACTCGCTTGAGGTTCTCGGTGATATTTTCTCCAATGCTCCCATCCCCCCGTGTAGCACCCGTTTCAAGGACACCATCAACATAAGAAAGTGAAATAGATAGGCCATCAATTTTTAACTCACATACATAGGTGACAGATGGAAAATCCTTACGAACCCGTTGGTCAAAGGCCACCAATTCTTCATAGGAGAAGGCGTCCTGTAAGCTATAAAGCGGGTAAGTATGCTGGTATTTTTCAAATCCTTTGAGAATAGTTCCTCCGACCCGATGGGTTGGACTATTGGGTTGGACCAATTCTGGATGAGCTTCCTCTAAAGCAACCAATTCCCGATAAAGCTGGTCGTACTCATAATCCGATACGGAAGGAGCATCTTTTGTATAATATTCTTCTGCATATTTGTTTAGTAAGTTTACTAACTCTTTTATTCTGGTTTCCATATCTCTATTTTACCATAAAAACGCTTTACTGTGGCCTTTCTGACTACTTCACACGCGAAAAAATATCGTTTTTCAAAAGGAATCGGAATCGGTCTGGACATCAAAAAAGAGGCTGGGACAAAAGTCCTAGCCTCTCAATTGTCTTTGGATTATCGAGCAAGACGGAGTGGTTGAGTGGGCTCTACTACGCTGATTTCATCAGCTTTTACAGCCCTACTCAACTGTGCGGAGGTGGGACGACGAAATCGAATTCTAACGAATTACCGATTTCTGTCCCACTCTCTAGTGGATTATTGAGTTAAATCAATTCGTTGGGCAATCTTTTTAATCAAAATAGCTCCAACAATCAGGGAAGCAAATTCACCCAAACCAGTTGTCAACCAATTCAAGAAGAATGGTGTTTTGTTTAGAATATGCAATTCTAGGGCAATCGTGAACATAGAGAGGGCAAAGAAAATTGAGAATAAGAAATGATCCTTGCGAATCCATCCATTAAAGAGATCTGTCTTTTCATAGCGTTTAAAAAGATAGACTCCAAGTGTAACGAAGACCAAGGTAGATCCACCACCAACGATTACGTCGACAATTCCATAACTCAAGAAGTTAGAAATCATACACCCAATGGTCACAGACCAAATGTATTTCCGATTGTAGAAAGCCATGAAGTTGAGCATTTCAGAAACACGGAATTGGATCTCGTTGCTTCCGATGGCATTCAACGGGGGCGTAATGGTCAAGGCCACATAGAGAGCTGCAACTAGGGCAATCTGTGCCAAGTCACGAACAGTATAGTTTTTCATCGTTTTCTCCTTTAGCGGTTTTCCCGCGTCTAATATGCTTGGTGAAAGAAGCTAAGCACCAAGGGTTGAGTTTCGCTAATGAAGCTCATCTGAACGAGTTGCATTCAACAAATCAACTTTATAAGTATAGCACAAATAAGGGAATTATGATAGACTAATTGTATGAAAAAACTAGTCCATCGAATCTTTGATAATGAAATTTTAGCCTACCTGATTTTTGGTGTTGCTACAACGATTGTTTCTGTTGCTACTCGGCTGATTGTTTTCCAACTGACAGACCAGGAACAACTAGCTACCTTGATTGGAAATATTGCAGGAATTCTTTTTGCCTTTGCTACCAACGATACCATTGTCTTTAAACAAGAAAGAAAAGGCTGGTTGAAACGGTTAATTGTCTTCTCTTTTGCTAGAATGGGGACACTCGTGCTGGACCTCCTGATGACTACCATCTTTGTAACCCAGTATCCACAAATCATCGGTCAGTTCGTTAATATGAATCGGACGGCTATCAATACCATCGAAACCTTTGCCGCCCAATTTATGATAGTCATTTTGAACTATGTTTTCAGTAAACTTTTTGTCTTCCGAAATAAGAAGTAAGTTCCAAATAACCAAGAAAAACCGTCAGAACTCTTATGGTCTCTGACGGTATTTTTTTATACTTCTAGACTAGCTGCTTGGGCGCTCAAATAAGCAATCTTTCCTTCCACACCAAAATAGTCCTTGACCAAGACTTTTAATTCATCCATCGCTTCTTTGGCCCGTTCTGCTTGCTCTTCAGTCACTGCCTCCATCACAAGAATAGCCTGTCGAGTCTCTTCTGTCAGCATGGTCCTTTGGGCTTCCCGCCAGTTTAAACAACGGCAAACAGCTCCCTCTTGATCATAATAGATAATCTCTTCCGGCAAAGCTGGAGCGTCTTCCTCCGCTCCTAGCGGGAAGAATGGCTCTCCCCCCTTGGCTTTTCCTAAAGATAAGCCTCCAGCTATCTTTTCCATATCCTCACCACCACAGGGGATAGCATAGGCTAGCGAAACACTATTGTAGAGATCAACCAAAGGATTAATGGGATAAAAATCCCGTCCTAGCGACACACGTTTCAATAAGGCTTCGATTGACGAACGTGCACCTTTTTTGGTCTTAAATTTGGTAAAAGCCTGACGCCATTCCTGAACGACTGGACTAGCAGTGAACTGATCTTCATCAATATATTCTTTTGATCGTGCGACTCCCTTGTCGAGCAAATCCTTAAAATATGAATCCTTGCTCTCGTCAACATGGTTGTCAATACCTTCCACTGTCATCACCACTACTTGTGCTTGGGGAAACAAGTCCCAAAACTCTTGATCTACTGTAAATTTCATTTCTTTTCCTCACTATAGTTTCTTTTTTGACCTTTTTTCACTAACTCCCAATCCGTTGCTACGTTTTCTCTCATTTTAGCAAGCCATTCTTCTAATTGAAGGATTTCTGCCTTTGAAAAACCTTTTAAAGCAGTCTTTTCAGAATAAGCATGCTCAGCAAGGATAAAAGGATAAAGCGCTTGTCCCTTTTCCGTTAGAATCCATTTTTTTATCTTTTGATTGGAAGGATCAGTTAATTCTCGGATGAGACCTTTATCAGCTAATTTTTTAACAGAGCGGGCTACTGTTGAGCGATCCACTTTTAATAAATCGGATAACTCCTCTTGAATGATCCCTGGTTGCTCCCCAATCCGTACTAAATATAGGTATTGGCCTCTTGCTAAATCCAAATCTCGGAACTCAATATTGGCAATCGAATCTAAGGCTCGGGCTATGATGCCAATCTCTCTTAGAACTTTCATCTGCTCCTCCTTTCTTTATGATTGATTTTATCACATTTTTATTGCAAATGCAACAAAAATAACAACCACAAAAAAGCCGGATGAAAACCGGCTTGTTCCTATTTTATTCTTTAACATCATTCCTGATTTTTTCTCAATTTTTTAAGATGGAAACGACGCTTGACTGAAGCCTCTTTTTGGTGAAAAGCTACTTTAGATGACTTGTACTTGGCTACCACATCCCCGTCTTTTGTTTCAAATCTCGCTTCGATGGCATATTGGATACTAGCATTTAAGATACAGCCAATAATCAACACCTTAGCTACCAGGATAAACCAGAACATAATGACCGCTAAAAGGACTGAACCGAAGAAACGAGCATCTAAGAAATTAGTAATATAACGATCAACATACTTCCAGAAGATATTGAGGGTTACATAGAGAATCACAGTTACAAAGATGGCCCCAGGGAAGACATAGCGAAACTTAGGAATTTTGATATTGGGTAGGGTGTAATAGAGCAAGAGCAAGGTTAAAAAGAGCAGGAAGTAAACCGAAGGTCCTGAAATATTTAAGAGGCGAAGGTAGATACTTTCGTCAAACTTAAAAATCTCATAGACGGAACGAATAATCATCCGGCCAAACATGGTCAAAACCAGAGATAGACCGAACAGACCTTGCAGAGCAAAACTAATCAAAATACTGAAGATTCTCGCCCAGATAATCCCCCTCTCCTTCTCCACTCCATAACTTTTATTGAAGGCTCTCTGCAGGTAAGCGATACACTGTGAGGAGACCCATAAAGCCGAAATGATGGAGAAACTAAGCAAACCAGTAGACGGCTTAGTAAGCACTGATGAAATCACTTGCAAGACAATGCGGTACATGGAGGCAGGTAATACTTCACGCAAGGTCAGCAAAATCTGAGTCGGACGAATCTGAAAGTAAGGGAGAATATTGGCTGCAATCAACAATAAAGGGAGAATGGAAATCAATAAATAATAGGCCACTGCTATACTTGTGATGTCCGATTCAGAGGCCATATAAAAGCGCAAGAACCCCTTAATAAACGGTCGTTGGCCTAGCCATTTTAGAAACTTTTTCATATCTTTCCTCCCCTAAACAAAGTCATAAAAAGAGAAAAGAGCGAAACCGTTATTTATCTTCAGCTCCATTCTTTCCTCACTACTTGTTTTAATAGGTTCCTTCTTCGCCTTGACTGGTCAAAATAACCGGTCCATCTTTAGTAATAACAAATTGATGTTCGTACTGACAAGAAAGTCCACCGTCAAGGGTTTTGTGGGCCCAACCTGTCTTCATATCGGTATCGATTTCCCAAGTTCCGGTATTAATCATTGGTTCAATGGTGAGTACCATCCCTTCACGTAAGCGCAAGCCACGTCCTGCACGTCCGTAATGAGGCACCATTGGTTCTTCATGCATAGTTGGTCCTACACCGTGACCGACCAAATCGCGTACTACACCATAACCTTTGCTTTCAGCATATTCTTGAATGGCAGCTCCGATATCACCTAGACGATTTCCGACAACCGCTTGTTCAATCCCCCTATAGAGACATTCTTTGGTGACATCCATGAGATCTTTGACTTCTTGGGAAACATTCCCAACTGCATAGGCCCAGCAAGAATCAGCCAAACCACCAGAGTAGTTTTCTGTATACTTTTTCACCTGTGCAACATTATCAAAGTCCAACTTTGAGACATCAACAACAGACTTGTCTAAGGGCTCGGACAAGACCATATCCACCTTTAAGAGATCACCGTCTTTTAAGACATAGTGACGAGGAAAGGCGTGAGCCACTTCATCATTGATCCCACAACATGTCGCATAGGGATAGTCCATCAAGCTTCCTTCTACACCAATCTGAAGGGGCAAGACATTGGCTTCTTTACAGCGACGTCGAACATACTCTTCTACTTCCCACAGATCGAGACCTGGTTTGATCAAATCCCGAAGGCCAATATGGATACTAGCAAGAAAGTCTCCTGCTCGGTCCATAGCTTCGATTTCACGCTGTGATTTCAATGTAATCATCTATTTCCTACTTCCATTCTAATTAATTTTCAAAGTGACGGTGGCCTTCGTAACTAACTGTAAATTCAAATACAAATCAAAATCTATAATAGCCGATCGTCTAGTCTGTCGGACAATACGCGTTTCAATCCGCAAGGTATCGTCCACTTGAACAGCTTGGAGGTAATAGACCAAGAGCTGTTCGATAATTAAATTTTTTCCAGAATTCATCATGAGCTGGCGAGTGACTGTTGTTAGAACTTCAGTGAGAACGCCATTCGAGAGAATACCACTCTTTTCTAACATACTTGGTTCAACCGTCAATTCAAAATGATTGGCTTGAAGAACTACTTTTTGACTGATTTGTTCACTAAAGGTTGGCAAGCCTGACAATTGCTCCTTGCTCATCCGGTCCATGACCGCACGACGAGTAATAACCCCTAATAGGGTCTGATTGCTGCGAATAACAGGAATCATCTCAAAATCTTCTGCAATCATGCGTTGACTGACATTGGCGATACTAGAGGATAGGTTTGTCGTAAAGACGCTACGGGACATGACCTTGTCCAGAGTTGTCTGGGGCGTCTTGTCTCCGGCATCTCGCATGGTCACTACCCCAACAACCATCTGGTGTTGATTGACGACAGGAAAACGACTAAACCGGCTCTTTCTTACCAAATCTAAATAATCACGTACGGTATCTGTTTCCCGTAAAAAACCGTATTCATGCATGGGCGAATAGACTTGTTCGACCGTTAAAATATCTGTTTTTATTTGCATATTAGCGAGAGCACGATTGATCATGGTCGCCACGGTATAGGTATCATGCTTGGTACGTAAGATAGGAGTTTGACCACTGCGACCCAGTTCCAAAATAGAAGGATCGACGTCAAAGCCACCGGTTACAAGAACAGCATTGTCGTGTTGGAGGGCCAGACGCTGGATATTGGTCCGGTCTCCCACAATGAGGAGTCCACCTTCAGAGACATAATCTAAAATATGCTCTTCTGTCATGGCCCCGATATAAAACTTGTTGAACTCTCGTTCCAGCCCTTCTTTTCCTGCCAATACTTCCGAACCGGTAATTTCTACAATCTCTCGGAAAGTCAGATGTTCTAGGACTGCCTTTTTGGACTTGACACGAACCGTCCCACTACGAGGTCTCGTTTCAACAATTCCACGATTTTCAGCTTCTTTAATGGCCCGATAGGCGGTTCCATCACTCACCTGCAAATAGTTCGAGATACTTCTCACACTGACACGTTTGCCAATTGGTAGTTTCTCCAAATAATCTAAGATCGCTTGGTGTTTACTCATTGAGATCTCCTCTATCTATGCAGAACTCGTAATAATCCCGCATCTTTCGGGTATAGCGGTCACTCCCCTTGAATTGTCGTTTTAATGTATAACCGGCATGTAAGGCCACCTGTTGACTGGCTATATTTTCAACATGGGTAATGATTCGGACTTGTTTGAGATGAAATTCCTGAAAGGACAAGAAGGTAATCTCTTTGACAACCTCTGTCATGAGGCCTTGACCCCAATAGTCCTTGTGTAAGAAATAACCAAGTTCAGCTTCTTTCTTAATTTCATCCAATTTTTCAAACTTAATCGATCCAATCACACGGTCTGTTCCCTTGTCACAAATCGCCCATATTCCTAAAGGATTCTTTAAAAAATAATTGGCCAAGACATACTGGCATTCCTCTAGGGACGTTTGTGCTGGGAAAATAAAAGGCAAATTCTCTGGATTGGAGGATATGGTATAAAAGTCAGCGGCATCACTATATAGAAAGGGCCTCAAGAAGAGGCGCTCTGTTTCAAAACATGAAAATGCTGCTAGTTGCGTCCAAATGTTCATAAAAATCGTTCGTTATGCTTCATCAATCAGCTCGATGTCAGCTCCCAATTGTTGCAATTTTTCAATAATATGCGAATAGCCACGAAGGATAAACTCAATATTGGTAATTTCCGTTCTACCCTGAGCCATCAAACCGGCAATCACCAAGGCAGCCCCTGCACGCAGGTCTGTCGCCTTAACTGGAGCTCCTGTTAATTGGTTTGGTCCTTGGTAAACAATGCGATCACCAACTGTTTCAATGGTCGCTCCCATGCGCATCAATTCAGCCACATGGTTGACCCGCTTTTGATAAATGGTATCTACGATGCTTCCCTTTCCATTAGCGGTCAAGAGCAAAGGAGTCAAGGGTTGTTGCAAATCCGTTGCAAAGCCAGGGTAAGGAGAGGTTTTAATGTGAACAGCTTTCAGATTTTCTTGCTTTTCAACAAACACACTATCCTCAGAAATGGTCATCCGAACACCCATTTCTTCCAGCTTAGCGATAAAGCTTTCCAAGTGTTCATAAAGGACATTGTTGATTTGAATCCCTTCTCCAACAGCTGCAGCAAGGGCGATATAGGTCCCTGCTTCGATGCGATCGGGGATCACTTGGTGACGCGTACCGTGGAGAAAGTCTACTCCTTCAATGGTAATGATATCTGTACCCGCACCACGAATGTGTGCTCCCATATTATTGAGAAGGGTCACGACGTCAATGATTTCAGGTTCACGAGCAGCATTTTCAATAACGGTACGACCTTCTGCCTTAACAGCAGCCAGAATGGTATTAATAGTTGCTCCAACGCTAACCGTATCCATATAGATAGCTGCACCACGAAGACGCTTCCCATTTGTGGAAAGGTTCATACTCGAACCATCCATGGTCATCTTAGCACCCATCGCCTCAAAGGCTTTTAAATGCAGATCAATGGGGCGTGGACCTAAATCACATCCACCTGGTAGACCGACAGTTGCCTGGCCATAACGTCCCAATAGACTTCCGTAGAAATAGTAAGAAGCGCGAAGACTGTTGATCTTTCCAAATGGCATTGGCATATCTTGTACACCACGTGGATCGATAATAAGAGTCTCCCCATCTCGCTCCACCTTTGCCCCCATGAGGGTCATGATGTCAATCAAGCTAGCCACATCTGAAATATCTGGAACACCATCAAGGGTCACAATTTCGTCTGCTAAAATAGTTGCTGGAATGAGGGCCACCACACTATTTTTTGCACCACTAATGGTCACCTCACCTTTTAAAGGGCGACCACCATTAATTATAATTTTTTTCATGTAAATTTGTATAAGCTCTTTCAATCATTCGGTAAAAAATTACCGCATCTATTATATCATAAAAACGCTTCATTTTCCACTACTTCTTATCTTTTGATCGGTCAATCCAATCCTTAGAAAACCTCGACTATATGTTTTACTATTTTTTTATATTTTTGCTAACAACCCTAATTTATTTATGTGTTCTCTTGTTGTTTTTTTAAAAAAAGGCAGCCCTTTTCGGACCGCCTTTTCTGACTTTATTTCACTTCATTTCCTAATTCATATTTACTGCCTTTTAAAGCTCGACTCAAGGACCATTTCCAAGGTTTCCCTTCAATAGTTACTTGTTTTTTCTCTAAATCAACTTTTACTTCTTCTACACCTTTTACAGCAGATAATTTTTCAGTGACAGCATTGGCACAACCTTGGCATTTCATTCCTGTAATTTCGTATGTTTTTGACATAATTATTTTCCTTTCTTTTACTCGAGGAGGTAACTTTTCTCCTAGTTCTTACAATTTTTTTCTCTTTAATCTGAGAGCATTCAGTACAACCGATACTGAACTAAAACTCATGGCTAGACCTGCTAACATCGGGTTTAAGAGCGGGCCACCAAAGAGATAGAGAAGGCCCATCGCCACCGGAATGGCTAAAACATTGTAGATAAAGGCCCAGAACAAGTTTTCCTTGATGGTTTTAATCGTGTAACGACTAATTTCCAAGGCTCGGACAACATCCATTAATTGCGGTTTCATGACGACGATATCGGCACTTTCCATGGCGATATCTGTCCCAGATCCCATGGCAATTCCGATATCCGCGGTTGCAAGAGCTGGTGCATCGTTGATTCCATCTCCCACCATGATCACAGACTTGCCTTCTGCTTGCAAATCTTGGATCACCCGTGATTTTTCTTGAGGAAGGACCTGACTGATGATCTGCTGGATTCCAGCCTTCTTGGCAATCGCTCGAGCAGTCCGTTCATTATCCCCAGTCAGCATGATGACCTCCTTGCCCATTTTTTCTAAGCTAGCAACCATTTCTAAACTATCTTCCTTGATCCGGTCTGCTACCCCAAATAGGGCCAAGAGTTGTCCATCTTCAGCTAAGAAAATCGGGGTTTGTCCATCCTGAGTTAAGTCCTCCAAGTCAGCCTTGGCAAGATGAATATCGATTCCTTCCTCATCCATGAGTGTTTGATTCCCAGCCAGATAAACCTTCCCACCATAGTTAGCAGTGAGGCCCCTTCCTGTTAGACTAGAGAAGTTTTCCATCTCTAATAAGTCTATATGCTCTTCTTTCGCAGCATCCAAAATAGCTTGTCCTAGTGGATGTTCGGATTTGGCTTCCAGAGAAGCTAGGACTTGTAAGGCATGGTTCGTTTGACCATAGGTATAGGAAGAAGACAACTGAGGCTTTCCTTGGGTTATGGTCCCCGTTTTATCAAAGACCAAGACTTGTGCTTGATGGGCTAACTCAAGGACATCCCCTCTCTTGTAGAGGATTCCATGCTCTGCCCCTAAGCCTGTGCCCACCATAATGGCTGTCGGAGTCGCCAAGCCTAGGGCACATGGACAGGCAATGACCAAGACACTGATCGTAACCGTCATAGCAAAGGTGAAAGTTTCACCCATGATAAAGTACCAAAAGAGGCCTGATAAGAGGGCAATCCCCATGACTACAGGGACAAAGACTCCTGCCACTTGATCGACAATCTTGGCAATCGGTGCTTTGGTTTGTTGGGCATCTTCCACCAGCTGAATGATTTGTGCTAGCAAGGTATCTCGACCAACTTTTTCAGCCTGATAAACCAAACTACCTTGTCCATTTATGGAACCAGCGTAAACTGGACTGCCTTCCGTTTTTTGGATGGGGATAGATTCACCTGTCAGCATACTTTCATCAATGGATGATTGTCCGGAAACCACTTGACCATCAACGGCTATTTTTTCACCAGGTTTGACTAGGATCTGATCTCCAATGACCAAGTCTTCTACAGGTAGTTTCAATTCCTTTCCATCACGTAGGACTGTTGCCTCTTTAGCCGCCAGATGCATGAGCTTTTTGATGGCTTGAGAAGTACGCCCTTTTGATAGCGTTTCAAAATACTTACCCAAAGTAATCAAGGTTAAAATCACGGCTACAGATTCAAAATAAAGCTGGTGCACGTGATGGTGGTGGCCAAGCAAAATGTGATAAGTCCCATAAAGACTATAAAGAAAGGCTGCACTAGTCGCTAGAGCTACCAAAGCATCCATATTGGGATGTCCTTTTAGAAGGGTTCGGAAGCCATTTCGATAAAAGGCTCGACCGAAAACCATCACAGGGATGGTCAAGAACAAAAGAACAAGAGTATAAGCCACAGGTGCTCGATCAGGTGAAACAAATGCGGGTGCTGGTAGGCCAATCATGGGCCCCATTGCTAGATAAAAGAGAGGCAGGGTGAAGACGGAAGACCAAAAGAGGCGTTTTCGGATCAATTGTAGCTTGTCACCTTCTCGCTCTTCTTGGCTCTTAGCTGTATCTGGATTGTATACTACTGCCTCATAACCGGCGTCCGCTACTGCTTTTGAAATAGCCTCTGGACTCAAAGGTTCCCCCTGATATTCAACCGTCATTTTTTCAGTAGTCAGATTCACTGTCGCTTTTTCAACACCCTCCAGATGGTTAACAGCTTTCTCCACATTGATGACACAGGATGCACAGGTCATCCCATTGACGACAAAAGTTTCTTCTTTCATATCTCTTCCTCCACATGACTGGCACAGTGACATTGACCAGGTTGACAATCACATTGAACCCTCTCGACGCTCATTTTAGAAGCCAGAAGGTCTTGGATCCCCTTCATTTGTTCCTCGGTCATAGGGGTTTGCTGGATTAATCTCTCCAATATGTGACCATGCTTGGTCAAGCAGATCTTACTTAAAACTTCATTGACAGCTGTAAAATTAGCCTCTTCTTCATTGAGGATAGCCTGATACAAATAGGTCCGACCTTCTCTTCGGCTTGTCAAATAGCCCTTATCTGCTAACCGTCCCAAAAGGGTTTTCACAGTTGAGGCAGACCAGTCCTGCTTGCTAGAGAGAATCTTGGTTATTTCTGTAGAAGTCGCTTCCCCCTTAGTCCAGAGAACTCTCATCACTTCCCATTCCGCACTTGAAATCTTTGCCATTCTTTTACCTTTCTAGCTCACATCAAGAACAATTGATTTACATTTGTAGTTTTATTATACACCTTCCATTTTGCTTGTCAATCATTTTGTTTACATTTGTAGATTAATTTCATAAAAAGAGAGTGGGACAGAAATCGGTAATTCGTTAGAATTCGATTTCATCGTCCCACCTCTGCACAGTTGAGTAGGGCTGTAAAAGCTGATGAAATCAGCGTAGTAGAGCCCACTCAACCACTGCGTCTTGCTCGACAAACCAAAGATAATTGAGAGTTGAGAGGCTAGGACTTTTGTCCCAGCCTCCTTTCTATATCCTTAGTTAACTGCTTCTTTCAAGGCTTCTACCTTGTCCAAACGTTCCCATGGTAGATCGATATCAGTACGTCCCATATGTCCATAAGCCGCTGTTTGACGGTAGATTGGACGTTTGAGATCCAACATTTTAATAATCCCTGCAGGACGAAGGTCAAAGATTTGACGCGCTGCTGCTTCTAATTTGCTTTCAGTAACTGTTCCTGTACCGAAAGTATCGATACGAACAGATACAGGGTGAGCCACCCCAATCGCATAAGCCAATTGCACTTCTGCTTTCTTAGCAAGACCTGCAGCAACAATGTTTTTAGCGATATAGCGAGCTGCATAAGAAGCTGAACGGTCCACCTTAGTTGCGTCCTTACCAGAGAAGGCGCCACCACCGTGACGTGAGTAACCACCATAGGTATCTACGATAATCTTACGACCAGTCAAACCTGAATCTCCTTGAGGTCCTCCGATAACGAAACGACCTGTTGGATTGATGAAGAATTTTGTTTCATCATCCAGATAAGAAGCTGGAATCACTTCTTTGATGACCTTATTGATCACATCTTGGTGAATTTGTTCATTGCTCACTTCTGGATCGTGTTGAGTTGAAATAACAACCGTATCCACGCGCACCGGCTGGTCATTTTCATCATACTCAACAGTGACTTGAGACTTGGCATCTGGACGAAGATAGCTGATCTCGCCAGACTTACGAAGTTCTGCCAAACGACGAACCAATTTGTGGCTGAGTGAAATTGGTAATGGCATAAGTTCATCTGTTTCATCCACTGCAAAACCAAACATGAGACCTTGGTCTCCTGCTCCAATCAAGTCAAGTGGATCTTGGTCTGTATTTCCACGCACTTCCAAGGCTTCATTAACCCCTTGAGCAATATCAGGAGATTGTTCCACCAAAGATGGGTGGACTCCAACTGTTTCAGCCGAGAATCCATACTCAGTGTTTGTATAACCGATCTCTGCAATGGTATCACGAACCACACGGTTAATATCGACATAAGCTGTAGTTGAAATCTCACCAAAGACATGCACGGAACCAGTATAAACAGCTGTTTCTGCAGCCACGTGTGCTTCTGGATCTTGCTCTAAAATAGCATCCAAAATAGCATCTGAAATTTGGTCTGCAATCTTATCTGGATGCCCCTCAGATACCGATTCAGACGTGAATAATTTACGTTCTGACATAAAAATGTCCCCCCTTAAAAAATAATTGTTATAGAGTTACAAAGAACTGGTAGATGCTTTCTACCACCTTATCGGGACCATATAACTTAACTATTATACCACGATTTTGCACCAGTATTCCTTTTTTATAAAAAGAAAAAGATATAGTTTGAAACTATATCTTTTAACTTAACCTCTTTCCAACTCTAATTCCTACAGTAGCAAGGTCCCTATTAATACAAGGATAGTGGAAATGATAGATGGAATTTGAATACCTAACCAAGCTGGATCACCAGCAAAAAGCATGGACGCAAAATAGAGAGTTACTGAAACAAATAGCATCGTCTTATTAGCCGTTTTCGTACCAATGCCAAGCAAGACTGTCGCAGCAATATAACAAGTAAGGTAAGAGCCCAAAAAGAACAAAAAGACAATCGCCCATCCTCCCATTACCACAGCACTACCTATAAAAAGCATCAGTAAGCCCATGTTTACGAAAAATACAAGAGTTAGAAGGCCCCTATTAGGAACAGAATTTTCTGGGGCTTGTTCCGCCATTGGTGGCTGAGCAGGATTTTCTGGACCTTGATCCGACATTTGTGGTTGAACAGGGTTTTCTGGGCCTTGAGCCCCCATTGGTGGCTGAGCAGGGTTTTCTGGGCCTTGATCCCCCATTCGTTGCTGAATAGATTCTTCAGGCATTCCGTCTTTGTCTTGGTTTGTTTCACAATTTAGCTGTTGATCTGTCATAATTTTCTCCTGACATTTTTCTAAAATATTTTGCTTTTCTTAAAAAGCTGGAATAAACGATTTTATAAGTGATATTCACTGAATTCTTCCATGCATCTAATGACATTTTTAAAATATACAAGTTGATAGAATTTCTTGACTCGATAGGATCATTGATCAAGCAAATACTGATTTAAAAGAGTTTCCCCCTTCTTAATATCTCAATACTTCTTTATCTTCTTTCGCTAGGATTGTTCCTATTAAAACGAGAATAGATAAAACTATCGGTGCAATTCGGAAAACTCCCCAGTCTGGATCATAAGCTAAAATAATGGACAGTATATAAAGTACGAAACTTGTATAGAGTAGCGTTTTATTCCCTTTCTCCATCCCTATTCTAAGGAAAATGGCTCCAATAACAATACTTAAAAAGTTTGGTCCTAGAAAAATTAAAATGAAAAGTCCCCAAGCATTACCCGAAAGTGCAAAGTAAGAGATAAACAATACAAGATAGATAATGGATAAGTAAAAGGCGACTGAAAGAAGAATGGAAGTAAATTTGATTTTTGTTGGATAATTCTGAATAGGTGCCGAATTAAAACCATCTCCACTTATCCTAATCCTATCTTTATTTTCTTCAACATTATTCTGCTGATATGGCATAGCTTTCTCCTTTCCTTTTCTTATTACTTTATTTATGTTTTCTCTTAAAACATTTATACACTATTTCATCATTCTTTTCATTAACCGTAAGACAACTGGAATCCTACCAAGGAATTGCAGGATAGTGACGCCCAAGGAAACCAACGGAACGATCGGATACCAGGTATGCTCTTTTCTAATCGAAGAACATAATCGTACCCGATCCATTTTCATTACCTGCTATCCAAACAGTCGAAATATAAAGAAAGGTTACAAAATAAATTAGCCCTGATACCATTTATTTCTAGACATTTATTTCACTCCACTTTCAAAGTAAAGTATAAATTGATTTATTACCTCTCATTATACCACAATTTGTAACCGCTTCCTCCATGTTTTCTCGATATATAAAAAAGATAGGATTTTTCGCCCTATCTTCTATAATTACTCTCCATTATCAAACATTACAGTTCCGAAAAAAACCACTATAGCTATTACAATAGGCATAAACAAAAATATTCCCCCAGCTGGGTCATACGCTGCAATCATCGAGACAAAATATAAAACTGCGGATGTATAGAGAGTTGTTCTATTCCCCATCGTTTTTCCACTCCAAAGCAGAAGGGTAGCAATGATAATACAGAGAAAATGGAGTTGTAACATAATTGTCCATTCTCTAAATGCGATCGCGACGAGTAAAGACCATCCTAGGTATATAGTTGCGAAAACAAGTGCAATAGATAGTACTATCGTACTTCCGACTCTTTTTTCTGGCTTCATCTCATTGTTAGAAAGGAGACTGTCTCCTAAAAAATATGCCTCTTTGTCTTTATTTTTTGGGGGATTCTGCTCTGCCCCCGCCATGGATGACTGAACAGTCCCCTCAGTCACACCTTGATGCCCTTGGTTTGATTCATATTGTGGATCTTGGTCTGTCATCGCTCTTCCTCCTCTTTTATAAGGTTAAGTGATTTAGAGTTTCTTACTCCTATTATACCCCATTTGATAATCTATAGCATCGCCTATGATGAGTGATAAATTTTATCTATCAGCTTGATAAATTTTCCATATTATTCAAATGTTTTTTTTCGTGTTACAATGTGACAGTATTATTTTCTAATCAGTAAGGTAGCATTTCTTTTTTCCTTGCTCATTAGAGAGGAGGAAATCATTTTTGGATTGGTCAATTGTTGAACAATACTTTCCACTCTACCAGCAGGCCTTTTTCTTGACCTTTCACATTGCTGTATGGGGGATTTTAGGTTCATTTCTTTTAGGACTGATTGTCAGTATCATCCGACATTATCGTTTACCGATTTTAAGTCAACTAGCTGGCTGTTACATCGAACTTTCTCGAAATACACCGCTCTTGATTCAGCTCTTCTTCCTCTACTTTGGATTGCCAAGGATAGGAATCGTCCTTTCTTCAGAAGTCTGTGCAACCATTGGTCTCATCTTTTTAGGTGGTTCCTATATGGCTGAGTCCTTCCGAAGCGGTCTAGAAGCTGTCAGTCAAACCCAGCATGAAATCGGTCTCTCCATTGGACTAACACCCAGACATGTCTTTCGCTATGTGATTCTACCGCAAGCGACCGCAGTGGCTCTGCCTTCCTTTAGTGCCAATGTCATTTTCCTGATTAAAGAGACCTCTGTATTCTCTGTAGTCGCTTTAGCTGACCTCATGTATGTCGCAAAAGATTTGATCGGACTCTATTACGAGACAGACATCGCCCTGACCATGTTGGTCATTGCCTATCTGCTTCTCTTACTACCGATTTCACTTCTCTTTAGTTGGATAGAAAGGAGATTACGCCATGCAGGATTCGGGAATCCAAGTACTCTTTCAGGGAAATAATCTCCTTCGAATACTCCAAGGCTTGGGCGTGACCATTGGGATTTCCATTATCTCTGTCTTCCTATCCATGATCCTTGGAACTTTACTCGGAATCGTGATGACTTCTCATTCAAAAGTCATTCGTCTGCTCACTCGCTTTTATCTGGAATTTATCCGGATCATGCCCCAGTTGGTCTTGCTCTTTATCGTATACTTCGGCTTGGCCCGCAATTTCAACATAAACATTTCTGGTGAAAGTTCAGCTATTATCGTTTTTACCCTTTGGGGAACGGCTGAGATGGGGGATTTGGTCCGAGGGGCCATCACTTCTCTTCCAAAACACCAGTTTGAAAGTGGACAAGCCTTAGGACTAAGCAAGGTCCAACTATATCGCTACATCATCATCCCACAGGTTCTCAGACGATTGCTTCCACAAGCTATTAACTTGATTACCCGTATGATAAAGACAACCTCCTTAGTGGTCCTCATCGGGGTTGTTGAAGTTACCAAGGTCGGCCAACAAATCATCGATAGCAACCGCCTGACCATCCCAACCGCTTCTTTTTGGATTTATGGAACCATTTTAGTCTTGTACTTTATTGTCTGCTTCCCTATTTCCAAATTAGCAGGACAGTTAGAAAACCACTGGAGGAATTAATATGTCTGAAACCATTTTAGAAATCAAGGACCTAAAAAAATCCTTTGGAGACACTCCTATCCTCCAAGGGCTTTCCCTCAAAGTTCAAAAAGGGGAGGTCGTAGTGATCTTGGGGCCTTCTGGTTGTGGTAAGAGTACCCTCCTTCGTTGTATCAATGGCTTAGAAAGCATCCAAGCTGGCGATATTCTCTTGGATGGTCAATCCATTACCAAAAACCAAAAAGACTTCCACCTGGTCCGCCAAAAGATTGGGATGGTCTTCCAAAGTTATGAACTCTTCCCCCATTTAGACGTCCTCCAAAACTTGATTCTTGGTCCTACAAAAGCTCAAGGACGAGCTAAAGAGGAAGTCATCAAGGAAGCAGAAGAGTTACTGGAACGGGTCGGTCTCTTGGAGAAGAAACATAGCTACGCAAGGCAGTTGTCTGGTGGACAGAAGCAACGGGTAGCCATTGTCCGCTCCCTCCTCATGCATCCAGAAATTATCCTCTTCGATGAGGTGACAGCCTCTCTAGACCCTGAGATGGTGCGGGAAGTCCTAGAACTCATCAACGACCTGGCCCAAGAAGGACGGACCATGATTCTGGTGACCCACGAGTTACAGTTCGCACAAGCTATTGCCGATCGGATTATTTTCTTGGATCAGGGCAAAATTGCCGAAGAAGGAAGTGCTCACTCCTTCTTTACCAACCCACAAACCCAACGAGCACAAGAATTTTTAAATGTATTTGACTTTAGCCAATTTGGCTCATATCTATAAAGGAGATTTTTATGAAATTCATTAAACCAATTTTAGTTCTTTTTACCTTCGCTCTCGCTTTGCTCTTTATCACTGCATGTGGCTCTAGCAAGTCATCATCTTCTTCTACCGGCTCTAAAGCACGTACCATTGAAGAAATCAAGAAAAGTGGCGAGCTTCGTATCGCAGTCTTTGGAGACAAAAAACCTTTTGGTTATGTTGATAATGATGGATCCTACCAAGGTTACGATATCGAACTAGGAAACCAATTAGCTAAAGACCTTGGTGTCAAACCGAAATATGTATCAGTGGATGCAGCTAACCGTGCGGAATACTTGATCTCCAATAAAGTGGATATCACATTGGCCAACTTCACCGTAACTGATGAGCGGAAGAAACAAGTAGACTTCGCCCTTCCTTACATGAAGGTTTCACTCGGTGTGGTGTCTCCTAAAGATAAGGTTATCACTGATGTGAAACAATTGGAAGGAAAGACCTTGATCGTAACCAAGGGAACTACTGCTGAAACCTACTTCGAAAAGAACCATCCAGAAGTAAAACTTCAAAAATATGACCAATACAGCGATGCCTATCAAGCTCTCCTAGATGGACGTGGCGATGCCTTCTCAACAGACAACACAGAAGTCCTTGCTTGGGCCCTTGAAAACAAAGGATACGAAGTTGGAATTACTTCACTTGGTAATCCAGATACTATCGCACCAGCGGTTCAAAAAGGAAACAAAGAACTCCTTGATTTCATTAACGATGACATTCAAAAGCTTGGAAAAGAAAACTTCTTCCACAAAGCTTATGAAAAAACTCTTCACCCAACCTACGGCGATGCTGCAAAAGCAGATGACCTCGTTGTTGAAGGTGGCGAAGTGAAATAACAAAAAAAGACTCTATCGCAATGATAGAGCCTTTTTTCTTGTCAAAAACTATTTTCCTTAGTATCTTTGGTCGTTTCACCTAAAAGAAAGCACCCAGTAGGACATCCATGGCTAAACAGAAAGAGAGGATCTGTAGTGGCCACAGCAAGCTATAAAAGAATCTGAATGATTGACAACCAGATAATAGGGGGATTCTCTCCGTTTTTAGGCTCTCCGGATAAGAGCATAAATACTTGAAAAAGAGCCCCAAGAACCTGGACTAGTAAGAGAATGAGGTAGCAAATTTTACGGTTCATCACAATCTCCCCCCTCTAGACGAATCAGTGAAGCGTGATCTCAAAAATAAGCTTTCAATTTAATTGTAGGTAGTGAGACAGCAATCCATTCTTAAATAAAGTCAGCTTCAGCAATAGCTTCTTTGACCACTTCCAATGGAAGATGGACTAGCTCTACTTCTTTTTCACGGTAGAGATACTCAGCATACTCATCAATGCGGTATTGATGGATATAAACCACCCGCTTGCAGCCAACTTGAAGCAGCTGCTTGGTACAATTGAGGCAGGGGAAATGGGTCACGTAGGCTGTGAAACCTTTGGGAATCCCCCGTTCCGCTCCCTGTAAAATGGCATTGACCTCTGCATGGAGGGTCCGAACACAGTGTCCCTCCACCATGAGGCAGTCATGATCCAAGCAATGCTCCGTACCAGAGACAGAGCCATTGTAACCCGTCGCAACCACCTTATGATCCTTGACCAATACAGCACCCACCTTGGCTCGCTTACAAGTTGCTCGATTTGATATTAACAAAGCCTGTGCTGCAAAATACTCATCCCAAGCTAGTCGATTGTGTGTCACCTTTGTATCCTCCATCTCTCCTCATATCGGTTACGATTATTTTCATTATAGCATGAAATTAGCAAGAAAAAAAGACTGAGAAAATCTTCCCAGTCTTATAAACATTATTTACCAAGTTTTGCTTTAGCTGCATCTGCAAGAGCTGTGAAAGCTGCTGCATCGTTAACAGCCAAGTCAGCAAGCATTTTACGGTTAACTTCGATCTCAGCCAATTTCAAACCATGCATCAATTGTGAGTATGAAAGTCCGTTCATACGAGCTGCCGCATTGATACGTGTGATCCACAATTTGCGGAAGTCACGTTTCTTTTGACGACGGTCACGGTATGCATAGTAGTAAGAGTTCATTACTTGTTCTTTTGCAGTACGGAACAAGATGTGTTTAGCTCCATAGTAACCTTTAGCTAATTTAAGAATACGTTTACGACGTTTGCGTGATACAACGCCACCTTTAACACGTGCCATTTATATTTCCTCCAATATTTCCTAGAATTCTTTACTTACAAATACGCGATTATTTCAAGCGAGTAAGCATTGCTTTGATACGTTTGAAATCTCCTGAATGCACCATAGATGCTTTACGAAGATGACGACGTTGTTTCTTAGTTTTTCCGTGGAAACGGTGAGAAGTGTAAGCACGGAAACGTTTAAGTCCACCAGAACCTGTACGTTTGAAACGTTTAGCTGATGCGCGGTGTGTTTTTTGTTTTGGCATGATATTTTCTCCTTTTTTTAACTTTCTGACAGATTATTTCTTGTCAGTTGCTGGTGCCAACTGCATGAACATTTGACGACCATCCATTTTAGCACGTTGTTCGATGATAGCAATATCTTGAGTTGCTTCAGCGAAGTCGGCTAAAACTTTTGCCCCAATCTCTTTATGGGTGATCATACGACCCTTAAAGCGAATGGAAACCTTCACTTTGTTCCCTTTTTCAAGGAACTTGCGAGCATTGCGAAGTTTTGTATCGAAATCACCCTTGTCAATAACTGGGCTCAAACGAACTTCTTTCACGGTCACAACGCTTTGTTTTTTGCGTTGTTCTTTTTGTTTCTTCTGGTACTCAAATTTGAACTTACCGTAGTCCATAATTTTCGCAACAGGAGGTTTAGCTTGAGGTTGAATGAGAACCAAGTCCACATTAGCGTCGTCCGCAAGTGCTTGCGCTTCACCAAGTGGTTTGATACCCAATTGTTCGCCCTCAAGACCGATTAAGCGAACTTCACGTACACGAATTTCATCATTGATGAATAAGTCTTGCTTTGCTATGGTTTTCACCTCTTTTTTTATTTTAGAGAAAAACAAGAGCGGACTTGCTAACGCAAACCCGCACTACATGATTATATTTCATTTCTGAAACTTGATCCGTAGGGGCCAGACAACGTTAGTCGCAAGGCGAGAAGTTCTCACTTCTGCTTTTCTCAACTTTTATATGATATCAAGTTTATGATGGATTGTCAAGGATTTTTTTTGCTTTTTCTTCAATAAATGCAACCACTTGATCAATCCCGACACCAGTCGTATCAAAATGAATGGCATCGTCTGCTGGTTTCAATGGCGAAACCTCTCGGTGACTGTCTTTGTAGTCCCGCTCAGCAATTTCTTTTTTCAATACTTCTAAATCTGTTTCAATGCCCTTGCTCAAATTTTCCTTATAGCGACGTACTGCACGTTCTTCTACAGAAGCCACTAGGAAAATCTTCAATTCTGCATCTGGTAAGACAACCGTCCCAATATCACGACCGTCCATG
The DNA here is from genome assembly GCF_015552665.1 of Streptococcus sp. 1001283B150225_161107_H12. Lineage (NCBI taxonomy): Bacteria > Bacillati > Bacillota > Bacilli > Lactobacillales > Streptococcaceae > Streptococcus > Streptococcus sp. 1001283B150225_161107_H12. The sequence continues at coordinate 466,948 of NZ_JADNFC010000001.1, read as the reverse complement.
ACGATCCCACCTTGAGCAGCAATCTGTTGTTGCTGGGCTACCAAGCGCTCACGGACAGGAGCCAAGGCAGATACCCAAGAGACATTATTGGTCACTTCATTGTCACGAATTGGATGAGTCACATCGACATCAGCTACGAAGACTAATTGCTGCCCGTCTTCAGAGCGCCCAAAGCTCACAGGATATTGGTTCAGCAAATCAACCAACTGGTCAACATCTGCTTCAGTCAGATCATGACGAAGAGCCAGATAGGTCGCTGCGCGATACATGGCACCCGTATCGAGATAAGTGTAGCCTAAATTTTTAGCAATAATCTTAGCAACAGTTGACTTCCCGCTAGATGCAGGGCCATCAATCGCGATTTGAATCTGTTTCATAGCTTATCCTTTATTTAATCTTGACGACATCTCCTGGATTTGCATACCATGATCCAGTAGACATGTGAGATGGATTCAGTTGCTCTAATTCGGCGATCGAAATGCCAGCACGCGCCGCAATTGCTGCTTCTCCTTCACCAGCTAGGACTGTAATCGTACCTTCTTCAGATTCTTCTGCACTTGCTTCCTCTGTCTGTTCTGCAGCTGGAGCACTACTTGCTGCAACGACTGTTGTTTCACCATTGTAGAAACCGCTCATTTGTTTCTTCTTATCGCTTCCACCTGTAGAAAGGTAAACTAAGAAGCAGACCATCGCTACAATAATAATAAAGAAAATAATCGCCAAGATGGTCAACAAGCGATCAGCTTTTATTCCATTTAATTTGTTTGTTCGTTTCAATGTTTCTTCTCCGTCATCATAAATTTCTTCTTCCCATGGCTCTTTCGGCATAACTTCCTCCTTGTGTTTTCCTGTTAAAATCATTACAATATAGATATGAAAATAACCTTAATACCTGAACGTTGTATCGCATGTGGCCTTTGCCAAACATATTCGGACATTTTTGACTATCACGATAATGGCATCGTTAAGTTCGCCTCTGAGGATGAACGATTGGAAAAGGAATTTCCTACCGATGCTTCTATCCAAGAAGCAGTTAAAAATTGTCCAACCCGAGCTCTTATCAAAGATTAAGAGCTTTTTTCATTATCTGCATAGTAGAGTTGATAATAGTCCACATGGATAAAGTTATCTGTCAACTCAATCTCACCCTTAAAATGATCATTCAAGGCTAAGGCATTGATAAAGTATTTTTTGGGCCACTTACGCATACAGAAGGTCCGACTTCTTGATCCATCGTTGAAAATTAACTTGATGGAATTCTTTGTAACTTCCACTTTTTCAATCGATGAAATCGGAACTTTTATAGGAGTTAATGGATTCGCCGTGATAATCCGTAAAATCCCATCATCGTAGATCGTAAAATAGCGATGCACTCCTACAGCCAGCAAGGCCATAAAGAGAAAGAATGAAAAGAGTACCACCGTCGGGATACTGGAACTCTCATACATTAGAGCTAGTCCAATAAAGACGGGTATAACCGATAATGACCAATAGGTAATCAGCATTGATAAATCAGGCTGCCAATGGTATCGGATTTTCCCAAAAATCTTAATCATATGCGGAACCCCCTCCTACTAGTTTAGCATAAAATCAACAAAAATAGAACAGGAAAGCCTGTTCTATTTTAATAATTTTAGCAATCAAATCACTGAATGACAGATTGATGAAAGCTGGTCTCTTTCCATTAATTTTTCGCCGATGGTACCTTGAAGAAATCTTGGGAAAGGTATCCTTTACCACTTATCAGATCATACTCAACCATCTTCAAATCTTCAGCAATCTCTTTCGCTTCTCCTTCTAAAGCTTTTTTGTCAACACTTGCTTTCTTCAAAACCTCAGTCAAAAGAGCATAGTAAGGTGAGACTTTAGAGTTGGTCTGTTCAAAGACCATAGCAGAGAAATCACTGGAGTTGACTAAAGGATAGTCTAATTTAGGAGCATCGAAATTACTCCAAATAAAGTAGTCTGTTTGGTATTGACCTTCTGGATAGTTCTTAAAGGCAGATTCTGGATACAAACCAGGCAAATGATCTCCATAAAAAACAACTGTAATCTTTTTATCAATTTTGGATAGCTTTTCTAGGAAATCTTGGGTGGCTTTGTCAGTAAACGTTAATAACCTTGAATAATTTGTCAAACGAGTATTCACATCCTCTGAGAAACCTTTGCCGGAAGCTGTTACATCTGATGGTTCCCCTGCAATAAATGGGGCGTGATTCTGCATCGTAATGACTGAGAAAAACTGACTCTGCTTAGGATTTAAATCTTTTAGGACTGCATTATAGGTTGATTGGTCACTAACATGAATTTCCTGGTATCCTACATTATATTCCTTTTTGTCATCAATACTTACAAACTTATCAAAATCCAGTCTATTATAGATAACATCTCTTGAATAGTTAATTTTTGATTCAAAATGGATAATTTCCTTATTTTTAGGTGCAAAAGAATCACTTATCGAAATTAACGATTGCATTTTCGGAGCAACATCTGAGTATAGAACAGAGACGGTAGGGCTGATATTATAAAATGGTAAACCTGTTAAAGTTTGAAATTCCATATTAGCCGTACCACCGCCGTAGCCATCTGATTTCATTAAACCACTTGTCACTTTTGACTTTATATCTTGAATATTTGGGATAGGATTTCTAGAAATTGTCACTCCTTCTATTCTGCTAGGATCCGAAAAACTCTCACTTAGAACATAGATGATGGTCTGTTGATCGATAACTTCATTTCTTGTTTTATTGATTTCAGAGGCTTGATTAGAGTATTTCTTTTCAATCTCAAGCATTTTTTCTTTACTATATCCCTCCGGTTTTATCATGACTTCTGTTGTCAATTGATTGAACCAGACAAAAGCTAACGACCGATACCTGGCATTAATCGAATTCCCCAGCCATTTCGTATCCTGAAAGTTATTCAATAAGGTAATAACTGGTACTTTCTCCGAAATCACGCCATTTTCTTTTTGGTCAAAGATAGAATATACTTTATAACCAAATAATACAAGAGACAAAAGTGTAAGATAGCGAATTATAGTTGACCGTATAATCTTGCCTGTATAAATATATCGCCTACCGAGAATATAGGTAACCGATAGACCTACAGCAACAGCTATGACGATGAACATAAAGGAGACATCAACAAAGCTAAATAAAACGGACGGTTGAGATAACCAGACCAAATCACTCGGTAAAATAGGTTCTCCCCTCATACTGAATTTAACAGCGTTGGCAACAACGAAAGAAACACTACTAAAGACTATTAAAATCGTTGTAAACCAATATCTATTTATCAATACATATAGAGAGATATATAGAAACACGAGACAGAGGATAGGAAATACGACCCCACCTGGAAAAATCGAATAACCAACAAGCAAGTCTCCTGCTCCAAGTCCAAGTTGCACACCAGTGTTAGATAGAATAGCTAGACTAATACTAGTCATAATAGCCAGTGAAAAACTCGATCTATTTTTAACTAAGTCTATTTGACCTTTGACAAAAAACAATCCGATAAGAGTTAAAAGAATAGAAAAACCAATCATTCTAAACTCGACAAACCAGAATTGCGACAGGGAATACTTGCCTCCTCCGGTTTTTCCAATGCCATCAAACAAATACCAGGTCGTACGATATAGAGTTGAAGGAATTTTAGAATCTGTTAAAACAAAAGTTGTTAAAATACTAGAATGCAATAAGTATTCAAATAGTTTTCCAATTGGTCTCGTTTTTCTTTTAACAGCCTTGTTATCAAACCACTGTCTAATAGTTGAAAATAAGAGTGAACTAGCAACTAATACCGATACAAAAACAATTGAGTTGGTCTGCCAAAAACCATTCTTAGCAAAATCGAATACCTTATATTTCGGTACATTAATATGAAGGGCAACTTCAACTGAATAAGAAAGAATTAAATAGACACTATAGGATACAAGAATCTTTAAAGCAAAAATTCGCTTTAAATCATATTGAGAAATTAGGACAACCAAAATGACTGTAACAAGCCCAAAATAGATTCCACAGTGATTAATCAATGCCATAACGGAATCAGTTGCTCCTAGTTTTTCAGCAATCACATGCTGAACTAAATACGTATTAATGACAAGAAAAAACACGAGGAGAGCAAAAGAATACAGTTGAGTTCTCGTTAATTTTTGATAGTTTCTTATAAGAAACTCTTTTAAATTAAACTTCTTTTTTCTCTTCATTTTTCTCCCCATAACTATGATGTTTAAATTATAATAATCAACTCTGAATTTGTGTATAAATCCCAATACTAATCGTTAAAATGTTCAAAAAGATGAGTGCATATTGTAACGATATATCAAAATGTAAATCCTCACTTTGAGCAATATCAGCTATGCCCACTTTTTTGTGAAACCATGTGCCGAAATAAAGTGGTAGAAACATTAAAATATAATAATAGTAACGACCTTGAACCCCACCAACAACAATATCACCTGTGTGATATACACGAGGATCTCCAGAAATCGCAACAATAATTAGAGTTGCTGTACCTAAAAGTAAAAGCAAACTGTAGTATTTAAAGAATTTAGGCAGTTCAATCTTATTTCTAAGAATAATAATGAATAGAATGAAAAAGAAAGTGAAAATTGAAGCTGCGATTAAAAATGCTGATTTTTCAGAAACATACTTTAATGGATCTGAAATAAAATCATTAATAATTCCATGCGGTGCTAAGAATAAAGTTCGTAACAATGGCAATGGATGCGTTAAGAAATAAAATAGACCTGGACCTTCCCCTGAAATTGAACTTCCAGAAGGGAATAATTTAATAATACCAACATAAATAAATGATATAAATAGATTTAAAAGAAATAGTAAGGAAGAGAATGTCCTCATTTTTTTATCTTTATAATATCTATTTGGTAAAACAGACAACATACTTCCTGTTAATATAAAAGGAAATTTCGAAAATGCAAAAAGTAATGTCGTACATTGAAAAGCAATTGCATATTTTTTATCAACTTTATTTTTCTCAGAGAGTACATTTGTTAATAATGCTAACGCAATTAAACTGGCTCCAAAATATAAGTAATCATAATGGTAACCAGCGATAATATATAAAACAGCTGGGAACGTAGAAAAAAGATAAATAGCTTCTCTGAATACCTTACTGATTTTTAATGCAAGATAAGCTAAAATTGCAAAGGCTATAACTTCGAAAATTCTTCCTAAATAATAAGAAACATATACTTTTTTCGAGATTAGTTTACCGATGGACCATCCAATAGCATTAGGGAGAAAGGCAGGATTGTCAAATCCAACTCTTGTTCCTCTAATTTTACTATCTTTATGTTCTACACTATACCAGTACTGTGAGGATTTTTTCCCAGGGTTTCTTAAAGCATCGTAACAAAATACAGAATCATAGTCTGCTAGCTTTTCATCCGAATACTTAAAAATCGGACTATCTGTTATACTAATGACGTTTGGCAAGTGCGACTCTTCATCCAATCCATATTGAACTGGCTTGACAACAGAAATAAAACTACCAAATATAACTATTAACAGAAACGCATTCCGTGGTAATTTATCAGAGTCTTTTGAATTAAACAGCAACAGATAGATAACTGATGCTATTATTAGAATTAACACTTTCTTATTCAAAGTAAATTCAAATAAACTGGTCAAAAAAATCCTTGAGAACAAGATTAAGACGATTGCAATGATAATATTTCTTAACTTTTCTTTATCAAATAAACTCACAAGATTTCCTCTACTTTCTCTTTAGAAGTCTCAATATAATATATTTTATTGCTCTAGCTGGTCCAATCGCAATATACATCAAGGCTCCTTTAATCCCGCCGATTTGATTAAAGTCCACGAAGGTATGTGGTTGGAGATCCTCTCGATTGTTCAACTGCTTATTATCAATAAATGGTGTGAGAACGTGTGGATTTTGGGAGATCCTAAAGTCATATTTTTGATCCCAGGCAATGTAGACTAATAAGCGTTCAATCGCATGAAGGATCGAATTTTGAGGAAGAGGTTCAGCTGGAATATCTGCTGCTGTCAAATTCAAATCAAAGAGTGGTTTCAAAGCATCATACTTAAACCAAACAAAGGTGCCATAGCTCATAACAAAGGTATTGAGATTTTTGAAATCAATTTTCTTGGTCGCTCCCATCCGTTGCCAGAGCTTGTTCATCTCTGGTGAAATGAGAGCTTCATTCCAGGCAACCACTATTCGATTGTATCGGAAGAAAGTTGGAATATCTGCAATAGTCATTCCGACTTTTGGATTGGCTTCCATATTGGCTAGGATTTGATCAGCCGGTTTGACCAACATCTCGATCAATTCTTTGCGCCAAGATTCACCTGCCCAGAAATCTGCTTCTTTGGATTTCTTGGTATGGAAATGTCCAACATAATCATATTGGGAGAGTTGTTCTTTTAAGAGCAGCATTGGTAACACATCCCGACCAATGTTTCCAGTCATCACAACCATCGCTTCTTGAGCCCGATTAGAAAGGATTTGTTCAATAGCCTGCTTCTTCTCTTCTACATCTGTCGTGATCCATAGATCAAAGTCAAAATGAAAAGCTTGGAAAGCATCTAGAAATTCTTCCAAGAGGTCCACATAAAAGACATGGAGATGAACCGCTACTTTTTTATCAAATGTGTCTCCTAAGTCTTGATCCTTCAAATACTTACGGGATAAGAGATAAGGATAGTCCGGACGGTCAATCATAGACATGTGGTTAAGAATCAAATCCAATGGATAGTCCGATACACGCTCCAATTCATCAAAAATATAAGGCATGATTCCTTCATTGTTTGCAATGGTTTTGACTTTGATGAAAGGAACCTTATGTTTGAGAATCGCTGTAGGATTGTAGTAAGAAAAGTCTGGATAGAGCATCCCAGTTGTATCTTCATGGATGGTATCAAAGACAGTTTTATAGCGAAAACCAGCATCCAAGAAATTCGTTGTGACCTTGGTCTCATAGTGATCGATCACATCTTGGACATTGGTAAAGTCTTGAACGCCCTGCCAAAACTCATGAAAAGTACTTGATTCAATAACCTGTTTTTTAAAGCTAAGATAATAACTTTGAATATGCTCGTTAAAATCCTTGTCTTTCCGGTAATTAGTCATTCCCCAGAAATCTACTTCAGGGTCATTTTCAAACTGTTGATAAATTGGTTCTAAATCCCAAAGTGGTCCAAAGCAGGTATCATTCATGAGGGTAACCGAATCAAAGTGAGACAGTTGATCAAAGCCGACTGTCTTCATTCCATCCCGCCAAGCAGCGAAGTCAAAGCCACTATTTTGGCGCTCAAGAATATCATCCACCAACTGTTGGGAAGACAAATGATCCTTCACATCTTCTGGTAGCTGACTATTAGAGATAAAGACCACCCGTGAATACAAGGGACGAATTTTTTCTAATTGGTAGAGTACATGCCCACTAATAAAATTAAACTTATTGTAGTGAACATATAAAAGTAAACGTTGCATATTATTTCCTTATTCTTAAGAATTTCAAGATCTTTGTTGGAATGGTCCAACGGCGCGAATGAATGACTGTATTATATGCTTCTTTCGTAGCTTGTAACTCTGCCTCAAGATTTTTCAAACTATTTTGACAATCTAACATTTCGGCAGCAAAAACTTTTCCGATATAATCCGGTGCAGAGGGATTATCTATAGAAATCATTTTATAGCTCAGTTGATACACCCCTTCTTCTTCAACTTCATAAATCAATTGAGGATCCGGTTCGCTAAACAAATACAAATTATCAACAACAATGCCATTACTATAAACAGCTGAACAAACCTTGCCTGACGAATCTTTCAATTCAACATCAGAGTAATAACTAGGATTTTCCGAAAGATCAACTCGAATAACAGAAGTTCCCTTCGGAATTTCGATTGTCAGGCAATCTTCTTTTTGAAGCAGTTTGGTCAAGGTACGATCTTCCGAATAGGTGTTTTCTTCATCTCCCAAATAAATCGTAACAGATTCCATCCCAATATGTGAAAGGGAGTCCATTGGTTTAGACAAGCGAATCTCATAAGTATTAGTACGATCTAAGAGAATTTTTGTCATCTCTTTAAAATCAGCATTTGGATATTTATCAAGATAGGCTAATTGAGTTTGCAGTAGCTTATGGAAGCGACGTTCTAATCTTTTAAAATCAGTAGGACGAGAATCCGATCCTTGATTAATGGTATAAGCAACTGTCGCTTCATCCAGATAGGCTAAAGAAGTCCGTTGAAAGAGTTCCAATTGGAGGTTGAAAGTATCATCTGATGTCGTTAAATCTAACTCTTGATTGACTTCTAACATCAGATCTCTTTCAACTAGCCATGTAGAGGCCATGGTAAAACCTCTTGTTGCAAGCATCTTTTCATAGGTATCTGCTAATGGAATTGTATGATTAGCAAAGCCAGCCTTAGAAACGAGACTTCCTTTTTCATCATAAATATCAAAATCCGTATTGGACCATTTGCAATCAGGCTTACTTTCTAATAAATCAACCTGTTTCTGAAGTTTTAAAGGGTCTAACCAAAAATCATCTCCGTCACAGCGAGCAATATACTGACCACGTGCTTCTTTACAAATAGAGACCCAGGTTTTAGAAATTCCCTGGTTCTCATCCTGATAAAAGGCACGAATCAGATCAGGGTAGTTGGCTTGATAATCCTGAATAATAGAACGAGATCCATCACTTGAAGCATCATCCACCAAGATAATCTCATAAGCAAACTCTGTTTGTTGGGCTAAGAAGCTATCAATCGTCTTCTTTAGCCAGGGCTCCTTATTAAAAACCGTACAAATAATCGAAACAAAAGGCGTCGTTTCCATATTTCCCTCAGTCTAGTCAGTCATTGACCATGTTCCATTGCGTTGGATTAAGCCACTTGCCGAATCCATTGCTGATTTATCATCCAAAGCGATATCATCTCGATTGATAAAGATCAGTGGGGTCTGGGTGGCATCTGAAAAGGCCAACATCTGTCCTTCCTCATCCCTTACCGTCACTTCCAATTTCATTTTTAAGTCATTTACAGTTGGCAGTGAACAAGTATAATGAACCGTTTTATGTCCAGTTCCACTCATCAGTTGATTCATAGAATTATCATTGTAGATCCAAATGTTCCGATCAATATCCGTTAAAGACAGAGCGATATAGGTCCTGATATCTTCACGAACATCAAAATCAATCTGGAACTGAATAGGATCTTGAGGACGTAATTTATTTGAGCTTAACAACTGAAGCTGAAAATTTTCAATCAAGCCATTTTCTTTCTGGTTTGAATTACCTGCTCCACCAACCTCTCCTCCTTGTTGCAAAGGAGCTGTATTATCAAAACTGTACTGATTGGCAACATTTTCTGGACTCCCTAAAGCCTTCACCAAGCCATTTTCAATCAAAACAGCCTTGTTACAATATTTCTTGACGGCTCCCATATCATGGGTAACCAGAATCGTGGTTTTCCCTGATTTCTTGCGTTCTTGGAAGTAATCGTTACACTTTCGCTGGAAGGCCTCATCTCCTACTGCTAGGACCTCGTCCAAAATCAAGATATCGCCTTGGGCCTTAATGGCAACCGAAAAGGCTAGACGAACCTGCATGCCTGATGAGTAGTTCTTAAGCTTTTGGTTCATGAATTCATGCAACTCAGCAAAGTCTACGATATCATCATACATGGCATCAATTTCAGCTGTTGAGAAGCCTAGCATAGCCCCGTTCATATAGACATTTTCTCGACCTGTCAGTTCTGGGTTAAAGCCCACTCCAAGCTCAATAAAGGACACCAGTTTCCCATCAATAGTGACGGTTCCTTTTTCTGGCACATAGATTTCAGAAATAATTTTCAAGAGAGTCGATTTTCCAGAACCATTTCTTCCGAGGATCCCGAAAAAGTCTCCTTTTTCTACTTCAAAAGAAATATCCTTAAGAACATGTTGTTCTTTGTATCCTTTGATTCCTTTGAAGCGATTGACCAGGGCAGTTCGAAGGCTATTGGTTGCCTCTGTTGGCAACTTAAAGTACTTGCTGACATGGTCTACTTTTACTGCAATTTGTTTATCTGTCATTAGAGAATCTCCGCAAATTTCTTAGCATGTTTGTTAAAGTAAGCAAAGCCAGCAACAAAAATAAGAATTGGCAAGACATAAGGAATCAGAACCAAGAACTTATTTTCCACCAAAAGCCAGACAGGGGTGTTGGCCTTATCAATCAAGAAATAACGCATGTCTTGAATAATTTGAGCCAAAGGATTCATCATGACCAACTTAGCCGCCCATGGATTGCGGTCTGCAATAAAGGTAATCGGATAGATAATTGGCGTCGCATATAGGCCTGCTTGCAGGAGTACTTCCCATACTTGACCTAAGTCACGGAAACGAACAAAAAATGTCGCTAAGATCAGTGCGCATCCTGTCGCCATCAAGAATAACTCAAAGAATAGCGGAATGACCATCAAGGCTGTCCAAGAGAATGTCACCCCATTGAAGAATGAAAAAATCAAGACCACTACAAGGTTGATAACAAAGTTGATGGCTGCTCCTGAAATCGCAGACAAGACAATGATGTGTTTGGAGAAGTTCAATTTTCGCAACAAGTCGCCTCGACTAACGATCGACACCATCCCCATAGATGTGGCTTCTGAAAAGAAGCCCCAGATTACATTGGCCAACAAGAGGGCAACTGGGAAATGGGGCACATCTCCACCCAAGCGTAAGAATCGGATGAAGACAATATACATGATCGTAAAAGTCATCAGGGGCTTTAAAATCGACCAAAGATAACCGATTGCTGATCCCTGGTAGCGTAATTTAAAGTCTGTTTTGATTAACTCTCGTAATAAAATTCGATTTTTCTGACTAAAAACGTCAAACATTATTTTTTACCTCGATATGCAAACTTTGTCAGAATCAAGCTGGTAAACACAACCGTATGAAAGGCTCGGTTCTTCCGGTAACCATACTGACGAATCCGTCTCAGACGTTCTTTTAGTGGAACATCCATAATGGTGACAAAGTTTTCAATAATTTCTTTAGTTTGGGAACTGACAGGCAGATCCAATAGATTTTTTGCTTGTTCTTGACTAGACTCTATGAGATTCCAATACTTGGCAAACAGCACATGGGGTCGGATCCAATTTTTAACCCGTTTTCTGAGGGTTCGAGCACCCAGAACATTGCTACTGTGCTGACGGTACAATTCTGTTGGTTGATCGATATAGATGAGCTTCCCAAAGGCAGTTGCCAACAAGGCCAAATACCAATCATGCATAAGGAGCGCATGTTTTTCTTGACCTGTCCATAAGTCAGCCAGAGCGTGGTTAATCATGGCAACTCCGCCAGTTACCGTATTTTCCGTCAACTCTTGAATCAGTTCGGTATTGGCATAATCAGACTGGGTGCGAATCATACTCTCATGCTGCACATTCAAGTTTTCATCGACCACTTTTAAATCTGTGTAGACCAGCAAAGGCACTTCTTGAGGATGCTTCTCGGCTTCTGCTACTTGAAGAGCAATTTTTTCAGGAAGCCAGACATCATCTTGGTCACTGAAGCAATAAAGATCTGCTTTCTCATACTTCAAGAGGGCATGGAAGCTCTTGATAACACCGAGATTTTCGATAGCTCCTTGGTTGATAAAGCGAATGCGCTCATCCTGGGCCACCAACTCTTGAATGATCTCCACCGTACCATCTGTCGATCCATCATCTCGGATCAAGAGTTGCCAGTCTTGATAGGTCTGGTCTTGGATACTTTTGACCTGCTCTTTTAGATACTGTTCACCATTATAGGTGGACAACAAGATATTTACTTTCATGATAAGAATAATTCCTCGTACTCACCTACAATTTTTTCCCAGGTAAAGTTTTGTTTCATATTGGCCTTGGCACGTTGACCCCATTCAGATACATCTTCTAAAGAATCTACCTGGTCAATCAAATGCGCTAAATTCCCAGTTTCTTTAGTCCAATATTGAGCCGAATCCTTAGCGACCGTTTGGTTAAAGGAGACTCCTAAAACTAAATTCAGATCCGTCTGGGCAAGAGCCTCTAGGAGACCAGGATTGGTTCCGCCCACTTCATGACCATGGATATAGGCAAAGGCTTCTTTACGGATATATTTCAATAGGTCTTGATCATAGACCGTTCCTACAAACTTGACGCGTGGATCCTGATCAAATCCAGTCCGAGCTCGGAGCTCCTCAAAATAAGGATTGCCTTCCTGGTTACAAATGATCACCAAATCCCGCTTGGTAGAAGAGGCCATAAATTCACGAATGGCGGTCTCGTAATTGTTTTCTGGGACAAAACGACCCAAGATCAAGTAATAGTTCTTCTCCTGTGTCTGCCACTTGTGATAGAATTCTCGGGCCTTATTATCCTGACTATTTAGGCTAGTAGGAGATAAGTCCGTTCCGTAGGCAATATAGGTCGTCTTGGACCAAGGATAGGCTTCCTTGATATAGGACTCAATACCTGGGTTGTCTGAAATTACCAAGTCAGCGTGGCGTGTCATGATTTTTTCAGAATACTTGAGATAGGCTTGAATTGGTTTAGCCCACTTGGCCCGCTTCCACTCCAGTCCATCTGGATTGATATAGAATCGTCCACCCATCTTATGGATCTTACGCGCAAAAGGCGCCACAAAGGCTCCGATTGTATTGCCCAAGACGTAAAAAATCGGCTGTTCAATTCCTTGTTTCTTAATAAGCTTCAAGGCATAGTTGATGGCCATCATATCATAGGCGATGACACGCGCAGGCCCAAGCTTGGGAGCTTTAATCGTAAAACAATCGACACCCTTATAGTCAAAATGATAATAAGCTTGATCATTAGAAAGGCAGGCAACATGATACTGGATATCTGAAGACACTTGATGCGAAACCAATTGGTCCACAAAAGTCTCAAAACCGCCATATTGAGCCGGAAGCCCACGACTTCCGATAATAAAAACATGTTGCATAGAGTTCCCTTTCAAATCATTCACAGTCTATTCAATTATACCATTTTCTAGGCTTTTTGCCTAATCCAAACAGAAAAGCGACCCTTGAGGGCCGCTTCTATTTGTTCTTATTTCACTTCTTGTTTATAAAATTCTTTCAAAGCATCTTTCCAAGTTGGAATAACGAATCCTGTAGCCTTAGCCTTAGCCAAGCTCATCGTTGAGTTGAGAGGACGTTTTGCCTTAGCTGGAAATTGGCTGGAATCCACTGGCTTCACTTCTACATCCGTATCTTTGAGGATTTCAACTGCAAAGTCATACCAAGTTGTATCTTCTGCTGCATCATTTGACAAGTGGTAATAACCATATTCCTTACGGTTTTCAGCCAAATAAGTCATAAACTCTGCAAGAGTACGGGTCCAGGTTGGACGACCATGTTGGTCGTTGACGACTGTAAGTGTTTTGTGAGTCTTCGCAAGATTTTGCATGGTGAAGACAAAGTTCTTACCGTAGTTCCCGAAGACCCAAGCTGTACGGATGATATAGAAGTTAGAAACATGCTTCTCAACCAATTCTTCCCCCATACGTTTGGTACGACCGTACTCAGTTTGAGGATCTGGTTGATCGTCTACTTCCCATTCTTGTCCCACCGGTTTATTCCCATCAAAAACGTAATCCGTTGAGATATAAACTAAGGTTGCACCGTGTTTTTCAGACGCTTTTGCTACATTTTCCGTACCAGTCACATTGATCGCATAGTCCAACTCTTTTCCTTCATCTTCTGCCGCATCAACAGCTGTATAGGCAGCACAGTGGTAGACTAGGGTTGGTTTCACTTCTGCGAATACCTCGTCTACTTTTTCTGCATTTGTGATATCCATTTCAGCCACATCAACGGCTACATATTCTTCATTTCGTTCATCCAACAAATGGCGAAGTTCTGTTCCAAGTTGCCCATTTGCACCTGTAATTAAAATCATGTTAAGTTCCTTTCGAATGCTTTTTCTCTATCATTATAGCAAAAAAAGCAGAAGTTTTCTGCTTTTACTTGCTTTTCTCTTTGATAACATAGATTGGACGTTTCTTGGTTTCCATGAAAATCTTACCGATATATTTCCCTAAAATCCCAATAGTTAGCAATTGGAAGCCTCCAAGGAAAAGAATCACTGTCATGAGGGATGGCCAACCTGAAGTAGGATCTCCAAAGACTAAGGTACGGATTACAATCAGAATCACCATGATAAAAGCCAAAATCCAAGATAACAGTCCACCAATAAAGGCAATATTTAGTGGGGCATCTGAGAAGTTAACGATCCCTTCAATCGAGTATTTGAATAGAGACCAAAAATTCCAAGATGTCTCTCCTGCTACGCGCTCTACATTTTTATATTCGAGGTATTCTGTCTCAAATCCAACCCAGGCGAAAATCCCTTTTGAAAAACGATTGTACTCGGATAACTCCATGATGGCATCAACCATGGGACGCCGCATCAAACGGAAATCACGGGCCCCGTCAACCATTTCCACTTGGCTAATATGATTGATCAATTTATAAAACATCCGTGCAAAGAAAGAGCGGATCGGCGGTTCCCCATCACGGGTTACGCGTCTCGTTCCGACACAGTCTAAATCCGGCTGTTCCTCCAACTTCTGCTTCATTTCGATCAATAACTCTGGTGGGTCCTGGAGATCCACATCCATAACAGTTACATATTCACCCTTGGCACGCTCAAGTCCTGCATAGAGAGCCGCTTCCTTCCCAAAGTTTCGCGAAAAGGAAAGATAATGAGCATAAGGATTTAAGAGATTGAGTTCTCGTAAAACATCTAAAGTTTTATCAGAAGACCCATCATTGATAAAAATATATTCAAATTCTTCCCCCATGGAGATCCGAACTCGTTCCATTTCTTCGTAAAATAATGGAATCGATTCTTCTTCGTTAAAACACGGGACTACAACTGATATAACCATTCATTGCTCCTATTAACATTTACTATTATCTTTTCGGAAACTATAGTTTTTCTAACTATCCTTTACAATACAGTTTTGCAAACAGTTTTAATAAAC
Source organism: Streptococcus sp. 1001283B150225_161107_H12 (assembly GCF_015552665.1). NCBI lineage: Bacteria > Bacillati > Bacillota > Bacilli > Lactobacillales > Streptococcaceae > Streptococcus > Streptococcus sp. 1001283B150225_161107_H12. The sequence continues at coordinate 451,932 of NZ_JADNFC010000001.1, read as the reverse complement.
CGACTTTTTCAATCAAGTTCATTGTAAAGATAGCTAGTTTAACCATCAATCTCTCATCTCTAATTTCTCGATTAAAAACAGAAAGTGTGGACTTCATTCCATTTATCTTGACCCAATCATTAATTTCTTTATATTGACGTAAAAACTCCTCACTTGTGGAATGTCTCCCACCGTCTAATAACCAATAAAGAGTAAATTTTTTTATAAAGAATTTAATTAATTTAGTTTCAGAAAAATCATTTGGTATAATCCCTGTTATCTTATCAAGAACATTCTTGATATCTAATTTTGGATTAAAACCCTTATTTAATGTATTAGATGCGCTATTCTCATTGTAAAACCAATTATATCCACAATATGGTATGGTTCTAATATTCTTAGATTTTGTATATACGGTTAAACTGAATAACAAATCCTCAGCCAACGGAATATCTGGAAAAGAAAGTTCGTTATCTATTATAAATTTTTTTCTATAGATGCGAGCACATGGTGAAATTGATCTATATTTCGACCATTTATCTTTACCCAATTGGATAGAAAATAGTTGTTTTCCATCTTGGTTTACTCTTTGAAGCCCACCAATAACTGCGTCATCCATCCCGTTTGAGATCTCATCATAAAACACCTGCAAGTAGTCTGGGTTTATATAATCATCACTATCGATAAACATGATGAATTCACCTTTTGCAAGCTTGATACCTTCATTTCTAGTATAAGCCGCACCTTTATTTTCCCGACTCAAAATTCTAATACTTGGAGAAAATTGTTGGTATTCATTCAATATTTTGAACGAATTATCCTTTGAACCATCATCAATTGCAATAATTTCAAATGATTTAAAACTTTGATTCAAAACTGAATCTATACATCTTTTGAGATATAATTCTGCATTATATACTGGAATAATGACACTAATCTTAGGCGCTTCTTTCACAATTTTATCCTTTATATTTATAAATATCACTCATGGTTTTTACAGATAAGCAAGAAAATAGAACTTTTATATTGTTAGCAAACCTCAAACAAGTAATGTTTAACCATTTGTATCCTGACTCTTTTTATAAAAACGATTTATCAATTTCGCTAATCCTTTTGGCCAAAAAAGATTAAACATCATGTAATCTTCCTTCGTTCGAGTATTATCACTAATGGTATTACTCGTTTCAGAATCTTCATGAATACGATGGCACATTAATTTCTTTGGAACATATACAAATCTGCCATCAAATTTAGCCAAATGATACCAAGCAAGCCAATCTAGACTAACTCTCCATTCCTCATCAAATCTAAAGCCCTTAACCAATTCTAAATTATAAGTTACAGCAGGGCAACAAATCGGATTTCCAAAAGCAAGAATACGATTTCTCCACCACTTAGTTTTAGGGAATAAAGAGATTGTTTTTAACATTAATGATTTGATTTTTAGATTTGAAGTCGGTTTAATGACCTCTCCATTTTTTTCTTCAAAATAATCAGAATAAAGAATGATAGCATCTTGATGCTTCTTTATCCTCTCTTTAATTTCCATTAAATAAGTTGGCTCATAATAATCATCTTGATGGGCTATTGTAGCATATTGGGTAGTAACAAAAGATAAAGCATTATTCCAATCTTTCCCAATCCCACCACCAACACTTGTATTAAATGGAATAGCATATTTTTGGCAAATACTTTCGATAAATACACTTGGAGTAGAAGTATACAAAATGATACTACTTTTTACGGTTTGGCTTAATAACGAGTTTATACAATCCTCTAAAAAAGGACTATCCCCATAAGCACAGATTACAAATGTATGATCATTCCACTGATTCATATTTTTGAATCTCCTTCCTTCTCATAATTACAAAGACAATCCAACTCGCAACTGTGTAAAATAGCATAACCATAACAAAACTAAGCCCTGCTCCAAACAAACCAAACTCCCTCATTGCTAGAGGCGTAAGAAGATTTGTCAACAACGCCATTGCGATATAAACATAGAGTAGATAGACTTGCTTCCTCAATATAATTAAAAAATCACCTATGACAGAAGCTATAGAATATAAAAAGCCGGAAAGCACTAAAATAGTAAGTAATAAACTATAATTTGATAAATCAATACCACTTATAATATTCAAAATAGGGATCCCTAACAAATAGGCCAGTATTGATACTACCAGTCCCAAAATCATAAGCAATAATAAAATCTTTCGAATCATAGCATTAAACGTATGAAATCTTTTTTCTGACCATTGTTTTGCCAAATCGGTAATTAAAGGTCTTAATGCTAATACAAATAAACTCATAAAGAAAACAGGCATGAATAGAATACTGAAGTCTCTTTGAGCACCTTCACGTAATACACCCTCGACTAGCAATTTATCAATCACTTGTTTTGGATAATTCAAAACATATACTAATAAAAAGCCGTTAACAAACAAGGGAAGGCAAGTTTTCATGATATTAATTGATTGCTTAAATGTAGCATATGAAAACTGATTAAAAGGTATCGTTCTAATTTGTTTGGATTGGACGTAATCACCCCCGAAAACAAAAAGAACATTAAAAAAACATAAACAAATTAAAGAAAAAATTAAAGAATTTGAAAGTAACAAACTAATTAGGAGAATGATTGTGCTCGAACCATAACGTAGCACCATTAATTTTCCGGCAATATCTAAACGTTCATGTTGTTGAAACAATCCTTGGAATAAGTCAGAAAAAGCATCACAAGAACGATAAAGCACCGTTAGGATTATAATTAAAAATAAATTTCCTTTTCCAACATTATTTCCACTAAAAAGTAAATATGGAAATAATGTGACTAACATCAAACAAACTGTTATAACCCTAGTTAGCCAATACTCCAAATATGAGTATGTTTCTTTCAAATCAGTCGCCTGATAATTTCTTACTTGAAACATACCAATTACAATCCAGAGATTCCCAATTGCATAAGCTAAACTAAAATTATCAGCATCACTTGAGGAAGTATATCGAGAGACAATAATCAAATACAATATAGAAACTGCAGCCGCTGCTATATTCCCAGCAAAATTCCAAAAATAAACACTCCTATTTGCTTTATTATTCATTTTCATTCTCACTTCTTAATAAGGCAATTGTTTGTGACAATTTCTTAATCTGTACTGATTGCTTCGATACAGTACGAGTTAATGAAAAGATTAAAAATATTAATAAAAATGTACTTAATAGAAAAACAAAGTTACTTAATGTCTGAATCCCAAGAAATTCAGATATTGCTCCAATCAAATTAGGAAACCAAATGACTGGCAACGAGACGATACAAAGAATAAGCCAAGAGATGACATTTCTCATTTCAACAAGCTTCTTTGCAACCAGTCGTAGAATATAAAGCATAAAAACAATTACAATAATGGTCAACCAAATATTTAGCATTTTATTTCTTATATCCTCCACCGATTCTAGCCAATAACATAGCCATTGTCACTTTAATCATATAGTAAACAGATTTGCTTAATGTGATAGATGATTCCCCGTGCTCTCGTTCGTTCATTAATACAGGTACTTCTGCTACTGAATATCCTGAGGTTAACAGGGACACAATCGTCTCTGGTTCTGGATAATCACTTGGATATTGCTTGGCGAATTCCTCAATCACTTTTCGGTCAGCAACTCGTAAACCAGAAGTTGGATCTGTTACCTTTTGACTCGTCAAAACCTTGATTAATTTTTCAAAAAATGAAATTCCAATCCGCCGCGCGAATGAGGATTGGAAACCTTGATTTTCAATGAAACGAGAACCAATCACCATGTTGACTTTTTGTTCTTGAAGAACTTCTAACATTTTTTTAATAAATTCAGGATTGTGTTGGCCGTCTCCGTCTACTTGGACAGCGTATTGGTAGCTGTGTCTAACTGCATATTGATATCCTGTTTGTACAGCACCACCAATTCCTAAATTGATGGGTAAATCAATGACATTAAATTGATTCCTTTTACAAATTTCCAGAGTATTGTCTGTGGAACAATCATTGATAATGACATAGTCAAATTCTGGCGTATGTTCCTCAATCATCTTGATTGTTTTTTCTATATTACCACTTTCATTATAAGCAGGAATAATAATTAGCAATTCTGAAGTTCTCAATACTTCTACATTCCCTTCTAAGCATATCACTTCATTATACTATATTTAAGGCTATTTTTCTAGTTCAGGACAATGCTTAGAAGCACGCAAACTACTAAAAAATCAGCTCCCCTAAAAAATAGGAAAGCTGGTGATTCAATCTATGTGACTAATTTTCTCTTTCTTTTAGTTGTACGATTCCCATTCCGACTAAAAGAACGATTCCCAACACACTTGAAATGACTTCAAAGTTGGTAGTCATTCCAGTTTGCGGCAAATAAAGTCCTTCCTTGCGAGTACCGCTTACTTGAGGGAGATTTTCATCCACCGTCTCGGATGTTTCTTGTTGGTAGTTAACAGCTAGTGGTACCAGAGTATTTTTCTTGCTAGTCTCAACTGCTAATGAACCTGACTTGTATGGTATATAATCCTTGTTTGGTGTCTGCTCTTTCTGATCCACAGTATGCACAAGGGTATCCAGTGGATACTCTGGCAGGGGTTCTTCAACCAATGGAAGTACCTGATAAGTTTCATCCTTCTCATTTGGAACATACCAAGCATAGCGAAGACTACTTTTTTGAACAGTTGGTATTTCTGCTACGATGGACCGTGTTTTCAAGCGATAGGAATACGGATCATCCGTCCAGACATAGTTACTATCAAAGGTGGTAAAGACTAAGCCCAGTTTATGCCCCTTCTTGACCGTGTAAAGATTTGGTTGTAGATAGACGGTGTAGTTCCGAAACTCTCCGAGCTTGGGATCGATGCTACTATTTGAGCTAGCGGAGGCATAGCCTGCATCAGGATTGGCTAGGTTGATCCAACCAGAAGAGATGACCTTATACTTGGTTTTAATGGTTCCAAATTGTTTGTTGGCAATATTTTTTAGATTGCTTCCCATCCAGTAGCCTGATTCAGAAAGCGTGTTGAGAGGCATTTCTTGGTACTTGTAGCCAGCTTCATCATAGGTAATCTTATTGGATGCAACATCAAATTCCTCATCAGAGAGATCGACCAGTTGCACATTAACTTGATAGTCTTTGTACTTTTGATCGGTTAGCTTGGATAAGGCAGCTTGAAAATGGACAGGAATATGCCCCTTAATGGTCACATCTTCTGTCACTTCTGCTGTAAACAAAGCATTGGCAGTAGAGGATTGCTTGGTGGTGTGAGAATCCCGATTGGTCCAATCCATCCCTGCACCATAGTAATCGTTATCAATGGTTTCTTCCTCACGTCTAGAAAGGGTCTTCAAGGTCAATTGATTGCTAGACTTCCAGCTAGAATAGTGTTCCCATTTGGATGGATCATAGTTATTAGAAACGGTTACTTCTGGTAAAGACTCTACCTGATTTTCTGCATCATATAGGTAGTGACTAAACCATAGATTGAGAAGGTCACTGACACTTTGTTGCCCCTCTTTAATTCCGAAGCGTTTATTGACAGGATAGATATGATCTCCTTGATAGAGATAGAGCTTCACGGGCTGGCCAGCCTTTTTCAAAGTCTCATACATCAGGTCAAAATGTTTGGTTCTGACATTATCATCATTCAACCCATGCATAACTAGAGCACTGGCCTTGAATTTTTCTGGATGAAGGGTATAATCACGATTCTTCCAGATGTCGCTATAATTATAGCCATGTTTATGTTGGTCGCGATTCAACTGAGTAATGTAGCGGGCATAGTCCTCTTTAATTCTGTTCCAATCAGCCGGATCTAGAATCCGATTGGATACATAGACAGACAAATGTGACAAATCTCTATAAGGACCCACGTTAAAGGTCGTTCCTTGGCTGTTGTAATAATCATACCAACTCGCGATACCAGCCGCAGGAACAATAGTCTTCAAGCCTTCGACTCCTGTCGCAGCCACTCCAAAAGTAGTGGTTCCTGCCCATGACAATCCCGTCATACCGACTTTTCCATTCGACCAGTCTGCTTTAATGGCAATATTCGATGTCTTATCTGTATAAGCAACCCGTTTGCCATTTAGCCATTCAATGACACTCTTATAACCAGCTACTTCCAAGTCACTTCCTGTTGTATTGATTCCCTCCGACTGATAGCTTCCCAATCCTGATGTGGTAACGACCGCATAGCCTCTCACCAAGAAATAGTTGTACCAGTTAATATTTTCATAATCGTAGCGTGTGAAGGTTGCATCACTTTCGTTTGGATTTTTATAGTACCAATCTTTGGAATCTGCCTTTTTAGCATGTTCTAAAGTTGTGGTAGAACCAGTTTGACGACGAGGATCTATATAACGATAGAGTTTCTTGTTGTCAAACTCGCCCTCCTCTTTTAGACCAATTTCTCCAAGGGTTTCCTTATTGGTCGTTCCCGCCACATAAGGGCTTGCTTCATAGATGGTCGAAGCCTTATAATCTCCATTGGCAGCTGCTTTCGGAAGTTGGACAAATGTTTTAATGAGGTCCCTTTTCCCATCACCATCTGTATCATAATCTGACTCAACATAGACAACAAAGCGGACAATGTCACTCTTTTCATTGGAATAACCAGTTTCTACATCACCTGGAGTAAAAGGAAAAATAGGCTGGGTCTTTCCATTAAGGATGAGAGGTTCTTTTTTCTCTGCACGATAGGCCTCTTTCAATTTCTTAGCGATTGAAATCATATGGTTTAGATTCTGGACCGGCTCATCCTTGCCTACCCCGTCTGGAATCATCCCCAAGCTCTTTGCAAACTCAAGTCGATCTTCAAGCGTTGCACCTGTTTGGTCCAGTTTGGACTCCGCCCATTTCAGCAACTCGTCTGCTGTTTCCCCTATGGTCAAATTTTGATTTGCCACATTTGGATTTTCAATCAAACTAGAGAGTTTTCCAGACGTTTCTGAAACCGATAAAGGTTTCGGTAATCCTCCTAAAGTATCGTCAGTTTCAGTTAGCTTGCTAGCGTCCCCCTCCACTGGGCGCTCTATCTCAGCATCTGCCTCCACTACTGACTCAAGGCTTGCAGTTTCAGACTGGGCATTTGTTTGTGAATTCTCAGTAGAAATAGCTTCTGGCGAACGAACTAGCTCAGAAACTGCTTCGGTCGGCTTTTCAGCCTGCTCCTCAGCTTGAACCTGATTGGCTATTACTATAGGCGATAGTAATAAAGCAGAAAGAATAAAAGTAAGCTTCTTTTTCCTCATAATGAAACTCCTTTAAAATTGTAGAGATTTGAAAGAAGGAAGGCCTTCAAATAAAAATGACAACGTTTACAACTTTATTGTAGTCTCTCTACACTTTATAGTCAAATCAAATAAAAAGGCATTATCAAAATATAATCTTTCTGAAAGTTGAAATAATTGAAAGGACCTATGATAATTTATTTATTGTTTTCACGCCCTCTATTCACACAAAAAAGCAAGTTTCAATCCGGTTTTTACCGGTAGAAACTTGCTTTAGCTTTTATAGAATTATATCCTACTTCCGATACATCTTCACTTGTAGGTAGAGGTCGTTATAGACGCCCAACCACTTCTTGCCAAGTTGTTCGTAGACTTCTAAGTTCTTTAGCGTGTCATCACTTGGGTAGAAGGCCTGGTCCTCTTGGACCTCTTTTGGTAGCATCTTCTTAGCTTCTTTATTCGGTGTAGAATAACCGACATAGAGAGCATTCTTATAAGCATTTTCTGGGCGAAGCATGAAGTTGATAAAGGCATAAGCTGCTTCTTTATTCTTCACGGTCTTTGGAATGACAATATTGTCAAACCAAAGGTTGCTGGCTTCTGATGGGACGACGTAACGAAGGTCCTCATTGGCATCCAGCATTTGACGAGCTTCACCGGAGAAGGTCACCCCAATAGCCGCATTGTTCTGGATCATGTAGCCTTTCATTTCATCGGCTACAAGGGCCTTGATATTAGGCATCAAGGTATAAAGCTTATCGACAGACTCTTGCAATTGCTGAGGATCCTTGGAGTTGAGGCTGTAACCTAAGCTATTGAGTCCAATCCCCATGACCTCACGCGCCCCATCGTACATCATAATGTCATTCTTGTACTCTGGTCTCCATAGATCAGCCCAGTGTTCTGGAGCTTTGTCGACCATCTTGGTGTTGTATATGATACCAAGGGTCCCCCAGAAGTAAGGAACTGAGTACTGATTGTCCGGATCAAAATCCAGGTTCAAGAAGCGTGGGTCGATATTGTCTAAGCCTTTCAGTTTAGACTTATCTAATTTTTCAAGCAAGTTTTCGTCCATCATCTTGGCGATCATGTATTCACTTGGAATCGCTATATCGTAAGCCGTCCCCCCTTGCTTGATCTTGGTGTACATGGCTTCATTGGAATCAAAGGTATTGTATTGGACTTGAATGCCTGTCTCCTTGGTAAATTCCTTGAGCAATTCTGGATCGATATAGTCTCCCCAGTTGTAGATGACCAGCTTGTCACTGTCTTTTGGATTGGTCTTGGCTTCAAGACGGGCACTTAGTCCCGCTAACACGAGGATGACCACGACAATCCCTAGCAAGAATGAATAGAGTTTTTTCATACTGTCTCCTCCTTCTCTCTAGTGATGAAATAATAGCCGACCACCAGTAAGATACTGAAGAGGAAGACCAAGGCAGAAAGGGCATTGATATTCAACGAAATCCCTTGACGAGCCCGTGAGTAGATCTCAACAGACAAGGTCGTAAACCCATTTCCTGTAACAAAGAAGGTCACCGCAAAGTCATCCAAGGAATAGGTAAAGGCCATAAAGTAACCAGCAATGATGGCAGGTGTCAAATAAGGAAGCATGATTTCCTTCAACATCTGTACCTGAGTAGCTCCTAGGTCATAGGCCGCATTGACCATATCACGGTTCATTTCCTTCAAGCGCGGCAAGACCATCAAGACCACGATTGGAATAGAAAAGGCCACGTGACTCATCAAGACAGAAGCAAAGCCCAACTGGAACTTGATGGTCGTAAAGAGGATCAGGAAGCTAGCCCCAATCATAACGTCAGGTGCCACCATAAGGATATTATTGACGGACAAAAATGGTCCTTCAAACTTCTTCTTAGACTGGTAAATGTAGATTGCCCCAAAGGTCCCAATAATGGTCGCAATCAAGGCTGACAAGAAGGCCAAGAGGAAGGTCTGTGAGAGGATCAACATGAGACGCGTATCCTCAAAGAGACTTTGGAAATGCTCCAAGGTAAAGCCTGTAAAAGCATTCATATCCCCGCCAGCATTAAAGGCATAGGCAATTAAGTAAAAGATTGGTAGATAAAGGAGCAAGAAAATCAATCCTAAATAGATACGTGAAATCTTTTTCATCGTTCACTCCTTTCTCTCGTTACCCACATGACTAAGAGCATAGCAAGGATCAAGACCACCCCAATGGTGGATCCCATTCCCCAGTTTTGCGTCGTAAGGAAGTGCTGCTCGATGGCAGTCCCAAGGGTAATGACCCGGTTTCCTCCGATCAAACGCGTCAACATGAAGAGACTCAAACTTGGAATAAAGACTGATTGGACACCGGAGCGAACCCCGTTCATAGACAGTGGGAAGACAACTCGACGGAAGGTATCCCACTTGTTAGCTCCTAGGTCATAGCTAGCATTGATGAGGTTTGGATCCAAATCATCCAATACATTGAAGATAGGAAGAATCATAAAAGGCAACTCAATGTAACTAGCAACAAAGATGAACGAAAAGTCCGTAAAAAGGATCTGTTGCGGACCGATTCCGATGAAGCTCAAGAATTGGTTAATAGATCCCCCTTGACCAAAAATCCCGATAAAGGCATAAGCCTTGAGCAAGAGGTTGACCCAGGTTGGAAGGACAATCAGCATGAGCCAGAGTTGGCGGTGCTTAAGCTGGGTCAAAAAATAAGCTGTCGGGTAAGAAATCAAAAGCGTCACAAAAGTAACGATCCCAGCATAGAGAATGGAGTTGAAGCTCATCTTGAGGTAGGTCCAATTCTGCGCTGTAAAAAAGGTTTGGTAGTTCTCTAAGGAACCTTGTCCTTGGACATTGACAAAGGATTGCCAAATAATCAAAACTACGGGAGCCAAGACAAAGAGGAGGATCCATAGAAAGTAGGGAACCACAAAGAGGTTAGATGTTGTTTTCTTCATCTCTTTCCTCCTCGATGGCATTGATCAATCCGGCTTCTTGTTCTTCCACTTCTACGTATTCTTCGATCCGAGCATCAAACTCTTCTTCCGTTTCATTGAGACGCATGACGTGGATATCTTCTGGCTCAAAGTCCAGACCGATTTCCTCACCCACGATAGCCTTACGGGTTGAGTGGATCATCCACTCATTGCCCAATTCATCATAGGCGATGATCTCATAGTGTACCCCACGGAACAGTTGGGTATCCACTTTTACCTGGAGCTTACCTTCTTCGGGCAGGGTGATTCGCAAGTCTTCGGGACGAATGACGACTTCGACCGGTTCGTTTGGTCTCATCCCTCCATCGACTGACTCAAAGCGTTTACCGTTGAATTCTACTAAGTAGTCTTCAATCATGATCCCTGGAAGGATATTGGACTCACCGATAAAGGTCGCAACAAAATGGTTAATGGGCTCATCGTAGATATCAACTGGCGTTCCTGATTGGACGATTTCTCCTTCGTTCATGACAAAGATCCAGTCACTCATCGCTAGCGCTTCTTCCTGGTCGTGGGTTACAAAAACAAAGGTAATACCCAAGCGTTGTTGCAATTCACGGAGCTCATACTGCATGTCAGTCCGTAACTTCAAGTCAAGGGCAGACAAGGGCTCATCCAAGAGGACTACTCGCGGTTCATTGATAATCGCCCGTGCAATGGCTACCCGCTGGCGTTGACCACCAGAAAGTTTCTGGATGGACCGTTTCTCAAAGCCTCCCAATTGCACCATCTTGAGGACTTCTGTTACTCGTCTCTCGATTTCAGACTTGTCGACTTTCTTCAAACGGAGAGGGAAAGCAACATTCTCAAACACATTCATATGTGGGAAAAGGGCATAGGATTGGAAGACGGTATGGACGTCCCGTTTATTGGTCGGTACATCATTGATCCGAACACCATCCAAGAGGACATCTCCTGTCGAAGCGTCTAATAAACCAGCAATGATGTTCAGAATCGTTGATTTACCAGATCCTGAAGCACCGAGGAGGGTATAGAATTTCCCTTCTTCCAACTCAAAGTTGATGTCTTTGAGAACCACTGTATCACTGTCTTCAAATACTTTTGAGACATTTCTAAACTCAATAATTGGTTTTTTCAATTCACATAAATTCCTTCTTTTTCATGCGTTTCCTTCTGAGACCAACCATTAGTCTCATAGGCTGACGAGCGGACCCGTCAGACCACCAACACCTCTCGGGGACTTATAAGACTGCCCCACCTATTTTCGGTATCGATAGGCACTCACCCCCCTTCTAAAGTAGGAAGGGTCTACCCTATAGTAGCCCCTATTCCATCTCGAACCGTTAATTTTTCCCAATAATACGGACTTCGCGCTCCAAGGTCACCCCAGCTGATTTTTCAACTGTCGCAATGACATGGGCAATCAAGTCTTCATAATCTTTGGCAGTACCATGATCGACATTAATCATAAAGCCGGCATGCTTTTCAGAAACCTCCACGCCACCAATTCGATGCCCTTTCAATCCTGCTTCACTGATCAATTGACCCGCAAAGTGCCCGACTGGTCGTTTAAAGACCGAACCACAAGACGGATACTCAAGTGGTTGCTTAAGCTCACGCAAATGAGTCAGGCGAGCCATTTCTTGATCGATCTGATCATAATTACCAGGTGCTAAGGCAAACTTGGCAGAAATCACTACGTCACCAGTTTCTTGAATCTTGGAATGGCGATAGCCAAAAGCTAATTCTTCTGCTGTTAAGGTTTTAATTTCTCCTTCTGGCGTCAAGACCTTACATGATTGAAGAATATGGGCAATCTCACCGCCATAGGCACCAGCATTCATATAGACTGCTCCACCGATGCTACCTGGAATCCCACAAGCAAATTCAAAGCCTGTCAAGCTATGGTAGCGGGCTACATGAGTCACATCAATTAGCTTAGCTCCCGCCTCCGATTCAATCACATAGCCATTGACTCGGACGTCATGGAAATGATCAAACATGATCACAAAGCCTTCAATCCCACTGTCACGGACGATAATATTGGAAGAATTCCCCAAGACCATCCAAGGAATTTCCTGAGCATTAGCAAAGGTGACAATTCGTTTTAATTCATATTGATTGCGTGGAAAGGCTAAATAATCTGCCGCTCCTCCAACCTTGGTATAGGTGTATTGTTTGAGTGGCTCATTGAACAAAATCTCAATACCAGCCAACTCCTCTTTGATTTGCTTTAGGATTTCCATCTCACAACTCTCTTCTATACGTTATCTTATCCATTATAACAAAAACTAGCCCACTTTTCGACTCAGAAGTAAAAAACAGAAGCAGCCAAAGGACCGATTCTGTTTTAATTTTTTAAACAAGGGTTAATTGAATTAGCCAATCTTACGTGCAATGCCACGTGTCTTATGAGTGGACAAGGCTGAACTAATGGCAACACCACCCCCAATAATAGTGAAGACTGCCAACATAAAGAAGTTAAAGAAGTATTTTTCAGGTGCTTCACCATTTAGAACAAGGGTATTGATCAAATCAAATCCATCACTAAAGTCGACTCCAAGTTGCTTAACTGCTTCTAAAGCGTAGTCAAATTGTTGCACGAGAACGATAGTCACTAACAAGAGAATGCTAGAAATAACTGCTCCAAGTTTACTAAATTTCTTCCCTAAGATTTCATAGCCTTTGACAACACAGATACCAAGGATAAAACCAGCATAAAAAGCTACGTAGCCGAGGCGGGCAATGAAAAGAGTAACAGCTCCTCCGATAATGGCACCAATAAAGGCACCGACTGTTCCAAGAAGGACATTTTCTTTCTGACTATTATACGAATCCGTTTCAATCTTCAGTTGAGTACTGAGCTCTTGGAAGCTATCTTCGTTCATCAAGAAGAGGGAATCTCCAATCTGATAGAGACCAACTGGGCCTTTTTCACCAGAGTAGCCACAAACAGTGTAGAAGCCATTGGTTTGCAAAAATTGCAGGATTTCTGTTAAGGCTTGACGAATGTTTTCAATTGTTTTTGCTTTAGTCATTCCAGCTTTTACAGTGAAAGTTGTGACATATTGGTTGAGGCTAATGCTCTTCAAAACAGAAGAGTCTTTCACCATTTGATGCAATTGAGCCGCTGCTTCTTCTGCATCATCACGTGAAACAGAAAGCGCAATGCTGAAGACATTTTTTGTGTCTGTTTCACTCATTAAGAAGAAATAGCCAGAGTTCTCCCCATAAATAGATGAAGTTTCAGGATCATACTGGAATCCAAGTTCCGTAGCAAGTTGATGACGTTCAAAGTCTTTCATTAGAATTACAATCTCCTTTACAATTCTATCTATCTTACGAATAATTGTTTATTATCCTAAAATAATTTGATAGACAAATAATTTATAGAACTATTTTATCATAGATAAATAAAATTAGATAGACTAATTTAGCCTATCTAATCATTTTTTCAACAAATCAGGATTCGCTGCCCTCAATCTTCACACCAGTTGTGTCAATTTTTAAAGAGAAGACCTGACCATTTAAGTCCTTAGATTCCAAGTCTTTGGCAAAGGCTTCTGCATGTTCAACTGGGAGCAAGGTCATAATAGTTGGCCCTGCACCAGAAAGGTAAGTCGCATAAGCATCGTGTTGATGTGCAACTTCTTTCACCTGAGGGAACTCTGCAACCAACTGTTGGCGGTAGCGTTCATGGAAGCGATCCGCTTCGATAGCTTTCCCTGCGACTCTCAAGTCTCCCTTAGCAAGGGCGGCAATAGCCACGTTTGCGATTGCACTAGCTGCAACAGCCTCCTTATAAGTCCACTCACTTGGAAGGACATTTCGACTATCGCTGGTCTTGAGTTCGTAATTGGGAACAAAGGCTACCAAAGCACATTCAGGGAAGGGAAGGACCAAATGATTGGTCTGCTGATCCACATAGCTCGCTACGACCAGATTTCCAAAAATAGCTGGCGCTACGTTATCCGGATGACCTTCGATTTTTGTCGCAATTTCTAGTTTATCTTCATCACTTAGGGATAATTTGCCCAGTTGATTGGCCAACTCAATCCCCGCTACGATAACAGAGCTGGATGACCCCAAACCACGCGCCAAAGGCACTTCACTGGTCATCTTGAGACGATGAGGAGGCAAATCAGATGCAACTTGGAGAGCGGTTTGAAGCAAGAGATTCTCTTCATTGCTTGGGATTTCCTCTCCCAAGTCATGTTCAATCCACCAGTTTTCTTGAGCTTCTAGCACATCAATGGTCAAATACTTAGAAACAGCGATTCCAACAGAATCAAATCCTGGACCGACATTGGCACTGGTCGCTGGTACTGTAATTCTCATCTTATTCTCCCAATACTTTAAAGGTATTCAACAAGGTAAAGTCAGCTTCAGCATCAATTTTCTCAATGATGTGGTGCAATTGTGTTTGATTCAATTGGTGAGTGATAATCACAACACGAGCCACAGAATCTTTGGCACCTGCTTGGAGAACCTGCTTAAAGGAAACATCTTCTTGGTTGAAAATTTGTGCCAACTTGAGCAATTGTCCCTTCATATCTGGAGTTTGAATAGAGAAGTAATAATCACTCTTCACATCTTCTGGTTTAGCCAATTGCACAGGACGGCTGTATTCGTTAAAGGCTTTTCCAATTGTTCCCTCATTGAGGCGACGAACAATGCGAATAATGTCAGCGACTACACTAGTGGCTGTTGGTTTTTGACCTGCACCAGGACCATAGTACATGGATTCCCCGATTCCGATAGACTCCACATAAACGGCATTCATGACACCATTCACGCCTGCTAGTGGGTGTGCTTTTGGTAAGAAGGTTGGAGTTACTTCTGCTGAGAGACCTGAAGGAGTTTCTTCGATAGATCCCACCAATTTGATTACATAGCCTAAACTTTGAGCCACAGCAACATCCTCAGGAGTAATGTTGCGGATCCCCTTATGACCTACTTGGTCAAACTGAACGTTCATCCCAAAAGCAAACTGGCTCAAAATCACCATTTTGTAGGCTGCATCAATCCCATCTACGTCATTGGTTGGGTCACTTTCCGCATAGCCCAACTCTTGAGCCTTAGCTAAAGCATCTTCATAAGACCAGCCCTCTTCGACCATCTTGGTCATCATAAAGTTGGAGGTTCCATTGACTACACCCAGGACGCGAGTCACTTTATCTGCAGCGAGAGAGTTTACCAAGGTCCGAAGAATTGGAATCCCTCCAGCTACTGCTGCTTCATAATAGAGGGCAACGCCATGCTCTTTGGCAATCGCAATCAACTCAGCTCCATGAACAGCAAGCAAATCTTTATTAGCTGTTACGACATGTTTTCCAGCTTGAAGAGCACGGGTAATAAAGGTCTTAGCTGGCTCAATTCGACCCATCAATTCAACAACGATGGCAATGTCTTTGTCTTCAATGATCTCATCAACATTGGTCACAAAGTTATAGTCATGACCAGCAGCTAATAAGCGGGCTTTCTCTTCTTCATCCTTGACAAGAACTTTAGCTACTTCAATTTCAGACTGAGCAGATTGGCTAATCTTCTCATGGTTTTCTTTTAATAAAAATGGTACGCCACTGGCAACAGTACCAAATCCTAGTAAGGCAATTTTTACAGACATGTTGGTCTCCTTAAAAATCTAATATAGTCTATTATATCAAAAACAAACCCCTTCTGACTAGTTCTATGGTTCTCTTCCTTTAGAAGAACACTTCTTTTCCGGATTAAAACCTCCACATCAACGCAACTCCCAAATCATTCCTTCAAAAGTCAAGGATATTCCCCGTAATTTTACTCTATTTGTAACTTTGTCTTAAAGAGATTTCCTGCCCCTATGATATAATGATAATGAATTAGAAAGGGGTCTCTATGAATCACCGAAAAAGACATGTCCCAAAGAAAATACGATTGCTACTAATTTTAAATGCTTTTCTCCTATCCTGCATCTTCATTTTAGGTATCTTCCTATTGATACGAGTTGTAACAACTCCAGGTGTAAACAAACAAGAAGCAGAAACAAGCCAGACTGCGAAACAGACAGGCTCCACTACTAAATGGGTAAAACAAGATCAACCTGTAAAAATTCCAATTCTCATGTACCACGCTGTTCACACGATGGCTCCTTCTGAAGAAGCCAATGCTAATCTCATTGTGGCACCAGAAACCTTTGAGAGTCATCTCAAAGCTCTTAAAGAAGCCGGCTACTATACCTTGACGCCTGAGGAAGCCTATCGGGCACTCACTAAAAATGAACTGCCTGAAGGGAGAAAAGTCGTTTGGTTGACCTTTGATGATGGAATTGCTGACTTTTATACCATAGTCTATCCACTCTTAAAAAAATACCAAATGACCGCAACCAACAATATCATTACTTCCTTTTCTGACGAGGAAAGACCCAGTGTTTTAACCTTCGATCAGATCAAAGAAATGAAAGCGCAAGGTATGACCTTTGAGAGTCATACAGTATCTCATCCAGACTTGGCTCAATCAGATAGCTCTCGTCAGAAATCTGAACTCGCAAATTCCAAACAAGTACTAGATAAGAAACTCAATCAAACCACTACCACCATTGTCTACCCTGCCGGTCGCTACTCTGATGTCACCATGGAACTAGCAGAAAAAAATGGCTACAAAATGGGCTTAACGACCAATAATGGACTAGCCAGTCTAGATGATGGCCTTTACTCACTAAATCGCCTGCGAATCTTACCGACTACGACAGCAAAAAACCTACTTGCAGAAATGCAAACTAATCCATAAACGTACAAAAAGCACGAGTCCAAATGACTCGTGCTTTCTTTCTCCATAATGGAGGCTTTTATTTCGATTTGATGTAGTTCACACCATCTGCTTTCGGTGCAACCGACTTACCAAAGAAGGCTGCTAGGACAATGATGGTCAATACATACGGGGCAATACGGAGGTAAACTCCTGGAATATGGGCAAGGAAAGGAATCTGCGTAGATACAACTGCCAAGGCTTGTGAAAGTCCAAAGAATAGACTGGATAGCATGGCACCGATTGGGCTCCATTTACCAAAAATCATGGCCGCTAGGGCGATAAATCCTGGTCCCACAATGGTAGTGGCAGAGAAATTGACAGAAGCAGATTGTGCATACAAGGCACCCCCAACTCCTCCTAAGAATCCAGAGATGAGCACACCATAGTAACGCATGAGGTAAACATTGATACCGAGGGTATCCGCAGCTTGAGGATGTTCACCAACTGAGCGAAGGCGAAGACCGAATTTCGTCTTAAACATGATAAACCATGCTACAAATGAAAATGCAATCGCTACATATCCCATTAAGCTAGTATTCTTGAAGAAGATATCACCAATGACAGGAATATCAGACAAGAAAGGAAAATCAAATTTACCAAATGACAAATCGATATTGTTGGTTTGACCTTTTCCGTAGATGGCTTTTACCAAGAAGACGGCTAAGGCAGGAGCCAACAAGTTCAATACCGTACCACTCACCACATGGTCAGCACGGAAGTTAATAGTCGCTACCGCATGGAGCGCAGAGAAAATAAGACCAACCAAACCGCCTGCAAGGAGAGAAAGCCAAATTGTCATGCCACCAAGAGAGCCAGCAAAAGTCAAGTTAAACACGACTCCTGTGAAAGCTCCCATAACCATGATCCCTTCCAAACCGACATTAACGACACCAGCATGTTCGGAGTAGGCACCTCCGATACTAGTGAAAATGAGGGGAGCAGCATAGACCAGCATATTCGATACAAGAATCGTTAGTATAGCAACAATATTCATCCTTACTCTACTCCTTTCATTTGTTTTTTAGGCTTGATGTATTTTTCGATAATATAGTGAGCACTTACAAAGAAGATGATTGAAGCTGTCACAATATTGACAAGTTCTGGTGGAATAGTCGCTGTGGTCATACCTGGCGCACCTGTTTGCAAGGTTCCAAGCAAGAAGGCCGCAAAGACAATCCCAATAGGAGAATTGCTAGCAAGGAGAGCCACTGCCATCCCATTAAATCCAACAGCCAAGGAACCAGCTTGAACATAAACGTTCTGGAAGGTACCAATCCCTTCTACAGCTCCTCCAATCCCACAAAGGGCACCTGAAATCACCATGGAAAGGATGATGGTCCGTTTAGCTGACATCCCTGCATAGTCTGAAGCATTCGGGTTGAGACCAACGGAACGGATTTCAAAACCAAGTGTTGTTTTCTTAATAATGAACCAAATAACTGCAACAGCAATCAAGGCGATAAAGATACCGATATTCATCCGTGACTTAGTCAATTCTGTCAAGAACCCTAGGCGGTAACTTGCATTTGCTCCTACTGTGATACTAGATTCAGAATCGACCATGAACTTTTTAGGGAAGTTCCGGATAATTTCATTTCCAGCAAACAGTACGATGTAGTTCATCATAATAGTAACGATGACTTCACTCGTCCCCAAAAATGCTCGCAGAAGTCCTGGAATTAAACCAATGAGACCACCGGCAATTGCAGCCACAAGGACCGTCAAAGGAATCATTAGGATACGCGGAATATCTGGGAAGGACAAAGCAAACCATACTGCCGCAATCCAACCAGCTAAGGCTTGTCCTGGTAAGCCGACATTGAAAAATCCAGCTCGACTGGCTACCGCAAATCCGAGAGCGATCAAAATCAGCGGCCCCATAGTACGGAAAATTTCACCCACATTTTTAATGGAACCAAAAGCTGTCTTGAAGAGTTCTTCATAACCCCAAAGAGCATCATAACCAAAGATCCACATGATAATGGCTCCGAGGATGATTCCTAGGATTACAGAAATAAAAGGAATAGCAATTTGTCTTGTATTTTTATTCATTTGAAGCCTCCTTGATTTCTCCACCAGCCATAAGAATACCAAGCTCTTGTTTGTTGGTCTCAGATGGCTTCACAATACCTTGGATTTTTCCATCATGAATAACAGCAATCCGGTCGGATAGATTTAGAATTTCATCTAATTCGAAGCTGACAACGAGGACGGCTTTCCCTTTATCACGTTCACCAATCAAACGTTTATGGATGTACTCAATCGCACCAACATCCAAACCACGTGTCGGTTGGCTAACGATTAACAAATCTGGATTCCGATCAACTTCACGAGCAATAATGGCCTTTTGTTGATTTCCTCCTGATAGAGCACTTGCTGGCACAATCTCGTTGGCTGCACGAACATCAAATTCTTCCATCAACTTGCGGGCATAGGAATTAATTTGATTGTAATTTAAGACACCGTTTTTGCTAAGTGGTTCTTTGTAGTAAGTTTGAAGTGCGATGTTTTCAGAAAGCATCATTTCAAGCACAAGACCATCACGATGACGATCTTCAGGCACGTGGCTGACATTCATTTCAGTAATCATACGTGGGGAAAGTCCAACAACTTCTTGTCCCTTAATTTTGATACTACCTGATTTGACTTTACGGAGTCCGGTAATAGCCTGAATCAATTCACTCTGACCATTCCCATCAATCCCTGCAATCCCGACAATTTCGCCTGCACGAACATCAAGAGATAGCTCTTTGACCGCAGGAACACCACGGTTTTCATTCACGACTAAATCAGAAATTGCAAGAACCACTTCTTTAGGCTGTGCTTCTTCTTTTTCTGTTACGAAAGAAACTGAGCGCCCAACCATCATTTCTGCCAAATCTTTATTGGTAGCACCTTCGATACCAACGGTTTGAATAGATTTACCACGACGAATAACTGTGACACGGTCTGCAACGGCACGAATTTCATCTAGTTTGTGAGTGATAAGGATGATAGATTTCCCTTCTTTAACAAGGGTTTTCATGATTTCCATCAACTCCAAAATTTCAGCAGGAGTTAACACTGCAGTAGGCTCGTCGAAAATCAGAATATCAGCTCCGCGATAGAGCGTCTTCAAGATTTCTACACGTTGTTGAGCACCGACAGAAATATCTTCAACTTTTGCGGTAGGATCCACAGCCAAGCCGTAGCGTTCTGACAACTCAAGGATATCTGCATTAGCTTTTTTCAAATCTAATACACCTTTATTAGTAACTTCGCTACCAAGAATGATATTTTCTGCAACAGTGAAAGCTTCCACCAACATGAAGTGCTGGTGAACCATCCCGATCCCTAGAGAAGCAGCCTTTGAAGGAGAATCTAGTTTTTCAGACTTCCCATTGACCACAATTTCTCCGCTCGTTGGTTCCAAAAGACCAGCCAACATATTCATCAGGGTTGATTTCCCAGCTCCATTTTCACCAAGAAGTGCATGAATTTCACCTTTACGCAATTCGAGGTTGATTTTGTCGTTTGCGACAAATTCACCAAAGATTTTGGTAATTTCACGCATCTCAATGACGTTTTCGTGTGCCATTCGAATATTCCTTTCTAGAAAACTATATTTTATTTCAGTAGGACCTGCTAAACGAGTTAGTAAGTTCTATTGAGACAAAATGTCTCAACACCTCATAAAAAAGCGACCCAAGAAGGATGGATCGCTTCTGGAAGGTTTTATTTCTCAGGTGCTTTTACACTACCATCGATAATTTGTTTTTTAGCATCTTCTACTGCTTTTTTAGCATCTTCAGAAAGATTAGAAGTTGTCAAATCAACACCACCATCTTTCAAACCAAATGTGATCACTTTTCCACCTGGGAATTTGCCATCAGCAGTTTGAGTTGCGATTTCTTGAACAGTTTTACCAACTTGTTTCAAAGTAGAAGCCAATACGAAGTTAGATTCTTTACCATCTTTTGAAGTGTATTTACCTTCATCAACTTGGTCACGGTCTACACCAATAACCCAAACTTTTTCGTCTTCGTTTTTCTTCTCGTTCAAGTCTTTTGCTTCCTTGAACACACCAGCTCCTGTACCACCAGCAGCTTGGTAAATAACGTCAGCTCCTGCAGCGTATTGTGTCGCTGCAATAGTTCTTCCTTTTTCAGGGTTGTTGAAGTCTTCAGCATATTGTACGTCTACTGAAATGTCTTTGTTTACAGACTTCACGCCTGCTTCAAATCCTTTTTCAAAACGAGTGATAACTTCACCACGTGCTCCACCGATGAAACCAACTTTGTTAGTCTTAGTTGTTTTGGCAGCAGCAACCCCTGCAAGGTAAGCAGCTTCATTATCCGCAAAAACAGCAGATGCTACGTTCTTTTTATCTCCTACAACAGAGTCAATGATAACGTAGTTGATATCAGCATTTTCATCTGCAGCAGCTGTAACAGCTGGAGCAAGTTTGTAACCAACACCGTAAACTAATTTGTAGCCGTTTGTAGCAGCTTGGCTAAAGTTATTTGCAAAATCTGCTTCACTTGTAGATTGGAAATAAGTGAATCCGTTATCTTTAGAAAGACCGTTTTCTTTACCCCAAGCTTGTAGACCTTCCCATGCAGATTGGTTGAATGATTTATCATCAACACCACCTGTGTCAGTAACGATAGCAGCTTTTAAATCAGTTTTTGCATCTGAAGAATCTTTGCGAGACGCACGATTTCCACATGCAGCAAGTCCGATTGCAGCGACAGTTACTAGACCTAGGCCTAACCATTGTTTCTTGTTCATTTCTGAACCTCCTAAATAAGATATGCAACTAAGTTGCGGATTAATGAAAGGGTCAATAGACCGCCTTTACAGATGTTACTACGTAAGATCTGTAAAGGAATATGGAAGCAATTCCTTGACCGTCATCACGACCGTCGATTTATCTTTGGCTACCAGAGTAACCGGTAGGTCTGGCTCGAAAAATTCAGCCATCACCTGGCGACAAGCACCACAGGGTGAAACTGGTTTTTCCGTCTGACCATAAATAATTAATTCCTTAAATGAACGCTCTCCTTCTGAAACAGCCTTAAAGATGGCTGTCCGCTCGCCACAATTGGTCAAGCCGAAGCTCGCATTTTCAATATTGACGCCTGTATAAATCTTCCCCTCATCTGTCACAAGAACAGCTCCAATTGGAAAATGAGAATAAGGTACATAAGCATTCTCACTTGTTTTTACAGCTAGGTCAATCAACTCAGTAGTCGCCATGGGCTACTTCTCCCTTCATGATGGCTACTCCAGAGGAAGTGCCGATTCGGTTAGCACCCGCTTGGATCATGGCTTGTGCATCCTCATAGCTACGAGTACCTCCAGATGCTTTCACTCCCATATCCGGTCCAACAACCTGGCGCATGAGGGCAACATCCTCAACAGTTGCTCCTCCAGTAGAGAAACCAGTTGAAGTTTTGACAAAGTCTGCTCCTGCCAATTTGGCAATCTGGCAAGCCACTACTTTTTCAGTTTCAGTTAACAAGCAGGTTTCGATTATCACTTTTACCAAGCGATCACCACTTGCATCTACAACAGCCTGAATGTCCTCTTCTACTAATGTCAGATTTTTTGATTTCAAGGCACCGATATTGATGACCATATCGATCTCATCGGCTCCATTTTGGATGGCATTTTGAGTTTCAAATGCTTTAACAGCTGGTGTATTTGCGCCAAGAGGGAAACCAATCACTGTACACACTTTTACATCTGAATCCCGAAGTCCTTCTGCAGCGAAGTTGACCCAGGTCGGTTGGACACAAACACTTGCAAAATCATATTCTTTCGCTTCTTCGATCAAAGCCTCGATTTGTTCTTGTTGTGCATCAGGTTTTAATAATGTGTGGTCAATATATTTGTTTAATTTCATTAATAAATCTCCCCCAAATGAATTACGAAACAATTTCAATAATTTCTGAAACGCTTACAACCTTGTCTAGTATTTTAACATTTTTTTGGAATTCTGCAATGGTTTTTTGACTAATTTCTAAATTTGTATAAATAGTTGCAACAAGGTCGCCTTTTTGAACAGGATCCCCAACTTTCTTAGCAAAAACAATCCCTGTTTCATAATCTAAATCATCTGATTTGACTGCTCTACCAGCCCCAAGACGCATAGCGAAGAGTCCGTGTTCCATCGCAGGCAAGGCTGCAATATAGCCATCCTCTTCTGCATAGACAGGCACTTGTTCTTTTACCTGAACTGGACGATAGAGATCGTCTAAATCTCCACCTTGAGCAAGGACCATTTCTTCAAACTTCTTCAGTGCTTTGCCGGCTGTCAGATGCTGCTTGATTTCTTCCAAGCTGGCCGTCACCCCGCCGAGTTCCAGCATAATTTGAGCCAATTCACAAATGAAGTGAGTCACATCTTCTCTGCCTGTGCCTTGAAGAATGTCTAAGGCTTCAAGAATTTCGAGACGGTTCCCGATGCTGGTTCCTAAAGGCTGGCTCATATCTGTCAAAACAGCAATGGTCTTACGACCAACAGCATTACCAAGATCTACCATGGTACGAGCCAGTTCACGCGCCTCTTCAATGGTCTTCATAAAGGCCCCTTCTCCAACGGTGACATCGAGAAGGATGGCATCCGCTCCAGCCGCAATCTTCTTACTCATGACCGAGCTGGCAATCAATGGAATTGTATCAACCGTCGCTGTTACATCCCGAAGTGCATAGAGAAGCTTATCCGCCATGACCAATTGGTCCGACTGTCCAATGACAGAAAGGCCAATCTCTTGTACTTGTTTAATGAACTCTTCCTGGGTCCGCTCAATTTGGAATCCTTTAATGGATTCTAGCTTATCGATGGTCCCCCCTGTATGTCCAAGACCACGACCGCTCATCTTGGCAACTGGGACGCCAAAACTAGCCACTAGAGGTGCCAGTACAATTGTTACTTTGTCCCCTACACCACCTGTTGAGTGTTTGTCCACCTTGATGCCTTTAATAGCGGAAAGGTCGAATTGCTCCCCTGTCTCCACCATCTTCATGGTCAAATCTGAAATTTCTCGGGTCGTCATCCCCTTGAAATAAACCGCCATGGCAAAGGCAGCCATTTGATAATCAGGTACTGTTCCAGCCACATAGCCTTCGATCAACCAATGAATCTCATCTTTACTCAACTCAATGCCATCACGTTTTTTCTGAATGATATCTACAGCTCTCATGTGACTTTTTCACTCCTTAAAATATAATAACCTTTGTCTTTTTTGAGAATTTCACAATTCCCAAAGACTTCCTCCATTTTGGCCTTCGCACTTGGAGCTCCCTGTTTTTTCTGGATGACAATGGTTAAGTCTCCACCAGGATTCAAATGGTCAAAACTTCCAGAAAGCACTCGATGGACTACCTTTTTCCCAGCCCGAATGGGAGGATTACTGATAATATGATCAAAACTTCCCTCAACCTGATCATAAACATTGGATTGGAAGATTTTTGCTTCAACTTGATTTAAATCTGCGTTTTTCTGAGCTAGATCTAAAGCCCGTGTATTGACGTCTACCATAGTCGCATGGATCCCTTGGGCCTTAACCAAAGAGAGACCAAGTGGACCATACCCGCAACCAACATCCAAAACCGTCTCTCCTTGCTGGAAGGACAAACAAGATAAAAGGACCTGGCTACCAAAGTCGATCATTTTCTTACTAAAAACACCGGCATCCGTCAGAAATTTCATCCGCTCCCCTAAAAGAACCACCTGTAACTCATGGATATCATGTTGGGCATCTGGATGTTCGTCATAGTACATTTTACTCATATTAGCATTATAGCATAATTTAACCTATTTTTAAATCGTTTACAGAAGATCTCAAAACTGATATACTAAAGGTCACTATGGAGGAAAGGCTTGCAATGGATAAAGAATTTCTACATTTCGAAAAGATCAATCGACAAACTTGGCAAAATCTCCACCGGAAATCAACCCCTCCTCTATCTGAAGAGGAATTGAATTCAATCAAGAGTTTTAACGACCTCATTAGCTTGCAAGATGTAACAGATATCTACTTACCCTTGACACATCTGATTCAAATCTACAAAAAAGCGAAAGAGGATTTAGCATTCTCAAAAGGCATCTTCCTCCAACAGGAAAGTAAAAAACAGCCTTTTATGATTGGAATTTCAGGGAGCGTGGCTGTCGGCAAATCAACGACGAGTCGTCTCCTTCAAATCCTTCTTTCTCGGACCTTTTCAGATTCTACTGTTGAATTGGTGACCACCGATGGTTTCTTGTATCCCAACGCCACCTTGATTGAACAAAACAATCTCAATCGCAAGGGCTTCCCTGAAAGTTATGATATGGAGCTCCTTTTGGATTTCCTCAACCAACTTAAAAATGGTCAAAGCTATCAAATCCCCGTCTATTCTCACGAGATTTATGATATCGTCCCTGACCAGAAGCAAACCATCCAAGCTGCGGACTTCATTATCGTGGAAGGGATCAATGTCTTTCAGAATCCCCAAAACGATCGGCTCTATATGACAGACTTCTTTGACTTTTCCATCTATGTGGATGCTGAGGTTGCTAATATTGAGTCCTGGTATATCGATCGCTTTAAAAAGTTGTTAGACCGTGCGAAAGATGACCCAAGCAACTACTACCACCGCTTTACCAAGCAGCCTGAAGAAGAAGTCCTCGCTTTCGCTCATCAGGTATGGGAGTCGATCAATCTCTTAAATCTAAAAGACTATATCGAGCCCACCCGGAACCGAGCCGAACTGATCCTGCACAAATCTGCCAACCATGAGATCGACGAAATCTATCTCAAGAGATAAAAGTTTTAAGACAAAATGATCTTTAAAAAATAGCGATTCGAAGAAAAATTAGTTTGGGCTTGTCAAAAGAAAAGTTTTCAGATATAATAAGAGAGTTAGAATATCATTGGAGGTGAAAAAATTGGCAAACATTAAATCAGCTATCAAACGCGCTGAATTGAACGTTAAACAAAACGAAAAAAACTCAGCTCAAAAATCAGCTATGCGTACTGCAATCAAAGCTTTTGAAGCAAACCCATCTGAAGAACTTTACCGCGCTGCTAGCTCAGCTATCGATAAAGCAGAAACTAAAGGTTTGATCCACAAAAACAAAGCTAGCCGTGATAAAGCACGTCTTGCAGCAAAACTTGGCTAATCAAGTATTGCATACAAAATGAGCTCTCCGGAGCTTTTTTTGTTGCTTCCAAATGAGGAGAAGACATGAAAATTATGATTATCGGCTATTCAGGATCTGGTAAGTCAACTTTGGCTGAAAACCTAGCCCGCTACTACTCCATCCCCAAGCTCCACATGGACACCCTTCAATTTCAACCGGGTTGGATAGACAGTGACCGGGATTGGATGGAGCAAGAGATGAGACAGTTTCTCAGCGATCATAGAGACTGGGTAATTGATGGCAATTACTCTTGGTGCTGCTATCAGGAGAGAATGGAGCAAGCCGACCAGATTATCTTTCTCAACTTCTCTCGTTGGAACTGTCTCTATAGAGGGTGGAAACGATACCGCCGTTATGAAGGCCGCGTCCGTGAGAGTATGGCAGCCGGCTGCCCTGAACGCTTTGACTGGGAATTCATCCGTTGGATTCTCTGGGACGGTCGAACTAAGAATGCCAAAGAAAGGTATCGAAATATCCGTTCTACCTATTCCGATAAATTCATCACTCTCAAAAACCAAAAGGAACTGGACCGTTTCCTAGATAAAGTAAAAAATGATCTACTGGAATCGAAGTAAACACTCGATCTAGTAGATCATTTTTCTTATTTTCTTTTCTTTTGAGGAAACAAGGGAAGACCTAAGGAAGCCATCTTCTCCGCCGGAACCTTCATGCCATCCTTGATCCATTTGGCCAGGACAGAGACAATGGCTGAGCTGAGGAAGGAATTCAAATAACTAGCTGGTCCTTGTGAGGATTTCTGACTTTTACTCCTCTTTTCTAGAAATTCATAAACAGCCTTGGTGAGTAGTTTCTCAAAATTATAATCGACGGCCAAGCTGATAATGCGGGCTTCCTTCTTGGCCTCTTTAAAGAGATAGACCCAAATCTGGTACAAATCGGTCTTGAAATTATAGCCTTCCAAAGACTTGGTAATCTTCGAAACAGTTGATTGGAAGATGGATTCGAGCAATTCTTCTTTTGACTCATAATTTCGGTAAAAAGCTGCACGAGAAACGCCTGCTCTCTCCACCAATTCTGAAATAGTAATCTTTTTCAAGTCCTTTTTATCCAACAACTGAAGCAAGGAAATCTCCAAGGATTCCCGTGTGATGGCATTGCTTTCTTGATTGGATCGCTTTAGGTTCGCTAAGGATTTTTCGGATATCTTTCTTTCTGCCATAACACTTACTTTCTATCTGTATCATCTGAATGTATCTGCTTTCAGAGAATGCAACTTCATGATATAATTGTAAAAAAAGACTAACTACTTGTCAATGTACAATTTTTTACATTTTGAGGTAATAAAAATGAAATGGAAAATTATTGCAGATTCTGGCTGTGATTATCGTACTTATGAAAGTGCTGCACCAGATACTAGCTTTGTTTCAGTTCCCCTTACCATCCAGATTGGTGAGACCATCTATACAGACGACGCCAACTTGGATACAGACAAAATGATGGAAGATATGTATGCTACTACTACTGCTTCCAAATCAGCTTGTCCTAGTCCTGATGACTATATGAAAGCCTTCGAGGGTGCTGATAATATCATCGTTGTTACCATCACTGGTACGTTGTCTGGTAGCCACAATAGTGCTCAGGTCGCAAAAAAACTTTATCTAGAAGACCATCCTGCAACCAACATCCATGTGATCGATAGTTTATCCGCTGGTGGTGAAGTGGACCTCCTCGTCCGCAAACTCCATCAACTCATCGCTCAAGACCTTGACTTTGATCAAGTGGTCGAAGTCATCACCAAATACCAAGAAAAAACCAAACTGATCTTTGTCCTGGCTAAGGTCGATAATTTGGTTAAAAATGGTCGACTTAATAAAATTATCGGAACAGTTGTCGGCCTCTTAAACATCCGTATGGTCGGCCAAGCCAGCGATACCGGAACCCTTGAACTCCTTCATAAAGCCCGTGGCCAAAAGAAAGCTATTTCCACTACTTTTGAAGAAATGCTCAAAGCCGGCTATAAAGGTGGACACATCACCATCGCTCACCGCCGCAACGATAAATTCGTAGAACAACTCTCTGCCTTGGTACATGAAAAATTCGCCAATGCGGATATTGAAGTTCTTCCGACCTCTGGCCTCTGCAGCTTCTATGCTGAAGAAGGTGGCCTCTTAATCGGCTATGAAATTTAACAACTAATTATAAAAGACTGGAACTCATTCCAGTCTTTTATAATGTAGACAAACTATTTTAAAGTAAAATAAGTTAAGCGATTCTGCAGAAATAGAAATGAGTTCCAATTTTTAAATCGATTCAAAAAAATACCAAAACTTTCCGCTGTGAGAAAAGTGCCTGAAACGTTATTGTTTCAGGCACTCGGAATTATTGAGACCTTAGGCTCAATAATTAGTCTTGGAACTTCGAAGAAGTTCGCTGACGTCCGTACTCACCTAAGGAAAGTTTTTAATATGACTTTGTCTTCAATCTGAAAAGCTAGAACTCATTCCAGTATTTTAAAATACAGATTCCCTCCGGTCAGACCAGAGGGAATCTTTTTTATTCACCAATCTCTTGGTTAAATTTATAAAAAGTACGTTTATAGATAGAAACAGTTGCAAGAGCTCCTATAGTTGCAATGAGAAGATAAATCACACTAGCAATCAAGGTGGTGAAGGCCACAGCAGAGAGATAGAAAGCAAATCCTATCAAAATCAGCATGACGATAATAAAGATAAAGATTAATAAGCCTCTCAGGGCAGCATTTCCTCTATTACGGTTCATCAGATCTGTCACAGTCGACCAATTGGTGGTTAAGAGCTTGTAATCACGTCTAAAAGCGATCACACTCAAACTCAAACTGGTCAAAAACCAAATTAAAAGCATGGCTAGAAGGGAGAGGGGATGGACCCCAAAGTAGCAAGATACCCCTACTAAGAGCACGATCGGCAAAGCAGATTGGACCGAAAAGAGGATCCAAAATTTCTTCAAACAATAGCGTTTAAAGTCAATCGGAAGGGCACGAAGATAAGCGAAATTTTCCCGCTCCAAGGAGATCCCAATACTGGTCAAGCTTTCCACAGAGTTGAAGACTCCAATCATGAAAGCAATCAGCGATAAAGGAAGGAGGTATTGGGGCGTGAGGTAGTTTTCAATTTGAAGGGAAGCTCGCGAAGCCCCTAGAAACAAGCCAAAGGTGAACAGATAAGGGAAAATCGCCATCATGAAGATGACCTGCGTCAGCAAGGTACCATCACTCAGAAGCCGTTTATGATAGGAAACAGTAAAACGATGAAAGGCCTTCTGATCTCCTAGCTTCATCTGACTCACCCGCTCCTTAACCGCATGACTAGAAGAAACCTCAAGGGCAGCATCATAGAAATGAGGCAAGACCTGACTTTTGACCAGCCAAAGGAGGACTGCTAGAACCAATACCCAAGCCAAGATCCCAAGTAGAGCTCCTGAATCCAAAGGATTCAAGATAAAGGTATGGAAGACCTCTATCGGAGGAAAAATGCTGGGTTGAGTGACCAAATCACCAGCTACCGAGTGCTCTGACTGGAGCATATTGATATAGAGATAGGCTCCAATAGAAATGAGACTACTCAATCCAATGATGAGGTTAGACACCAAACTGGTGTGTTTCTTAAAGACAGCTGATTTGGTAATCAGATGGGATAGGAACAAGGTGCCTAAAAAGAGGATGGAGAGGAGAATCATGGCGCAAAGAAGGCCAAGAAGGAGCCCCACCAGAATATTTCCCCCTGCTTGGATAGGAAGAATGATGAAATAACTAATAATTGGAAGCAGGGCCATCAGGAGCACTAAGATGACCGAAATACTCTTTCCTGCAATTACTTCTGCATCCGAAAAGGCATAGGGACGGTAAAATTGTAAATCCTTGCTTTCGTAAAAGACATTGTAAAAACTCATCAAGCCTTGGGATATGGCTAAGAGCGCAAAGAGCGTAATCATATTGACAAAGGGACCAGGGCTAGAGACAAAATCATTGGCACTAGAAAGTATCCCAAAAAGGAAGAGATAAAGGAGACCGATAAATATATAGGTCCGAATGGACTGGGCGGAAACATTGACCTTCCTAGTCGGATCCTTTTCCTGCTTCTTTCTAAATTTCGCTAATTGGGCGGGCTGAGTCGCATAGATAATGTTGACATCGACTAGGCGACGAACCATTTTAAGACGCATCTGGACTCACCTCTTCTCTTCGACCAGCCAGTCCAAGATAAATGGACTCTAGGCTTTGTTCTGGGTGTTGCCCCTTTAATTCCTCGATAGTTCCATAAAAGATGAGGTTCCCCTTCTTCAGAATGGCAATCTTATCACAGAGCTGTTCTGCTACTTCGAGGACATGGGTAGAGAAGATGACAGTGTTGCCCTTATCAGCATGCTCCCGCATCATCTGCTTCAGATCGTAAGAGGCTTGGGGATCCAAACCAGTCATGGGCTCATCTAGAACCCAGATGTCTGGATCAGATAAAAGAGCCCCAATAACAAAGACCTTCTGCCGCATCCCATGAGAGAAAGACTCGATAACCTCATAACGATGACTAGCAAAGTCAAACAGATGCAGCAAATGCTCCAAGCGGTCATCACATTCCTGCTGGCTCATATCATAAGAAGTAGCGACCAACTCCCAAAATTCATTGGCCGTCAAACGAAGGAAGAGATCTGGCGAATCGGCTACGTAGCCAATTTTCTTCTTTATTTCCAAGCGATTACTATAGAGATCCTTCCCATCTACTAGGATTCTACCAGTCGTCGGGGTAATGACACTGACCAGACTCTTAATGGTCGTTGATTTCCCGGCTCCATTATGGCCGATCAAGCCGACAATTTGCCCATCTTCAATGGTTAAGTTCAAATGGTTCAATGCCAGTTGACCATCGTAATCCTTGGTTACACCTTGAAATTCAATCATAGATTCTCCTTCTTCCACTCCACTTTCCTGATGAAAGCAAATATTTTCCTTATATTGCCTATATTTTAATCCTCTTTTCCTCTCTTGTCAATGGAAAACTTAAGTATTAAAGCAATTCTTCAAAACGGTAGAGAAGGTCAAATAGATAGTTAGGGATGGTCTCCAGGAGATCCTCCCTATAGACCCGCTCCCCTCTTTGATGGAGTTCCTTGCCCCAAGGTCCTAAATTGATTGCCGGAACTTGGATCTGGGCAATTTTTTCCAAATCCAACTCGTAGACTTGAGAAGGGGTCGCCAAACTATCCAAGACGACCTGATAGCTTGCTAGGTCTCTCTCCAAGGCGCAATAACTGGTGTCACAAATTCCCATGAAGTATTCCTCTACCTTCAGGCTCAGGCCGCGTCTTCCTAAATAGTGGCGGTAATCATCCACCAGGGTGCCAATTTTGAGACTGGTGTTTGGTAAAGAGCGACAGTTCATGGATGGGTAATAGGGTGGTGCAAAGCCAATGACGACCAATGGCGTTTTCTCTGCTAGGAAGTCTAAGTAAGCTTGGATCTGCTGAATGGCAATGGCCTGATAGCTGACTCCAGATAAGAAAGCTTGGTAAGCTCTTTGCTTACACTGGTCTTGGAAGTTTGAAAAGCCTTCCTTCTTTTGGCAACGATCCAGCAATTCTTGATAGCTGATCACCCTTGGTTGACCTATCACATGTTCTTGGCCTGCTTGGTTCTGGAGGGACAGGTATTTGACGTAAAACTCATCAACCACTTCCTGGCTCAACTCCTTGATGCGTTGTAGCAATTCCTGAGGGGTCTTTTTCAGATGCAGCACACTGAAATAGCCAGCAGCATAGAGGACCGTCGATACATCATACTGGTCCTTCAAATCTCGCAGATAAGACCAAGAAGGGAGAGGAGACTGCTCTCCCAGCGCTTGGTCGGATAGGTCTGGATGGAGATCCAATTTCGATGCGACTGCGATTAATAGAGAGAGGGCGTTGATTCCTTTTAGAGGCTCCTTCATATGGGATAAGACACCCTGAGCCACGACGACTGGCATGAGCTTGCCGACAGTACCGATGTGCAGGACCTTCTCCTTATCACTAGTGGCTTCAAAGGGTTCTGAATCGACCGCTAAGACATAGTCCAAGTCAAACTCATCTTTTAACTGACAGAGCAAACTTAATGCTCCTCTCATCCCACGTGAATAGGACTCCTCATCTCCCACAGATAGGTAGAGGAGGTTGACCTGACCTCCTTCTGGATCGGAGGCGTAGGCTTCTAAGACACCCAGTTGGAGCGCTAAAGCCGCCTTCATGTCACAAGAACCTCGTCCAAATTGCCATTGGCCAGAATCTAGGTCCTCCTGCATTTCTGATCGAAAATCAATGCCCTTCAAGGCATGAACCAGTGCCTCGGAATCCAAAGCTATAGGGGCTAGGGGACCGTAATCTTCTAGATCTACCGTATCGTGGTGGTGAAAAAGGATCACTGTCTTTTTCTTGCCCTTATCGACCAAGGCCCAATTGACACTGCGATGAAGATGGTCATTGGGAAGAGGGTAGCGACCAAAGTGCTGGGGGTGACTCTTGAAATATGGAATAGACCCAATTCGTTGGTCTAGATAGTCTTCTATCTCCCTTTCTGTCTCGGTATTAGTAAAGCTCGGTATGGACATTGCCTCTTGAAAAATGGTGGCAATTTGTTCTTGGAAATGTTCTATGGATCTCAATGGAAGCCTCCTTCTGATGGACTGGATCCTTTGATATGCTATCACCCTTGGGCGATCAGTCTGGTATTATTGATCTTCTTTGCGACGGTAGACAACTTTCCACAAGCTAGTCGCAAGGACGGTTAGCAAGCCATAAACTGTCCAGATATTTACTGTTTCTCCAGTTTCAGGCAAGTGAGCTTCCTCCTTTTCAGGCAAGCGAGCGACACTTTCCTCTCCTTGACTTTTGCTTTCGCTGACGTGTGCTAATTGAGCCAATTCTTCTTTCTGTTCTTTACGGAAGTCCATTTGGTCTCGTCCAACTGGTGGTTGTTGTTCCAGATGACTAGCTTGATCAACAACAGAGACCTTACCGGCTTCTTCCACTACAGTAGGCTTCTTCTTAGCAATTGGGAGAATACGATCTGCCAAGCTTGCATATTCAGTATCCTTTTCACTTGGCTGGTAGCGGAATAAGAGCGACCGACTAGCTTCGACAGTTGGGATGGTTGTTGAAATAGAGTCTGTCTTGAAGGTCACTTCATATGGATCCGCAAAATAGATATAATCCGGATCATAGGTGTGTAGGCTCAAGACCAGACGATGACCTTTCTTCACTGTGTACAAGTTTGGTTGCAAGTACATGGTGTAATCATGGAATTCATTTTCTTTGACATCAATAGAATGACTAGAACTTGCTGAGTCATAGCGAGATGCTGGATTAGCCAAATTCATCCAACCACGCGCAATCACCACACTCTTAACCTTGTGGGTCTTATAACGTTTGAGAGGCAGAGTCTCTAGGTTGCTACCGTTCCAGTAACCTGTCTCATCGATGGTTTCTTTTTCCAGTGTGCGCGTGCTGTAGCCATCTTTATCATAGGTGATTTCTTCCTTAACGACATCAAATTCCTCATCGGAAACATCCATCAGGGTCGCACTGACATGGGCATGGTTCTTGTCTCCCTTGACAAAAGCTGCGCTAAAATGCACCGGAATATGACCTTTAATGGTCGTATCTTGGTCGACGGTGGCTGCATAGGAAGCTGCCACTTCGGAAGAATGGAAGGCTGCATCCTGGTTGCGTGTTGTCCAGTTGTTTCCCGTGCCATAATAATCCCCCGTTACCGTTACCTCTTCACGCTTGGAGTAGATCCGACCTGAGATAGCTTGATCCGTATCCCATTTGTCAAAACGGTGCCACTTGCTAGGATCCAAATTGTCCTGAGCCGTTACTTGTGGGAGATTTTCAATGCCATTTTCGATACCGTAGAGGTAATGGCTATACCAGAGATTCATCAGGTCATTAAAAGCTTGTCCTGCCACTTCTGTCCCTGACCAACGCGTGGATGGATAGATGTGATTGCCCTGGTGGAGCAAGACCTTGGGATCGATTCCTGCCTTCTTATAGGCTTCCAGCATAAGTTCGAAATGTTTAGGCTTGACGTTGTCATCATTGAGCCCTTGGATAATGAGAGGAGCTGCCTTTAAGTTGGCTGCGTTGAGCGTGTAGTCGCGTTTCGCATATTCTTCGTTATAATTATGACCATCCTTGTGTTGGAGTTCATTGAGCTTGGTGATGTAGGCTGCATAGTAATCCTTGACCTTGTCCCAATCTTCCTTGTCAAGGATACGACCAGAGGTATAGACAGATAACCAGGAAAGGTCATTGGAAGCACCTGTATCAAGGGGAGATCCTTGGCTGTTGAAATGGTCATACCAACTGGCAATCCCTGCTGCTGGCACAATGGTCTTGAGACCTTCCACTCCAGTAGACGCCACTCCAAAAGTTGTCGTACCTGCCCAAGACAAGCCTGTCATGGCTACATTTCCATTGGACCAGTCTGCCTTGACTTCATGGTTGCTAGTCTTATCTGAGTAGGCTTTACGTTTGCCGTTAAGCCACTCCACGATATTCTTGTAAGCTGCCACTTCAAGGTCTGAGCCGGTCGTATTGATCCCATCGGATCCTTTTGAGCCCAAGCCACTGCTGGTCACCACTGCATA
Organism: Streptococcus sp. 1001283B150225_161107_H12; assembly: GCF_015552665.1. Lineage (NCBI taxonomy): Bacteria > Bacillati > Bacillota > Bacilli > Lactobacillales > Streptococcaceae > Streptococcus > Streptococcus sp. 1001283B150225_161107_H12. Next base: position 417,194 of record NZ_JADNFC010000001.1, on the reverse strand, counting down.
GCCACGAACCAAGTAGTAATTGTACCAGTTGAGATTTTCATAGTCATAGTGTGTATAGTCATTCGAGCTTTCACGAGGATTGACATAATACCATTCTTTTGGATCGGTCGCTTTGGCTACTTCTTCTGTCGTTACAGTTTTGCTGGCTTGGCGTTTGGCAGGTTTTTCATAGAGCTTGGCCATCTCGAAGTTTCCACCTTCTTTGAGACCAATTCCCTCTAAGGTACGCTCTTCGGTCGTCCCTGTTACATAAGGGCTAGCTTCAAAGATACTGGCAGCCTTATAGTCCCCATTGACAGCAGCTTTTGGCACCTGTACAAAGGTCTTGACTAAATCCGGTTTGCCATCTCCATCCGTATCATAGTCAGTTTCAACATAGACAATATAGCGGACGATGTCACTCTTATCATAGGAATAATGCTCAATATCATCCCCAGGTGAAAATGGGAAGATGGGCTGGGCTCGTCCATTCAAAAAGAGAGGTTTCTTCCGCTCTGCTCGGTATGCAGTATGGAGCTTTTTAGCCACTTCTACCATGCTGGAGAGATCCGTGACCGGTGCAGAACCCTCTACTCCCTCCTTGACCATTCCTAAGCTCTTAGCAAATGCCAATCGATCTTTATCGGTAGACCCGACTTGATTCTCCTTGGTCGAGGCCCAGTTCAAGAGCTGGTTGACAGCGTCTATCACTGTAGCTTCCTTCTTCACATCTGACTCTGCTACTGGTTGACCAGTCACTTCTGAAAGTTCTCCTAGAGTCACTTTAGGAGCGCTAGAAACTGGAGAAGGATTCTTCTCTGCAACAGACACTTCTGCTGATTGAGGAGCATCACTAGTAGGCTGGACTGGAGCTTTTTCTGCTACAGCAGTCTCCTTGGTCGGAGAGGATTCATTTCCCGTTGTCGGCTGAATCGTTGTAGGACCTGTTTCAGCAGTCGCTTGGTCCAAGTTAGGTTGATTCGTAAGCTCCTTCTTAGGAGACAGCTCCCCACTTGCTGGAACTGCATCTGAAATAGGAGTGGCTTCAGCTGTACTTGGCTGTCCCACCTGGGTAGTCAAGGCTGGTTCTACACCATTCGTAGCTACTTCCTCCGCCTGGACATGGCGCGCCAAAACAACTGGACTCAGTAACAAACTTGCAAAAACAATCGAAACAAGGCTAGATTTTTTCATATACAAACTCCTTTGAAAGGTGTCGTTTTAACGGTTTATCCGAAACGACAATAAGTAGACAAGATCATTTTTCAATAGATGCAGTAAAAACGAACCCTCCTTTCAACAACGGCATCTCCTCCTGTCCGCAAGCTAGAATTCCTCTCATTTGGTATACAGCTAGCTTTCAAACAGGATAACAACTTAACTGACAGCAGGGAAAATCCTACAGACATTCCTTCCTGTCAATCAAATGATGGAGACACTTCTTCGACATATAGTCTCTTTTTAGACAGATTGAGCCAACTTGAACAAAAACGAAAAAATAGTTCCTATTCATGAGGGCAAATTCCCCATTTTTCTCATGCGAGAGCTCGTTTCCAGCCCATTTATCCTTAATCCAATAAAGACAGCGTTTTCGAGAGTGCAAACCTTTGCCCTATCCTGTCATTTTTGGTAAAATAAGGCATTATTCACGAAAGATGAGAACAAAATGGAAAATCAAACCTTAATGCAATATTTTGAATGGTACCTACCCTCAGATGGCCAACACTGGTCCCGCTTAGCTGCAGATGCTCCTCACCTGGCAGATTTGGGCATTCGTAAAATCTGGATGCCACCTGCTTTTAAAGCAACATCTGCCAATGATGTCGGCTATGGCGTCTATGACCTCTTTGACCTTGGAGAGTTTGACCAAAAAGGGACTGTCCGCACCAAGTATGGATTCAAAGACGACTACTTGCAAGCCATCCAAGCCTTAAAAGAAGCTGGAATCCAGCCTATGGCTGATGTAGTCCTCAACCATAAGGCAGCAGCCGATGGTTTAGAAAAATTTGAAGTGGTCGAAGTGGACCCTAACGATCGGACCATTGTCTTGACAGAGCCCTTTACTATCAAGGGCTGGACCAAATTTACCTTTGATGGCCGAAATGGAGCCTACAATGACTTCCACTGGCACTGGTACCACTTCACCGGTACCGACTACGATGCTTCCCGCAATAAGAGTGGCATCTACCAAATCCAAGGGGAAAACAAAGGTTGGGCACAGGATGATCTGGTCGACAGCGAAAACGGCAACTATGATTACCTCATGTACGCTGATATCGACTTCAAACACCCAGAAGTGGTCGAAAACCTCAACCAATGGGCTGAATGGTTTATTGAAACAACTGGGGTAGAAGGCTTCCGTCTCGATGCGGTTAAACACATCGACTCCTTCTTTATGAAGAACTTCATCCAGCAAATCACGGACAAATATGGAGACGATTTCTACGTATTTGGTGAGTTTTGGAACGGGGATGAACAAAGCAACAATGACTACCTAGCTAGCATTGACTATCAGTTCGACTTAGTCGACGTTGCCCTCCACCAAAATCTCTTTAGAGCTAGCCAAGAAGGGGAAAACTTTGATTTAACCACTATTTTCAATGGTACGCTCGCAAGCAATCATCCAGAAAGTGCTGTAACCTTTGTCGATAATCACGATACCCAGAGAGGACAAGCCTTAGAGTCCACTGTTGGTGAATGGTTCAAGCCTGCTGCTTACGCCCTCATTCTCCTCCGCGAGGCCGGACTTCCATGTGTCTTTTATGGAGACTATTACGGCATTTCAGGGGACTTTGCTCAGCAGGATTTCCAAGCGGATCTGGATCAACTCCTTCGTATCCGCAAAGACTTATCCTACGGTGAACAAAGGGACTACTTTGACGATCCTAACTGCATTGGTTGGACTCGCTCTGGAACGGAAGAGTCTTCTCCTATCGCCTGCGTCATTTCAAATGCGGCTGCATCTGCCAAACGCATGGAAATCGGCCAAGCATATGCAGGACAGACCTACTACGATGCCCTAGGAAATTACCAGGAACCCGTTCAAATCCAAGAAGACGGCTGGGCTGATTTCCCAGTCTCAGAACGCTCCGTCAGCGTATGGATTTTAGCAGACTAACTAGAAAATTTAATTGACTGAAGAGGCTAGGACAAAAGTTCTAGCCTTTCAATTGTCTTTGGATTGTCGAGCAAGACGCAGTGGTTGAGTGGGCTCTACTACGCTGATTTCATCAGCTTTTACAGCCCTACTCAACTGTGCGGAGGTGGGACGACGAAATCGAATTCTAACGAATTACCGATTTCTGTCCTACTCTCTTTCTTATATTTTATGGCAAACCACAGGTTCATTCTAACACCTTAGGAAAGCGCTGTCAATTCCTTATCTTATTCTGTTAACAAATTCATAAAAAGAAAAAAACTCGCCCACTTCCATCATCGGAAGTGAACGAGTTTGATACGCTAAGAAGCCAAGGGCTTCTTTTATCTTAGCTTAATTCCGCAACAATTGCTTTGAGTTGTTCTTTGGTGTGAACACCAGCGACTTGTTTCACCACTTGGCCATCTTTCTTGAACAAGAGTGTTGGGATAGACATGATGCCAAAATTACGAGCAGTGTTTGGATTTTCATCCACATCCATCTTAAAGATCTTCAAGTCATCTTCATGGATCTCTTCTGCCAACTGTTCCAAGATTGGTGCCTGCATCCGGCAAGGACCACACCAAGTTGCCCAGAAGTCCACCAAGACCAAGCCTTGGCTAGTTTCTTGTTCAAATGTTGCATCTGTTAGTACGTGTACCATAGTTCCTCCTTTGATCAGTGCTTTCCACTAATCTCTCATTGATAGTTCTATTCTACACCAAAATTCTAGTTTTTAGAAATATTTGCTACGTTCTCAGCCTTGGACATCTTCTTTCTTTTTCTTCCAGAAAAGAAGGCTAGACAAGAGGAGGGTACCTAACCCATAGAATCCTATCCATTCCTTTTCAGTGCCTGTTTGAGGAAGCTGACCTGCTTTTTCTTGCGCTGGAACTACTGCTTTACCCGTCTCATAGACAAATGTTTGTCCATAAGCAACAGATAGAGATTCTGGTTTTGCAGTTTCTTTCTCAGCCGTTTTGACGAGTGGACGAAGATTTGTACCAGCAGGAATCTCTGATCTACCATATCTTTCAGGCTCTGGAAGGACTGGCAGATGGTATTCTTCGATGTAATGAACTGCTGGTTCTACCAATTTGGCTCCTTGAATCTCTGGAAGGGCAGCATATGCTGTATCAGCCGCGTTAGGAAGATAAGTAGCTACTTGCGAACGCGTCCCTTCTACAATCGGAATGGTCGCACGGATAGAATCTGTCTTGAAGGTGACTTCGTAAGGATTTTCAACGGTTAAGTCAGATGGATCATAGGTATTGAAGACTAGGGCTAATTTGTGGCCCTTTTTAACCGTATAGAGGTTTGGTTGGAGATGGACCGTATAGTCGTGGAATTCTCCAACTTTTGGCTCGATACTATTTCTTGAGCTGGCTGAATCATAGCCAGACTCAGGGTTGGCCAGGTTGATCCATCCTTTAGCAATGACCTTGTATTTGGTCTTAATGGTCTCAAACTCTGCTACAGAGAGATTAGAAAGGTTACTTCCCATCCAGAAGCCGTCTGCTTTTTTATCTGCTTTGACGCCACCGTTGCCGACCACATCAAATTCCTCATCAGAGACGTCGACTAAAAGGGCATTGATCTGGAAGTTTTTGCCTTTCCCCTTAGCCAGGGCTGCCTTGAAGTGCACAGGGATATGCCCTTTGATGGTAGTATCTTCTGTCACCTCTGACACAAAGGTCATGTTGGCTTTTGAAGAACCTTGACTTACAGTTTCGTTGCGTTTAGCAATCTCTATGCCAGCTCCTGCGTAATCACTTGAAATCGTCTCTTCCAAGCGTTTCGACTGGGCATTGAGGAAGAGGCGTTGTGAAGTCTTCCAGTTATCATAAGTGGTCCACTTGCTTGGGTCATAGTTGTTTTGAGCCAAGACAGCTGGTAATTTGTCAACTTGATTCTCTACCCCGTACAAGTAATGACTAAGCCAGGTATTCAAAAGATCATAGAAATCTTGGCCATTGGCCTGAATACCATAACCACGAGACATGGCTGCTGGATAGACGTGGTCTCCCTGGTGGAGATAGAGCTTGACATTTTGGCCTGCCTTCTTGAGGGCATCGTACATGAGTTCAAAATGCTTGGTTTTAACGTTGTCATCATTCAAGCCGTGAACCAAGAGGGCACTGGTCTTGAATTTTTCAGGATGAAGGGTATAATCCCGCTCCTTCCAGACATCGCTGTAATTGCGTTCGTGCGCATTTTGGTCCTTGTTGAGCTGGTTGATATAGTTGGCATAATTTTGCCAAATGCCTGCCCAGTCTTTTTCATCTAGGATCCGAGTACCGACATAGAGGGACAACCAAGATAAATCACTATATGGTGGGTTCCCATAAGCTGTTCCTTGACTATTGAAATAGTCATACCAAGAAGCGATCCCAGCAGCTGGAACGATGGTCTTCAAGCCTTCGACTCCTGTACTTGCCACACCAAAGGTCGTGGTTCCAGCCCAGGATAGACCGGTCATGGCAACATTTCCTGTGGCCCAGTCTGCCTTGATTTCAACATTGCTAGTCTTATCGGTGTAGGCCTTGCGCTTGCCATTGACCCACTCGATAATATTCTTAAAGGCATTGATTTCGAGATCAGAGCCTGTGGTGTTAAATCCTTCTGATCCCTTGGTACCAAGCCCAGCACTAGAGATAAAGGCATAGCCTCTGACCAAGAAATAGTCGTACCAGTTGAGATTTTCGTAGTCATAGATGTACTCGTAGGGACTGTAGTAATACCAATCCGAAGCCTTGGCCTTCTTAGCCGCATCTACAGTTGATGAGTTTCCAACAGCCTGTCGTTTAGCTGGTTGATTCCGCAACTTCTTCATATCATAGGAGCCATCTGTCGGCAAGCCCAAGCTTTCAAGAGTCACATAGTTCTCATCCAAGGTTCCTGCTACATAAGGACGCGCTTCCAGAATGGTCGCCGCCTTAAAGTCTCCCCTGGCAACTGCCTTAGGCAACTGGACAATGGCCTTGACTAAGTCCCGCTTGCCATCCGCATCTGTATCGTAATCGGTCTCTACATAGACTGGGAAGCGGACGATTTCGCTATCCTCATAGTGGTAGTCTTCATCTGATTTTTCCCCACTTGTATAAGGAAAGATGGGTTGAGCCCGCCCATTTAAAAAGAGAGGAGCTTTCTTTTCAGAGCGATAGGCATCATAGAGTTTCTTAGCAATGCTATACATATTGGTCAGCTCTTCTTGACTGACCTTGCGGTTCAAGTCCTCTTGAGTGCTAATCATCCCTAGACTCTTAGCAAAGCGTTCCCGATCAGCAGCCGATTGACCAGCCTGCTTAGGATCCTTCGCCGCCCACTGAAGCAATTCATCAACAGCATTTTGAACCGTTAATTCCTTATCCTTGAGCTCACTATTTGCCAAGCTTCCTGTGTAAGAGGTTAAGGCTTGTCCTGTCGCTGGAGTTGATGTTCCCGTCGAAGCCGCTGGACTAGCTGGGACACCTGCCCCCTGAGGTGCCTGTGGGAGATTTATTTTTTCAGTTACCGCCACGGTCTTTTCTTGTCCAACTGGCTGGTCAGCCTTCTCCGCCTCTGCAGCAGCAATTGGACTCGGTCCTGCAGGTTCAGAAACCTCTACTTCCTTCTTAGGTTCCACATTTGGAGCGGATGCAGACGGATCTGCCTGACTCTGGGAAGTTGCTCCTTCAGAAGCTACAGGCTCCGGAGCCACCTGAGTCACGACTTCTTTCGTTGGAGCAAGCTCTGGTAGGTTCTCATCTGCTGCTACCACTTGATTTAAGACAAAGGGAGCTAGCAAAAGGCTTGAAGCCACCATGGACACCACTGTTTTCTTTTTCATAAAAGAGACCTCACTATTTTGTAATCAATACAGCTATTATACTATGTAAGCGCTTTTATAGCAAATTCTAAACAAGAAAAAAATCGAGGCAAATTTGCCTCGATCAAAAGATGTTTATTTCACATGATCTTTTAATTCTTCTTGAGCTTTTTGGTTAGACTCTGCTTGCTCTTTCTTCCATTTTTCAAGAGCTTTGTTGTAGTCTTCGGTTGTTACAGCCTTGTCTTGAAGTTCCATACCTTTATAGACAACGTTGTCTTTTCCTTTACCACCAGTCCAGCCAAATGGCGCTGAGAATGGTACGACACGAGTCAAGAATGGACGACCAGTCTTAGAAGTGGTTGGGATGACCAAAGCACTATCTGTCAACCAAGCTTGAGCTGCCGCATATTTCTCATAACGTTTGTTAAGGTCTTGTGTTTCAGCTCCTGCTTCTGTTACCATCTTCTCAAAGTCGTACAAGCCAACTTTCTTAGCTGCCTCATTGTTTTCGCTTGGGTCAAATCCAAGGAAGGTACGAGTATTTTCACCAGAAGATGCTTTCAAGATATCAAGGTAAGTTGATGGGTCTTGATAGTCAGGGCTCCATCCAACGTTATCTGAGATATCCCAGTCTTCGTCTTCTGCTTTAGCAGCAAAGAGGGTTACGTTCAAGAGATCTTCTTTTGATACCATATGGATATCGACAACGACGTTTTCTTTTCCAAGCGTACTTTCAACTGATTGTTTGAAAGATTGAGCACGTTGAACCTTAGATTGAGTCGTTTGGTCTACTGGCATATCCAAGTGGATTGGGAATTTCACGCCATCTGCTTCAAGTGCAGATTTCGCTTTCGCAAACTCTTCTTTGGCTTGTTTTTCGTTGTAAAGACCATTCTGACCATCGTCAAGATTTGCATCTTTCCACTCGTCTCCATAAGTCACCAACTCAGATTTAACCATCTCACCGAAGGTCTTGCCATCTGCTTGAACGAATGTAGGTGGGATGTACAAGTTACGAATCAGTTTGCTTGCTCCATCTTTACCATTCGCTTGGGCAGCATAGGCTTCACGGTCAAAGGCAAAGCTGATTGATTGACGGAAGTCTTTGTTCAAAAGAGCTTTCTTAGTAGATGATTTTTCTTCATCTGTTGTTTTTGAAGTGTACTTGTAAGACTGACGGTCGATATTCACACCGATAACGAAGGTGCTGGCATCTTGAGGAGTGTAGATGATTTCATCTTTAAACTTCTTAGCTTGGTCTGTAAATCCAGGTCCAGTTGGGAACAATTTAGCAAGGCTAAGAGCGTTGTCCTCAAATGAGTTTGCCAATTTACTTTGGTCTTGACCATCATAGTATTCGAGCTTAACATCTGTGATGTGAACATTGTCCTTATCCCAGTAGTTTTCATTCTTGCTCATCTCGATAGATGATTTAGAAGTGAAGCTCTTCAAGATGTATGGACCATTGTAAAGAAGTGAGCTAGTGTCACTTGCTTGGGCAAATTTATCCCCTTTTGATTCAACGAATTTCTGATTGATTGGGAAAGTGATCCCAAGAGTCAACTTAGAATTCCAGAAAGGCTCTGCCTGGTTCAAAGTGATTTGAAGGGTATGATCATCAACTGCTTTAATGCCTACATTTTTGAAGTCTGAAGTCTTACCTTCAACATAATCATTCAATCCCTTGATAGAGTTTTGAATGATGTAGAGCATTTCAGACTTGTGGTCAGCGGCATACTTGATCCCTGCAACGAAGTCATCTGCTGTCACATCCGCATACTCTTCCCCTTCTGAATCATACCATTTGGCATCATCACGAAGTTTGTAAGTATAAGTCAAGCCATCTTGAGAAACTGTCCAATCTTTAGCAAGTGAAGGAATCAAATTTCCATACTTGTCGTTTTCAAACAAACCATCGATCAAGTTTCCTGTGATTTCGTGGGTTGCAGCTTTACCAGATGTGATGTAGTTCAAGTTTTCAGGTTCTGTCTCATAGACGTAAGAGAATTTTTGACCTGACTCACTTGATTTTGAGCTTGAGCTTGATGATTTAGAACCACCAGAACATGCTGCAAGAATACCTGCTGAAAGAAGAGCTACTCCTGCAAGAGCAATGACATTTCTTTTTTTCATTGTTTACTCCTAATAAATTTTTAAGGTTGTCTTAAGATTATACCACAAAGATTTTCAGAAGAGAAGTAATTTTCTGAAAATTTATTAAATTTTGTAATTTTTCTTATCCTTAGCATTTATTAAAGTGTGAACCATAGTCTACAAAGGCCTTAACATCGCTGGTTTTGCCCTCATGAAGGTCCCGAACAATTTTCGAGCCTACGATGACACCATCCGATACCTGATTAAAGCGTTGGATATCTTCTTGGGTGGAGACCCCAAATCCTGTCAGAACTGGAATAGTGGCCAAGTCTCTCAAGGTCGCCAAGTGCTGATCCAAGTCGTCCCGGTAATTGCCCATTTTTCCAGTAACCCCATTGATGGCTACCGCATAGATAAAGCCTTCTGCTTCTTGGATCAAGGCCTTTTGGCGTTCGATGCCTGTGGTCAAGCTGACCAAGGGTACAAGGGCAATATCACTCCCTTCCAAGTAAGGTGCTATCATATCCGCATGTTCATTTGGCAAGTCGGGAATGATCAAGCCTTTGACGGAGGTAGAAGCCAATTCTTTTATAAAAGCCTCTATCCCATATTGGAAGACTGGATTGATATAGGTCATGATGACCAGGGGAATCTTGGTCTCTTGTTCTTGGAGTTTTTTTACAATAGCGGTTAAGGTCACTCCCTTGGCCAAGCTACGTTGCCCAGCCATTTCGATGACTGGCCCATCCGCTACAGGGTCCGACCAGGGAATCCCCACTTCAATAGCCGATGCTCCACTTTCTTCTAAGAGCTGGATAGTGTCAAAGAGGCCATCCAGTCCCTTCTCATGATCCCCCGCCATAATGTAAGGGACGAAGATCCCACGCTTGCTGTCTTTAATAGCTTGTAAATGCTGTGTTAGTGTTTTGGTCATCTCTACTTCCCTTCTGCTTCAAACCGTTCTTTCACCTGCATGACATCCTTGTCTCCACGGCCAGATAGGCAGATGATGAGATTTTGGTCCGGAGTCATTTTTGCTGCGACTTTTTGCGCTAGAGCGATAGCATGACTGGACTCCAATGCTGGAATGATTCCCTCCAAACGAGAGAGCAACTTAAATCCTTCGAGGGCTTCTTCATCCGTGATGGAATCATAGGTAGCCCGGCCAATTTCATTGAAATAGCAATGCTCTGGCCCCACACCAGGATAATCCAATCCAGCAGAGATAGAGAAAGCCTCCATGATCTGTCCATGGGCATCTTGAAGCACTTCCATCAAGGCTCCGTGAAGGATTCCTGGACGACCTTTGGCAAAGGTCGCTGCGTGTTTGTCCGTATCCAAACCAAGACCAGAGGCTTCTGCTCCGTACATGGCTACAGATTCGTCTTCTACAAAGGGGTAGAACATGCCAATGGCATTGGAACCTCCACCGATACAAGCTAGGACCGCGTCAGGAAGTTTTCCACCCGAGACTTCAGCAAACTGACGTTTGGCTTCCTTACCAATAACAGATTGAAAATCTCGAACAATCTCTGGGAAGGGAGCTGGTCCAAGGGCAGACCCCATGATATAGTGGGTATCATCAATCCCAGCTACCCATGCACGAAGGGCTGCATTGACCGCATCTTTCAGCACGCGCGATCCGTCTGTCACACTATGGACTTTTGCTCCCAAGAGTTCCATCCGAAAGACATTGAGGGCTTGGCGTTTGACATCTTCTTCCCCCATGTAGATGGTACACTCCATCTCAAAGAGTGCTGCTGCCGTCGCTGTCGCTACTCCGTGTTGACCAGCCCCTGTCTCCGCGATGATCTTCTTCTTGCCCATCCGTTTAGCCAGCAAGACCTGACCAAGAGCATTGTTAATCTTGTGGGCCCCTGTATGGTTGAGGTCTTCTCGTTTCAGGTAGATTTGTGCCCCACCGATGTGCTTGGAGAGGCTTTTGGCGTGGTATAGTGGAGTCTCCCGCCCTACATAATTCTTGAGCAAGTCATCCAATTCCGCCTGAAAGCTTGGATCTGCTTTGGCTTCTCGGTATGCCTGATCCAATTCGATCACGGCTGTCATCAGGGTTTCTGGGACAAACTGGCCCCCAAATTTTCCATAAAACCCTTTTTCATCCGGTAGTTGATAGTTCATGCTTTCGCTCCTTCTATAAATGCTTTTATCTTTTCTATATCTTTGTGTCCGTCTGTTTCGACCCCTGAAGAGACATCCAGGGCATAGGGCTGAAAGTTCTCTCGAGCTTGGTGGACATTGTCCACTGTCAAGCCCCCTGCAATAAAGAAGTCCTGCCGGATCTTCTGATCTTTCAGCAAGTCCCAATCAAAGGTTTGCCCACTCCCAGCTACTGGAGCATCAAAGAGCAGATAATCAGCCTGGCTTGACACTTGGGCTTCCCCATCTCTGAGCTGGATCGCGCGAATGACGGGAACTGAAATCTTTGGTATCAGAGCTTCATCAAACGTTCCATGAATCTGAACAATGTCTAAGGGAACCTGAGCAATGGCTTGCTCCAAGTCCTCTAGACTGGGTGAGACAAAGACTCCAACAATTTTGGTCATGCCAGTCACCAGTCTCGCCAATTCGTGGGCTTGCTCCAGACTGACTTGTCGCTTGCTCTTAGCGAATACAAAGCCGATATAGTCTGCTCCTGCTAGGACAGCTGTCTCCACGGCTTCCGCTGTAGATAGGCCGCATATTTTAACCTTTGTCAATTTGTAACTCCTTGACCTTTGCTGCTACATCTCCTGCTGTCATGAGGGCAGTCCCTACCAAGATCCCATTAAAGTAGGGAGCGACTAAAGCCGCATCTGCCCCATCAAAAATAGCGGACTCCGATATATAAGCTGGCTGGTCTTTGAAATGCGCGGACAATTCAAAACTGGTATTCAGATCCGTTTCAAAAGTGACCAGGTTCCGGTTGTTGACCCCAATGATGTCCGCCCCGATCCGATGGGCGATTTCGAGTTCAGCTAAGTTATGGGTCTCTACAAGCACTTCCAAACCAAGCCCCGTCGCAAAGTCATAGAGTTCCTTGAGCCGGGCTTCGGGCAGGGCTGCGACAATCAAGAGAATGACCGTCGCTCCGGCATTGCGAGAGCGGACAATTTGCTTCTCATCGATGATAAAATCCTTGGCCAAGGTTGGAATCGTTACCTGGGAAGAAATCTCACGAAGGTAGTCGAGATCTCCTTTGAAAAAGACTTGGTCCGTCAGGACTGAGATCATGGCTGCCCCGTTTTCTTCATAGGTCTTGGCTTGGGCGACAATATCCACATCCAAGTTAATATCCCCCATACTAGGGCTGGCTTTCTTCACCTCAGCGATGATCTGCAAGTGCTCTTGATGGCTCTTGAGAAAATCATAGAGACGATAGGTCTGACGAAGAGGCTGGAGGTCTTCCATGACCATTTGCGCCACTTCTTTTTCTTTTTGTTCTAGGATTGTCGGTAGAAAGGCTTTACTCATACTTGAACCTCTTGTAAGTGTTGCAATTTAGCAAGGGCAGAACCATCCGCAATCAATTGACGCGCAAGCTCCACACCTTCTTTGATGCTTGCCACTTTTCCTTTGGCATAGAAACCAAGACCAGCATTGAGAACTGTCGTTTCCAGATAAGGGCTGGCTTCATTCTTCAAGACACTGAGGAGAATTTCTGCATTTTCCTTGGCATCGCCACCAGTTATTTCAGACAGCTCTACCTTGTCCATCCCTAGATCTTCATAGGTAAAGGTATGCTGGCTGATTTTGCCGTCTTCTAGGAGGGTATAGGTATTGGTTCCATATAGAGCTGCTTCGTCCATATTGTCAGGACCTGTGATGACGACGGCACGTTTGCGTCCCAGTTGCTGGATGGCACGCGCGACAATCTCTTGCAACTCAACACGATAGAGCCCCATGAGTTGGGTTTCAAGATCCAGTGGATTAGCCAGAGGACCGACCAGGTTCATAATGGTTGGAATCCCCATAGCCTGACGAGCAGGACCAATAAAGCGCATAGCCGGATGCATGGTTTGCGCAAAGATAAAGGCCAAACCAACCTCGTCCAAGGCTTTAGAGAGGGTCTCTGGCGAGGCAGCCACGTTGATTCCCAGCGCTTCAAGGACATCTGCAGAGCCTGACTTAGAAGAAACAGAGCGATTGCCGGCCTTGGCCATGCGGATCCCTCCCGCAGACAAAACGAAGCAAACAGTCGTCGAAATGTTAAAGCTATAGGATTGGTCTCCACCAGTCCCACAGTTGCACATGGCATCTGAGAAGGTTTCTGGCAATACCGTCGCATGGGCCTTTAAGGCACGTACAATTCCGGTAATTTCGTCTGCTGTTTCTCCCTTGGTTTTGAGTCCCATCAAAAAGGCAGCGATTTGACTTTCTGATAGTTGGTTTTGCAAGATTTGATCAAAGACTTCTTGGACCTGCTCTTGCGTCAAGTCTTGGCGATTAGAGATTTGTAAGAATAGTTCTTTCATAAGGGTTTCCTCTTGTCTTTTCTACACGTTTCAATAGAAATTTTAGTTGCTTGGAACTGTTGGTCTAGTCGAGGACCAGCTTCACAAAATTTTCGATCATTTTTAGACCATCTGGACTACCGATACTCTCAGGATGATACTGAAGTCCATAGATGGGCAGGCTCTTGTGTTGGATGGCCATGATTTCTAGGTCGTCCGTGGTAATGGCTGTTACCTCAAATTCTTCTGGCATTTGGTCTACTACGATAGAATGGTAACGCATGATAGGCACATCATTCTCAATATCCTTGAAAATGGGAGATGGTGTTTCAAAGGTAATCTGGCTTTGTTTGCCATGCATGACATTCTTAGCCAGTCGCAACTTGCCGTCAAAGGTCTCAGCTAGGGCTTGATGCCCCAGGCAAATCCCCAACATTGGTTTCTTACCTGCAAAGTCCTTGATCATGGCTTCCATTTTCCCAGCATCTGCTGGCCAGCCTGGACCTGGGGAGAAGACGAGGGCATCTGCCTCTTCCGCCTGCTCATACAAGCGCTCATCATCATTTCGCAAGACCTCAACCTCTGTAAAAGTTCCCAAGTATTGGGCCAAATTATAGGTGAAGGAATCATAATTATCCACTAATAAAATCATTGAACATCTCCTATTCTTGTCATCGATTTTGCCTTGTTAATCGTCTCGTAAAATTCATTCTCTGGAACACTGTCGTAGACAATCCCTGCTCCTGCTTGGACGTAGGCCTTTTGATTCTTGAGGATCATGGTCCGGATGGCAATGGCGAAGTCCATATCCCCTGTCGCAGAGAGGTAACCAATAGCTCCCGCATAGACGCCACGTTTTTCCTGTTCCAATTCATAGATCCAACGCATGGCCCGAATCTTAGGAGCCCCAGAGACTGTCCCAGCTGGCAAGGTGGATTTGAGTGCATCGAGAGCTGTTAAGTGAGGCAGGAGTTGCCCCTTGACCACACTGGTCAGGTGCATGACATAGCGGAAATACTCGACTTCCATATACTTGGTCACTTCGACCGTCCCGTTTTGAGCGATTTTCCCGATATCATTGCGGCCCAGATCCACCAGCATGCGGTGCTCGGCTGTTTCCTTGATATCGTGAAGGAGTTCATGAGCCAGGGCTTGGTCCTCTTCTTCCGTTGCTCCACGAGGTCGGGTTCCGGCGATTGGATTGGTCGTCACCTCTCCCTTCTTCACCGATACCAGACTTTCAGGACTGGCTCCAATGATCTGGTAGTGACCAAAGTCATAGAAATAGAGATAGTTAGATGGGTTGGTCACGCGCAAATTCCGGTAATAATCCAAAGGATCACCCTCAAAGTCTGCTGAGAAGCGTTGACTAAGGACACATTGGAACATATCGCCTTCACGGATCAGTTTCTTGGCCTTCTCCACCATCTCCATAAAGACTTCTTTCTCGATATGATTGGTGAAGTGGAGGGCCTGCAAGGCCTGAGGGGTAAACTCGTTGGGTGCTTGGGTTTGCAGATTGGTCACCACTTGCCCCAGTGATTGTCGGACCGCATCATTGCTTCGACCAGAGTAGATATTGTCTTCCACCACATAGACTTTTTCCTTCTTGTGGTCAAAAATCAAATAAGACTCGTAGATGAAGAAATGCATATCTGGTGTCCCGATGGTATCCTGAGGAATAGAGCCAATCTCCTCATAGACTCCGATCATATCATAGCCTGCAAAACCAATGGCCCCACCGGCGAAAGGATGATCAGACGTCAGCCCCTTGACCGTTACCTGGTGGAGGTAGTCAAAAGGATCTTGCTCTAGCACCTTGCCATTCTCATAAAGGATGCCATCCTGATAGGTCACCTCAAATACTGGATTGTAGGCCACGATAGAAAAACGGGCATTCTCCTTCTCACGCGGGATCGACTCAAGGATGACCTTATGGTCACCTTGGACACGCATGTAGGCTAGAATGGGGGTTAAGGTATCAGCTGGTAAAATTTTTTTCATAGGAATTCCTTTCTTTTCCTAGGGACGAAGCGATGCAAGTCCTGATCCAAGCACATCCAATATTCTTCGAAGTTAGCAAGCTGACCAACTAAAAAAGAATACAAAAAACCTCACAGAGTAACACTCTGTGAGGGCATTAAATCAGGTTTAACACGGTACCACCTCAGTTAATGGTCAAAAGGGTAGAAAGCGACCATTATCTCTATCTCCTCTAACAAGGAGTCGCACGATAAGGGGTGCCTACCGAGAAGAATATGTGTTATCTTCTCCTACTCTAAACAATCAGCCCAATGTTCACTAACTCCGACTACCTGCTCACAATACCCGCAGGCTCCCTGAAAATCTTAGACTAGTTACTTACTGATTTACTACATATTTTACTACATTTTTTGGGGATGTCAAGAATTTTTTGACAGTTTATCCTATAAAATCTGCCTAGTCAGCTTGACCAGGCAGATCCAATCCTATTTTTTAACCTTGAAAACGAAGCTTATTTGACCAAGTCGCTCTTGAGGTAGGCGTCAACCATGCGCTCTGTCGCCACCACAGAATCCACGTGGGTGCGCTCATAAGAGTGGCTAGATTCGATCCCTGCTCCGAGAAGACCATGCTTGACTTCTGCTCCTGCGCTCATGGCTGCAGAGGCATCCGAGCCATAGAAAGGATAGATGTCCAGTTTGTAAGGGATATTTTGTTCCTTGGCCAAGGCCACCAAGTGCTGGCGGAAACCATAGTGGTAAGGACCAGAAGCATCTTTGACACAGATAGAAACCGTGTACTCGTCTGTCTGCTGGTCATCTCCCATAGCCCCCATATCGACTGCCAAATATTCGACCGCTTGAGCTGGAATGCTGGAGTTAGCCCCATGTCCCACTTCTTCAAAGACAGAAAAGGCAAAGTGAGTCGTCACTGGTAGGGTCACGCCTTCTTCCTTGTAAACACGAAGGAGGTTAAGCAAGATGGCAGCGCTGACCTTGTCATCCAGGTGACGAGACTTGATAAAGCCCGTATCTGTGACGATGGTCCGAGCATCAAAGCTGATAAAGTCTCCCACTTCAATCCCTAAGTCACGGGTTTCTTTTTCAGAGGTCACTTTTTCATCCAAGCGCACTTCCATATTATCCTGGGTCCGCTCCACTGTTCCTGCATCCTTGTAGACGTGGCAAGAGGTTTGGTGGACAAGGATGGTACCGGAGTGGGTCTTACCAGTATTGGCCACATGGACCGTACAGTTTTCCCCTTCAATCATGTTCCAAGGGAAGCCACCGATGCGGTCTAGCTTGAGACGGCCATCTGGTTTCACAGCACGGACAATTGCTCCCAAGGTATCCACATGGGCCGTGATATAGCGGTGTTGCTCGTCATTCTCACCCTTGAGGACAACGGTTACGCCTCCCTTAGCCGTCCGAACAGGGCTGTAGCCCATGTCTGTCAAGGTCTTGACCAGGTAGGTCGCCACTTCTTCTGTAAAGCCTGTCGGTGATGCGATGCCTGTGAGTTCTTTTAGATATTCAACTGTTTGATTCATGAATTTCTCCTTCAATAATCTGCTAGTACGATTATAGCACGACTGCCTTTAAAAGACTAGCTCCGACAGAAAGCAAAAAGAGGCTGGGACAAAAGTCCTAGCCTCTCAATTGTCTTTGGATTGTCGAGCAAGACGCAGTGGTTGAGTGGGCTCTACTACGCTGATTTCATCAACTTTTACAGCCCTACTCAACTGTGCGGAGGTGGGACGTCGAAATCGAATTCTAACGAATTACCGATTTCTGTCCCACTCTCTCTTTCTTTATTTCTTTTCAAATTCAATCTGTAGATGTAGAAACTAAGTTCCCTCAGAGAAGATAGGAACTTTAGCTACTCAAACCTCCAACAAACTTATAAGCAGTTACCAAAGCATTTGTCATGGTATCACGGGTTTCTTTGAAGGCCTCAATAAAGGCAGCACGGTGCTCTTCTGGGAAAAGCGTTGTATCATCTCCAAATTGAGCAAGTGTTTCATTCACAGAAGCCAACTCTTCATCCATCTTCTTAATACCAGGTTCTATGGTCTTGAAGTAAGATTCTTGTTCAGATTTTGGCAACTTTTCACCCAATTCATTGGCATGCTTCTTATAATTCTCAGCTAGTTTTGCATAAAGTCCCTTGATATCCCCGATTGTTTTCGCATTTTCAATTTCCTGATCTGTTACCAAAACAACTTCTGGAGTAGTTGCTTGAGCGCCAGAGCCTGAAGTAGACTGACTAGAAGAGCTACTTGTATCATCTGTCAATTCAAATTTCTTTGAAGAAAATGATTTCTTCTTAGAGGAGGATGTTTTCTTAGAGGAAGAAGATTTCTCCACCTTGCTTGAAGACTTCTCTGATGAAGCCTTTGGTTTTGCAGTTTGATTTCCCGAACATGCGACCAAGGTCAAGACCGAGAGAAGGGTAATACCGCTTGCGACTAATTTTTTCATGGTTGACTCCTATTCATAATTCATTTATAGAATTATATCTAAAATTATTTCGATTGTCAAAGCATTATAATATCTTAGCTCCTTCTGCTTGTGGTATGTTTTTAAGATGAGATTTACCTTCTATCCTCCATGAACCTTTCTTAAATTGTCGGACTTTTATCATTTAGGACAAAAGTCTTGCAAAATTATATAAGATTAATTATAATCATTCTAAATAAGAAATCAGGAGACAAGTATGACTGAAACAAAACATGGCGTTGATGCCTCTTTCAACGACCGCTTAAATATCTTACGGGCTGGAGTGCTGGGTGCAAATGATGGCATTATTTCCATCGCTGGAGTTGTTATCGGGGTTGCCAGTGCGACCAGCAATCTCTGGATTATCTTCCTATCTGGCCTTTCTGCCATTCTGGCAGGTGCCTTCTCTATGGCGGGTGGAGAATACGTCTCTGTATCGACCCAAAAAGATACAGAAGAAGCCGCTGTGAGTCGGGAGCAAGCTCTTCTGGAACGTGATCAAAAAGCCGCCCGCGACTCCCTCTATGCAGCCTATATCCAAAATGGGGAATGCGAAACGGCTGCTCAAATCATGACCGAGCGGGCCTTTCTCAAACACCCTCTCAAAGCCTTGGTGGAAGAAAAGTATGGGCTGGAGTTTGAAGAGTTTACTAATCCTTGGCATGCGGCCATCTCGAGCTTTATTGCCTTTGTCCTTGGATCCCTTCCTCCTATGCTGTCGATCATCCTCTTGCCAAAAGAAATCCGGATCCCAGCAACAGTGATCATCGTGGCCCTTTCCCTTCTCTTTACCGGCTACACCAGTGCCAAGCTAGGAAAAGCACCAACCAAGCAAGCCATGATCCGTAACTTGGTCATCGGACTACTGACTATGGGGGTTACCTATCTCTTCGGACAATTGTTTAGTATCTAAAAAAGCTGAGACAGAAGTCTCAGCTTTTTTTACGCTTCCAACAAGGCTTGGGCTTGTTTTTCCAATCCTGCGATTGCTTCATCTGTCAAGACCAATTCACCTGTTGCCCAGGCTTCTGGGTTAACGGTTGTTCCAGTGAACTCTCCCACTACTTGGGTACGAACGAATGGCAAGAGGGCTTGGTATGCCGCAAACATTGGCTCGTGTCCTGCATTAGCCACTGAAGAAACTGTTACGATCTTGTCTTGGAGGGCAGATGGACCACGAGTTTCTGATAGGTCAAGGGCACGGCTGAGCCAGTCGATCAAGTTTTTCACCACACCTGGAATGGCAAAGTTATAAACTGGTGAGAAGATCCAGATGGCATCCGCCGCAAGGACTGCATCACGCGCCGCTTGCACTGCTGGCAAGGTTGGCGTTTCCAAATCTTGGTTCATCATAGGGATGTCCTTGTAGTCCAAGTAAGTCACTGTTGCTTTTCCTTCCAGAAGGCTTTCTGCTTTCTTAGCCATTTGGTGGTTAAAAGATCCTTGACGAAGAGATCCGACGATAAATAAAATGTTTTTCATAGTTGTTTCCTCTTTCTGTTGTAAGTTTATTTATTACAAAAACTATTATACACGGCCCAGATGTAATGTCAAGAATTACATCTTGAAATATCACTAATTTTTACTATTTTTGTTTTTTTATCTCAAAAGGCCTAATTTATCAAGGTTTCTAACCCTTTCTGACGCGGGTCACAATCCCATCCGGATCTGTAAACTCGAGTTCACTTGAGGTCAGCCAGATGACAGGTGCCCCCTCTTCTTTTGCTCTCTCTGCGATGGCAACCAGGTCTTCTTTCTGTTCTACCTGGACGACGTAATAGGCTAGCCCAGGAAGTTGCTCTTCACGTTTGGCTAAGTGCTTGCCACCCCACTCATTGACTGCCAGGTGATGGTGGTAGTCCCCAGAGGCAATCCAGCTAGCAGATGGGACGGTGAACTTATCCGATAACTCAAGCACCTTCTGATAAAAGGCTGACGCTGCTTGGCTATCTCTCACAGAGAGGTGGATATGCCCCATGCGGGTGTCGGACGCTATCTGGAAGGGCTCTACCTTGCGGCCCATTTCATAGATCTCTTGGGCAGAGAGCTCCTCCGTCACACCGATGATACGACCATCCTCACGGATATCCCACTCCGCCACTGGCTTATCCCGGTAGATCTCAATACCGTTGCCTTCTGGATCTTCGAGATAGAGAGCTTCGCTGTAGCCATGGTCGGCAGCACCGACAAAGGGAACCTTCAGCTCAGCCATATGCTTGAAGACATCCGCCAAGTCCTCCCGACTAGGTAGGAGAATGGACATGTGATAGAGACCGTAGCTAGCCTTAACAGACTCAGTCCGATCCGTTTGGATCAGGTGGACCAAGGGCTTGCCTCCAGCCCCAAGAAGGACCTCCTCCTCAGTCTGAGACAAAATCTTCAAACCCAGAATTTGGGTGTAAAAAGCGGTCTGACGGGCCAGATCCTTCACATTGAGGACTGCTTCTGCCAGGTAAATCTTGCTATTGTAGGCGTAGGTCATAGATGACTCCTTTTCAGTTTTGTATTTCGTTGTAACATTTTATATTACATCATTATACACTCTTTTTTCAAAGAAGCAAGAAAAATAACTCGACAAAAACCCTCCTTAGAAAACTAAGGAGGGTGAGAAGGTAAGCAAGCGGATATGATATAACTGTAATTATTAACTAGGGAGTATCTATTTTAATCCAATCATTATTCGAAAAGCTATCAATAACTTTAAAAAAATATTAATAATAAATTAGATTCCAGAATAAATATCAACCAGGTTTTGAATTTTATGAAGGATATCTTGTTTCTTACGTTCACGAGCTCCTTGCCTACGAGTAGTCGGTGGAATAATCGAATCCAAGTCAGCTCCACTATTCTCAGCATAACCACGTTGAATAGATCGATCAATGAATAATTGATAATCTTTTACAAGCTTTTCAGACTCTGCCAATTCACGAATAGCAACAGCTTTACGTTCTTTACCATAAGCATAGAATGCATTGATAATCTCATCATGGTCTTTCAGACTCGCTAAATCAGTATCATTAATGAACCCAATAACCAACTCTTCTTTAGCACGAATATCAATACTTGATCGAATGACACGGCTAACTTCAGCTTTCATTGCTTCTTTAGACTCAGAGTTCTTCGATTTCTCTACAATCAAAGCAAGGATATAGTCTAGATTAATCTCATCTGTTTTTAAGAGTTCAATCTCAAATTCAATATCTGAAAGGTCAACACCTAAGTCTTTTGTTCTTTCATAATTTTTAAGGTTTAAGAATTCATCTCGAATTTCTACATAAGAACTTCTTAAATCTTGGAGATAACCTTCCGAGATAGGCTTGTCGATTTCCTGAAATTCATCATAATTTCGAAGAACGTTATCAAGTTTCAGAAACTCTCCAAATAATTTAACAAACTCTTTTTTATCATGTTCTGTTTCAATTTCTTGTGGATTGGGGAATTTTTCCAGAATTTCCTGACAGACTTCTGTATAACCTTTAACCTTGATACCCGTCACCTGATCCACGAAACCATCCATGTATTCGCTAAAACTTTTTTCTAAGATAATATCAAGCTTATTGGTATCCCCAAAGGTTTTGATAGCTTCTTGAGTAGCTTTTTCTAAATCACGGAAACATACGATATTCCCAAATGGTTTAACTTTGTTAAAAATACGATTGGTTCTAGAAAACGCCTGAATCAAACCATGATAACGTAGATTTTTATCGACAAAAAGAGTATTCATGGTTGGAGCATCAAATCCTGTCAAGAACATACCCACTACAATCAGTAAATCCACTTCCTTGGACTTAACTCGTTTAGAAAGGTCACGATAGTAATTTTGAAACTCTTTCCCATCAGTCGAAAAGTTCGTCTTAAACATTTGATTATAGTCGTAGATTGCCTTAGAAAGAAACTCTTTAGATGAAAGAGGCATGGCTGCATCTTGAGGATCTAGCTCTTCATCTTGAATCTCGCCATAAGCTGATTGTTCTTCATTAGGGGCAAAGCTAAAGATCGTTGCGATCTTCAAGCGCTTAGTCTCTGGTAGTTCTGCTTGTTGTCTCTGAAGTTCTTCATAGTATAATTTCGCAGCTTCAATACTTTGTACAGCCAGCATGGCATTAAATCCAGATAGTTGTTTTTGTTTATGAGTATAGTGTTGATTTCGATGCGTCTTATCATTATAAACTCTCAACAGATACTCTGTGATAGTTGCTATCCGTTCTGGATGTAAAAGGAGTTCCTTCTCCATCTTTTTGAGTTTCTTTTCATCAAGCTCTCGGCCGACTGCCTTTTCCGCTTCTCTATACTTATTGATTTCGGGCTTGATATAGTTATAGTCAACCTTGAACTTCAGCACTTTTTTATCTCGAATAGCATCTGTGATAACGTAGTTATGAAGTTGCTCTCCAAAAACCTCTTGTGTTGTTTCTCCTGTTAAACTATTTTCTGGGAAAATCGGAGTCCCTGTAAATCCAAATAAAGCATACTGTTTAAAAGCTTTTTTGATACGCTTTTGTGCTTTCCCAAACTGAGAGCGATGACACTCGTCAAAAATCAAGACACATTTCTTACTGTAGATTTCATGATTTGGATTTGCTGTTATAAATTTATTTAACTTCTGAATCGTTGTGACAACAATTCGATCATCATTTTCTTCAATACTACGTTGGAGTTCTTTTGTATTGTTGCTACCATTTACTGAATTCGGTTGGAATTTTTGATATTCCTTCATAGTTTGATAGTCTAGGTCTTTTCTATCCACCACAAAAATCACTTTGTCAATATAGTCCAACTCTGTTGCTAGACGAGCAGTCTTAAAACTAGTCAAAGTTTTCCCAGAACCAGTAGTGTGCCAGATATAGCCACAGGCATTGATCGTACCGAAATTCTTCATTTCATTTGTGGAATGAATCTTTCGTAAAATACTCTCTGTTGCTGCTATCTGATATGGGCGCATGATGAGTAAGGTATTATCAGCATCAAAGACACAATACTTGGTCAATACTTCCAAGAGGACTCGTTTACTTAGGAATGTAACGGTAAAGTCTTCTAAATCGTGAATGGTTTTATTTTTACGGTCTGCCCATTCACATGTGAATTCATAATGATTTTTATTTTGAGCTGTCGTATTGGCAAAGTAGCGTGTATAGGTTCCATTAGAAATAACAAAAATTTGAATATATTTGTATAAAGAATTTTCGCTATTGAAGCTTTCCTTACTATATCTATGGATTTGTTCAAAAGCTTCTTTAAGACTAACTCCGCGTCTCTTCAATTCAATCTGAACTAACGGTAGACCATTCACTAAAATAGTAACATCATAACGGTTGGTATGACTACCCACTTGGGTCACCTGATTGATGACCTGCATGCTGTTGTTGTGAATGTTTTTCTTATCAAGGATGAAAATATTTTTAATTCGTCCATCATCAAAGACAAAATCATAGATATGATTTTCTTGGATTTTTCGAGTTTTTTCAACTAATCCTTCATTGGGACAATCCAGATACTCTACTACAAAGCGATTCCACTCAGCATCCGAAAAAGTCACCTTATTAAGTTTTTCTATTTGGAGCTTGGCATTTGCTAAGAGCTCTTCAGGTGTATGAATCTTTAAGCGTTCATAGTTGAGATGATTCACCAAATCAGAAATCAACTGATTTTCTAAATCAGCCTCTGACTGATACTCTCTATCCGTGCGATACTCTGGTTGGTATTCAGCCAAGAGAATCCCTTCATTTGTTTCCGCAATTACTTCATGTATTTTTGAATAATCAACCATAGCATGCTTCCTTTTTTATTTTAATTGAGATTCTTTCTCAAAATGATTAAAGACTTTATCTCGTAAAGTTTAATAATTGTTCTCGCCAGTATTCATACTGTTTCTGTCTTAGTTCGATTTCTTTTGGAAGGCCCTCAGAAAGAGAGTTAGTTAAAGTGTTAAAATTATCAAGAATGGAGACGATGCTTTCTTGTTCAGCAAGGGGTGGTAGATAAAAAGCAACTTTATCAATAGCATCCTTAGATAATCTAGGAATACTTGCCTTTCGAACCTGTGATTTGAGCCTATCTTGCTTACTTAACAAAACATAATATATAAATTTATCTGAAATACTATCTGATGTCTCTAATGTATAGACATCATCTGCTGCCCAAAAGTCCGTATCACTATACCCAATTTCACCAGCTGCTCCAGCACATATAATAAAACTAGTTCCTTTCGGTCTGTTTGAATCTGTAAAATATCCTAAAGGAGTCAAACTATTCTGATAAACTGGAAAACTTCCTGAAGTAGTTAGCTGATTTCTAACAAGCCGTTTCCCACGTTGTAAATTGATGACTTGTCCCAACTTCACCTGAATTGGTCCAAATACCCAGTTCAAGAGCCTAATTATGTCTTGTCTGTACTGTACTGTACTGTACTGTCAGTGTACTCGCCTTCGGCGACGAATGTCAAGAGTTTATCTCGAAAATATTCGTACTGTTTTTGACGAAGTTCAATCTCTTTGGGTAGTCCAATATTTAAGTCGTTACAAACCGTATCAAAGTTGTCTAAAACTTGAATAATGCGAGATTGGATTTCGAGGGATGGGACTGGGATTTTTAATGATTTTATCATACTCATATTTATATCCCCTCGTGCACCTTGTTTCAAACTCAATATCTGCCTATTTTGATTAACTAACCAATAATACAAATATTTATAATTTACTATTCTTTCATCAACACTAATACTACAACAATGTTGATTAGTCGTTAAAGGAATACTATTCATAGCAACTCTACCAGCAGTTGCTCCTGAAATTGCAATAATTATACTATTTGGTGATATCCATTTTAAACCCGTTTCTTCAACAGCTCTCTCAGTGACATATTTTTCTGTTGTTGTTATTGTATTAAATTTTACTTCATTTGTTCTAAGCCAAGGAATAGTACCTTTAAGATAATAATCTTCGCATGATTTTTTAGGTGTTACTCCAGTAACAATCTTAACAGAAATATCTTGAATAGTCTTCCACTCAACCTGATATACCTCATCTTCAAATGATAAGAGTTTATCTCGATAAAAAGAATATTGCTTTTTACGTGAGGTCAATTCTGAGGTCAATTCTGAGGTCAATTCTGTAACATAATCAGTGAATTTGTCAAGTATTTGTACGATTTTTTCTTGAATTTCTCTAGGAGGTATTGGAATTGGGAATTTCTCAATCATCGGTTTACGAATTGAACTAACTGTCGCTGATACCGCTTTTTTCGTTATAAAGCTCTTAAAATTAGCATGCATATAGTAGTATATAAATTTTGTTTTTATATTATCAACTGTAATATGAATTCTATATGCTCTCTGATGTAGTCCATATTTTCCTTTAACATAATGAAATATTTTTCCAATGTCTCCTTCACCTGGAATAACTATAGCCTCTTCGTCAAATAAGTAAGTGTTGATTGTTTTAATATTTTTTGAGCGGACGTAAAACGGATATTTTCCATTCTCAACTTGTTCATTCGTGTTATTATTACCAGTTCCGACTTCCGCTACTTCCCCCAACTCTTTCCACTCAACGGGACAGTTCTGGATTTCTTCTAGGATATTCATCATTTACCTCCTAGTTCCTCTACAATCTTATCTATCTCTGCACGTAAGTAGTCAATCTTAGCAACGGTCTCAGCGATTTCTTGATTGAGTTCATCAATATCAATCTTCTCACGTGTATCTTCTTGTTCAACATAGGTTGAGACAGATAGGTTGTAATCCTGCTCCGAACCAATCACTTCATTATCAACAAGAGCCGCTTTATATTCTACATTTTGGTAATTAGTAAATAATTCAACGATATGCCCAATATTACTATCCGTCAAGACATTGTTATTGGTTTCTTTTTTGAACTCCTTACTCGCATCGATAAAGAGGGTTTTATTTTCTAGTTTATTCTTCGCCAAAACTAAAATCGTAGTCGCGATAGAGGTTCCAAAGAAGAGATTATCAGGTAGAGCAATCACTGCTTCAACAAAGTTATTATCTACTAGATACTGACGAATGGTCTTCTCAGCACCACCACGATAGAAAATACCTGGGAAACAAACAATGGCAGCTCGACCTCTGTTAGACAAGTGGTTGAGACTATGCATGATAAAGGCAAAGTCAGCTTTTGACTTAGGAGCTAGTTTCCCTGCTGGCGCAAAACGGTCATCGTTTATGAGAGTTGGGTCTCCATCTCCCACCCATTTGACAGAGTAAGGAGGGTTTGAAACAATCGCATCAAACGGTTTTTCTTCCAAATGTTGAGGATTTAAAAGGGTGTCTCCTCGCTTGATATCGAAGTTATTGTAGTTGATATTGTGCAAGAACATATTCATACGAGCCAAGTTATAGTTGGTCATGTTGATTTCTTGACCAAAGAAACCATCTTCTAGGATATGGTCTTCGTATTGTTTTTTCATCTGTAACAAGAGAGAACCCGACCCACATGTTGGATCGTAAACCTTATTAATCTTGTCCTTACCAACCATTACCAAACGAGCAAGTAATTTAGAAACTGTCTGAGGAGTGAAGAATTC
Source organism: Streptococcus sp. 1001283B150225_161107_H12 (assembly GCF_015552665.1). Taxonomy (NCBI): domain Bacteria; kingdom Bacillati; phylum Bacillota; class Bacilli; order Lactobacillales; family Streptococcaceae; genus Streptococcus; species Streptococcus sp. 1001283B150225_161107_H12. Next base: position 390,698 of record NZ_JADNFC010000001.1, on the reverse strand, counting down.
ACCACCACTTTTACCAGCATTACTCGCATAGTTTGAAATCAAGAACTCATAGGCATCCCCAAAGGCATCAATGTCATTTTCCTCAAAGTTACCAAAGTTAATGCTATTGATACCATTTAGGATATCAGATAGGCGCTTATTTTTTTCTGGAACAGTCCCACCAAGGATGTTGCTTCGTGTGTCCAAGTTATCAAACAAGCCTTTGATATCATCTTCTGATTTGAAGCCAATTGCTGATTTTTCAATATCTTGGAAAATATTGGCTAAATCTTCGTTTAAATTTTCATTTTGTGAAGCATTTTTGACGACATTTTCAAATAGTTGACTAGGAAGAATAAAGAATCCCTTATCCTCAACTGTCCCTGGTTTAAAATCTCTCTCAGCTTCTTGATCACTCAGGTTAGCATAACGAAATTCTAAATCTCCAGCCTCGTGCTCAGCATGATCAAAATAGTCAGCCATGTGCTCAGAAATAAAGCGATAGAATAGGATTCCTAGGATATACTGCTTAAAATCCCAACCGTCAACAGCCCCACGAACATCGTCCGCAATCGCCCAAATTTTACGGTGAAGTTCCTTGCGCTCTGCATTTTCTTTACTTGCCATTTTTACTTTCCTTAATTAATGTATTATCCTTTCTATTTTATCATATTTTAGATACTGAAAACCATTCGTAATAATTGATTACGAATGGTTTAGCTTACATTTTTACTTAATCAATGATTAATCTAGTTGGATTCCTTTTTCTGCTAGATTCTCCAGGCATTCTTGGAGGTAAGTAGCCTGGTGCTCGGGATAGATGGGGGTGTTCAAGCCTTCCTCTTCTAATTCTGAATAAGCTGGGCAGGTCTTGCCTCGATAGGTCGGCTCCCACCACTCTGGGCTGACCTTGTAGCCACGAGCCGTCATCTCCTCCATGATCATGCGGTGATAGGCATAGAGGCGATAAGGTGAGTAGTCAAAGACATAGTTGACCGTAGCGTGTTTCTTGCCCCAGCCATTACCCCTTAGGGCGCAGCATTCCCGGTGTTGGCCTAGGAGCTGGGGACGAGGGAGTTTGGGAATCAAGTCTTGGTGCCAGAGTCTCATCTATTGACCTCCTAGTAGCGTCGAGTCTTGTAAGTAGCGATTAGGGTAGCGCTCAAGGAGAGTCTGGATTCCCTTGATCAGATCTTCTTGCTGGGCTTGGCCATGCTGGTACTTCTCAAGTAGCAACATAAAGTCCGCCTTTTCCTCTGCAGTCGACTGCTTTTTGAAATAGCCCCAGATATGCTGGAAGGCATTGGAGACCTGACCACGATTTTCCGGCAAGGCCAGTGCTTGCTGGATAAGGTCCTCGACATGGCTGACCTCCACCTGGTCTTGCTTGAGGTATTCCCGGATTTCCTTGTAGAGATTACTGGAACGACTCAGCACCAGGTATTTATTTTTCGCCCATAGGACTTGGCAGTGATGTTTTTGATCCACTCGTGTCTCCTTTTGATCTTCTCTATGAATAGTCCTCCCATTATACCATGGAAATGAGTGAAGTCATAAAAAAGCGGACCAACTGGCCCGTTTTTTCTCTCCGCTCTATCTATCAAAGGGAGGCTTTTAACTGTTCTATCTGATCTTCACTTAAATCGGTGTACTGCTGGATGTCCTCAGTGCTAAAGCCATTGGCCAAGAGCTCTTGGGCAATACGAAGAGAAGCCTCTTCTCTTCCTTGTTCTAGACCTTCTTCTAACCCCTGGGCTCGTCCTTGTTCCAGGCCTTGTTCTAAACCTTGTTCTAATGCAATCTTGCCAGCTTCTTCCTTGGTTTCTTTGAGCAAGGTTTCCATACACATATTCCAGTTTTCTCTGAGGCGGATGCGTTCATCTATCATGTCTTTTTCCTCCTTGGTCCAATTGGATGGGATTAAGAGCGACTCTGCTTGTTCGATCACCTGATCTGGTTGATGGCTAAAGGGATGATTCCCGAAGAATTCTAGCCATTGTTGCAATGGATCACTCACTTGCGTCCCTCTACTTTCATTATACTTGTCCAATTCTAAAAAGGCAAGTCGCAATAGATTATGACGCGGATTCCCCTTGCTATTCGCCAGTAGGGGTCCACCATGGATAGCATGGCGCACTTCATACACATTGACAGGAGAAGCCTCATCAGGGAAAATACTTTTCTCCAAAATCGCAATCCCATAGACTGGAACCAGATCCTCGTACATCTGATGAGTTTGGCCTTTCTTCCGTTTCTTTCGGACATTTTCAATCAACTGGTTGGCCAAATAATAATAAAAACGATTGACAAAGTACTCCTGCTTCATGACTTGAATCTCAATAATAACTTCTAGGCCTGTATCCAATTTGGCCCGCACATCTACAGAAGTTTCAAATGGGTAATCTCCTAGGAAACCTTGTTCATGGATTTGATTGCCTTCTAGGATTTCTACCGAGCGGATGGGTAAATCCAAGACCTCTTGGATAAATTTTGCAGTGACATCTGGAAGACTAAAAATTTTCTTTGCAATTAGGTCCAGAGTGGGTGAAATATGGGGATGGCGTTTGCGCATCTTTTTCCTCCTTTTACATTCTTAATAAGGGAGAACCAACTCCTCCCTCACTTATATCATTCGTAAAAAGATTCGCTCCCACGAAAAAAAGTCTGAGACCAGCTCAGACTTTTTTGTGTTAATCAATTTCGAGACCACCGGTATAGAGGCGGTAATAAGTCCCACGTTCTGCCATCAAGGAAGCGTGGTTGCCTCGCTCGATGATGCGTCCCTTTTCCATGACCATGATCACGTCCGAGTTGACGATGGTTGAGAGACGGTGGGCGATGACAAAGACAGTCCGTCCTGCCATCAGGCGATCCATCCCCTCTTGGACCATCCTCTCTGTCCGTGAGTCGATCGACGAAGTCGCTTCATCAAGGATCAAGACTGGCGCATTGGCCAAGGCAGCACGCGCAATGGCGATTAGCTGACGTTGACCGTTGGATAGACCGGCTCCATCATCACTCAAGACGGTATCGTAGCCTTGGTCCAAATGTTTGACGAAGGAGTCTACATTGGCAATGCAGGCTGCTTCCAGGATTTCCTCCCGGGTCGCATCTGATCGACCATAGGCGATATTTTCTGCGATGGTTCCAGTGAAGAGATGGGTATCCTGCAAGACGATCCCTAGCGAGCGACGGAGTGAAGCCTTCTCGATCAGCTTCACATCGATCCCATCATAGGTGATAGATCCTGATTGGATATCGTAGAAACGGTTGATCAAGTTGGTAATGGTGGTCTTTCCTGCTCCTGTCGCGCCGACAAAGGCCACCTTTTGTCCCTTGTCTGCGTAAAGATTGATATCGTAGAGGATTTGGTTCTTCTCATTGTAAGAGAAGTCTACATTGGTAAAGACGACATTTCCGACCAGTTTGACCAGTTCATAGTCACCATTTTCCCGAGGGTGTTTCCATGCCCAGAGGTTGGTCTTCTTATCAGTGATGACCATGCGGCCATCGACTTCTTCATAGTTGACCAAGGTCACTTTCCCTTCATCCACTTCGACTTCTTCATCCAAGAGATCAAAGATCCGATCTCCCCCAGCAAGTGCCATGAGGACAAAGTTCAACTGTTGCGATACTTGGGTGATCGGTCCGTTGAAGGAACGGTTGAGCTGGAGGAAGGCCATGAGGCCACCAATGGTGAGGCCACTAATGCCGTTCAAAGCGAAGATCCCTCCGACCAATGAAGTCAAAACGAAGGAGACATTTCCCAGGTTCCCCAAGACAGGCATCAAGACATTAGCATAGCGGTTGGCTTGATAAGATGATTCAAAGAGTTGGTCATTGATCCGCTCAAAGGCTTCTATGCTTTCCTCTTCGTGGACAAAGGCTTTGACTACCTTTTGACCAGCCATCATCTCTTCGATAAAGCCATTTTCGATCCCTAGATTCTTTTGTTGGTCGGCGAAATAGCGACCAGACTTACCAGAGATCTCCTTGATGACATAGGCCATGACTCCGACCATCGAAAGAACGAGAAGGAAAAGGAGAGGGCTGATCATGATCATGCTGACGGCTACACCGATGATGGTGATGGCAGACTGCAGGAGCTGCGGGATAGACTGCTCGATTGCTTGGCGAAGAGCGTCAATATCATTGGTATAGATAGACATGATGTCTCCGTGCTGGTGGGTATCAAAGTACTTGACAGGGAGCTTCTGCATACGAGCAAAGAGCTGGTTCCGTAGAGAGCGCAGTGTATCCTGAGAAACTGTCGACATAATGAGGGAGAAACCATAGTTGGCCAAAACTCCCACCACTCCAATCACAGCCAGTGTCGATAAGAAAGTTAAGAGGGGTCCAAAATCCTTGCTTCCTGAATCCAACATGGGTTGGATGTATTGGTCCACCAAGGCCCGGATAGAGGACGTGATATAGACCGTAGAGAGGGAGGCTGTTACGATGAGGGCAGCTGCTAAAAGAAGGACGAACTTATACTGTTTCCACATATAGTCTAGCAAGCGTACGAGAGAGCCCCATCCAGCTTTTTTCTTATTCTTCATCTGCTTGTCCTCCTTTCCCTTGGGTTTGCATGTCATAGACTTCACGGTAGATGGCATTGCTCTCGATCAGTTCTTGGTGACTACCGATCGCATCGATCTTACCATCATTCATGACCACGATTCGATCTGCATCTTGGATAGAAGAGATCCGTTGGCCAATGATGATTTTGGTCGTGTCCTTGAGACTAGTTGCTAGACCTTGACGGATCAGACTATCCGTTTTGGTATCGACAGCTGAGGTCGAATCATCCAAGATCAAGATCTTCGGATTCATCAAGAGAGCGCGGGCGATACAGAGACGTTGGCGCTGACCACCTGAGACATTGGCTCCACCACGTTCGATCATGGTATCATAGCCATCCTTAAAGTTCTGGATAAATTCATCCGCTTGAGCAATCTTACAAGCTTCTATGATTTCTTCATCCGTCGCGTTCTTATTCCCCCAGCGCATATTTTCCTTGATGGTACCGGAAAAGAGAACATTGGTCTGAAGCACCATGGCAACTTGCTTGCGCAAATGGTCTAGATCATAGTTTCGCACATCCTGACCAGCTACCTTGACACTACCAGACTCCACATCATAGAGACGAGGGATGAGCTGGACCAGACTAGACTTACCAGAACCAGTCCCCCCAAGGATCCCGATCACTTCACCCGAGCGAATGCTGAGGTTGATATCGGACAAGACGTGGGCCTTATCGCCATTTTCGTCCGTGTAGGCAAAGTCCACATGGTCGAAGGTAATCGATCCATCTGCTACTTCTGTCAGACCATTCTCCGGAGAGACGATGGTTGACTCTGTCCCAAGGACCTCATTGATCCGCTCTACAGATGCCATAGAGATCGAGAGCATGACGAAGATCATCATAAACATCATGAGGGACATAAGGATGGTCATGACATAGGCAAACATAGACGTCAGCTCACCAGTGGTAAAGCTTCCACCCACGATGAGTTGCGCCCCGATCCAAGAGATCAAGATAAAGGAAGCATACAAGGAGAGCATCATGGCTGGACTACTCAAAATCACGATGCGAATAGCCTTCATGAACATGTTGTAGATCAAGCGAGAAGCTTTCTTAAACTTGACAGTCTCTTCTTCTTCCTTGACATAGGACTTGACCACGCGCATGTTGGTGATGTTTTCCTGGATGCTGTTGTTCAAGTTATCATAGGCGTCAAAGACCTTGGTAAAGAGTGGATAGACGATCTTAGTGATCACACTCAAGACCAGACCCAAGAAGATAGTAATCCCTACAAAAATCATGGCCATCTGCGGATTGATCAAGTAGCTGGCAACAATGGCAAAGATCAAGTTGAGCGGTGCACGGACACAGATCCGGATGACCATCTGATAGGAGTTCTGTACATTGGTCACATCCGTCATCATCCGGGTTACCAGACCACCTGAGGAGAAACTATCGATGTTTTCGAAGGAGAAGGTTTGGATCTTCTTGAAGATTGCCTTCCGTAGATTCTTGGCAAATCCTGCTGATGCAAAAGCCCCGTAGCGAGCCGACTGCATCCCACAGAAAAGAGAGAGAAAGGCGAAGACCAACATGAGGAGACCATAGGTGAGAACAGTGGTCATATCCCCCTTCTGAACCCCCTTGTCCAGAAGCGTCGCCATAATGAATGGAATAGAAATCTCAAACATGACCTCAAAGACCATATAGAGTGAGGCTAAAATTGAGGGTTTCTTATATTCCTTGATTTCAGCAATCAATGACTGAAGCATAGATACCTCCTAAAATACTAGTTAGTAAAGTTTTCTTTAGCAAGACGTCCATTTCCGAACAAAGAAACAGTCCCTTGGTCTGAAAGGATTGCACCTACAAAAGAAAGCTATAGAAAGAGAAAGCGCCCTGACAGCGTTACTGTAGGGACGACTTTCATTATTCATACTATTTAGTATAGAGGAATATGGGAGAAAAATCAAACATTTAATCATCCTCTCCACAGAATATTCCGATTTGACAATCTTGAAGGCCAATTTGCTAGAGTTCTATTTAAACTGTATTTCTATTCACTAGTACTGAGAGATACTAAGCTCAAGAAGCGATCAAAGTAGGTCTTGTTCTTCTTCAGGTTTTTCTTCAATCTTTGTGCCTCTGCGACTTCATCCGTGATGATCCCATCGATCGGCCGTTGAAGATAGGCCGTTAACTTTTCTTCGTCATTGATGGTCCAGACATAGAGCTCTTTTTTCATCTCATGGGCCTGAGTTACCAAATCCTCCTGATAAGAAAAGTCTTCGATCGCAAAGAAGTCGACCGCATAGTTCTCAAACTGTCCAAACTGAATGGGGATGACATAGCCAGTTTTGATTTCTGGAGCCTTTTTCTCAATAGCCAGCATCAGATTCAGATCCAAGGACATGGCTGGATAGTCCTTATCAACTCCCAACTCCTTCATCTTTTGGACGAAGAGATCCACGTAGTTTTCCGGTTCTGCACCGTGAGGCTTGAGCTCGACCAAAAGCGGCATCTGCAGCTCCTTGGCCCGTGTGACAAACTCCTCAAAGGATGGGATATGACTGGTATGACCATCTTGCTGGATCTTCAATCCCTGCACCTCAGCTAGGGTCATATCTTTGACATCCTTGTCAACTCCAGCCAAGCGTTTGAGATTGTAATCATGCATGACGACGAATTGATTGTCCTTGGTCAAGAGGATATCCATTTCGACATAAGAAGCCTTCTCCTTGGCAGCCACCTCGAGTGCTTCGAGAGAATTTTCTACACCCTTGGCCACATAGCCACGATGGGCTACGATTTTTACCTGGTCATTGACCTCTAAGGTCGCTAAGTCATATGCGGCCATCCCTGACTGAGCCAAGAGGAAAAGAAAGGTCAGGACAAAGAGCCCCTTCATCTTGCGAGAGCCTCGAGTCTTGATGACCGAGCGACTCGGAGCCTCCCAGCCATTGTCCAGGATGATTCCCAAGGTTCCCAGTTTAGACATGACAGAAAAGAGGAAAATGTAGAGGCGGATCAAGACCAGAAAGATGGTCTGCACCCAGATATGCTGGCCCGTTTTGTCCAACTGACTAGACGCAAAGACCAGACCAAGGATCAAGAGAATACCCGTAACAGAAAGGATAAACTCAAAGGAGAAGATCCGCAGGATAAGGCGAATCCCACCTTTTTTAGTTATCTCCCAACTCTTGCGCATGGCAGCCCCAAAAGGCAACTCTTCAATCACGATATTGGGTACCGTATAGATGAGACGCAGATTGAGATAGATCAGAAGCAATTGAACTATGAAGAGACCGATGGCCCCAGCGATCGTCTTGCTAAACTCCCCTGTGATAAAGTTTGGAATATAGAGACCGTCCGTCAGAGTGGAGCCAATGAAGAGACCCGCTACGGGTAAGGTCAGAACCATATAAAAGAGAAAATGCAACAGATTCCAACCGCTAAAATCCTTTAAGCGACCAAAAGACTGGCGAAAGACCTTTTTAAAAGACAGGTGCTGATCCGTACGAGACAGATAGATCAGGGCGATCATGGTCCGCATCTCCAGCATAAAGAGAAAGGCGAAGACGATGGCAAAGAGGATCAAAGCCACTAGACTCAATGGATTGGTCAAGGTCGTGAGGATATTGTTCTTGTCAATGTTGGACTCACCCGATAAGAGGAGGGCCAGTTGAAAGACCCAACTCAAGGCCGCAGCTCCTATACCAACCACAAACTGCAAAAGAATCCCCACAGAGATAAAGGACCATTTATTGCGCCAGATTAAGTAAAAGGCCCCTTTCAGGTCCTGCCAATAACTCCGTTTCATGCTGTCTCTCTTTCATTTCTTTTATTCCCCTAGAATAGCGGAAAAGCCTCTCCCTGTCAATGATTCTACAAGAAAAAGGCTGGGACAAAAGTCCTGGCCTCTCAATTGTCTTTAGATTGTCGAGCAAGACGCAGTGGTTGAGTGGGCTCTACTACGCTGATTTCATCAGCTTTTACAGCCCTACTCAACTATGCGGAGGTGGGACGACGAAATCAAATTCTAACGAATTACCAATTTCTGTCCCACTCTCTTTTCTATTTATTCAGCTAAGAGCACTTCTTTGATGGTTTGTTTTTGGAGTTTTCTGTTGGATAGATAAAAGAGGCTTTCATAAATCACCGCAAAACCGAGCAAGGTCCAAAAGCACACATTCCAGTCAAAGTTGTGCTCAATCTTTTCAGGAACGGTGTCTTTGATCACACCAATCAAGATTTCCATGATGCCATATTGATAAGCCGTCCCAAGGGCAAATCCTAGATAGGCCCAGAAACGATAGGGAGCGAGAATATGACTTTGGCATTCACGATCGGTGTAGCCAAAAGCTTTCATCAAGGCCAAGGTTTCGCGACTTTCTGAGACCACAATCCCCAATGACAAAAAGAGAATCGAGAAAGAAAGGATCAAACCAATCATAATCATCATCGTTTGGATGATGTCATCTGTATAGTCCCTTAGACCAAAAGACAATTGAACCATGGCCGCGAAACACATGGAGCCAAAGACCACAAAAAACAAGATCGATTTTCTCCCCCAAATCAGCGACGAAGACATCTCTTTTAGGAAGGATTTCTCTTTCTTAGGATCCCTTTTTCTCCTTTTGACCTTAATCGGTGTTGGAGATTTTTTCAATAAGCGAAGTGCCGGTGTTTGTAATTGTCTTCTAGCATAGCCAATCGCGAGAAGCATAAAAAATGCTGTTGGAAGGATCACCAAAGCGACCAAGAGCTGCCAATGAAAATGAATGGTAATGTCTGGCAGAATCCCCTTCTCATTGCGAAAGTCATAAAAATGTCCCATCATTAGAAAAGAAGCGAAATAGCCAAGAAGCGCTCCAACTCCAAAACTGAGTCCAAAAGCCCAAAATCGTTTCGCCAACTGGCCATTGCTGTAGCCCAAAGCCTTTAAAATTCCTAATTGTTCCTTGTGGTCATCGACAAATTGTTTGATATAAAAACACATGAGAAGGATCGACGTCAAGGACAAGACGACCCCACTGACCATGGCCACCATCCAAGATAGTGAAACCTGGGCATCATAGTAGGTCGTAATCATCGGATTGGTTTTAGAAATCTCCAACTGCTCGATATCCAGGTAAAAATTCAAGAAGAGATTGGCCACAAAGACCGCACAGGCTCCAATGATACTGACGACAACTAATTTTCGAATATCTTTTACTGAAAACATGGCTTACCATCCAATCTCATAGGCAGTCTGAGGCTGATCGTTGATCACAACTTGCGTAATCTTGCCACTATTGACGTGAATGATGGTTCTGGCCATATCCGCAATATTTTGGTTGTGCGTCACCATAATGAGGGTAAAGCCCAGCTTTTCCTTCAACTTCCAGATATAGTCGAGAATCTTGCGCCCTGTTTCTTCATCCAGGGCCCCCGTCGGCTCATCTAAGAAAAGAATCTCTGGCTTTTTGGCTAAGGCACGAGCAATGGAGACTCTCTGCTGTTCCCCACCAGACAATTCACTTGGATACTTGTCCAGCTTATCGCCAAGGCCCAAATCTTCGATGATCTGCAAAAAATCATGATTGTTTGCCAGATCAGCTCCCATCTTAACATTCTGTCTGACCGTGAGATTCGGTAATAAATAATACTGCTGGAAAATAAAGGCAATCTTCTCACGTCTAAAGGCTGTCAATTGAGCATCCGTGAGTTGAGACAAATCCTGCCCTTGAATGAGGATATGCCCCTCGTCTATCTTTTCTAATCCGGATAATACGTTTAAGAGAGTGGACTTTCCTGATCCAGAAGGACCTAGGATAACCACATCATCCTGGTCTTGAATCTGCAAATCAATCCCTTTTAAGACCTTTGTTTGGCCATAACTTTTGTGAACATTTTCTAGATGAATCATTTCTTTCCTACCATTTCTTTGATGAGAGATTGACAAACTTCTGTCAATAAACCAATCACTTCTTCCATGCTGAATTGATAAATGCCAGAAGCAACCATAGAGGCCATCCCGTGTGAGTAGATAAATAAATGCTGGTACAAACGACTAGCCTCCTCTAACGTCAATGGATAGTCTGCGACAATCGATTCCAGAACCAATTGGTAGCTATGATCCTTCATGGGAAGAAAATCTTGAAAGCGACGAATCGGATCTTTGCTAGGATTTTGGAAAAGCAATTGAAAGAGTTGGGGCTCTTTTGAGGCGAACAGGATATAAGCAATCCCGACAGAACGGAAGGGCTTCTCATCATCTAGGGCCTTGCGAATATACTCCACCACTACCATTTCCGCAGCAACAATAACCTCTGCTTGTAACTCAGCCATATTTGCAAATTGCCCAAAAATGACCCTTGGTGTGGCTCCCAATTTCTCTGCTAATGCTCGAGCCGTCAAACTAGCCAGGCCCTCTTCTCTCACCAATTGTAGAGCTGTCCCAATCATAGTCTCTTTACTAAATTTAACCTTGGGTGGCATAAGACTCCTTTCGCGCAACAATTGTTACGCAACATATGTTGCATAAAGAATACCATAAAAAAGAAAGACTTGTCAAGAAAAATCTGTAAAACAAAAAACAAAAAAACCAGCCCACTGATAGGAATGGAGTCTGGTTTACTAACAAGATTCTAAGGTAAATCATTACCTGCAGCCAGGTAGATTTGGTACCATTCCTTGCGGGTTAGGGTCATTCTTGCTGCTTTCCCCGCTTCAAGGACATGTTGGGGTTTGGTCGTTCCGATGACAGCCTGCATCTTACCCGGATAGCGGAGGACCCAAGCAAGGGCGATAGCTGTCGGAGTGACCTGGTATTTCTTCGCCAAGTCATTGAGGACGTGATTGAGTGCCGCAAACTCTTCTTTGCCCACAAAATTCCCCTTGAAATAGCCATGCTGGAGGACAGACCAGGCTTGAATCACCGTATCGGTTAAGCGACAATACTCAAAGACACTACCATCTCGCACAGCTGCTTTTGGCCCTTCCATATTGACATGAAAACCAGCTTCAAAGCTGGGCGTAAAGGCAGCACTCAACTGCAACTGGTTGACCTTGAGCGGTTGTTTGACGGCCGTTTTGAGCAATTCTACCATCATAGGATTTTGATTGGACACCCCAAAATGACGGACCTTACCCGCTTGCTCCAAGTGATCAAAAGCTGCTGCCACTTCTTCCGGCTCCATGAGGGCATCCGGTCGGTGAAGGAGGAGACTATCTAATCGCTCAATCTGCAAACGCTCGAGGATGCCATTGACGGAGTCCAAAATATAGTCCTTAGAAAAATCAAAATAGGTAAAGCCGTCTTTGCGAATCCCACACTTAGACTGGATCCACATCTGATCCCGAAGATCCGGACGGCGCTTGAGAACCTTCCCCAGCAGGATCTCACACTGGCCATCGCCATAGATATCCGCTAAGTCAAAGGTGTTAATCCCAATCGACAAGGCCGCCTCCACCAAGGCCTCCACTTCATCTTCACTCATCTCACTAATCCGCATCATCCCAAGGACAATCGTGGACAGACGCTCATTTTCAGAAAACTCAATATAGTTCATGTCCGCCTCCTTTTTATTCTTCCTTCATTATAAAGGAACGAAGACCAAACAGCAATGATTTCACAAAGCAAAAACACCTCCAGTATCCACTGAAGGTGTCTCTTTTAACGATAGCTTAAAGCTTTTTTAACAGTTTTGACCAAACCTAGATCATCTGTTTGTAGGATGAGGCTAGAATAGATTTTTCCAATGATCATGGTGCCGAGGAGCGTGAAGGCCAAGGCAATTCCGAATGATCCCCATGATTCAAGTCCACTTGCATAGCCATTGATGGTACGGAATGGCATGAAGAAGGTTGAAATGAATGGAATGTATGATCCAATCTTCAACAGAAGGACATCTCCTGCACTACCCAAGGTGGTTACTCCAAAGAAGCTAAAGAACACTAACATCATCAGTGGCGAAATCGCTTTTCCTGTATCTTCTGGACGAGCAACTGTTGAACCTAGGAAAGCTGAAAGAACCACGTACATGAAGATTCCAAGAATGATCAAGAATAAGGTATTCAAGGAAATGGATTGTCCAATATGTTGGGTGATAGGAGAGTCTGGAGATAAAACATCTTTCACGAGAGGAATGGAGTCTCTAAAAATCCAAACGCCTCCCAATCCGACTGCATAGATACCAATATGAGTACAAATGACTCCGAAAAGACCAATCATGCGAGCATAGAAATAGTGAGTTGCGCGAATGCTTGAGAAGACCACTTCCATAATCTTGGTCCCTTTTTCACTGGCTACCTCTTGAGCAGTGATACCTGAATAAAACATCAGAATCATGTAGATAAGAAAACCGATTCCTCCAGCTACCACGGTCTGCACCATTTTCAGCCCTTCTTTCTTCTCATCAATTTTTTCAATCAATGAGACCTGTTGCGAAAGGGCTGCTAACTGCTCTTGGCTTAAATCCGCTTTAGAAACATTGAGCATTTGTTGGACCTGACTCAATTTAGCCATAAGGATTGCTTTGAAACCTGGCTTCATGGCATCCTCACTCTGGTAGCGAGCCTCTAGCTGGCCATCCTTTTCTTCAACTGTGAGGATTCCCTTGATTTCTTCCTCTTTCATGGCCTTCTTAGCTGCTGCTTCATCCTTATAGTCAAAGGACAAGCCATCGGTCCCTTTCAAGACTTCCTTGACAGGAGCTTGATCTGTAATCAAGGCGATGTTGCTTTTCGCAGATGTAGAAGATCCGACGAAATAGTTCACTCCAATCGTCAATCCGAAGAAGAGAAAGGGAGTAAGCACCATCAGTAAAAAGCTCCATGATTTCACTTGGCGTAAATAAGTTTCTTTGATAACAATCAGCATCTGTTTCATACTTCTACTCCTGATTCTAGTTTAAAGATTTCATCAATGGTTGGGGCTTGTTGGTCAAAGGTTGCTAGATAGCGACCCTTGGTCAACTGATCAAAGAGGTCCGGACCTGCTGTTTCATCATCCAATACCAACTTCCACAGGCCTTGCTTGGTCATGGTCACCTTGGTCACGTGAGGCAGCACTTCCAACTCCTCTTTACTGAAGTCATTGGATACGAAGAGACGAGTCTTCCCGAAGCTATTGCGAACTTCTTGTACGGGACCTGAGAGAATCACAGATCCATCACGAATCATGACCAACTCATCACAGAGTTCTTCCACATTGGTCATGACGTGGTCAGAGAAGATAATGGTCGCACCACGCTCTTTTTCTTCAAAAATGACCTGCTTGAGCACTTCTGTATTGACAGGATCCAGTCCACTAAACGGCTCATCCAAGATGATCAATTTTGGCTCATGGATCATGGTAATGATCAACTGAACCTTTTGCTGATTCCCTTTTGAAAGGCTCTTAATCTTATCGGTTAATTTCCCTTTTACTTGGAGCTTTTCCATCCAAACTGGAAGTTTCTCCTTGACCTCAGCGGTGCTCATTCCTTTCAAAGCAGCCAAATAGCGGACTTGCTCATAGATGGTCAACTTAGGCATGAGGCTCCGCTCTTCTGGCAGGTAGCCAATTTCCTTGTAGGTTTCTTGACTGATTGCTTTGCCATCCAATTGGATATCGCCGCTGTAGTCAAGGAAACGGAGGATACTATGGAAGATAGTCGTCTTCCCTGCTCCGTTCTTCCCGATCAAACCTAAGATAGATCCTTTTTTCGCAGTCAAGTCAATGCCGAACAAGACCTGCTTCTTGCCAAAGCTCTTTTCTAAATTTCTAATTTCTAACATAGAAAACTCCTCTACTCTTTATAGTAACGTTTGGTAATCTTGTACTGAGAGACCAAGATATAGACATAAATCAGTGATACAACTACTAATGCTAACAAGATATCTGCCTGGAAAGCAATGCCAACTAAGAATATCACCATCAAGGAAATCGGTAAGACATAATTGCTTAACTTGAAGACAATATCGTAATTCTCCTCATAGCAAATTTGTTTCTCTGCCTCATCTATCATGCTCATTATTAGTTCACGGACTTCTGCCCCACTAGCATTGCGTGGGATTGCTTTTCCATAAATCTGTTTGAAGGTTTTTCGAAACTGATGTTCTAGCCCAAAAGTAAGAAGGAGCAAAGCAAGAAAAATAAGCGGGATGGTGTATTTCCCAAAAGCACCTGTTAGTTTTTCTTCATAGACTAGTTTTTGGCAAGAGAAGAAAATCACTAATAGATAGGGAACAATCATGACGCCTTTGAACATCGTAGCCAAGTCATAGATTCTTCTCGTTTGGCTTTCATAACGGTAGGCTTCGTCTTCATCTTCTGCCTCCTCCATCATCTGATAAGACTGGCGCGATGAGATGAGGTAGGTAGACGCAATCCCGAAAACCACAAGATATAAAATGATTGACCCTATATAGAGCATATCTCGATCAAAAAGCTTTTGGAATTCAATAGGATGGTCTGAACCAAAATAACCTGTCAAAAAACCAACGATAACACCTGAAAGGATCATGGCCATGTTTCTCCAAAAACGAAAACGGGCTGACCTTTCTTTTAACTTCTTTTTCACTTTTATTCTTCTCCCTCTACTAGACTAAAGACATTCTCCACCGGTTCCTTGAAAATTTGGGCGATGGTGATGGCAATAATAACCGAGGGGGTGTATTCCCCCCGCTCCAAGAGACTGATGGACTGGCGCGAGACCCCTGCTAGCTTGGCTAGCTCGGATTGATTGAGCCCATCACGCGCCCTCAGCTCTTTCAGTCTATTTTTTAAGATCATGGCTTTCGCCCCCTTATAGTTGAATACCTTGAATATCTTCGATGCGAACTAATTTTGTCTCTCTTTGTTGTTTATTATTCACACGAGTCAGTTTGACCCAATCTTCGTCGATATCCAAAATTTCATACTCGAATCCAACACCACTCACTGTAACAGTGGCCGTTTGTCCTTTCAATTCTTCTAAAAGTCTAGACATGTCTTGATTTCCTTTCACTTGTTTTTCTAATCTTTTGATGCGTTTGTTCAACCTTTTTATCTTCTTTTCTGAGCTTGTATAAAAAATAACCAGAAAAGGGATAAAGAGAATCCAAATAGCATCCATAAGAAAACCTCCCCTTCTTTCAACTAAAATCATTGTAACACTTCTTTTTCTTTTTGACAAGTATATTTTTCAAAAAAATAAAAATATTTGTCAAAAATAGAAGGATGGTTGACATGGATATTTTGAGTACTTAAAGGAATTTCTTTATTTTTATAGGGTTTCAAGGCCTATAACTTGCAAATCCTGTAAGAAAAAAACAGCTGAGAAATTCTCAACTGTTTCATCTTTTTACGATTTATCGCACTTCTGCGTCTACTTTTTCTTCGAGTGATGCTTGGATTTTTTCCATATAGCGAGCGACTTCTTCGTCGGTCAAGCTATCTTCTGGATTTTGGAAGGTCAAGCTGTATGCCATAGATTTCATTCCGATACCCAGTTTTTCACCTGAGAAAACGTCAAAGAGTTTGATGTCTGTCAAACGTTTCACGCCTGCAGCTTGGATGGCATCGACCACTTCTTGGTGAGTCACTTCTTCTTTGAGGAGAAGGGCGATATCACGGCTGACTGCTGGGAACTTCGTAATTTCCACAAATGGAGCAGCTGGTTGAAGGGCTGCTTCGATAGCTGAAAGGTTAAGCTCGGCTACATAAGTTTCTGGAATATCATAAGCCTTAGCCGTCACAGGGTGTACTTGACCGAGGAAACCAAGAACTTGATCCCCGAGTGAAATCAAGGCTGTACGTCCTGGATGGAGGCTAGCGATTTCAGAGGTTGCTGTATAAGTCACTTCAAGACCCAAGCGAGCAAAGAGGGCTTCCAAGATTCCCTTAGCATAGAAGAAATCAACTGGAACAGCTGGAGTCTGGAAGTCTTTTTCAGCAACTAAGCCAGTCAAAGCAAAGGCAAAGCTGTTGATTTCATTTGGCAAGTCTTCTTTTGGATTACCTGTTTGCTCGAAGACTTTTCCGATCTCGTAGAGGGCCAAATCTTTGTTCTTACGAGCGACGTTATAAGCTACAGTATCCAAAATCCCTGAGACCATATTTTGACGGAGGACTGAACGATCCACAGTCATTGGCCACATGAGCTCTGTTAAATTGCTTGGCGATGTAGCAAATTCAACGGCTTTTTCAGGGGTTGTCAGAGCGTAGGTAATGATTTCAGTCAAACCTGCTCCTTCAGCAATAGTCCGAACTTGGCGACGCAATTTTTGAGTCGCTGTCAATTCACCTGCTGTCCCGTCATCTTTTGGAAGGGTTGCTGGTAATTTGTCATAACCGTAAATCCGAGCAATTTCTTCAAAGAGGTCCGCTTCGATGGTAATATCCCAACGACGACGTGGAACGCTTACTGTGAAGCTGTCAGCATTTCCAGAAAGGCCAAAGCCAAGACGACGGAAGACATCTTCTACATCCGCGTAAGAAAGTTCTGTACCAAGGACACGGTTGACGTCTGCAAGGGTTGAAGAAACTTCTACATCTGAAGTATCAAGCTGGCCTGCTGAAACAATACCTTTACGAACAGTTGCTCCTGCAAGTTCAGCAATCATGCTCGCTGCCGCATCAAGGGCTTCATTGACGGTTGCCACATTGATGCCTTTTTCAAAGCGAGAAGATGATTCAGAACGAAGGTTGAGACGACCACTAGTTTTACGGATAGATTTGCCATTGAAGACAGCAGCTTCAAGGACGACACGACTAGACTTTTCAGAGATTTCTGTAGCCTGACCACCCATGACACCGGCAAGGGCTACTGGTTTATCCGCAACTGTAATCACGAGGTCATTTGTTTCTAACTCACGCTCTTCCCCGTCCAAGGTTACTAATTTTTCACCCGCAAGCGCTTCACGGACACGGATGTCAGTCCCTTCAAATGTATCCAAGTCAAAGGCATGCATAGGCTGACCAAAGTAAAGTAGGATGTAGTTGGTCACGTCAACAACATTGTTGATCGGACGGATGCCTTCATTCATGAGGAGGTTTTGCAACCATTGTGGACTTGGTGCGATGGTCACATTGTCCAAGATACGAGCAGCATAGTAAGGTGCCTTATCTGTGTCGATGCTGACAGAAAGAGCATCCGCTGCAGCTTGGTCTGTTTCTGTTAAACTGAATTCCTTAAAGTTGACTGCCTTGTCATAAATCGCTGCTACTTCGTGCGCTACCCCACGCATAGAAAGAGCGTCTGCACGGTTTGGAGTGATGGAAAGTTCGATAATTTCATCATCCAAGTCTAGGTAAGAGAAGACTTCATCTCCTGGAACGGCATCTTGAGGCAAGATTTGAATCCCATCGGCAAATTCTTTTGGTACAACTGAGTCAGAAATCCCTAATTCACCAAGGGAGCAGATCATTCCGATAGATTCCAAACCACGGATTTTCCCTTTTTTGATCTTGTAGTTGTCCGCGATACGAGCACCTGGAAGAGCCACCATGACCTTGATGCCAGCGCGCACATTTGGTGCTCCACAGACGATTTGACGGGCTTCTTCTTCACCCACATTGACTTGGCAGACATGCAAGTGTGTTTCTGGCACATCTTCACAAGACAGGACTTCTCCGACGACAATTTTTGAGAGACCAGAAGCAGGTGATTCCACACCTTCTACTTCGATCCCTGTGGTTGACATTTTTTCAGCCAACTCTTGTGATGGCACATCAATGTCCACCAATTCTTTTAACCATTTATAACTAACTAACATATGTAAGATACCAAGGGCTAAGCAGAAATCTAGATATCTTTCCTAGATCTCCTTTGGCCCTCGTTTTGATCCTTTCATTTTGTGTTTTCCAGCTCGAGGCTAGCTTAGGAAGGTCTAATAACCTCCCCTTCTCTAGAATAGAAGTTTCTTGTTCCTTCTAGGTCAATTTCTTTCTCAACAACCAGTCTGTATCTACGGTATCTCCGGTAACATACTGGTGTTCACTAAATCGTTCAAATCCAAAGCAATAGTAAAAATCTTGCGCCTTAAAGTTGCGTTCCCAGACACCTAGCCAGGCCCACTCAAAGCCACGGCTCTTGGCTTGATCCAGCGCAAAGATAAACATTTCCTTGCCAAAACCAGCCCCATGAAATTCCTTTTTGACATAGATCCGTTGGATCTCAAAGGACTTGTCCATCTCTACTGGCTCGGTCTGCGCCTGACCCCAGTTGATCTTGAGAAAACCACAGATTTCTTGATCTTCATTGAGGACAAAATAGGTTTCAGATTCTGGATCTCGCAGATCCTTCTCAATTTGCTCCAAAGAGAGCACTGTAGAGAAGTAATCTTCCAAATCTTTCTCAACAATATAGGGACCAAAGGTATCCCGGTAGGTTTCCACCTCTAGGTCACGTAAGGTCTGTACCTGGTCGATTTTTACTCTAACTAACATGATTATTTAAACTGTTCTGAGAAGCGAACATCTCCTTGATAGAAGCCACGAATATCATTGATTCCATAACGAAGCATGGCTACACGCTCCTGACCAAGTCCGAAGGCGAATCCTGAATAGACTGTTGAATCAATGCCACTCATCTCAAGCACGCGTGGGTGAACCATACCGGCCCCCATGATTTCGATCCAACCGGTCTTCTTACATACATTACATCCCGCTCCACCACATTTGAAGCAAGAGACATCTACTTCAACAGATGGCTCTGTAAATGGGAAGTAAGAAGGACGCAGACGGATTTGGCGTTCTGCACCAAACATCTTTTGCACGATCAACTGAAGCGTTCCTTGAAGGTCTGCCATAGAAATATTCTTCCCAACGACCAAACCTTCGATCTGATGGAATTGGTGGCTGTGGGTCGCATCATCTGTATCCCGACGGAAGACCCGCCCTGGAGAGATCATCTTCAAAGGCCCCTTGCTAAAGTCATGCGCATCCATAGCACGCGCCTGAACTGGTGATGTGTGGGTCCGAAGCAAGATTTCTTCTGTGATGTAGAAGGTGTCCTGCATATCCCGCGCTGGGTGATCTTTTGGAAGGTTCATGCGTTCAAAGTTATAGTAGTCTTTTTCGACTTCAAAACCATCTACGACTTGGTAGCCCATCCCGATAAAGATATCTTCGATTTCTTCACTGGTTTGGGTCAAGACATGACGGTGACCACTTGCGACCGGACGTCCAGGTAGGGTCACGTCGATACTCTCACTAGCTAATTTGGCTTGGACTTTCTTTTCTTCCAAAAGCTTGGCTGTTTCTTCAAAGGCAGCCGTCAAGACATCACGGGCTTCATTGACATGTTTTCCGATAACCGGACGCATTTCAGCAGAGACATCTTTCATCCCTTTAAGGATTTCAGTAAGGGAACCTTTTTTCCCAAGGACAGAGACGCGTAACTCTTGCATCTCTTTTTCGTTTTCAGCAGAGATCTGCTTCAAAGCTGCCAGCGTTTCTTCCCGAAGCGCTTTTAGTTGTTCTTCAATCGTTGACATATTTCCTCCATCATGGTCTTCACTCAGACATAGAAAAAACCACGCGCCACACCCATATTCGGAGCGTTGACACGCGGTACCATCCGTCTTTTATCTGAAACTCAGACCTTAATTTCTAAATCCTTGCGCAAGTGAATTCACTCAGCTTTCATGCAAAGAGCTTTCAGTCACGGCTCTTCTCCCTGTTGCACTTCCCTTGAGGTACTAGTCTTGCAGATTTCTATTCAATTACTATCTAGTTTAGCAGATTTTACAAAAAATGACAAGTGAAGCCTGTTTTCCTTCACTTGCCATTCTTGTTATTCGTTTGGTTTTTATTCGATGACTTGTCCAGCTTCTTTCAAGACAGATTCTGGAATGGTAATGCCTAATTCTTCTGCCACTTTTTTGTTAATGACAGACTTACCATCTGTGAAGATTTCAACTGGTGTGTCAGCTGGTTTTTGACCTTTCAAGATTTTCGCAGCCATTTTACCAGTTGCCACGCCAAGATCATGTTGGTCTACGACCACAGATCCTAAACCACCCGCTTCTACCATGGCTGTCGCACTTGGGAAGATTGGTTTTTTAGCTGTTTTGTTAGCTTCGACAACCGTTGAGAAGGCTGATGCAATGGTGTTATCGATTGGAACCCAGATAGCATCCACTTTACCAGTCATGACAGAAACCGTTGAAGCAATTTCATTTGTAGAAGGGACTGAATAAGGAACTACTTTGTAGCCTGCTTTTTCAGCCAATTTTGTAAATTCTTCTACTTGAGTTTTAGAATTATCTTCACTGGTTGAGTAAAGAACCCCGATTGTTTTCACGTTTGGAGTCAACTCTTTGATTAACTTCAACTGTTGTTCCGTTGGGTTGTGGTCAGATACTCCTGTGATATTGCCACCAGGTTTTTTCAAATCTTTAACCAAGTTAGCGCCGACTGGGTCTGTGATAGCACCCATGACGATTGGTTTGTCCTTAGTCGCACTAGCCAAACCTTGAGCAGATGGGGTTGCGATTCCGATCAAGACGTCATTGTTGTTTTGGACCAATTGTTTGCTCATGGTTGCAACCTTGTTTTGGTCTCCTTCCGCATTGAGGAATTCGATCTCAATCTTGTCCTTGTCGTACCCTTCTTCAGCCAAGCCATCTTGAATCCCCTTGTAGATTTCGTCTAGCGATGGGTGGCTGACTAACTGTAAGACACCAACTTTTACCTTTTTGGTTCCATCTGTTTTATTCGCATCCTTTTTATTGGTTAGCATTGGATAAACAACAGCTACCATAATAACAGCGAGCAAAGCACCGATCATTCCCAATACACGTTTGTTTTTCATATTTTTTACCTCAATTATTTATTTTTTCGTTTTTCGCTTCTTTGTTAAAGACTGAGTCGCCATCGTTTCTTCATCTTCTTTTCTCCCTTCTTTTTGAAACAAAAAAAACGCCCACACATAGCTATAGCTATGTGAGGACGTGTCATCGCGGTGCCACCTCACTTATGGGAAAATAGATAAACTCCTCCCATATCTCTGTCTTGTCTAGCAACAAGTTGCACGATAAGGTGTGCCGACCGAATTTTTATTGTTTCAAATTCATCTCATCATTAGTCCAATTTCATAAATGTCCACTACCCACTTCCACCAACCGTGAGCTCTCTAATAAATTTTCATTTATTACTTTTCTAATTGAATCCATTGTAAATGTTTCTGTAAGCCTTGTCAATACTTTTTTATGTTTTTTTTGAAAACGTTCGTCATTTCCTGAAATTCTTTTCCTAGTGAGGTTGTTTTTGCAAAATGTTTGTCCTTCTTCTTCCTAGGTTTTCAGCCACTTTTTTGATATAATTTACTAGAACTAGTCTAGAATGTTGAGGAAACCCATGTCTTTTGATGGATTTTTTTTACACCATATGGTGGATGAATTACAAAGCGAACTCTTAAATGGTCGCATCCAAAAAATTAACCAACCCTTTGAACAAGAGTTGGTTTTACAAATTCGTAGCAACCGCAAGAATCAAAAACTCTTGCTTTCTTCTCACTCTGTTTTTGGACGGATCCAACGGACCCAGACCAACTTCGAGAATCCTGCCTTCCCCAATACCTTTATCATGGTCATGCGCAAGTATCTCCAAGGGGCAGTCATTGAGCAGATCCAGCAACTGGAGAATGACCGTATTTTAGAAATTGCTGTCTCCAATAAAAATGAAATTGGAGATGATATCTCTGTGACCCTGATCATTGAAATCATGGGCAAGCACAGCAATATCATTCTTCTGGACAAGGCGACTGGGAAAATCATCGAAGCGATCAAACATGTGGGCTTCTCTCAAAACAGCTACCGGACCATTTTGCCAGGCTCGACCTATCTAGCTCCTCCAAAAACCGATGCGGTCAACCCCTTTACCATTAAAGACGAAGCCTTATTCGCCTTTCTTCACCGAGAAGAGTTGACACCAAAAAACCTTCAAACCCATTTCCAGGGTCTTGGTCGAGATACTGCTCAAGAATTGGCCAGTCGATTAGAAAGCGGAGAAAAATTAAAAACCTTCCGAGCATTCTTTGAAGCTCCAACAGATCCCCGTCTAACGAAAAAATCTTTTGCTGCTCTCGCTTATGCAGATAGCCAGGAGGAGACCTTTGAAACCTTATCAGATCTACTCGACCACTACTACTTGGACAAGGCTGAGCGCGACCGGGTCCAACAACAAGCTGGGGAACTAATCCGCAAGGTGGATAATGAGCTAGAAAAGAACCGGAAAAAATTGGCCAAACAGGAAGCCGAACTAGCAGCGACAGAAAATGCCGAAGAGTTCCGTCAAAAAGGCGAACTGCTTACTACTTTCCTCCATCAAGTCCCAAATGATCAAGACCAAGTCACCTTAGACAACTACTATACCAACCAGCCTATTACCATTGCCTTGGATAAGGCCTTGACCCCCAGTCAAAATGCGCAACGCTACTTCAAGCGTTACCAGAAACTAAAAGAAGCTGTTAAACATTTGACCTCTCTCATCCATGAAACCAAGGAAACCATCTCCTACCTTGAAACAGTCGAAACTGCTCTGGCCCAAGCCAGCCTTTCTGAAGTAGCCGAGATTCGCGAAGAGCTGATCCAAACAGGCTTTATCAAACGACGCAACCGAGAAAAAATCCACAAACGGAAAAAACCAGAGAAGTACTTAGCATCAGACGGCAAAACCATTATTCTGGTCGGCCGGAATAATCTTCAAAACGAAGAATTGACCTTCAAAATGGCTAAAAAAGACGAACTCTGGTTCCACGCTAAGGATATTCCAGGTAGTCACGTGGTCATTACAGGTAACCTCAACCCTTCCGATGAGGTCAAAACCGATGCAGCTGAGCTGGCAGCCTATTTCTCTAAGGGACGCCTGTCCAATCTGGTCCAAGTCGACATGATTGAAACAAAAAAACTCAACAAACCGACCGGAGGAAAACCTGGCTTTGTAACCTATACCGGTCAGAAAACCCTACGGGTCACCCCTGAAGAAGAAAAGATCAAATCTATGCGCATCAATGAGTAATAAAAAGGACTGAGAATCATCTCAGCCCTTTTGTTTTATTCTGATTTGTGGATATCCTCTTTGACCTGGTCAACGTTGAACTTGGCAAAGAGATACTGGCGGTCCTGGACAGGAAAGCGTTGGTCCAATTGGTCAATGGCTCCAACTTCAACGATGCCCTCTTTGATGACAAAATCCATAACATGCCCTCCGAAGGTATGGTCATCTGAGATAAAGTGAAGATGATAACCAGCCACGCTGACCCCATGAAACATCTCTGGCGTCCAAAAACCAACAATGGTTCCTGTAACATTTTCTCGTGTAAATTCTGGCTGATGGGTTGCTACATCTGCAAACTTGGTCTCCGAAGTTGATTTGGGAATCATGCGCACATGCATCTTGGAGAAATCACCGTGAATCTTAATCGAACGAAACAGATTTTCGCCATCGTAATAAGATTCAATGCGAGCCTCTAATTCCTCATCCGTCATTTCAAAGCGTTGCCGAAAAATCACTTCGGCCTGGTGGGGAACAATGGCCGCATAGGGGACGGTCGCATCTGGAGCAACTTCCACAATCTCTGGTTCCTCTCCTGAACCCTTTGCTTGATAAGCCTTACCATCTAAGACAATCAATTCGCCATCGATTGAGTCCAAGGTCCCAATTCCTAAATCTCCATGCTCCAGTAATTCTTTAATGGTAAAGGATCCCCCATAGAGACCTGCCATCAAAGCCCCCAAGGTATTGTATTGAAACAATTTCACCGGTTCCATTTTTTCTCCCTCATTCATCTTGTCTTCTTTTTAGCCCTTCCAGTATACCATATTCTCAAGGACAATAACAGAAAGACTGATTAAAAAAGAGCGGGCCAGAACTATGATACATACTTGTTCGGATCCCGCTCCACCTGGGTCATTTAATTATTCTTCTAGCAGACTCTCATAGAAAGCTTGCATTTGCCCATCATCTGGCACTAACTGCAAATAGCCTTCTGCCACTTCCCGGGCTTTTGCAATATCCCCCAACTCTCTCAAGAGGTAGCTATAGCTTTCTAAGAACTCTGGATTTTCTTTCAAATCTGGGTAGAGCTCTTCATAGATTGGATCTGCTTTTTCAACCTCTTCGAGTGCTACCAAGGCACGAGCGATATTCCAGCGGGTGACCACATTCTCCACTTCTACTTCCTGCCATTCAAGGACGTCTTCATAGCGTTCCTGTTCCAAATAAAGGGTAGTTAGGCGAAGGGCGATATCTTCGAGGTCCTCAGCCACTTCTTTGGCTTCTAACAGATAGTTTTCTGCCTTTTCTGGCTGGTGCAACTCGTAGGCCAACTGGGAAGCTAGAAGGAGGAGATAAGCGTCAAAAGGATTCTTCTGGATCCCTTGCTCTGCGATCGCTAGCGCTGTTTCTCGGTCATTCTCAGCTTGTAGAGCCAAGGCATAGCCATATTCATATCCCTCAAAGTCTGGTGACAGCGTGTCAATCTGCTTGAAGTAGATCAGCGCCCGTTGATACTCTTCTCTGTCATAGAGAAGGGTTGCCAATTCAAAGGCAATCTGGTCATCAAACTCGATTTCCAAGGCCTTTTCTAAAAACTCAATGGCAGCCTCAAACCGACCTAGATTCGCATAGGCATAGCCGATCCGCTGATAAGTGGAAATGCCTGTTTCTTCTAAAATGAGACGGTTGTCTAATTGAGCATATTCTTGAATGGCTTCTTGGTAATTTTCGAGATCCAGATCAATCTCTGCCAAGCCCAGCTGAATGATCGGATCATCTGAAAGCGTCGCTGCTTCCATCAGCTTTTCCCGAGCCACATCAGCAAGCCCCTCACTTTGGTAGAGATCTGCCTTGACTAGGAGACTGGCTAGATACCATTCCGAACTTTCAGGGATTTCTTCCAAATAAGCAAAGGCTTCTTCCATTAGACCATCCTCGGCTACAATGGTCGCTAGACTCAGATAAACCTCTGGATAATCATCTCTTAGATGCAAGTAGGTTTGCTTGGCTTCAGGATAAAAACCGATACTTTCAAAATACTGGCCCAATTCTAACAAGGTTGCTGGATCGTCTTCTAGCAAAGCCTTCTCCAAATAAGCCGGCAAGCGATCTAGCTCTTGTTTCTCAATTGCTTCTAGAATTTTTTGACTATTCTTCACGTTGAATTTCCTCAATTTCGTCCTTTTCGTACAAGCCACTGACATCTTTGTACCACTCAAATAGAGCACTGATGACTACTTTAGCTGAAGCGTAAACTGGGATTCCTAAGAAGACTCCCCAGATTCCAAACATAGAACCTGAAGTAATCAATACAAACAGAATCGTGATTGGGTGGATATTGAGCTGACTACCCAAGACAAGTGGAGAAACGAAACGTCCCTCGATAGTTTGCTCAACAATAAAGACAATGACGACTTTAACAAACATCTCTGGTCCTGCTACCAAGCCTAAAACTAAGGCTGGGAGCATAGCCAAGAAACTCCCCAAGTATGGAATCAAGTTCAGGAAACCAGCGGTTACACCAAGTGTCACAGCATAACGAAGCCCAATAATCTTAAACAATAGAATGAACATCAAAGCTACGATGATGGCAACAGTGATCTGACCTCTGACATAATTGGCTAATTGTGTATTGACATCAGACAGCACCTTGCCTGCTGATTCACGAATCTTGGTTGGTAAGAAGCGGATGATCTGCCCTTTCAGGTTCTTTCCATCTCTCAAGAGATAGAAGACGATGAACGGCATGATAATTAAAGCGATAATGACCTGAGAGGCGACCGCAATCAGATTGCTGACCCAGTTGACTGCACGGGCAGAGAAGGAACTCGCCCAACTGGTAATATTCTCTGACAACTGGCTGGTCCATTCATCCAGTTGAGGCTTGATTTCTGGCGACACTTTGTTGTCTAAGAAATCATCAATGGTCATATTGGCCTTTTCCAAGTAATCTGGCAGATTCTTCATAAAACTGAGCACCTGACGCTGAATGGCTGGAATAGCGACGGCCAAGCCCCATAAAATGAGAAGGGCAATCAAGATGAAGACGATGGAAATCGCAATAATCCGCTTAACCCGATGCCTTTCCAAAAAGTCAACAATTGGATTTAACAAATAATAGAGGAGCCCAGAAATAATGACGGGCAGCATGACCGCTGCTCCAAACTCTAACAGGGGTGTAAAAATAAAACTAATCTTGCTCAGAACTAAAATATTTAATCCCATTAGCAAGGCTACTAGGAAAACAGTAATGGCCTTATTATCAACAAACCATTTAAAAAACCAGGATAAACTAAAATCTTTTTCTTTATGTTCCACAGGAATCTCCTTCGTTTTCAATCTGTTTTTATTTTAGCATTTTTAGTCTATAATTTCACGATATAGCCAAAGGTGAGGTACTTTTTGTTCCTGAACTCCTCAATCCTTCACCTAATCGTTTTCCATCCCCTTCTTTTCTGATATAATGGAGCTATCAACAAAGTCGAGGTGCATGTAATGCAAGATATTTATTTCGGAACCTATACCAAACGCGACTCCAAAGGAATTTACAAAGCTTCCTTCGATGAAAGAACTGGTCAGCTTAGCGACTTACAACTAGTTGCTCAAGAGCCAAATCCAACCTATCTCGCTTTTTCAAAAGCTGGTTTCTTATACAGTGTGGGAGCCGAAGAGGGTCTTGGTGGCATTGCGAGCTTTAGCCCTGACCACCAGTTGATTAATCACGTGGTAGATGAAGGAGCCCCCCTTTGTTATGTCTCTGTCGATGAAGCGCGTGGGTTGGTCTATGGAGCTAACTACCACAAGGGACAAGTCCTCTCTTATCGCATCCATGAGGATGGGCATTTGACCTTTGTCGATCAAGCGACTCATCAGGGTTCTGGACCTCACGAAAACCAATCCAGTCCCCATGTTCACTATGCAGATCTCACTCCTGATAAACTGCTTATCACTTGTGATTTGGGAACTGACCAAGTCGTGGTCTATCAAGTCGATGATTTTGGAAAACTGACAGAAGCTCAAACCTACCAAACTGCTCCAGGTGCTGGTCCGCGTCACATCATTTTCCATTCTCATTATAAGACGGCCTACCTGATTAATGAACTAAGCGCCACCATCGATGTCCTTTTCTATGATGGACTTGGCTACTTTGAACATTTCCAAACCATCTCCACCCTACCAGAAGAATATGAAGGTCAAAAATGGGCTGCTGCTATTCGCCTCTCCGAGGATGGGAAATTCCTCTATGCCTCAAATCGAGCTCATAATTCCATTGCAGTCTATGAAATCTTGGCAGATGGTAGCCTAGTGCTTCTTGAAATTGTTCCAACCAATGGTCTCAATCCGCGTGATTTCATTCTTAGTCCAGACCAAGAATACCTCATTGCTGTCCATCAAGATTCAGACAATGCTACTGTTTTTAAACGCGACAAGGCGAGTGGTAGATTGACTGAATTAAGCCATGATTTCTACGTACCAGAGGCAGTTTGCGTCCTCTTCAACTAAGAATCAAAACGCTTGCTAGTTTGGTTGAAAAATGATTAAATAGTGATATTAATAAATAGTTTATAGGAGAAAACTCATGAACCCAATGGATTTGTTTAACCAAGTCAAAGAAATGATCGAAAAGAAAGATTTCAATGCTGCTAAAAAATTCATCGATGACAACAAGGATAACCTTGGTGACTACTTAGAACAAGCGAAAGCACTTGTCGCTGGAAACGATCTAGTCAGCGGTGCTGTAGATAAAATCAAAGGCTTGTTCTAATAAAACGATTCCTCAACTAGATAGTTGAGGATTTTTTGTTTGGCCCGATAACAAAAAGATCCTTAAGAAAACTCAAGGATCTTTTATATCTAGTTAACTAGATTATTTTTTAAGGTTGTAGAATGATTTCAATCCACGGTATTCAGCTACTTCACCAAGTTGGTCTTCGATACGAAGCAATTGGTTGTATTTAGCGATACGGTCTGTACGTGAAAGTGAACCAGTCTTGATTTGTCCTGCGTTTGTTGCAACTGCGATGTCAGCGATTGTTGAATCTTCAGTTTCACCTGAACGGTGTGATACAACAGCAGTGTAACCAGCTTCTTTAGCCATTTCGATAGCTTCGAAAGTTTCAGTAAGTGTACCGATTTGGTTAACTTTGATAAGGATTGAGTTAGCAGCACCTTCTTGGATACCACGTGCAAGGTAGTCAGTGTTAGTTACGAAGAAGTCGTCACCAACCAATTGAACTTTCTTACCAAGACGTTCAGTAAGAGCTTTCCAACCTTCCCAGTCGTTTTCATCCATACCATCTTCGATAGTGATGATTGGGTATTTGTTAACCAATTCTTCAAGGTAGTCGATTTGTTCTGCAGATGTACGAACAGCAGCGCCTTCACCTTCGAATTTAGTGTAGTCGTAGACTTTACGTTCTTTATCGTAGAATTCTGATGATGCACAGTCAAATCCGATGAATACGTCTTTACCTGGTACATATCCAGCAGCTTCGATCGCAGCAAGGATAGTTTCAACACCATCTTCAGTTCCTTCGAAACGAGGAGCGAATCCACCTTCGTCACCTACGGCAGTTTCCAAACCACGTGATTTAAGGATTTTCTTAAGAGCGTGGAAGATTTCAGCACCGTAACGAAGAGCTTCTTTAAATGTAGGTGCACCAACTGGCAAGATCATAAACTCTTGGAAAGCAATTGGAGCATCTGAGTGAGAACCACCGTTGATGATGTTCATCATTGGAGTTGGAAGAACTTTAGTGTTGAATCCACCAAGGTAGCTGTAAAGTGGGATTTCAAGGTAGTCAGCAGCAGCACGAGCTACAGCAATAGACACACCAAGGATTGCGTTCGCACCCAATTTACCTTTGTTAGGAGTACCGTCAAGAGCGATCATTGCACGGTCAATAGCTTGTTGATCACGAACATCGTAACCGATGATTGCTTCAGCAATGATGTTGTTTACATTGTCAACAGCTTTTTGAGTTCCAAGACCACCGTAACGAGATTTGTCACCGTCGCGAAGTTCAACTGCTTCGTGTTCACCAGTAGAAGCTCCAGATGGAACCATACCACGTCCGAAAGCACCTGATTCAGTATAAACTTCTACTTCAAGTGTTGGGTTACCGCGTGAGTCTAGGACTTCGCGAGCGTAAACATCAGTAATAATTGACATTTCTTACTCTCCTTTGAGTTTAAATTTTTTACACTTCTATGATACCTTAAAAATACGCGTTTTTCAAGAAAAAACGTTATCTTTGTGCAGATTTTCCTTAACTTTATCAAGAAATCGCTTTCTTTTTGTTTGGAACAGCCTTTATTCGTTTGGCATTTTCAACCTAAAGTATGATATACTATTCTTATGACTGATCTATCTAAAGAAATTATGGAAAAGGCTAACGGTGGCCTAAAATTAAATCCTGATGAACAGCGTCGCTTTCTAGGTACGTTTGAAGAGCGCGTTCTAGGATATGCCGATTTAAAAACAAGCAATAGCCCTCAGCTTCAGAAGGGCTTTTTGAAGGTGCTGAAAAGCTTGAATGAACAAGCTAACCCTCTCTTTGTAAAGATTTCTCCAAATGTTGATTCTAGCGTGCAGTTGAGCTATCTAAAACAAGCAAAAGAATTTGGTTGCCAGGCGACTATTGTTTCGGAGGAGCACGACTCCTCTCCTTTTGGGCTCGTGATTCATACAGATGCACCAGTGACCACTACTGACAAGAACCTCCGAACTGCTTTTTCGGATCTCTGGGATGAAGAAAAGAAGCCGACCAAACCTTCTCTTTGGAAAAAATGGTTTGGTTGATCAGAGCTGTCCCTTAGACATTTTATTAGTATTAAACATTAGATGGAAAAAAGCGGTTTAACCGCTTTTTTCTATGCTTAATAGATTTCCGATATTTCTAGCTGTAAAGAGAAGATTTTCCCTCACATCCTTCAGAAGTTGCTCTAAACTATCGGGATGTTTCGTAATAGAAAAGGAACCGACTATATTTTCAAATGGGAGACTTGGTAAATCATCTGCAAGACTACCACAAATGGCTATTACTGGGATCCCCTTTGGGGTTCGTCTCGCAACCCCTATCGGAGCTTTTCCGGATAGACTCTGATGATCCAGTCGCCCTTCACCGACAATGACCAAGTCTGCATTAGCTACTTTGGAGTCAAAGTCAATCAAATCTAAACAGCTATCAATCCCTGATACCAGTCTTGCTTGCGCGAAGGCACAGAGTCCAGCAGCAAGACCTCCACCAGCTCCCATCCCTGCTTGAGTCAAAATACTTGGACAATGCTTTTCGTAAAAGCTGTTAATAGCTTGATCCACTTGTTCAAACATATTGGGACTGAGCCCCTTTTGTTTTCCAAAAATATAGGTCGCACCATCTAGTCCACATAAGGGATTGGATACATCTGCTAAGATCTGTATCTGGACATCATCTGGGATCTTGAACGCTTCCTCTTTACGGATGGAATCCCATTCTAAAAGACTTTGTCCACAGGCCTTTAATTCTCTTCCTACTCTATCATAGAATTGGTAACCTAGTCCTGCTGCAAGTCCCAGGCCCCCATCATTGGTCGCGGTTCCTCCAACCCCGATATAAATCTCCTTTTTTCCCTGTTTGATTAAAAAACAAATCAGTTCACCAATTCCTCGGGTCTCTAGGTCAAGTGGACGGCGTTGATCAACTGGAATTTTTCCTAAACCGATCAAGTCGGCTACTTCAAAGAGAGCCAAAGAATCCTTCTCCATATACCGCATTTCTACCGGCTCTCCAAATGGACCTGTGACAAGGGTAAAAGTTTCCTTCAATCCCAATGAGTAGCTGATGGCATCCACTGTCCCTTCCCCACCATCTCCAACAGGACAGGTGACCAGTTCTACATCGAGGAGAGACTGACGCAAGCCTTCTGCAATAATTTCCGCTACATCTTTCGCAGGTAAGCTTTCTTTGAATGAATCTGGAGCAATTAAAACTTTCATGGACTCATCTCCTTTTTCTATCCTTCCCTTTCCCATCACAGCTTCATTTCCATAAAAAAACATCCAGGAATATTCTCCTGGATGTTTTAGATTAGAATCGGATGGATTCTCTTGTTTTTTCAAATGAGGTAACAAATCTCTCTGTTACTCCTGGTTCAACTGTTTCCAATGCTTCTGAAATGACTTTGAATGAAGCAGGATAGTCATACTCTTTTTCAAAGATGTACAAGGCTTCATCAAACGCTGCTTGGACATGATCGTCGAATGAACGATAGCGATTTGAGTATTGAAGCAACTGCTCTGTTAGAGTAGCATATTGTACTAATTTGTAGGTTTCTTCCTCTAACTCTGTCATATCGTTGGTCAAAATATCCAGGAGACGGTTGGCGTTTTCAATATTGACACGACGACCTTCTAACTCAGCCAAGAGAGCTTCTGTGTTATCACTTGCAGTGAAGAAGATAGTAAGGAAGGATTGAGGAATTCCAGGTAAGTTACGCTTATCCATGTAACGCTTAATGGCATGTAAACGATTTGCGTAGATATTTACCTTTTGACGAGCATTGGTGTCGTCTTTCTCAATCTTAGACAAGGTTTCGCTCAATGCAATTTGATCATCTTCAATCTCTTTCAGACGTTCTTCAATCGCTTCTAACTCTTCTTGAAGGATAGAGTAGGCTTTTTGAGTTTCAGATGTATCCTTCAAGGCATCTTCTACAACGAGCTCTTGAGCTGTTAATTCAGCTTCTAACTCCTTCAAATGATTTTCCTTGAGTTCTTTGCTTTCAAATGTTTTGCTGAGACGTTCAACTTCTTCTGCTAAACGCTTGTTATTTTCCTTCGCATGGGCAAGGTAACCTGGTAAGGCTTTGACCAATTTTTCAACAACTTTGTGTGATTCAATTTCACGAGTGAAAATATCATACAAGGCGTTGATTTCTTCTTGAATCTGCTCATTTTCATAGAGCGCATTATCTAATTCAAGAGCAGCAACATTTTGTAGGTTGGCTTTCAAAGCTGCATGCAATTGTTGGAAACGTGCTTCCAAATCAGTCTCTGTAAAATGATAACCAGATTCCAAAAGTTTGCGATGACCAGCTTCCAAATCTTCCAATTGATCAGGAAGAGTTGTTTGGACATCCTTCACAATTGCAGGAACTTTTTCAACAATATGCGTCAAGGCTACAATGTGGTTTTCAGCTGTATCCAAAATTTCTGCAGCTTCAACAGGGTCACCAGATGAATTCAAGGTTACAAATTTTGAAAACTCAACTTGAATATTTTCAGCTTGCTTCTCGATTTCGGGAAGTGCTGGGCCGTATGCGTCTGGATCAGAAGCTACTTGTCTTTGCAAGTTTTCAAACATATCCAAGGCATGAACAACCCGACCGCTATTCTTTTCTTCTTTTTCTTTTAATTCAGATAAAGCTTGACGGATGGCCTTGATATCTTCATCAATCAATTGAACCTGACTCTCAATATTTCCAATTGCTTGCTTGGCTTTTAAAAAGCGGAAAGAATTGTTGTAGCCTTCTGCTTCAAAGAGGTTGTTCTCGATATCAGCAAAAGAATTGAGGGATAGGTCCACCCATTTTTGATTCCATTCACGAAATGCAACTTGACTTTGACCAATCAAATGCATATTCTTCACTTCTTCTACTTCATCATTTACCGGAAGGTTATACAACTGTTCTTTTCGTTCTTCCAGAGATGCCAGTAAGGCTTCGTTACGCTTTCTCAATAAGACTGCCACTACATATCCTAAAACCAAGAGGACCCCAATGACAATAATGAGAATAATTAGTCCACTAGACATATAAAAACTCCTTCATTAAATTACTTGAAAGTAATCGTAGTTATTATATCATAAATATTCGAATAATTGGCAAATATCGCAGAATTTTATACATCAAGTGTACTATATTCGGCATTTTCTTCGATAAATTCACGACGAGGTTCTACTCGATCCCCCATAAGCATATCAAAGATTTTATCTGCTTCTGCTGCATCATCAACTGTCACACGCGCCATGAGGCGATGTTCTGGGTTCATCGTTGTTTCCCAGAGCTGATGATCATCCATCTCACCCAAACCTTTGTATCGTTGAATCGTTGGTTTGGAACGACCTTCAGAATAGCGCTCCAAGGCTTCAGCCAATTCTGCTTCTTGGTTGGCTCCTGGTTGGATGTATTCTTTGATTTCACTACCGACTTTTACACCATAGATTGGTGGTTGGGCGATGTAAACATAGCCTGCCTCCAAAACTGGTTTCATATAGCGATAGATCAAGGTCAAGAGGAGGGTTCGAATATGAGCTCCATCGACATCGGCATCTGTCATGATGACTAATTTTTGATAACGGGCTTTTGATACATCAAATTCTGCACCAAAACCAGTTCCCATAGCTGTGAAAAGACTACGAATTTCTTCGTTGGCTAAAATCTTATCCATGCTGGCCTTTTCCACGTTGAGGATTTTCCCTCGAATAGGGAGAATCGCCTGGAACTCGCGGTTTCGACCTGATTTAGCAGATCCTCCGGCAGAGTCTCCTTCGACGATGAAGAGTTCTGTCTCAGCTGGATTGTTAGATGAACAGTCTGCTAATTTACCAGGAAGGTTTGAGATTTCTAAACCAGATTTCTTACGGGTGACTTCACGGGCGCGCTTAGCAGCAACACGTGCTTTGGCAGCCAAAATTCCCTTTTCGACAATTTTCTTGGCAATCTGCGGATTTTCCAACAAGAAATCAGAGAAGGCATCGCTGAACAAGCGGTTGGTAATCTTCACCACTTCAGAGTTTCCAAGTTTGGTCTTGGTTTGTCCTTCAAACTGTGGATTTGGGTGTTTGACAGAAATCACTGCTGTCAACCCTTCCCGGACATCTTCCCCTGTTAGATTTTCTTCATTGTCCTTGAGAAGCTTATTCTTACGCGCATAATCGTTGATAACACGGGTCAAAGCTGTACGGAAACCTTGTTCATGAGTCCCCCCTTCATGGGTATGGATGTTATTGGCAAAACTCATGACGGTTTCGTGATAACCAGTCGTGTACTGCATGGCTACTTCAACCGTGATATCATCCAATTCTCCATCGGTATAAATCGGAGTTTCAAAGATGACATCCTTGTTTTCGTTGATGTATTCTACATAACTAGCAATCCCACCCTCATAGTGGTAGTCTTTCGTTTGCTCCTGCCCTTCACGCTTGTCCGTGATCGAGATCCGTAAGCCACGGTTCAAGAAGGCTAATTCTTGAATCCGTTTGTTCAACTTGTCAAAGTCAAATTCAGTGGTTTCTGTGAAAATCTCTGGGTCTGGAGTAAAATGAACGGTTGTACCAGTTCGATCAGTTTCACCGATCACTTCAAGATCTGCAACGACTTGCCCACGTTTGTATTCTTGGTAATGAATTTGGCCATTCTTATGGACGTGAACATCTAACTGAGTCGACAAGGCATTTACGACGGATGATCCAACTCCATGGAGTCCACCTGAAACCTTGTACCCACCACCGCCAAATTTTCCTCCCGCATGGAGAACGGTAAAGACAGTTTCAACCGCTGGACGACCCGTTTTTTCTTGAATGTCAACCGGAATCCCCCGTCCATCATCGACGACTGTAATCGAATTATCCTCTTCGATAAAGACTTCGATATGGCTAGCAAAGCCTGCAAGGGCCTCATCGATTGAGTTATCGACGATTTCCCAGACCAAATGGTGAAGACCTTCTTTAGAAGTGGATCCAATATACATCCCCGGACGCATCCGAACTGCTTCTAAACCTTCTAAAACCTGAATCTGACTAGCATCATATTCTTGACCAGTCGTTTCTTGCTTCAATTCTTCTGTCATTCTTTCCCTTTTCTAATTAAAAATATAGGCACTTAATTGATCCATTGAGTCGAACAAATAGGTCGCCATGCCAGCTCTCTGACCAGCTTCGATATCAATCGGGCGATCTCCAATCACCAATCCAGACTCAATCGCATACTTGTCTTTTATATACAACATGGAAGTAGGATCTGGTTTACGTGGAAAACCATCATCAGCTGTCACAACTTCTGTAAAGTAATGACGAATACCTGTTTTTTCTAAGATGGTCTCTACATGATGGTCACGGTGAGAAACCAAAAAATGACGGGCTCCGACTGCTGTTAGACGATGCAATAACTCCTCAGTCCCCTCGAATAAGCAGGGGATTTCAAGAGCTTCTTTCTCTCGCTGTTTATACTCTCCCAAAAAGTCTGGAAGGTCTGAGGCAAACTGCTGAACAGCATAATCCGTGGAAACCTTTAAAGCTGCATAAACGGAATCATGATCAGCCTCCCTTTGGAAATACTGTAAGGTCGCTACAAAAGCTTTTGTAGAGGTCTCATAATTGTCCAATAAAGTCCCACCAAGATCCCATATAAAATCATGATAATCCATAGCTTCAATTATACCATAATTTTCAAAAAATTGCTTGTAAAGTCAATGTTTTCACGGTTTTTTTACAGTCATCTCCCACCTGTTTTACTTTCATTCAAAAAGCATTTATATTTTGACAAAACTAGCCTATAAAAAAATGAAGACAGGAATTTTCCTACCTTCATTTTTCTTCTCAACAACTAAAGGGCCGATGTTCCAAAAACATCTTGATAGAGCATCCCTTCTCTCAATGCTGTGGCATCTCCTCCAAAATGGTTGACCAGTGCATAGGAAAAAGCAAGTGCTGTCGCAGGACCCCGACTGGTCAAGATGTGACCATCCTGAACCACTGCTTCCTTCACATAATGCTCTCTTCCAATTTCTTTTTCGAAGCCATCATAGCAGGTATAGCGTTTTTCATCAAGTAGTCCAGCTCGTTCCAACACAATCGGAGCTGCACAAATAGCTGCTAGACTTTTTCCTTGTTCATGGGCTTCTTTTAAAGACTGGATCAAGCCCTCATGGTCGCGTAGATTTGCTGCTCCCGGCATCCCTCCTGGAAGGACAATGCCATCAAAATGATCCAACGAACCGGACCAGACCTCATCTACCTTCACTGTGATCCCATGGGAACCTGTCACTTCTGGATCAAATCCAACCATCAAACACTCGATTGCTGCTCTTCGCAAGACATCGACAACGGTCAAGGCTTCGATTTCCTCGAAACCATTTGCTAACATCACTGCTACTTTTGTCATATCAAATTATTCCTTTCTCGTGTAGTCGACTGAGTTGTTTTTGTCTCAAGAGTCGACTTTCTTTTTTCCGTTCTTCACTCACCCGGTTTTGATGGCTCATGGATAACAATAAGCCAATCCCAATGAGGTTACTTACAATAGCGGATCCTCCTTGTGAGATAAAAGGCAAGGGGATTCCAGTGAGAGGCAAGATCCCCGTCACCGCCCCAATATTCTCAAATATGTGGAAGACCAACATCATGATGAAACCAGTTGAGATATAGGTGTAGAATTGGTTATTGGATTTCAAGGTAATACGCAACATCTTATAAACTAGAAACATGTATAAGAGAAGAAGACCCAATCCTCCTACAAATCCAAAATCTTCCGCGATGACCGTAAAAATCATATCACTCTCCCTGACAGGGATCAATAGATTGGACACATTAAATCCTTGGCCCAATAGACCACCGCTTGCAATGGCCAGCTGTCCCTGAGCCTGTTGGAAGGTCATGGTTTGTGCATAATCAAAAGGATTCAACCAGGCTAAAATACGGTTCATCTGATAGGTGGGCATCCCTAGAGTTTGATGGAGAAAGGCCCGCCCACCGTCGGATAGAAAGACGGCCAAAAAGAGAGCAATTCCACCTGCGAGGGTCAAAAAGACTGGTAAAATGATTTTCCAAGAGACCCCTGAAATAAGGACTACTCCTGAGAAGATAGCCATAAATACCAAGGAGGTTCCAAAATCATGTTGAAAGGCTAGAAGCCCTAGGACCGGTATGGTATAGGCAGCAATTTGGAGAATGAGAAAAAAGTCTTTTTTTAGCGTCCGATTTTCTTCTCTATTGTTTCGTAAAAAATGAACAATCGCACGAGAGACCATCAAAATATAAGAAATTTTCATAAATTCTGATGGCTGAAAGAGGCTGATCCCCTTGTAGGCCACCCAGTTTTTAGAACCGGTCGAAGCAACCAGGTTTGGGTTGTAAAAATAAAGGGGCAAGACCATTAAGACCAAGCCAAAGACATACAAATAGGGCGTTACTTTCCATAAAAATTCTGTATTAAAGAGCATAACGACAAAACTAATCATACATCCTAAAACAATCCAAGCAACCTGTTGGCCTAAAATAGACCAAACCAAGTCAGGATAATCATTCGAAACTGCAATGTAGACTGCCACCACTCCAAATGCCAATAATAACAGAACAGTGGTGATCAAGGAGAAATCTCCTCTAAGTTTGAAAGACTGACGTCTCTTCATTTCATCTCCCTTTCATTTAGATTCTTAAAACGTGTTGAAGTAGCAAACTAGAAATGGATACAGCTAGCCAGGCCACAAGGCCGATGAGGAGAGGAGCAACCCCCTGCTTACGGAAGGCCTGAATAGACACTTGACTTCCAATGCCAACCAAGGCCATGGCCATCAAATATTGTGACAACCATTTACAGAAGGGAATCCAAGAACTTGGAAACCAGCCAAAGGACGTCACTAAAGAAGCCAAAAGGAAGTAAAAAATAAACCAAGGAACAATTTTACTCAATTTCACTTGCTTCCCTTCTCGATCCTGTTTCGACCGTCCTAGAAGTTTTAGTCCCAACATCCCAAAACAGATTGGAATTATCATCAAAGCTCGGGTCAACTTCACAACCGTAGCCACTTCACCCGCTGCTTTACTATAGGAAAATGCGGCCGCTACAACAGATGAGGTATCATTAATGGCCGTTCCTGCCCAAAAACCAAATTGCCGATCCGTCATAGCAAGGAGGTGACCAAAGAAAGGAAAAAGGAAAACCGCTAGGATATTAAAGAAAAAGATGGTCGACATGGACAGAGCAATGTCATTTTCATCAGCTTCTAGAATAGGAGAGGCTGCCGCGATTGCAGATCCTCCACAAATAGCTGTCCCCATTCCAACCAAGGCTGTTAAGATCTTTGGAGCTTTTAAGAGGTAGCCCATTACAAAAGCAGTGAGAAAGGCAATACTGATGGTCGGTAAACTAATGACCAAAGAAGACAGGCCCAATTGGGTCACCTTTTGAAAGGACAAGGTAAAGCCCATTAAGATAATGGAATATTGCAAGAGTTTTTTCCCAGAATAGGCTAGACCCGGCCTACTATTTTGAGGCAAGAGTTGGCTAGCATTCAAAAGGATGCCACATAGGATAGCAAAGAGACTAGAGCCAATGATAGGTACTGCTTTTCCTAACACCATAGATAGTCCTGCTGTGAGAGCGGCTAGCAAGACACCGGGAACATACTGAGTTCCATTGGGTTTTTGATTCATGTTAACTCCTAAATTGTTCAACAACTTCTTTTACTTCTCCTGTCTTAGCAATGACAAGAGGAGCTATTTTCTCTAAACTAGCTTGGATCTGCGAGCCATATTGACGGTTTAATAAGCGTTGATCTAATAAAATAACTAGAGATTCTTGCTCGCTCGAACGACTCGAGCGTCCAAGAGCCTGCTTTAAGCGTAAAATAGCTAGTGGCAAACTATAATCATAGAAAGGATTTTTCCCTTCAAGACGCAAGGCTTCATGTAGCTTTTGTACGAAGAAATCACTTGGATTATCAAAAGGGATGCGAGGAATGACTTGAATGATTTTTGCTTGCTGGGCAAAATCGACTCCCTCCCAAAAACTACCGGATCCTAAAAGGAC
Organism: Streptococcus sp. 1001283B150225_161107_H12; assembly: GCF_015552665.1. Lineage (NCBI taxonomy): Bacteria > Bacillati > Bacillota > Bacilli > Lactobacillales > Streptococcaceae > Streptococcus > Streptococcus sp. 1001283B150225_161107_H12. Next base: position 351,456 of record NZ_JADNFC010000001.1, on the reverse strand, counting down.
AGAAGCTTCCCCTCTATCAAATCGCCGTTTAATATTTGCCGCTTCGCCATTTTTATACTGAGCCAGATGGCTCACTGTCATCTGATGTGAAGTCGCTAGAAGCAAGTCTTTGGACGTAAACAAGGCAAAGAGAGGCAAGCCAGTAGCTGCTAGCTCATCCAAATATCCTGCTAAAGAGATAGCTAATTCCTCTTGAGTCAGGTTGGTTAAATCAGGAAATTCTCGATCGATGAAGATGGTTTGACCTTGATGATAGGATAGTTCTTTCCCGATGAATTGGTAGTTCTCAATTCCTAAAATCGAAGCTAGATTGACCTTTTTACTAATCGATAAGGTAGCTGAGACCAAGAGAAGTCTGGTAGTTGTTGGAATAAAGTCTTGAAGGGAAACCAAGCCCTCTCTTCCAGACTGCAAGCGAATTATCGGATGCTGATTCTCTTGTGTACGATCAATCCAAAAAATTTGAAAACGAGGATCAAAGACCATTTTTAATGCAGCCAAGACTGGACTATCTAGTTCAGATAAATCCTGTCGAATTTTTTTCACCTGTTCCGCTGTTAGTTCGACCTTTCTGCTACCCGATTCAAGATGTTTGAGTAGAGCATTCAATTCAAATTGGAGACTTTCAAGGATCCGTCGTTTCAACAAGGATTTTTCTATTTCAATCTCCCGTTGCAGATCTAGCATGAAATCCGATAAGGATAAGGAAGCCCTTGAAAACTGCTCCAATGAAAAATAAAGTTTTTGTGCTTCATCCACCACTAGAGTCCGATTTTCTACTAGAGAAGGATCATCCTCTAATCGAGTCAATAAATAGGCATGATTGGTGAGCAAGACTCGACTCATTTTGGCTTTTTCTTGACCGAGACGCCAAAAATCTTCTGTGTAAAATAAAGATTTTTTTGATAGCTTCCCATCATGACGGATTCGTTGAACAAAATTCCCGTAACGATGGAGCTGTCCCACTTCGTTTAGATCACCCGTCCTTGTTTGGGTCAACCAGACTAGCAATTGCATTTTGAACCGATTCCAGAGGCGATTTTCCTCCGGTTCATGCAAGATTCGAAAGAACTCATCCAGTTTTAAATAATTTTGAGGACTCTTTAGGCTATGAAAAGAAGTCTGAAAAACGTCCTCAATCGTCTTAGCTTCCTTTTGCATGATTTGGTCTTGTAAGACCTTGGTTGGAACACTGACAACAATCTGGTCCCTTGTATGCGCTAGTAAGGGAAGGAGGTAGCCATAGGTTTTTCCAATCCCAGTAGGTCCCTCGATAAAGGTTGCTACTTCTCTGGAAGACTGAAGACTTTCTTCAATTGACTGGGCAAACTCTTGCTGCAAGGGACGGGGTTCCATGCCCATTAACTGGATATTAATAGCAAACTGATCAGAAAAATTCTTGGCATCTCTTTTGATCAGAGGCTTACGAAGAAAAATCCCATGGTGAGATGTCAAGTCCTCTTTATGAAAAGCTCCCGCATCCTCGAATGCATCCTCTATCAAGAGTCTCGACTCGTAAATCAGATTATCAGAAAATGATAGCAAGGTTTCCACCAATTCCCTTGGTAAGGAAGCAATCGTTTCACGAAGCTTAAGAAATAGCTGGGCGGTTGCTTGCGCATCAGAAATAGCTGAGTGAGCATGGTCTAGAGGAATCGCCAATTCTTCACACAGGCTACTTAAATTGTATCTTTCTAGTGTTGGGAAAAAGACTTGGGCCAATTCAACCGTATCGATCCGGGGGGTTATGAGCTCAAACCCTTCCCAAAACAATGATTCTGCCAAGAGATTGGCATCAAATTTAACATTATGAGCCACAAAGACAGCATCTTCAATCAGTTCGTATACTTGTCTGGCCACCTGTGAAAAGTCAGGGGCCTTCCTGAGTTGCTGATTGGTAATCCCAGTCAGTTGACGAATATGTTCGTCTAGTTCCTCATGCGGATTGACATCAGTCTCATAGGTCTCTACAATCTGCCCATCTTGAATGATGACAATCCCGATTTGAATAATTTTTGCATTGCTGCTTGCACTGGTCGCTTCCAGGTCCACGACAGCATATTTTCTTTTAACATTCGTCGTCATAGCACTTAAAATTATATCATTTTCCGACTCGCTTTGCTTGGTATTTTATGACATTGAAAGGACCAAATCCAGCCAAGCGACGATTCTTCGGTTTCTAGAGGCGTTTTAGTCAGCTATTTTACAATATTTTTGATAGACTAATAGAGAAAGGAGCTCTTATGAAAATCCACCGCATTGTCAATCCCATCGCTTATGAAAACACCTACTTGCTTGAAAACAAGGACTATCTTCTGGTCGTTGATCCCGGGAGTGCTTGGGAACAAATTCGCAGTCGCATCGATCAACTCGCAAAACCAATTGCTGCTATTCTCCTCACCCATACCCACTACGACCATATCATGAGCTTAGAAAGAGTTCGTGAAACATACGACCATCCACCTGTATATGTAGATGCTCATGAAGCAGCCTGGCTTCAAAGTCCTGTGGACAATCTTTCCGGACTAGACCGCCATTCTGATTTAACGGATGTGGTCTGCCAGCCAGCCGAAGAGCATTTTGAATACCGAACAGATTATCATTTGAAGAACTTCCATTTTTATGTTCTTCACACACCAGGACATTCCATCGGAGGGGTCTCCTTGGTCTTTCCTGATGACCACCTTGTCTTGACAGGAGATGCCCTTTTCCGAGAAACTATTGGACGGACCGATTTGCCGACAGGAAGTGGACCCCAACTCCTTGAAAGTATTGAGACACAATTGCTCACTCTTCCATCTTCTTATGCAGTATACCCAGGACATGGAAATGATACCACTATCGGTCATGAAAAAATGTTTAATCCCTTCTTTCGAAATCGATAAAAAGGAAGTTCTTTTGAACTTCCTTTTTTGTATAATCTTAAATCTTCAAGAAACGTCTCATTGAAATAGATGAGCCAAGTGCTCCAATTAAAATACCGAGACCAAACAGTCCTCCGACCATAATCGGAACAAGAAGGTTTGGACTATATAAGAACAATTTCTGATCTTGTAGGGTATTGTACATGGACTTGTAGACAATATTATAAACATAATAAAGCAAGAGAGCTGGTGGAATTGCACCAATCAAGCCAATCCAGGCACCTTCTAGAAGGAATGGCGCACGAATATAGCCACTCTTAGCACCTACAAGACGCATAATCTTGATTTCTCGACTTCGTGAAATAATGGTAATCCGAATCGTATTAGAAATCAAGAAGACTGCGATAAAGATTAGTAAAGCGGCACCAATCAGGCCCCAGATACGGATGAAGTTCCCGAGAGCAAAGAGACGTTGAGTATCAACTCCCCCATCTTTTACTTCAGACACCCCTTCGATTTTCTTAGCGGCCTTGGAAACTTCTTTTACATACTTAGGAGCCGTTGTCTCTACAAAATAGGCATCATAGAGTGGATTGGCATCGCCGTCAAAAATTTTCCAGTTGTTACCGGCAGTCTTGATCAAGTTTTCATATTGTTCTTCCTTGCTGGAGAACTCAACTTTATCAACATTCTTCATGGCTGTCAACGCATTATAGACTTTCTTGTAGTCCTCATTATCAACCATCTGGCCTTCTTTTTCAATCTGCTGGCTTTGATCTTGGATATCCTTACGCATATAGACAACAATCCGTACACTATTTTGAATATCATCTGATAGCTTGATCGTATTCGCAATAACTGAGGCAAAAATCGCTACAAGTCCAAGTGTAATCATCACCGAACTAACCGCAGCAATGGTCATCCAGCCATTCCGTTTTAAACTTTTAAATGATTCAATGAGATGGCGGAAAAATCTTCTAATCATCGTATCCGTACTCTCCTTCCGCTTCATCCCGTACAACACGGCCATTTTCAATGGCGATAACACGGTGACGAAGTGTATTTACAATTTGGCTATTATGGGTCGCCATCAAAACAGTGGTACCTTGCAAATTAATTCGCTCTAAGAGGTTCATAATTTCCCAAGAGTTATCTGGGTCCAAGTTCCCTGTTGGTTCGTCCGCAATCAATACTTTAGGATTGTTGACGATGGCACGCGCGATAGCGATCCGTTGTTGTTCACCACCTGAAAGCTCATTTGGGAATGAACGAACCTTGTGTTTCAAACCAACAAGGTCTAAAACTTCCATTACGCGTTTTTTAATGTTGCGACGACGCTCTCCGATTACTTCCATTGCGTAGGCAATATTTTCATAAACGGTCTTTTTAGGAAGCAATTTGTAGTCTTGGAAGACTACCCCAACGTTCCGACGCAACATCGGAATATCACGTTTTTTGATTTTATCTAAATCAAAACCAGCAACTTTCAAGCTACCTTTATCATGCTTCACCTCACGGTAAAGCAAGCGAATAAAGGTTGATTTACCTGCACCAGAAGGTCCTACAATATAGGCAAATTCTCCTGGTTCAATATGAACGGTCACTCCTCGAAGAGCTGTCGTTCCGTTGTCATACTTTTTGACAACATCTTTCATTTCAATCATTGACATGTATTGAAAATTCCTTTCCACATTTTATATAGAAGGAGGACTTTAATTGAGACGCCATTTTAAATAGGCATCAATAAAGCCATCAATATCTCCGTCCATTACTTTATCAACTTGGGCCACTTCATAGCTTGTACGGTGATCCTTCACCATGGTATATGGTGTAAAGACGTAAGAGCGAATCTGACTTCCCCAGGTGATTTCTTTTTTATCACCTTTTAAGGAATCCACTTCAGCTGCCTTCTTTTCTTGCTCCAATTGATAAAGTTTCGCCTGCAACATTTTCATTGCACGGTCACGGTTTCCGTACTGAGTCCGGTCAACCGTCGAAGCAACCACAATCCCTGTTGGGATGTGAGTCAAACGAACACCTGTAGAAACCTTGTTGACATTTTGTCCACCAGCTCCACCCGAACGGAAGGTATCCATCTTGATATCATCATCTCGGACTTCCACTTCAATGGTATCATCCAATTCTGGCATGACTTCAACTGATGTGAAGGAAGTATGGCGACGTTTAGCTGAGTCGAATGGCGAGATCCGTACCAAACGGTGAACGCCCATTTCAGATTTCAACAAGCCATAGGCATGCGGTCCTTCGAAAGACAAGGTAACGGATTTAATCCCAGCCTCGTCTCCTGCCTGGTAGTCCAAGACTTCCACCTTGAAACCATGAGAATTTCCGAAGCGGGTATACATCCGAAGAAGCATATCTCCCCAGTCCTGAGCCTCAGTACCACCAGATCCCGGATGGATTTCCAAGATTGCATTATTATTATCATAGGGTTCTGATAAGAGAAGCGTCATCTCATAACTGGTCATCATCTTATCCAACTCTGTCAACTTCTCTTCTAGCTCTTCGTGAACGGATTCATCTTCTGAGAGAAACTCAAGAAGGATTTCGGATTCATCAAACAAGTCTGTCATTTGATGGAAATTCTCATAGGTTTGTTTCAACTCATTTAATTCCTGGGACGTTTTTTGCGCCGCAATATTATCATCCCAAAAATCAGGTTCTGTCATTTTGTTTTCCAAAATGGCAATTTCTTCTTCCAGACCCTCTAAGTCAAAGAGACCCCCTGAAAGAAGCTAATTTTTCACGATTCGCGTCAATTTTCTGACGGATTTCTGAAATATCCATAAGTACCTCTTTCTAAGTATCAGTCTATTATACCACAAACCCCGTCATTTGCACATAGTAAGAGATAGTAAGGATGGTTTACCCTACAAAAATCGCATAAAACCAGGTCGTTGTCACCTCCCTTGTTACATAATTGTTAGATTTGTTACATGTTGGTTACCTTCCTCTTTCTCATCAACTTATGATACACTAGTGATATGACACGTATTGGTTTTATGAGTGACCTGCACCTGGATTCCAATCAGTTTGGCGAGGCCGAACGCATGCAACTCCTGCAGGTCCTACAAGAAGAACAGATTAATCACCTTCATCTAGCTGGTGACATTTCCAATGACTTTAAACAGATAAGCCTTCCCTTCATTCGGGACATCCAAAGACAGCTTCCTGTCTCCTTTAACCTGGGCAATCACGATATGCTATTTCTTTCAGAAGAAGAAATCAAACAGTACGATTTTCAGGTCCAGACCTTTGGGGATAACCATTTAGTATCTCTTGCTGGATGGTACGATTATAGCTTTGTTCCTGAAAAGAGCAAGGAGGCCCATCTACGTACCAAGAATACTTTCTGGTTTGATCGAAGATTGGAACGTCCTTTAGATGATCCAAGGATCACGCAAGAAGTCCTCTTCCGATTGGATCAGGTCCTCGCTTCTTTAGATGGTAGAATCATCGTCGCTCTTCACTTTGTCCCCCACAAGGACTTCCTCGTTAGCCACCCCTACTTTCAGAATTTTAATGCCTTCTTAGGTAGTCAAGCTTTTCACGATCTCTTTGTAAAGCACGAGGTAGCGGATGTCGTCTTCGGACACTTGCATCATCGCCATCCTTCCAGAGCCATCGATAACGTCCACTATCACATGCGGCCTCTTGGCTATATTCGAGAGTGGCAACTAACAGAAGACTTTTTCAAGGCCTATCCACAGTACAAGATCCCTGACATGTATCGTCTTCATAAACGTTACAACGCTGTGAAAGACTTACCTGAATTTCATCAATACAAAAGACAACAGTTAGCAAGCGAATTTCGTCAGGCTTTAACCATCCTTGACTGCTAAAAAGAAAAAGATTTCGCCCCCATAGGGAATCGAAATCTTTTTTTCGTTAAAATGGCTTAAGCTTCAGTTTCAAGGAGATTCTTTGCAACAAGCGCTGCCAAGACACCACCAACGATTGGAGCAAGGATAAAGATCCAAATTTGTTGGAGGGCTGCACCACCTACAAAGAGTGCAGGAGCCAAGCTACGAGCTGGGTTTACAGAAAGACCTGTAATGTTCAAACCAACAAGAATGATCAAGGTCAAGCTCAAACCGATGACAAGACCAGCAATCTTCCCGTTTCCTTTAGAAGCTGATGTCACTGTCATGATGACCAAGATAAAGATAAAGGATGCAATCACTTCAAACAAGAAACCGCCAAATGGAGTTACTCCTTTAGCCAAGGCATTTTCACCAAGACTAGCTGTTGACATACCGGAATTGGACAAAAGGAAGAAGACAGAAGCAGTCGCAAGGAAAGCTCCCACTACTTGAGCTACAATGTAGTTAACCAAGTCTTTAGATGACAAGCGTTTGTTGACAAACATAGCAATCGAAACAGCAGGATTCAAGTGAGCACCAGAAACAGTCCCGATAGAGTATGCAGCTGCAACAATGGACAAACCAAATGCCAAGGCAATTCCTAAATGCCCAAGACCTTCAGTCCCATTTCCAAAAACAACGGCGCCAGTCCCGATAAAAACAAGCATAAAAGTGCCGATTACTTCAGCAAAAAACTTTTTCATAATATAAGTTTCCTTTCTTCAAACTGTTGTCTAGTGTATCAAAAATCTAGTCTTGCCTCAAGAAATATGCCCAGACATTTCTGTACACAAAAAAGCCATCCGAAGATGACTTTTCATGATTGTTTAAATAGCGTTTTTATCTTTTCCAAGCGCTCGTTGGACTGCTTTAACAATCTCAACAAGGACCACGATCATAAGTGCTCCTACGGCAACAACCATCCATTGAGTCAAGCTCAAGTTTGAAACGTGGAAGAGATTATTAAATCCAGGAACCAAAATTGTCACCACAAAGAGTACAAAGGCAACTGGGATAGACCAGTTAAAGGTCTTGTTGGTAAAGAGTCCCACTTTAAAGATTGATTGGTAAACCGACTTAACGTTAAAGGCATGGAGCAATTGGATCAAACCGAGAGTTGCAAAAGCCATGGTAAGGGCATCCGCATGGATTTCAGTATGACTTTGGTGCTCTGGGAAGAGAAGAGCCCAACCATAAACACCTAAAACTAGCATCGTTTGGAAGATCCCTTGATAAATGATTGCTCCGAAGACACCACCATCAAAGAAGTTAGACTTACGGCCACGCGGTTTGTGAGTCATAACGCCTGGCTCAGCTGGTTCCACACCAAGGGCGATGGCTGGTAGCGTATCTGTTACCAAGTTAATCCATAGCAAATGCACTGGTTGAAGCACATCCCAACCTAACAAGGTAGCAAAGAAGATGGTGAAGACTTCAGCCATATTAGCAGACAAGAGGTATTGGATTGATTTTTGGATATTGGAGAAGACTTTACGTCCTTCTTCTACCGCTACGATAATGGTTGCAAAGTTATCATCGGCGAGGACCATATCAGAAGCTCCCTTAGAAACCTCTGTACCTGTAATCCCCATACCGATACCGATATCAGCTGTTTTAAGCGATGGCGCGTCATTGACCCCGTCACCTGTCATGGCAACAACCTTACCTTCTTTTTGCCATGCTTTCACGATACGAACCTTGTGTTCAGGAGATACACGCGCGTAGACAGAGTATTGCTTGAAGACTTTTTGGAATTCTTCATCCGTGAGTTCATTCAACTCAGCACCAGTGAAGACATGGTCTTCTGTATCATTTGGATCGATGATACCGAGACGTTTAGCAATAGCTTCAGCAGTATCTTGGTGGTCACCCGTGATCATAATCGGACGGATACCCGCTTCCTTAGCAACACGAACAGCTTCTGCAGCTTCTGGGCGCTCAGGGTCAATCATTCCGACCAAACCAGAGAAGATGAGGTCAGATTCAACAATTTCAGATTCCAAGGTTGGAATTTCGTTACTTGTCTTGTAAGCCATCATCAAGACACGAAGGGCTTGTTTAGCCAAGTCTTTGTTGGTTGCAAGGATAGCATTTTTATCTTCTTCTGTGATTGGGCGAACTTCCCCATTGACTTCAATACGACTCACGCGCTTGAGCAATTGGTCAGGTGCACCCTTGACAGCGATAAAGTAAGAACCGTCTGCTTCCTTATGAATGGTAGACATGAGTTTACGGTCTGAGTCAAATGGCAATTCAGCCACACGTGGCTCATCCTTCAAGACTTCACGAACATCAAAGTTGTGGTCCAAACCAAACTGTACAAGAGCTGTCTCCGTTGGATCCCCAATCAGCTTGCCAGATGGGTCCACCTTAGTGTCATTGGCAAAGTTCATGATACGTAGCGTATTGTTGTTAGCAGCAATTTCAGATGCCGAGCTTTGCAATTGACCGTTGGTATAAACCTTTTCAACAGTCATTTGGTTCATAGTCAAAGTACCTGTTTTATCAGATGCGATGATTTCTGTTGAACCGAGAGTCTCAACCGCTGGCAATTTACGGACGATTGAATTCCGTTTTGCAAGGGTTGTAGTTCCCAAAGATAGAACGATGGTTACAATAGCAGGAAGCCCTTCTGGAATAGCCGCAACCGCAAGGGCAACCGCCACCATCAAGCCTTCTAATGGATGTTCGCCACGAACAAAGACACCAACCAAGAAGGTAATCACTGCAATCACAATGATTAAGTAAGTCAAGGCCTTAGATAATTGTTCCAAGCTTTGCTTCAATGGTGTTTCTGTCTCGTCAGCATTAGCCAACATGTCCGCAATCTTACCAACTTCAGTATACATACCAGTGTTAGTCACGACACCAATACCACGACCGTAAGTTACGTTTGAGTTTTGGTAACCCATATTAACTCGGTCCCCAATACCAGCATCTGCTTCAACAAGTCCTGTCACATCTTTTTCAACTGGCACAGACTCCCCTGTAAGAGCTGCTTCTTCGATTTTAAGAGAAGCTGCTTCAAACAAACGCATATCAGCAGGTACAACATCCCCTGCTTCTAGCAAGACGATGTCCCCAGGCACCAATTCTTTTGAGTCAATCTCAATGACATGACCGTCACGACGAACACGAGCCATCGGGCTAGACATATTTTTCAACGCTTCAATAGCTGCTTCAGCTTGCCCTTCTTGGTAAACACCAAAGGCTGCATTCAGGACAACTACGGCCAAGATGATAATGGCATCTGTTAAGCCGTCCATTCCTTCTGTAATGACAGAAAGTGCCGCAGCCGCAAGCAAGATAATAATCATCAAATCCTTAAATTGATCAAGGAATTTAGCTAGTAGGCTACGTTTTTCGCCCTCTTCCAACTCATTTCGACCATAAGTCGCTAAGCGTTCTTGAGCTTGAGCAGTTGACAAACCTTCGATAGATGAGTCCAAATTCTTTAGGACTTCCTCAGAAGATTGCGTGTAAAACAAATCTTTATTTTGTTCTTTTGACAAAACAGTCTCCTCCTTTTTTGGTCTCTTTTTACAAAAAAAGAGACCTGTTTTTTTAAAAAAACAAGTCTCGCTGTTTAATATAGTGCCGGAAATAATTCGGAATGACGACACTATCGCGGTTAACCGCCAGCTACTCCCTTGAGTAGTTTCATTATACCACACCTTGTAAAAATATCAAGAAAAACTACTGATAAACTAGTCTCCCCATGTCAATTCTAAGCGATAGGTTGCGAATTGTTGACTTCCATCTGCCGTTAACAACTGATAGGACAAACCAAGCTTATTTTGCTCCAATCTATATTCCTGAGTATCAATCACAAACTGCTGCATGCCTAGGGGAGTTGGAATGAGCGCATGACCTTTCTCTGAAACTATAAATTTCATGATGGATTTTGGCGTTGAAAAGCGAGTCATGGTCAATTCTTGATCATGAAATTTCAAAGCGACTTTTTCTCCTTCTTCGTTGGTGTAGAGCAGATAGTGATAGCCGCCTTTTTCCTTCCATTCCCCTTCGTAATATTGGTCCATCACTTCCAGTTGATCATCAAATTGAATCTGATTTTGTATTCTAATCTTCAAAAGTTCCCATCCTTTCCCTCTTTCCTTTATTTTACCAAAAACTTCTATCTTTTTCCTATTGCAACCATCTCTCGATACCAATTTAGGCCGTTTTCTGCTATAATAGTGGCATGAATGAAAAAGTATTTCGGGATCCTGTGCACAACTATATTCACGTGGATCACCCAGTCATTTACAAGCTCATTAATACAAAAGAATTTCAACGACTACGTCGCATCAAACAGTTAGGAACCTCTGGGTTTACCTTTCATGGGGGCGAGCATAGTCGTTTTTCGCACTGTCTAGGTGCCTATGAAATTGCTCGGCGCATCCTATCAATCTTTGATGAGAAATACACCGACCAATGGGACTCAAGCGAATCCCTTCTCACCATGGTTGCCGCCTTGCTCCATGATATCGGACACGGCGCTTATTCGCATACCTTTGAAGGGCTATTTGATACTGATCATGAAAAAATGACCCAGGAAATTATTACCTGTCCTGAAACAGAAATCTACCAGGTATTAATTCAAGTAGCACCAGACTTCCCTCAAAAGGTAGCCAGTGTTATCGACCACACCTACCCTAATAAACAGGTGGTGCAGTTAATCTCTAGTCAGATTGATGTCGATCGCATGGATTACCTTCTACGAGACGCCTACTTCACTGGGGCTTCTTACGGGAATTTTGATTTAACTCGTATATTGCGTGTCATTCGCCCAGTAGAAAACGGAATTGCTTTTCAGGTCAATGGGATGCATGCGGTTGAAGATTATGTTGTTTCTCGCTATCAAATGTATATGCAGGTCTACTTTCATCCAGCCACCAGAGCAATGGAAGTCCTATTGCAGAACCTGCTCAAGCGGGCACGTCATCTCTACCTTGCGCATAAAGAGTTCTTTCAAGTGACTTCTCCTCGACTAATTCCTTTTTTTGAGCACCAAGTTAGCCTGGCCGATTACTTGGCTTTGGACGACGGCGTTATGAATACCTACTTTCAATCTTGGATGGAGAGTCCTGACTCCGTACTCTCTGATTTGGCCCAGCGTTTTATCAATCGCAAGGTTTTCAAATCCATTCTCTTTCAAGATAAGGATGAAGAACAATTAGCTGCTCTCAAACAATTGATTCAAGAGGTCGGTTTCGATCCAACCTATTATACGGCTATTCATCGAAACTTTGACCTTCCTTACGACGTTTACCGACCAGATTCAGAAAAACCTCGTACTCAAATTGAGATCATCCAGAAGGATGGAAATTTAGCTGAACTATCCCTTCTCTCTCCTATCGTTGCTTCCTTAGCCGGTAGCAGACAAGGGGATAACCGCTTCTATTTCCCAAAAGAAATGTTGCTTGAAAATAGCTTATTTACACCTCAACTACAATTATTCCAGTCCTATATTGTTAACGATACCTTCACAGGAGAAAAAGATGAACATTAAACTTGTTGCACTTGATATCGATGGGACTCTTTTAACATCTGACGGCCAAATAACCCCCGAAGTTTTTCAAGCCATCCAAGATGCCAAAGCTCAAGGGGTCCATGTTGTCTTAGCAACTGGTCGTCCTCGTTCTGGTGTCCTTCAATTGTTAGAAGAACTTCATTTGGATCAACCAGGTGACCTCGTCATCACCTTCAATGGAGGACTGGTTCAAGATGCCCATACTGGCGAAACGCTCTATGAAGAACACCTCTCCTACAATGACTATTTAGACATTGAAGTGCTAGCTCGCAAATTAGCGGTTCCTATGCACGCTAGTACCAAGTCTGGCATTTATACAGCCAATCGTAACATTGGTACCTACACTGTCCATGAAGCCAAATTGGTCCACTCGGATCTTTTCTACCGGACTCCAGAAGAAATGGAGCATCATACGGTGCTCAAGTGTATGTATGTCGATGAACCGGAAGTCTTAGAAAGAATCATCTCCTCTATTCCAGATAGTTTTTACGACCGTTTTACGATTGTGCGTTCTGCACCTTTTTACCTTGAGATCTTGCCTAAGACAGTTGATAAGGGCCAGGCCCTCTTACACTTAGCCTCCAAGTTACACTTAAGTCCAGAACAAGTAATGGCGGTCGGCGATCAAGAAAACGACCAGGCCATGCTAGAAGTTGCTGGTCTCCCAGTCGCGATGGACAATGCTAGTCCTGAATTAAAAAAGATTGCGAAAGTTGTTACGCGATCCAACGATGAGTCGGGTGTTGCTTACGCCCTTAGAAAGTGGGTACTCCATTAATGTATACTTACAAAATCGGCATTACTGCCGAAGAACATGATGAATTCGTTAAAACTAGCCCCCAAACCAATTTGCTTCAGAGCGCCGATTGGGCAAAAATCAAGGACAACTGGGGCAATGAGCGCCTTGGCGTTTACCAAGATCACAAACTAGTCGCTGTCGCAAGTATTTTAATCCAGCCACTTCCACTTGGTTTTACCATGCTCTATATCCCACGTGGACCTATTATGGATTACCAAAACAGCGAATTAGTAGCCTTCATGCTCCAATCCATCAAAACATATGCTAAAAGCAAGCGTGCTGTCTTCGCCAAGTTTGATCCCTCCCTTTTCCTAAGAAAAGGATTAATCGGCCAAGAAACAAGTGATCAAGAGGCTACTTTGGCGATTATCCAATCCTTAAAAGAATGTGGAGTGGAATGGGTTGGACGGACAGAAGACATGGGAGAAACCATTCAACCACGCTTCCAGGCCAATATCTACAAGGAATACTTCACTGAGGACCAACTGTCCAAATCTACCAAGCAAGCCATTCGGACTGCTCGAAATAAAGGAGTTGAAGTCATCTTTGGAGGCACTGAACTCTTAGACGAATTTGCAGCTCTGATGAAAAAGACAGAAGCGCGAAAAGGTATCCATCTTCGTGGAAGAGACTATTATGAGAAACTGCTAACAACCTATGCAGGACAATCTTATATCACTCTCTCAAGAATTAACTTAGCTCAACGTCTTGCTTCACTCAAGGAACAGCTGGAAAAAAACCAAGCCGAAGCTAGTCGTTTTAACGAAAAAACAAAACCAGGCAAGATCGATAATAACCGTCAAGAAAAAGAACGCTTGGAAGAAGAAATCCAATTTCTCCATCAAGAGCTAAAAGCAGGCCAAGAGATTGTTTCTCTTTCTGGAACCTTAACTCTTGAATTTGGAGGCACTTCAGAGAATGTCTATGCAGGAATGGATGAGAACTTCCGCCGCTATCAACCAGCTATTTTGACTTGGTATGAAACAGCCCAGCATGCCTTTGACCATGGAGCTACTTGGCAAAATATGGGAGGAGTTGAGAACCAGTTAGATGGGGGACTCTACCACTTCAAGTCAAAATTTAATCCAATGATCGAAGAATTTGTTGGCGAATTCAACCTCCAAACTAGCATGCTTTATCCCCTTGTTAACAAGGCCTATCAGTTACGAAAAAAACTAAGAAATAAACAGTAAGGTGACCTATGACATTCAAGATTATTAGTAGGGAAGAATTTTACCAACACTCTCTTACTACTTCCAATCACTCTTTTTTACAGAGTATTGAAATGGCTGATTTGCTTCAAAAAAGAGGCGCAACCATTCAATATATTGGATGGGAAGAGCAAGGAACATTAGCTATCTCTGCCATTTTATACAGCCTACCCATGACTGGAGGCTTGCATTACGAAATCAATAATGGCCCCATCGTGACGGATGCACGCCATCTACCAGATTTTTACAAAGCATTACAGGATTATGTAAAAAAAAATGGTGGTATCGAATTCATTTTAAAACCCTATGACCACTATCAAACTTTCGATAATAATGGAAATCCAACTGAAGAAGAGCAAAAACAACTTCTCCATCCCCTACTGGATCTAGGCTATCAATTTGATGGTTTACAAGTGGGCTATCCTGGAGGAGAGCCAGTTTGGCATTATCTGAAGGACCTCACCGATTTTGATGCAAAATCTCTCCTAAAATCCTTCAACAAGAACTGTAGTCGTAATATTACGACTGCCCTCAACTATGATATTTCTATTCGAAATATTAGTAGAGAGGAAATCCCTCAGTTTAAACAAATTATTGAGGAAACTGGAAAACGTCAAGGTTTTGAAGATAAGAGTCTAGACTACTACTACGATCTCTATGATACATTTGGGAAAAATGCAGAATTTCTCATTGCTGAAATCAATACAGCTGATGCACTCGCTTACTTAGACCAGAAGATTTCCTTGCTGAATCCTTCATCTAAACAATATGAGCAACAGTTGCAAAAGTTAGAGAAACAAAAGACACTTGTCCGTGAGACCTTGGCTGATGAAACTGCTGAAACTGTTCCTTTGGCCTGCGCCCTCATCATCTATAATCCATCAGAAGTGACCTATTTATTTGGTGGTTCGTATACCAAATATCAGAAATTTTCTGCAGCCTTCTTGATTCAATACCATGCAATGAAGCGAGCGTTAGAAAAAGGAATCACCTTATACAATTTCCTAGGCATTCAAGGGATCTTTGACGGATCAGACGGTGTTCTTCGTTTCAAACAGAACTTCAATGGCTACATCGTCCGTAAGATGGGAACCTTCCGTTATTACCCAAATCCTCTGAAATTCAAAGCCTTGTCCCTGATCAAACGAATCTTAGGACGCTCATAAGAAAACAAAAGCCAGCTTACTAGCTGGTTTTTTTAAGATAAAAAAGACGAGAAATCTCTCGTCTTATTTATGTTCGATTAGTTTACGAAGTTCAACAATGCCAAGAAGCTTTCTGGATCAAGTGATGCACCACCAACAAGAGCTCCATCAACGTCTGGACAAGCCATGTATTCAGCAACGTTTTCAGGTTTCACTGAACCACCGTATTGGACACGTACTTTGTCAGCTACTTCTTGACCGAAGTCAGCAGCTACAACGTCACGAACCACTTTACACATTTTTTGTGCATCGTCTTGTGATGCAGATTTACCAGTACCGATCGCCCAGATTGGCTCATAAGCGATAACAGATGCAGCCACTTGCTCAGGAGTCAAACCAGCCAGAGCAGCAGATACTTGAGCACCTACGAATTCTGCTGCTTTACCAGCTTCGTAAGTTTCAAGGCTTTCACCACAACAGATGATTGGAAGCAAACCATTAGCAAAGATTGCTTTTGCTTTTTTGTTGATGTCTTCGTCTGTTTCGTGGAAGTAATCACGACGTTCTGAGTGACCGATCACAACATAGTCAGTACCGATTTCTTTCAAAACTTGTGGGCTAGTTTCACCAGTGAAGGCACCAGAGTTTTCAAAGTAGCAGTTTTGAGCAGCAACTTTAAGGTTTGAACCTTTAGCAGCAGCAAGAACAGTTGTCAAGTCAAGAGCAGGTGCAGCAATCCCAGCTTCAACAAGATCAGATGAAGGAAGTTTTGATGCTACTGCTTCAACG
This sequence comes from Streptococcus sp. 1001283B150225_161107_H12, assembly GCF_015552665.1. NCBI lineage: Bacteria > Bacillati > Bacillota > Bacilli > Lactobacillales > Streptococcaceae > Streptococcus > Streptococcus sp. 1001283B150225_161107_H12. The sequence continues at coordinate 335,231 of NZ_JADNFC010000001.1, read as the reverse complement.
AATGCTTTAGCTTCTTCTGGGTTTTTGTTCATTTTCCAGTTACCAGCAATAAATGGTTTACGTGACATTTCACATACCTCGTTTTTCTAATTTTATACTAACTATTTTACCATAATTTTCGTGATAATGAAAGGTTGCACAAACTCTTTTACTTTTTAAAACAATAAAAACCCCGTCTTCACGGGGTTTTCTGTCTGTCTATATAATTGTTAATCTGGGAACTAGATCGAATTAAGCTTCGATTTCAGTAACCATACCTGAACCAACAGTACGTCCACCTTCACGGATAGAGAATGTAGTACCTTGTTCAACGGCGATTGGGTGGATCAACTCAACGTCGATAGTCACGTTATCACCAGGCATTACCATTTCAGTTCCTGCTGGAAGTTCGATAGATCCAGTTACGTCAGTTGTACGGAAGTAGAACTGTGGACGGTAGTTGTTGAAGAATGGAGTATGACGTCCACCTTCTTCTTTAGTAAGGATGTAAACTTCACCTTTGAATTTAGTGTGTGGGTTGATTGAACCTGGTTTAGCGATAACTTGTCCACGTTCGATTTCATCACGTTGGATACCACGAAGAAGCACACCAACGTTGTCCCCTGCAAGACCTTCGTCAAGTTGTTTACGGAACATTTCAACACCAGTAACAACCGCTTTTTGGATTTCTTCTTTAATACCAACGATTTCGATTTCGTCGTTGACTTTGACGATACCACGGTCGATACGTCCTGATGCTACAGTACCACGTCCAGTGATTGAGAATACGTCTTCGACTGGAAGAAGCAATGGTTTGTCAGTATCGCGTTCTGGTTCTGGGATGTACTCATCAACAGTGTTCATCAAGTCCATGATGATGTCTTCGTATTTAGCATCACCTTCAAGAGCTTTAAGAGCTGAACCTTGGATAACTGGAAGGTCATCACCTGGGAAATCGTATTCTGAAAGAAGGTCACGGATTTCCATTTCAACCAATTCAAGCAATTCTTCATCGTCAACCAAGTCAACTTTGTTCATGAAGACGATCAAGTGTTTAACACCAACCTGACGTGAAAGAAGGATGTGCTCACGAGTTTGTGGCATTGGTCCGTCAGTTGAAGCTACTACAAGGATAGCTCCGTCCATTTGAGCGGCACCAGTGATCATGTTTTTAACGTAGTCCGCGTGTCCTGGAGCGTCGATGTGAGCGTAGTGACGTTTTTCAGTTTCGTACTCAACGTGCGCAGTGTTGATAGTGATACCGCGTTCGCGTTCTTCTGGAGCAGCATCGATAGACGCATAGTCTTTAGGTTGGTTAACTGATGAAGGCAAGCGACGTGCCAAAACAGTTGTGATAGCTGCAGTTAGGGTAGTTTTACCGTGGTCAACGTGTCCGATAGTACCAATGTTAACGTGTGGTTTACTACGATCGTATTTTTCTTTTGCCATTTGAGTAAAAGCCTCCAATAAAATATATTTTATAGATAGACAGTAGGCAATACAGTCTAACTTTCCTTACTATTTTATCAAATTTCGTCTAAATTGCAAGTGTTTTACTAGCTTTTTTTCTTATTTCTTTTTTCTTAAAGGAATTTATCCAAATGAAAGTTTGTGAAATCTCATTTCCACTTCTTTTTTGAAATAAACAGCTAGATATTTCATTCTTTGCGACCAATTTTCGAGTTTTTTCACAATCATTTTCACTATATTCCAGTAAAAAACCAATCCCTTTAATCGGGATTGGTTTTAAGGTTCACGATTAACCAGAATTACGCAATCCTGTTGCGACACCATTGATCGTGATATGAATCAACTTGTCCTGATCAGCAGGCAATTCGCCGCGTCTCTGGCGTTTAATTAATTCTAATTGAATATAGTTTAGAACATTAAAGTATGGCATACGATAATCTAAACTATCTTTTAGATAAGGGTTCTCAGCTAAGAGTTCATCATGACCTTCAATCTGTAAAATAACATCCTTAGTTAATTGCCACTCGTCCAGGATAATATTGAAGATGTCACGAACCTCCTCTTCCTCACAAAGCTTGGCGTATTCAAAAGCAATGTTCATATTGGCTTTTGAGAGCACCATGTCTACGTTTGAAAGAAGAGACTTGAAGAATGGCCATTTTTGGTACATATAACGCAAGGTTTCAATGTTTTCAGGATCTGCATCAATAAATTCTTTAAAACTAGAGCCTACACCGTACCAGCCAGGGAACATCACCCGGCTCTGTGACCATGAGAAGACCCAAGGAATAGCACGCAAGCCACCGATTTCTTTGATGGTCTTACGGGCTGCTGGACGGGAACCAATATTGAAACTAGAAATGGCCTTAATCGGACTGGATTCGAAGAAGTAATCATAGAAATGCTCATTGCCAAACACCAGTTCACGATAAATATCGTAGCTACGATTGACAATCTGGTCCATAATCTCATTGTACTGATCGGACATACTCTTTTCACTCTTCTGCTTAGCAATCATCCGGTTAATCGTTGCAGATACCAACATTTCCAAGTTGTAATAAGCTGCATCCTTGTTCCCATATTTATTGCCAATAACCTCGCCTTGCTCCGTCAAACGAATGCGGTCATTAATGGATCTCAATGGTTGTGAGGTGATGGCTTCATAGGTTGGACCACCCCCACGACCAACCGTTCCCCCACGGCCATGGAAGAAGGTAATTTTGACACCAAACTCGTCGCCAATCGCTGTTAATTGTTGCTGGGCCTTATAAAGAGTCCAACAAGAAGATAGATAACCACCATCTTTGTTACTATCTGAATAACCAAGCATAATTTCTTGGTAGTTATTCTTAGAAGCAATCCAGCGTTTAGCAATTGGAAGTGATAGATACTTTCTCATTGTATCTTCAGATTGATCCAAGTCTTCGATCGTCTCAAAGAGGGGAACAATTTGCACACGTGCGCTTTCCTTGTCAATCAGTCCCACTTCTTTCAACATGATAGCCAACTCAAGCATATCCGATACACTGGTTGCATGAGAAATAATGGTTTGGCGAATAACATCTTCTCCTAAGCGGTCTTTTAATTCACGCGCTGTTTGGAAAATAGCTAATTCTTTTTCAAGCAATTCTGATTTTTCTGCATGGGTAGCAGATAAAATACGAGGATCTTCTAACAACTCTTGTAAAAGCAACTCGCACTTTTCGTCTTCTGACAAATCACTGTAATGGTCATTGATTCCAGCTTCTTTGAGAAGTTCCGCAACACAAGCTTCATGGACACTCGAATCTTGACGCATATCGATCGAAGCCAAGAAGAATCCAAAGACTTCTACTGCTTCTAATAACTCAGCAAACTCCCCTGAGATTAAAGCTTCTGCCTTATTTTCAATCAATGACTCTTGAATAAGGGTCAAATCCTGTTTAAATTCTTCAACTGTTTCGTAATAAGGAGGGCGATCTTCTGCCAACTCTTGGATGGCACCACTGATTCGGGTACCGATATAATCGGAAACCACTCCTTGTTGATGGGTGTGAGCACCGAGAAGACGCTCAACCGGATGACGGTCATCTACTGTTGAGCCAACGACAGACCATTCCTTGATATTCAACAAGGTTTGGACCAACTTGGATTGAATATAATGGAAGGCCCGACGGTAGGGCTCCTTCTCTCTAAAGACAGATGTATCACTGGAACGGGCTGCCATCTCTTCAACCGCTTGACTGGTTTTTGAAAGGTTGGTAGAGAGGGAGAAGTTCCGATAAAGACTAGAGATTTTCTGAATATAATAGTTCAGAATGACTTCACTTTGAATCGTAGCTGATCGCTTCAAGGTCTCTGCGGTTACAAAAGGATTCCCATCCCGGTCTCCACCGATCCACATTCCCATCGTAATCGGTTTGGGGTGTTGCAACTCAATCCCCTGCTCCTTGGCAAGACGTTTGTATTCCAACATTAAGTTAGGAACAGCCTGAAGGAAGGAACTATTATAGTATTCCATGACGTTGGTAATCTCATTGGTTACCTTGAGTTTCTTTTCACGAATCATATCGGTTTGCATCATAATTTCGATATTACGACGCAAATTGTTGTACCATTTGGTTTCGTTCATCAAGCCAGCTTTTACATCTCGATGTTGGCGTAAAAGACTGTGAATGTGAGTGGTTAAGTCCAACATGGTTTTCCGTTGCACTTGGGTCGGATGAGCGGTCAATACCGGTACTACATTGAGGTGCTCCAAGATTTCCTGAGCATTTTCAGTCTCAGCCACCTCGCGAATGGTGGACGATAGTTTCCCTAGATAGTCCTGCCCCACATTATTTTGATGATTGATTTCAAAAGCCAAATCGACATCTTCAGAGATATTAATCAACAAGGGGAGAATGGCAAAGTAGCGAGAAATCACAGTCATCTCTTCATTTGATAGCTCTTTGACAATTTGATCCAATTTTAAATAGTCTTTTGAAACAGATAGTTTTTTCAATTCAAGAATCTTATCAAAGGTTTCTGGACTCACCAAATTTTTAGCAATATCTTCTAAAATAGTGGTTAAAATCTCAGCTTCTTCTTTGATAATCTCTTTGTTAGTATAGCTCTCTAGTTTTTGTAAAGTCATGATAATTCCTTTCTTTACTCACACCGGTTTAGTAATAGCTCTGAATTTTCTGAGGCTTCTCGTAAGAAGGGGCCTCTTGAGTAGCTAGGGCGCGCTTTTCACTCGCATCAATATTTAAGACAAGGGCAATCGCAATGGATAAGACCCACAAACTATTTCCTCCTTGTGAAAGGAAGGGGAAGGTCACCCCTGTCGAAGGAATCAGCCCAGAAATTCCACCAATGTTGATGAAGGTTTGGGTCAGGAGCATCCCTCCTATACCAATCGCCATCATTGAATTAAATGGATCTCTTGCCCGAATCCCGACAAGAATAATGCGCAAAATTAAGAAGAACAACAAGGCTAAGATGAGACTAGCTCCCACAAAACCAAGTTCTTCAATAACGATTGAAAAGACAAAGTCTGTATGAGCTTCTGGCAGATACCCTTGCTTTTCAATCGAATTTCCAAGTCCCAAGCCAAACCAGCCCCCATTACTCATGGCGTAATAAGAATTGGCTAGTTGGTGTCCCGAATCTGATAAATCATTAAAGGGGTTGTAAAAAGCACTGAAACGTTTCGCTACATAGCCAAAGACAGGGATTTTAGAGAAACGCTCTACCCCAATTAGCTGAATGGAATAAAGAAGAACGGTTGAGCCTCCCACTAGGATGGCTAATAGGCTTGAAAACCAGCGGTAAGCTATCCCACTTGCACTAATCATAATTAAGGTTGTCAGTGCAAGAATGGTCGCATTTCCTAAGTCTGGCATGATGACCACAATAGCAATCAGGAAGAGCACCATCCAACGCCAATCCGACAAATCTCGAGGAAGCCATTGATTGTGGGTTAACGCTTGGTAATCATATCGTTGAATCTCTTCTTGCTTTTTGGAGAAGACCAAGGCCAAGTACCAGACGATGATAATTTTCAAATACTCAGCTGGCTGAATAGAGAAACCTCCAAAACTCAACCATCCATGCGCACCATTCACCGTATCTGTGATGAAACGTGATAGCAAAAGAAGGATCGTCTCAGCTATAATGAAAATTCCAATGAAGCCCTTTTTCTTAAGGACATTTAATTTCACCTTATAGGTAATCAGAATAGTGATCAAACTTAGAACAAAAAAGATCCCCTGGCTTCTGATCATTCCGAAAGGACTAACCCCTTTTTGGATGGCTAAGGCACTCGTTGTCGAGTAGACTACAATCAATCCCAATACTGACAAAAGGAGGTAAGGGATCAGGATTGAATAGTTTAAAAAATGACGTTTTTCTAATTTCATGTAACACCCATACTTCTAATTTTCAAATTTCATTATATCACCTTTCAATAGTAAAAAAAAGGAAAGACCAAATAAGATTCGGTTTTCACTTTCAAAAGATGATCAAACAGACCAGTCTAACTCTTATTTCTACTTCAACTATTGTGAGGAAGCAAGGAAAATCAATTCTCTGATTCACTATAATATCATCTTATTCTTTCCTGTTTTCGGACCCTTTGTTTTGCCTTTTTCCATCTTTTACGGTAAAATGATTCTGTATGAGAAAAAGGATTAAACCAATTGTCCTCTTTGTCTTTTTCGCAAGTATCTTTTCCTTTTTGATAATTTCTAAAACAGTAGCAGATATCCAAAGGAATCAACTTGCTAGAAACAAGACTCTACAAGAGGCAAAGAAAACCAATCAAACAAAAATCCCATCTTCCTCTTCTTCTGACTCAGTTGAAGAATTAGATCAAGAATTTTTGAATCGACCAATTATTGATATCTCTGGTTGGCAATTGCCAAGCGAGATTGATTATGATCTCTTAGCACAGAATGTTTCTGGAGTCATTGTTCGAGTTCATAGTGGCGCTCAAGCTAAAAAAGAAAATGCTGCAACTTATTTAAATGGAATTGACAAATCATACGAAACTCATATTAAAGAGTTTCAAAAACGAAATATTCCAGTTGCGGTATATGCTTACGTAGCTGCCAAGGACAAAAAAGAAATGGAAAAGGAAGCAGAAGAGTTCTATCAGGCGTCCAAAAAATACAAACCAACCTATTATTGGTTGGATGTAGAAGAAAAAACGATGAATGATATGAACGCTGGAGTGGAAGCTTTCCGTGCCAAGCTAGAATCATTGGGAGCCAAAAATATCGGAATCTATATTGGGACCTATTTCATGGAAGAACATAGTATCTCCACAGATAAATTTACCGCCCTCTGGATTCCAACTTATGGCTATGATGACGGCTACTACAATGCTGCCCCATCTACCGATGACGAGTATGATCTTCATCAGTACACCTCTCAGGGGCAATTGAATGGCTTCACCCACTACTTGGACTTGAACCAGATTGCGCCTACACAAGATCAAGAAAAGATCTACCGAAAACTATTTACAGTCGAAAAAAATTAAAAGAGGCAACTGCCTCTTTTTCTCTTGAACGGAAACTCAAAGAGTGTGATATAATGTTAGGAAATTAAGAGAAAGAGAAGAGTGAGATGGCAAAAAAACAAAAAGTAAAAAAAACATTGGTTGAACAAATCTTGCAAAAAGCAAAAATCAACCATACAGGATTACAAATCAATGCCCTTGAGGGAATCATTCCAGAAGGGATTACGACTGATCAAATCTATAAGACACTGGCTCTAATAGGTGATAAAACTGGTCCCGTCATTGGGATTGTTCCCATCTCTGCCCACTTGTCAGAAAAAAAATTGGCAAAACTATCTGGCAATAAAAAAGTTAGTATGATTCCGCAAAAAGACTTGGAAAAGACGACGGGCTACATTCATGGGGCCAATAATCCTGTTGGCATTCGACAAAAACACAACTACCCTATTTTTATTGACCAGTCAGCCCTTGATCTAGATCAGATGATTGTCTCTGCAGGTGAAGTTGGTCACAGTATTCAAATCAAGGCGCAAGATTTAGCTGATTTTGTCAAGGCTAGCTTCGAGGACTTAGTTGAGTAAAGGATAAAACCAATATGAAATTATATTTTGTCCGTCACGGACGTACTGAGTGGAATGAAGAGGGACGTATCCAAGGGGCAAATGGTGACTCTCCGCTTTTAGAATCTTCCATCCAGCAGTTAAAAGCCTTGGGCCAGCATTTATCTCAAACATACTTTGATGCAGCTTATTCAAGTGACCTGCCTAGAGCTGTCCATACCGCTCAAATCATTCTCGAGCAAAATCAACATCCTATCTCCCTCCAAGAGACTCCTGCTCTACGGGAATGGCGGCTTGGTAGGTTAGAAGGTAGAAAAATTGTGGAGTTGAAGGCTCTCTATCCGGAGGAAATGAAGGCCTTTCGTCATAATTTAGCTGAGTTTCACCACGATATTTTCGGAGCAGAATCCGTTGAAGAAACCACCCAACGGACCGTAAATTTTATCAAAAGTTTAAAAGACAAGTCTGGCGAGGCCATTCTAATCGTTGGCCATGGGGCTAATTTAACCGCTTCTATTCGGAGCCTACTTGGCTATAAAACAGAGGAACTCCGTAAAAATGGCGGTCTCACCAATGCCAGTGTGACCATTTTGACAACAGATGATTTTGAGCACTTTTACTTAGAAACTTGGAATGATACCTCTTATTTGGAGACTTAAAAACACTGATTGCAAGATAATTGTTTTAGAATAGAGGCAAAGTTCACTTAGAAACTTTCCTTAGGTGAATGCGGACGTCAGCGAACTTCGAAGAAGTTCCATGACTAATTAAGATATAAAGGGCGTCTCCGGATAAAGTCAAAATAGGAAGCCTGTGTTCAATTAGTTTTGGACCCCTTCGCTTTTTAATTTCAAAGCTCAGGCTAAAACAGTTTCCCAAACTGTTTTACTCCCAAAACTCCCGAGTTCCTGAAACAATTTAGTTTCAGGAACTTTTCTCACTGCGGAAAGTTTTTAATCTTCTTAAATAACAAAAAAATAAAAGATATTTTTTGAAAATCATCTAGTTGTCTTATGTAAAGCAATAGTCTGTATACATTCAAAAACACTGATCTTGTGATCAGTGTTTTCTTTTAGCTTATTTCATAGTTGGGAAGAGCAATACGTCACGGATAGTAGTCGTATCAGTAAGGAGCATGCAGAGACGGTCGATACCGATTCCCAATCCTCCTGTTGGTGGCATACCATATTCAAGAGCTTCAACGTAGTCGTAGTCAATACCAGTTGCTTCGTCGTCTCCCAATTCTTTGGCACGTGCCTGCGCTTCGAACCGTTCCAATTGGTCGATTGGATCGTTCAATTCTGTAAAGGCATTAGCATATTCCTTGGTCATGATGAAGAGCTCGAAACGATCTGTGAAACGAGGATCCTCATCATTCTTCTTAGCCAATGGAGATACGGCTACAGGGTGTCCATAGACAAAGGTTGGTTGTGTCAAGGTTTCTTCCACATATTCTTCGAAGAAGGCATTGATAATATGCCCCACTTCAGTGTAGTGTTTTTCAACTGGCACATGTTTTTCTTTGGCAAGGGCTACTGCTTCTTCAAAGCTCATTTCCTTCCAGAAGTCAACACCAGCAATTTCCTTAATCGCATCCACCATGTGGACACGCTTGAATGGTTCATTGATCTTGATTTCAGTTCCTTGGTAGTTAACAGGACCATCCCCATGAATAGCTTTCGCAGCGTGTTGGATAATCCCTTCCGTCAAGTCCATAATATCTTGGTAGTCAGCATAGGCTTGGTAGACTTCGATGGAAGTGAATTCTGGATTGTGGGTAGCATCCATTCCTTCATTACGGAAGATACGTCCAATTTCATAAACGCGTTCCATCCCACCAACGATCAGGCGTTTCAAGTGAAGTTCGGTCGCAATCCGAAGTACCATGTCAATGTTTTGGGCATTGTGGTGAGTGATAAACGGACGCGCAGATGCTCCACCAGCTTCATTGTGAAGAACAGGGGTTTCTACCTCAAGGAAGCCTTGACCATCCAAGTAACGACGGATTTCTGAGATAATTTTCGAACGGGTAACAAAGCGGTTAAAGCTTTCACGGTTCGAAATCAAATCCAAGTAGCGTTTGCGGTAGATGGTTTCCACATCAGACAAGCCATGGAATTTTTCAGGCAAGGGACGAAGGGCTTTAGACAAGTGTGTGATGTGAGTAGCTTTGATGGAAAGCTCACCCATATCGGTCCTCATTACTTCTCCTTCTACCCCAAGGAAATCTCCAAGGTCAGCCTTTTTGAAAATTTCATAATTTTCTTCACCAACTGCGTCTTTCCGAACGTAAATTTGGATCTGACCTTCACGGTCTTGAAGGTGGGCAAAACCAACCTTCCCTTTACCACGTTTGGTCACAAGACGGCCTGCAATAATGGCTGTTTCGTTCAAGTCATGAAGTTGTTCTTTATCTAATTCTGAATATTTTTCTTTCAATTGACCAGAATCTGCAGTTCGTTCGAATCGCTTTCCAAATGGGTCGATTCCTTGTTCACGAAGGGCCGCCATCTTTTCACGACGGACAATCTGCTGGTCATTTAATTCTTCCATATGTTCAGTAGTCATTTGGAACCTCCTAAGTTATTCTCCCCTATTTTATCATATTTGACGGGGAAATACACTATTCTTGAGCAGGAAAAATGAAAAAAGGAATGGAAGGAAAGGGTTCCTTCTCCCTTTTCCATCACATTCCATTCATTCATGATCAAATTCTGCTTCATCCGAGTCAACTATGTAGGTCATTCATCCTTATTCATAGCGAAGAGCTTCAATCGGATCGAGTTTTGATGCCTTGCTTGCTGGTAAGATACCAAAGACAATTCCGACACAAGCTGAAAAGATGATACTTCCGATAGCCACTGACATGGAGACGACTGGTGGTCCTTCTAGAGCACCTGCGGCAGCTGTGGCGATGAGGGCATTGACACCATAAGCCAATCCCAGACCGAGAATTCCTCCCATCATGGTCAAGACCATGGATTCGATGAGGAATTGAATCAAGATTTTTCCACGAGTAGCTCCAAGAGCTTTTCTCAGACCGATTTCACGTGTCCGCTCAGTCACAGATACCAACATGATATTCATGACCCCAATCCCACCAACGAGAAGGGAGATTCCTGCAATCGCTCCAATGACTGTTGTCATAATACTGAGCATTTGATTGGTCTGCTCCAAGATACTATCCATGTTAAAGATTTGGAACTCTCCTTGGCGAACTCCCGATAACTCGGTTAATTTTTTCGCTGCTTCAATCCCAGTTGGTTTAATCTGTTTGACATCTGGGATATGCACCACAATAGTAGAAATTTCTTCTGTTCCAAATTCTGAAGCTACTTGGGTATTGGCCATCAAGGCACTTCCTCCAGAAGAAACACCATACAAAGCAGATCCAGCATTTGGATCCTTGAAGATCCCTACCACCCGATAGTTGTTGTCTCCGACAGCAATCACTTGGTTGAGGGCACTTTCCGTCCCAAATAAGGTCGAAGCTAAGCCTTCATCCAACATGATGACCCGTGAGAAACTCTGATAATCTGAAGGATTCAGTTTTCTTCCTGAAACCAATTCAAATTTTCTTACTGAGAAATAAGTATCATTGACTCCCATGATATTGACCCCTTCAGATTTTTTCTTCTGATAGGAGATAGTGGCATTGGCCGTATTTCCAACATAGTAGCCATCAATACCAGGAATCTTGGTTAATTCCTTGACCCATTCTTCTTGAACGACGGGTGGTGTTTCAAGGATTGGGTTGTCAACGTCTTCGCTACTTTCCTCTCCATAGCCAGCTGGCGGTGACATTCCTTGGTCTTCTTCACTAGCAACACCGCCTTCGCCACCACCTTCTGCGCCTCCTTCTTCTGAGACAGGTTCTGGTCCAAGATTAAAACCAGTCATGTAGCCACTCTTTCGGGCGGAATAGGAAATCTGAACATATTGTTGATCCTTGGTAAAGGTCTTAGTCACTCCCGCTTTCATCCCATCTCCGAGAGCCATGATGACAACGACTGAGGCAACCCCGATGATAATCCCTACCATGGTTAAGAACGATCTCATTTTATGTCCCATAATGGAACTAATAGCGAATTTCCAGTTCTGCATCAGGCCCTCCTTTCGTTGCGGCTATCCGAAGAAATCACTCCATCTCGAATGACAATCTGACGTTTGGCATAGGCAGCAATCTCCGTTTCATGGGTCACCATGATGATAGTTTTCCCTTCTTGATTGAGGGCTGTCAAAAGCTCCATAATCTGATCGCCGGTCTTGGAGTCAAGAGCTCCTGTTGGTTCATCCGCTAAGATAATAGAAGGATGATTGACCAAAGCACGCGCGATGGCCACCCGTTGTTTTTGCCCTCCAGACAATTCCGAAGGAAGGTGGTGCATCCGCGTATCTAGCTCAACTTTCTTTAAAAATTGTTCAGCTAATTCTTTTCTTTTAGAAGGATTTACTCCTGCATAAATCAAGGGAAGCTCGACATTTTGAAAGGCATTGAGTTTCGATAGGAGAAAGAATTGTTGGAAGACAAAGCCTATTTGCTCATTGCGAACCTGGGCTAATTTCTTCTCACTAAGATTTCCTACTTCTTCCCCCTCTAGCCTGTACTCACCGCTGGTCGGACGATCCAGAAGACCAATGATATTCATTAGGGTAGATTTCCCAGAACCGGAAGGTCCCATAATAGCTAGAAATTCCCCTTCTTCCACATCTAAATGGATATCCTTTAATACCTGTAGGGTTTGATCGCCATTTTGATAACTTTTATTGATGTTTTTCAGCTCAATCAATTTTGTCATATTTTCCGACCTCTTTCCCATCTTCCAAATCTCCAGAAGGGTTGATGATCACTTGCGCATCTTTCTTCAAACCAGATAAGACTTCTTGATTTTCTGCATCTGCATTTCCTAAGGTAACATTGACTTTTTTAGCCTTGCCAGCTTCAATCGTCCAAACATAGCTTTGATCGCCGTCTGATAAGACACTTGTCACAGGAACTAAAGGATGGATGGTTGAACTTTTTACTTCAATATTGACAGAGAAACCTTGTTTCAAATCACCAATCTCACTGGTAATATCGACCGTAAACGGATATTTAGCTCCCCCTGTTCCTTGTCCAGAACCTGCGGCATTTGCACCAGCCTGACCAGCATCTGTCGGATAGTTGGCAACGTAGCTAATCTTTCCAGTCCATTTTTTCCCAGGATAGACCTTAGAGGTTAAGGTCACTTCCTGACCAACTGAAATGTTGGCTAGATTGTACTCAGACAACTCACCTTTTACTTGAAGGTTACCATTGCTGACGATATGAACCAGGGTTTGGTTGGTTCCGGTTGTTGATTTGGAAACATCTTTATTGACTTCTACAACCGTTCCATCTGTACTACTTTTTACGGTTGTAGCATCCAACAAGGCCTTGGCTTTTTCCATATTGGCTACTGCATCTGCACGAGCATCGCGCAAATCACCCACTTGTGTATCCAAGGAGCGTTGGGCTTGAGAGGCCGAACTACTATCTGCTTCCTCATCCCCTGTTGTATCAATTGTCACTCCATTGGTCAAGAGATCGTTCAATTGACGATCTGCCTTATTGACCGCACGTACCGCCGCGTCATAGGCAGATTGCGCTTCTGTACTACTATATTGAACAATAGCTTGGCCAGCGGTTACTTGATCCCCGACATTCACTAGGATGGATTGCAAATCTCCTTTGGTTCCGTCAAAGTAAATATATTGTTCTTGATTGGCTGTGACCTTACCTGTCAATAGAACAGAGGAAGCAATCGAACCTTCTTTCACGGTTTGTACCATAGGTGTCATATCGACCATTTCTTCAGGGCCACTACCTGATTTTCCAAAAGCAAGCCAGCTCCCCATTCCTACAACTGCTATTGCAGCACCTGTCGCTGTAATAATTTGCCATTTTTTAAATTTCTTCATTTCTTTCCTCCAGTATTCGAAAGCGTTTCAATTTATAAGTTTAGTATATCATATTTCCTCATTTTTCAATTCAGAATCATCTGTTTTGCACGTTTTTTTTTGCTATCTTGTTTTCTCCTCCTATTCAACGATGGTAATTTCTTGATTTTTGTAACCTTTGTTGTTACAATGAAAGTGTAAATCAACAAAGGAGTACTGACCATGAAAGAATTTGATATTATCTCCATTGGTGGAGGTAGCGGAGGGATTGCTACCATGAACCGAGCTGGAGAACATGGAGCCCGCGCTGCTGTTATTGAAGAAAAACAACTAGGTGGAACCTGCGTTAACAAAGGATGTGTCCCTAAAAAAATTATGTGGTATGGCGCCCAAATTGCTGAAGCCATTCGTGATTACGGTCCAGATTATGGGTTTACTTCTGAACAGTCCAATTTTGATTTTGCGACCTTAAGAAAAAATCGCGAAGCTTATATTGATCGGGCTCGTTCTTCTTATGATGGTAGTTTTAAACGAAATGGTGTGGAGTATATCCAAGGTCGCGCACGCTTTGTCGACCCTCATACAGTTGAAGTCAACGGGGAAACCATCAAGGCTAAACACATTGTGATCGCTACAGGGGCTCATGCTTACATCCCAGATCTAGCTGGAGCAGATCTAGGAGAAACCTCTGACGATGTCTTTGCTTGGGAAGAACTACCAAAATCAGTTGCCATTATTGGCGCTGGCTACATTGCGGTAGAACTAGCCGGTGTCCTCCATGCCCTTGGTGTTAAGACAGACCTCTTCGTTCGAGGGGATCGTCCTTTAAGAAAGTTTGATTCTTACATTGTCGATGGCTTAATGGAAGAGATGGATAAACAAGGATTGCCTCTCCATGCTCACAAGGTTCCTGTTCAACTCACGAAGGAAGAAAATGGTCAAATCCGAGTCTATTTCGAAGACCAAACATCTTTTGTCGCTGATCATGTCATCTGGGCAACAGGGCGCAAACCAAACGTCCAAGACCTCAATCTAGAAGCTGCAGGCGTCACCTTAAATGAAAAAGGATTCATTGCAGTAGATGAATACCAGAATACGGTTGTTCCTGGCATCTATGCTCTTGGAGATGTCACGGGCGAAAAAGAATTAACTCCTGTCGCTATCAAGGCAGGGCGTACCCTATCCGAACGTCTCTTTAATGGAAAAACCGATGCTAAAATGGACTACGCAACCATTCCTACCGTTGTCTTTTCTCATCCAGCGATTGGTACAGTCGGTCTCACTCAAGAAGAAGCCGAAAAACAATATGGAAAAGACGCTATCAAGGTCTATACTTCAAGTTTCGCCTCTATGTATTCAGCTGTGACCCAGCATCGTCAGTTGGCTAAATTTAAACTCATCACTGTAGGACCGGATGAAACCGTTGTCGGTCTCCATGGTCTTGGGTATGGGGTAGATGAAATGATCCAAGGATTTGCTGTTGCTATCAAGATGGGAGCCACAAAAGCTGATTTCGATGCGACAGTCGCTATTCATCCAACTGGATCCGAAGAATTCGTTACTATGCGCTAATATTAGAAAAGGTTTGTTCGACAAACCTTTTTCTTCTGTTTTTATTTTAATGGATCATCATTGGAGCTACCATAGTCTAATCTTTCATTTTAACTTTCTTTCCTTACATTTTTGTAAGATAACAAGGTTTGACAAGATATCTTTCAGATTCACTAATAGATTTCAACATCCATATAAAAGAGCCTGAAGATACGCTTCAGGCTCAGTTTTTTTAAGGCAAGATAGCAATGGCACGGACAGGTGAACCAGTTGCCTTGTCCCAGTGAGGGAAGGCAATTGAAATCAAGGCACCTACGGCTGGCACTTGATCCAAGTGGTTCAAGACTTCTACTTGGTAGATATTTTGCTCCAAAAGGTAGTATTCATTGACCAAGCCGTGTTCTGCTGCTGGAATACCAGCATCTGTGTCAAAGGTTTCATGACCCACAGCCTTGACATGGCGTTCATGAATCAAGAATTCCAAGGCTTCACGGCTCCATCCTGGACTTTGTTGAACCCCATTTTCATCGAGGTTACGCATAGCATCTTGATCTGGCCAACGTTTTGACCAATCACTACGGAAGGCAACAAAAGCTCCTTCTACAATTTGTCCATGTTCAGCTTCAAAATCTAAGATATCTTGTTTGCTCAAGATAAAGTTTGGATTCGCAGCAACTTCTTTAGACTTGTCGATAACATAGAGTGGCAAGAGGAGATCTTTAAGGTCAATCTCATCCAACCAACGGCCCCCTTCTACAAAGTGAATTGGTGCATCAATATGCGTTCCGTATTGACCAACCACTGTAAATTTTTGAACATGGAAACCGTCTTTTAATGTGAAGAGGTCTTCTTGTTTCAAGGCAGGAAGGGCAGGGAAGTGTGGACTTTCTGCATTGATTTGGTGACTCAAGTCCACCCATTTTTTTGCTTGCAATTCTTTATAAATACTTAGTAAATCTGACATATGGATTCCTTTCCTATAAGTGCTACATGAGATAAACGAATAAGGTTATTATAACAGTCCATCCCATCATCCACAATGATTTGCGTTAATCTTGTTTTCTTGAATAGGATATAGTTTCAAGCTATAATTATTGAAAACATCAAAAAAGAGGCCCGGACAAAAGTCCTAGCCTCTCAATTGTCTTTGGATTATCGAGCAAGACGCAGTGGTTGAGTGGGCTCTACCACGCTGATTTCATCAGCTTTTACAGCCCTACTCAACTATGCGGAGGTGGGAAGACGAAATCGAATTCTAACGAATTACCGATTTCTGTCCCACTCTCTTTCTTACTCAGTCTATTATTGTTTAAATGCATCTAGCAGAACTTGGAATTCTTCATTGGTGAGCGTGATCCCCTTGCCCATCTTCGTATGGTCTGGGCTCCAAGTTCGGATATCATACTTGGCAGGTGCTCCATTAAAGCTAACCCGGTTTAACTCCTTGGTCCATCCTTTTTCATTTTCAGATAAGACCAAGAGTTGTTCTTCAATTTCAAAACTAAAATCTGCCATTTAATACTCCTTTCAATGTCTTTCACCTTAATAATTCGTAAAAAATTTTACAAAATGAATGAAATTTTCTATAATATATTGTATCAACTTATGGAGAATTATGCTATGAAAAGATTTCTTGAGCTTCTCAAGGACCGAGCAAATGAATTTTTCAACGATAAAACCTCTCAACCAGCTCCTTTAGAGGATGGTAAAACGATTCAGATTATTGAACTGGCCCTTCGAAAAAAACAAGGAGTCCATGTCATCTTCCAAAATAAGAGTTTTACAGGCGATATCGTGAAATATGATCAGGAACGAAAACAACTCATTGTCAAGAATTTTAAAAAGAGTATGTCAACCATCATTCGAATTTCTGACATTCAAAAGATTAGTCTCGTTCCACATACGATTCGAATCGCACAACAAAAAACACCGTAAACTTCCAAGCTTGGGAAGCATGCGGTGTTTTTTTTTTACGTTTTAGGCACGAACTGTTTGGCTGGTTCCATCTTCTTTATAGAGGTTGATCAAGCCTTCTTTGAGTGCACGGATCATATCACCTGGTTCAACTGGTGTTGGCATATGAATGGTCAATAACTCCATCGGATTTGGAGCCCGATCAATTTTATTTCCCTTGGCATCATGTAAATCTTCAATGACTGTTTCAAAATGGCGGAACCCAGGTCCGTAAAATTCTACTTGGTCTCCTTCATTGATGACATTCCGTTGTCGAATGGTCGCAATTTGCTTGTCCGCATCATAGGCTACCACTTCTCCGACAAACTTGTACTCTGGAATCTTCCGACGAGCCCCAAACAGTTGCTCGTTTTCAGATGGTGTTCCATAATAGAATCCTGTAGCTAACTCACGTTGGGCTACCTTCCACATTTCATCAATCAAGTCTTGCTTAATCGCTTCAAACTTTTCAGGACTTTCCAAATAAGCATCAACAGCTGCCTTGTAGCAGTTCGTTACAGTAGAGACATAGTGAATGGACTTCATCCGACCTTCAATCTTGAGGCTGTCCACTCCATTTTCAATCATATCAGGGATATGGTCAATCATCGACATATCCACAGCTGACATCGAGAATTCTTCAGGGATTTCCCCTTTGAGACTCTTACGTTCTTGGCCAAATGGCATATCATAGAGATCATACTTCCAACGACAAGATTGGGAACATCCTCCACGGTTGGCATCCCGCATACTCATATGATTGGACAAGGTACAACGGCCAGAGTAGGAAATACACATTGCTCCGTGAACAAAGGCTTCAATCTCAACGTCCGTCCGCTTACGAATTTCCGCTAGTTCTTCCATTGAAACTTCCCGAGCCAAAACGACCCGTGTCAAGCCCAAGTCTTTCCAAAACTCGAGGGTTTCATAGTTGGTGGCACTAGCTTGGGTAGAGAGGTGAATTTCCAAGCCGGGAGCCTCTGTCGCTGCGATGGTAATCAAGGCAGGGTCTGATACAATGACCGCTGCGATTCCGATATCCCGTAAGCGACGGAACCATTCACCAGCTCCAACTTCATTTCCTTCATGCATGACCATATTGGCTGCAACATAGACCTTGGCACCATACTTGGCCGCAAATTGGACACCTTCTTCCATTTGCTCAAAGGTGAAGTTTCCTGCACGGCTACGAAGACCATAGGCCTGACCACCAATGAAGACTGCATCCGCACCATAGCGCACAGCAACCTTTAGTTTTTCAAGTGTTCCCGCAGGTGATAGAACCTCAGGACGTTTCAATTGTTTTGTCATCATATCTCCTAGTATATTACAAGTATATTAGTTAGATTATCAATCTTGTCTATTTTATAGCAAATCCAGCCGAAAGGCAATGGTTTGGGAATTGTTTTGACAATTCTCATTCTTTACCATCACTAAAAAGGAAGGCCCGCACTCTTGGCAGGCTTTTCTCCTTTATTTAACCATGTCTGGATCGTAATCATAAAATCCAGTGTCAAGGAAACGATTCTTAGGATGCAATTGGTGAATCTGCTCATCCAATAAGAAGGCTTGATCAGATGTGAAAGTCCCAGCTTCTAGAAGCTCACGTGCTTTCACAAAACACTTGGCAATTTCCACAAAGTTTTGACCTGGCGTATAAATCCCCTCTAACTTCCAGTGGGTAAAACCATGCTCGACTAACTCAGAGAGTTTGGTCATCAAATCCAGGTCATTATTGGCAAAAATATGAGTTCCATGCTTGTCCTCAAAGATAGAATAGTGGCTTTCTGGATCTCCTGGTTCTGCCAAAAAGAGATCGCGCTCTCTCGTCTTTTCGTCATCGATGTGCGTAAAATTGTAGTAATTCTGCAAAAGAGGACGTTTGGAATGATGAATCACACTGGCCCCATAAACCAATACCTCAGCAGGAATCTCTAAGATTTCTGGCATTTTGAAAAGCTCTGCAGATGGGATTTCTCGAGCAAGAACAGCTTCTGAAGCACCAGCCTTTTGTCCCCAGAAATTGATCTGACGGCTACTTGTCACCATGGTAGAAGCATCATAAATGGTTTTAAAGCTGTAGCCATCCCGCTTCAATACATAAAAGACGCCTGCATCTCCTACCGTGATATAATCAACGTTTATCGAAGCAAGGAAATCTAAAAATGGTTTGATACGATCCATCATGTCTTGGTGCATCAAGGCATTGACAGCCACTGTCATTTCCTTACCTGCCGCATGGACTAGATCAGAAATTCGACTTAATTCGTCATACGAGAAAGTGTGAGGAAGTCGTAATCCAAATTCCTTTTCTCCGACATAAATACGGTCCACACCTACTTCTAGAAGGGCTTGAACCTGTTCAATACTTTCAGCTGTAGCTGTAATAATTATCTTTTTCATGAAAACTATTATACCAAAAAAGTCATTTTGCTCTCTAAATTTCTTAATTTTGTAAAAATTGTAACAGTTTTGTAACATTTCTATGCTTGAAATCGTGTTAAAATAATAGAGTACTGTTAGGAGAGAGAAATATGCCCGCAAGAAAACTTAGAGTTGTTGAAGAATACGACTATGTCGAAGTCCCTCTTCAACAAGAGAATACAACAACTAATTATGATTTTAACCTTGATACTGAACCAGCTCCGCAATTAAGTGAGCTACTATTTTTCCTTAATATTGCTGTGTTTTGTGTCTTAACTGTTTTATTTAGTTTCGTCTTTTTATCAATGAAGATGAATACCTTTTTTGCTTTTGCCTCAGCAATTGCTTGTAGTTTGGGAAGTATCCAAGCTTTCCGCATTTTCCAGTTAAAACGGAAAAAGGACTAAGATGAATTTTTTAGCCTCCTTCGGGAGGCTTTTTGGCATTTCCCATCCACGTTTGTCATTGTATAAGAGAAATCCCTCACCAATGGTGAGGGATTATTTTATTCTTCTTCTACAGCTGTTTCTTTGATCTCTTCTTCCACTTCTGGAAGAGCTGTTTCTTCTTCCAATTCAAGGACAATCTCTTCACTTTCTTTTTCCTGTTTAGGCTGGAAAGGACTTGCTTGATTGCCGGTCTTTTGCTGGATTTTTTCCTTAATCGTTTGGATAGCATCTTGTGAAAATTCTACCACATCCTGCGTCTTATCTTTCACTGTCTCGATAACAGTGTCTTTGTTGATCTCGCCACTTTCAACTTTTTCCTTGGTTTGCTGAATAGCGTCTGATGCTTGCTTGGATAGTTCCATTGCAGATTGTTTCACAGAATCATGAACTTCTTGTGGGTTCTCTTGGTATTCTTTTATAAAACCTTTGACTTTACCAGTCAACTCTTTCCCTTTTTTGGTTGTCAGGAAGTAGGCTGCGGATGCGCCAGTGATCGTTCCAATTAATAATGATGATAAACGTCCCATAAGGTACCTCTTTTCTTATTTAAATAATTTCATAGCCATGCGAGCTGCTTTTAATCCGACGGATGTTTTAACAGTCTTTCCACCAACAACGACAGCTTTTTTGCTAATCTGACGAGCCTGATCATTCAAATCTGATACAGATACAGACAAATCTGCCACTGCAGTGAAGAGTGGATCAATGGTTGCAACCTTTTGATTCAAATCTTCTGTCAAAACATTCACTTTTGCTAACAACTCATTGGTTTGGTGTAAGGTTACATTCACATCTGATGTCAAGGTCTTAATCGTTACCTGAGTCTCATCTACAACTTTTCCAATCTTTGAAAACAAGATAATCAAGTAGATGACCAAAACTACTAAAGCTAACCCTAAAAGCCCATAGGCAATTTCAATAAACATTTCTTTTCTCCTTAATCTATTTCCGTTCTATAATATGGTGCATTCTTTTTTCGTTGATAGATCATGATGCTGATTCCAAGTAGGATGAGGAGTAGGGAAAGCCATTGTGAAACTCGAATTCCCAAAAACATCAAGCTATCTGTCCGCATTCCTTCAATAATCATTCGACCAAAGCCATACCAGATCAGATAGAAAGCAGTAATTTCGCCCTTTCTCAAAAGTTTCGGACGACGACGCAAGTAAAGAATCAGCACAAAACCAAGCAAGTTCCAACAAGATTCATATAAGAAGGTCGGTTGACGGTAATGTCCATCAATAAACATCTGATTCCGAATGAAAGAAGGTAAATAATCTAAATTCTTAACAATGGCTCCGTAGGCTTCTTGGTTAACAAAATTGCCCCAACGGCCAATACTTTGAGCAATCATGACACTCGGTGCAGCGATATCTAAAAAATCAACCGGGTCAATCAAACGACTGCGTGAAAATAGGTAGAGGACTAGAGCCCCTGCCAGGAGTCCACCATAGATAGCAATCCCACCGTTCCATACGGCAAAAATCTCTCCTGGGTGTTCCCTGTAATAAGACCATTGAAAAATAACATAGTAAAGACGGGCCCCTATGATCGCTACTGGAAAAGCAATCAGAATGAAATCAATAATATCGTCTGACTCTATGCCTTTACGAGGGGCTTCTTTCATAGACAGGATAACCGCCAAAAGGAGACCGAGGACGATACAAATCGCATACCAGCGAATGCTAAAGGGACCAAGTTGAATGGCTACTGGATTCATACTTTCACCTCATTCTGATCAATCAACTGGGTCAATCGATCTTCAAAGGTTTTAGTAGCATCATATCCCATTTCTTTGGCGCGGTAGTTCATCGCAGCTGCTTCAATGACAACGGAAATATTGCGACCTGTCTTAACAGGGATGCGAATTCTTGGAATAGTCACTCCACAGAACTCAATTTCTTCTGCATTATTGCCAAGACGATCGTAGGTTTGTTCCTTGGTGTAGTTTTCCAAATAGACAGCGATTTGAACTTGAGAAGAATCTTTAACTGCACTGGCACCATAGAGACTCATGACATCAATGATCCCTACTCCCCGAATCTCTAGCATATGGCGTAGAATTTCAGCGGGCTCACCCCACAAGGTCATCTCATCACGGGCGAAGACATCTACCCGGTCATCTGCTACCAAACGATGGCCTCGTTTGACGAGCTCTAACCCAGTCTCACTCTTCCCGATTCCACTATCTCCTTGGATCAGAACCCCCATGCCATAGATATCCATCAAGACACCATGGACACTAGTTCTTTCCGCAAGGAGAGAATCTAGGTAGCTTGACAGTTCACCAGACAGGCGACTAGTTGGAACGCGACTGCTTAAAATCGCGATTTGCTTTTCCTCAGCGGCGCGAAGCATTTCTTCGGGAACCTCTAGATCCCGCGCGATGATGAGTACCGGTGTTTCCGGCTGGAACATCTTTCTCAAAACTTGGTGACGATTGTGGGAGGTCATCTTGATGAGGTAAGACCACTCTTTCATCCCAACCAATTGAATTCGTTCTGGAGTATAGTAATCAAAATATCCTGTCATTTCAAGTCCAGGACGTGAAATATCTGCCGTTGTGATTTCTTTTTCAAATAGGCTTTCATTGCCGTACACAACCTTCAAACGAAGCTTATCAATTAAATCTCGGACTGTTATTGCCATAGGCTTCTCCCTTTTTGTTTTCTCTTACTATTATAGCAAATTATCCCAGGTAAGACTTGCTCAAGCATCTTTTTTTGGTATCGAAACTGATGCTATTATTCTCACACTCATTCCAGTACCCTTTGATGTTTCTCTTTATCCTTGTCATCCCATTTTTCCATCGTTTCTTCTTTTTATAAAAAAGATGAGAGTGGGACAGAAATCGGTAATTCGTTAGAATTCGATTTCGTCGTCCCACCTCCGCACAGTTGAGTAGGGCTGTAAAAGCTGATGAAATCAGCGTAGTAGAGCTCACTCAACCACTGCGTCTTGCTCGATAATCCAAAGACAATTGAGAGGCTAGGACTTTTGTCCCAGCCTCACATTCTTATTCGATTCATGAAAATTCTTTAAAAGAATGGATCATCGTCTTTGATTACCTGTGCATCCTTCCGTTTGCGAGGTCCGAGGCTATACTTTTCTCTTTCAAGGTCTTCTTTATACGGCAAGGAGAAGGCACACAGGCAATAAATAGCCAAGCCTACAAGCCCATAAGCATGAAAGATACTAAAGAGCACAAAGAGAAAACGCAATAGGTTTGCATCGAGCCCAAATCGATCCGCTAGTCCAGCAAATACTCCGAAAACGATTCTGCCTCGACGTAATTTATAAAAAGTTGGATTCAAGGGCCTACCTCCTATTATTTTAGAACAGTATATCCCGAAATCAAGTCACTGTCATCCGACTCAAGGCCGATTTCCTGGATCAATTGTCCCTTGATACTTAAGTAGTCCTCTACACCGCCCACAGCGGTACTTTTGCAGATCAATCTGCCGCTTTCTCCTGAATTCTTGCCCACAGCTCGTACAAACATAAATCTTATAGTTTCCCTTATCAACTGAAGGGGCATACCGCAAGCCGTCTACTTCTCTAAGCAAGGTCTTGAAGTCCTGATCCTGATGGCGATAGCCCTTTTTCATATAGTAGAGATGGTAGTGACACAACTCATGACGGACAATCTTTCGAAAAATTTCCCAGCCATATATCTCTAGGATTCTAGGATTGAAATCCAGATGGCCATCTTTAGGAAAGAAGCGACCGCCGGTCGAACGCAAGCGAGGATTCCAGATGGCTTGGTGAAGAAAAGGGCGACCAAAATCTTCCAGCGATACTTCTTGAACGTATTTAGTCAGATTCATGTGGTGCCAAGAGGGAAAGATTTACTTTTTCCCGTTCTAAATCAATCTTGTAGACCCAAACGGTCACTAGGTCACCAACTGAAACAACTTGACTTGGATGCTTGATAAATTGCTGGCTCATCTGTGAAATGTGGATCAAACCATCTTCATGAATCCCAATATCGACAAAGGCTCCAAAGTCAACAACATTGCGGACAACTCCTTCTAGTTTTTGACCAATCTTCAAGTCTTTCAAATCAAGAACATCCTGGCGAAGGACAGGAGCATCAAAAGAATCACGTAAATCGCGACCTGGTTTAAGAAGATCTGCGACAATATCTTTCAAGGTTTCAGGGCCAATTTCAAGTTCCTGGGCCATAGAAACCGTGTCAATTTGTTTCAACTTGGCTTGGGCCTCTTCATCCATCTCCTTGATGCCTAGTAAGGTAAAGAGCTTCTTCACTGCAGGGTAACTTTCTGGATGGACCCCTGTACGATCGAGGAAATTCTCACTTTCTGGGATCCGTAAGAAACCAGCTGCTTGTTCAAAAGCCTTGGCTCCCAGACGAGGAACCTTTTTAATCTGTGCCCGAGAAGTGATCAACCCTTCTTCTTCCCGGTACTTCACGATGTTCTCAGAAATGGTTTTATTGAGACCAGCCACGTGAGACAAGAGGGCTGGACTAGCTGTGTTAATATTAACTCCGACTTGGTTTACCACGGTATCGACTACGAAATCAAGGCTTTCAGATAATTTCTTCTGGCTGACATCATGCTGGTACTGGCCGACTCCGATAGATTTTGGATCAATCTTAACCAACTCAGCCAGTGGATCCTGCAAACGACGGGCAATGGAGATGGCTGAGCGCTTTTCAACTGTCAGTTCTGGAAACTCATGGCGAGCCAATTCACTAGCTGAATAGACAGATGCCCCGCTCTCGTTCACAATGACATAGCTGACATTTGGAACTTCCTTGAGAACTTCCGCAACAAAGGCTTCGCTCTCTCGACTAGCCGTCCCGTTCCCGATCGCAATGATTTCCACGCCGTATTGACGAATCAGCCGTTTCAGTTCTTCTTTGGCCGCTTCAATTTGTGCTGGTTTAGCCGGCGCAACAGGGTAAATCACCTGGGTGGTCAACATCTTTCCTGTCTGATCGACAACAGCTAATTTAGCTCCTGTCCGAAAAGCTGGGTCAAATCCCAAGACCACGCGCCCCTTGAGGGGAGCAATCAGCAAAAGGTGTCGAAGATTTTCAGAGAAAAGCTGAATGGCTCCATCTTCTGCCACTTCTGTCAGTTCTGTCCGAATTCGACGCTCCATAGCTGGTAGCATTTTCTTTTTCAGAGCCTGGTTAATGACTTCTTCAATGTAGCTATTATTCGATTTAAATCGGGCTTCAAAGTGACGAATCAAACGGTCTACAGGATGCTCAAATCCAACCTTTAATACCCCTAATTTCTCTCCACGGTTTAAGGCCAGGGTTCTGTAGCCCTGCATGTTTGCAATCTTCTCAGAAAAATCATAATAGATTTGGAAGACTTGCTTCTCGTCTTTGCTTTCATCCTTCAAGCTAGAGGTGATCAAAGAGTGTTTGCGAATCTCCTGGTAGGTAAGGTTGCGCAATTGTGGGTCTTCTGCAATGGCTTCGACTAAGATATCGATAGCACCAGAGATTGCATCTTTTACAGTTGGAAATCCTTCAGATAGGAATTCTTCTGCTGCTGTTTCCAAGTCCTTTTGATCTTGCAGAATCATCCGAGCAAGTGGAAAAAGTCCTGCCTCACGCGCAATGGTTGCCTTGGTCCGGCGTTTTTCCTTGTAGGGAAGATACAATTCTTCCACATCCGCCAATTTTTCAACTTGCTCAATCGCTTCTTTTAAGGCTGGGGTCAGTTTCCCAAGCTCTTCAATCTTAGCGAGAACAGTTTCTTTCCGATCGGCTAGGGCTGTTAAAGACTTGTCCATGTCGATAATAGCTTTAATGGCTACTTCATCTAAATTCCCTGTAGCATCTTTTCGATACCGAGCGATAAAGGGGATGGTGGATCCCTCTGCTGTCAAGGTCAAAACAGTATCAATTTGTTTGAGACTGACGCCCAATTCTTGGGCTATTTTTTCATATTTTTCCATAACTTCTATTATACCATAGAAGGCCTTCTATACTGCTTTTTCATCTTACTTTTGGACTTGATTTTCCCCTCTTTTTTGAGAATTTGATATAATGAGAAAAAAAGAAAAGGAGACCTATCATGGCGATTAAATTTTCAAAAACAGACGATTTAGACAAACTCTTTGAGGAATTTGCTGTCTTCCCAGATCCCCCTCAAGTCACTTTACCAGATGACAAGAAGAATGAAACAACAGGGGAAAAAGAGCAGAAGGATTCTGACAAATGAGTTTCTTCCAACAACTGCCAATCAGTGTCCTTCAGGCTGGAGCGATTTTTCTTTCGATTATGATTGAAGCCCTTCCCTTTGTTTTGATTGGAAGTATCATTTCAGGGGCGATTGATGTCTACATCACCCCTGAAAAAGTCTACCGAGCCCTTCCCAAAAATAAATGGGGGAGAATTCTATTTGGGACCTTGATTGGCTTTATTTTCCCTTCCTGTGAGTGTGGTATCGTCCCCATTATCAATCGCTTTTTAGAGAAGAAGGTGCCTAGCTATACAGCTGTGCCCTTCCTAGTGACAGCCCCAGTTATTAACCCCATTGTCCTCTTTGCCACTTATTCTGCCTTTGGCAATTCTATTCAAATGGCTCTCTTACGAGCGATCGGCTCTATCCTGGTGGCGACTGTTCTGGGAATTTTCCTAGGTTTTTTCCAAACAGCTTCTATTCAACGGGCCAACCGCAAGGAAGTCCATATTCATGACTTTTCAAAACTATCTGCCGGTCAACGCTTCTTCCAAGTGTTTGTGCAGGCCATTGACGAGTTTTTCGACACTGGACGCTATCTGGTCTTCGGTTGTTTATTTGCCAGTGTGGTTCAGGTTTATGTGCCAACTCGCGTGCTAACTTCTATTTCAGCGACGCCACTCCTAGCCATACTCCTCCTTATGCTTCTCTCCTTCCTCCTCTCCTTGTGTAGTGAGGCGGACGCTTTTATCGGCTCTTCCCTTCTCTCGAGTTTTGGCTTAGCTCCCGTTTTAGCCTTTCTGGTTATCGGACCTATGTTAGACGTCAAGAACCTCTTGATGATGAAGAATTATCTGACCAATCGCTTTATTGTCCAATTCATTAGCATCGTCAGTCTCGTTGTCTTGGTTTATGCTTGGTTTGTGGGGGTGGTCCTATGATTCGATTTCTCATTTTAGCAGGCTATTTCGAAATTACTATGTATTTGCAGCTTTCTGGTAAGCTCAACCAATACATTAATATGCATTATTCCTATTTAGCCTATATCTCTATGATTCTTTCCTTCCTCTTGGCTGTCGTCCAGCTCTATATTTGGATGAAGAATCTGCCCGTTCATAGTCACCTCACCAGTAAAAAAGCCAAAGTCATGAGTATTCTTCTGCTCCTGATTCCCTTGATTGTAGGGATTGGCTTCCCGACAGTGACCTTGGATTCCCAAACGGTTTCAGCCAAGGGCTATCATTTTCCCATCGCGGCTGGCTCTTCCAAAGATATTCAAAATGATGAGGGGACAACCAACCAATACCTCAAGCCAGATACTAGCAGTTATTTTACCAAGTCTGCTTATGAATCTGAGATGAGGGCTGCAGCCAAGAAGTACCTCAAGCAAGATCATATCCAGATCACGACAGAAAACTATATGGAAGTCATGGAAGTGATCTACGACTATCCAGATGAATTTGCTGGAAAAACCTTTACCCTAACCGGCTTCATTTATAAGGATCCCCAGGATCCGGGCAGTCAGTTCCTTTTCCGTTTTGGAATTATCCACTGTATCGCTGATTCAGGAGTCTATGGTTTGTTAACCAAAGGAGCCTCCCAAACCTATGACGATAATACCTGGGTCCAGGCTACTGGAACTCTCAAGATCCAATACCATAAACAACTTGGCCAAACCCTTCCTATCTTAGAAATAAAGGAAGCCCACTCAGTAGAAAAACCTACGAATCCTTATGTCTATCGGGTCTTCTAAAGGACGTTAAACATCTCTCGGTTGTGACCTTTCAGTCCAACCTTTTTTAGTGGCTTCTTCCACTTTCATTCTCTTTTAAAGTCCGAATCCTTTTACTTTCAAAGAGAAATTTTCTGAATTTTATGGTAGAATATGGTTTATCAAGTTAGAAAATAGGTATGAACATGTCCTCAAAAGTAATTGTAACCATTTTCGGGGCCAGTGGAGATTTAGCTCAACGCAAACTCTACCCTTCCCTTTTTAGACTCTATAAAGCCGGAAATCTTTCCGAGCATTTTGCAGTGATAGGAACTGCTCGTCGACCTTGGAGCAAAGAATACTTTGAATCCGTTGTCGTTGAATCCATTTCGGATTTAGCAGACAGTCCTGAACAGGCGCAAGAATTTGCCAGCCATTTTTACTACCAAAGCCACGATGTCAATGATACGGAGCACTACATCAAGCTTCGTGAACTTCAAAATCAGCTCAACGATACCTACCAAGCTGAACATAATAAACTCTTCTTCTTATCCATGGCACCTCAATTCTTTGGTACGATTGCCAAACATTTGAAATCTGAAGGCATTGTGGATGGAAAAGGCTTTGAGCGTTTGATCGTTGAAAAACCATTTGGAACGGATTTGGAAACAGCTAGTCAGCTCAACAAAGAACTGGAAGAAACCTTTGAGGAAGAGCAAATTTTCCGGATCGACCATTATCTTGGTAAAGAAATGATCCAGTCCATCTTTGCCCTCCGCTTTGCCAACCTAATTTTTGAAAACATCTGGAATCGTGACTATATCGACAATGTTCAAATCACTTTCGCAGAACGACTAGGAGTCGAAGAACGTGGTGGCTACTATGATGAATCTGGTGCCCTTCGCGACATGGTCCAAAACCATACCCTTCAACTGCTTTCTCTTTTAGCTATGGACAAACCAGCTTCCTTCACCAAGGAAGACATCCGTAAAGAGAAGGTGAAAGTCTTTGAACAATTGGTCAACCCATCTGATGAAGAATTAAAGAAACAATTTATCCGAGGTCAATACCGTTCTGGAAAAATTCAAGGGAAAAAGGACATCTCTTACCGTAGTGAACCAAATGTCAACCCTGAATCCATGACCGAGACCTTTGCCTCTGGAGCCTTCTTTGTGGATAGCGATCGCTTCCGTGGAGTACCTTTCTTCTTCCGTACAGGAAAACGTCTGACCAAAAAGGGTACCCATGTCAATGTCGTCTTCAAACAAATGGACTCTATTTTTGGTCAGGAAATTGCACCAAACGTGCTTACCATCTACATTCAACCAAATGAAGGTTTCTCTCTCAGTGTCAACGGAAAAGAAGTTGGCGAGCAGTTCCAGATTGCTCCCATTTCCTTCGACTATGTAACAGAAGCTACTGCAACTGGTGCTTCTCCAGAGCCTTACGAAAAGTTGATCTATGATGTCTTGAACAATGACTCAACCAACTTCAGCCACTGGAATGAAGTTAGAGCCTCTTGGCAGTTAATTGACCGAATCGAACACCTGTGGGCTGAAAATCAAGTCCCTCTTCATGAATATAAATCTGGAACCATGGGACCTCAAGCTTCCTTTGACCTCTTGAAGGATTACAATGCGGAATGGGTCTGGCAACCAGCAATTGAAGAATAAATTGTCCGACTGACTAAAAGTGCAACAAAAAAACTCATCTCTTTCTTGAGATGAGTTTTTTGTTTATATCAAGCCTTCTAACAAGCCACGCATAAAGTTTTCAGAATTGAATTCACCGATGTCATCAATTTTTTCACCAAAACCGATTAATTTCACTGGAATATCCAATTCTTCTCGAATGGCAAGAACCACTCCTCCTCGAGCTGTTCCATCAATCTTAGTGAGGACGATACCAGTAATCGGCGTGATCTTAGAGAATTCCTTGGCTTGGACCAGGGCATTTTGTCCTGTAGACGCATCCAAGGCCAAGAAGGTTTCATGAGGGGCTGTAGGATCCACGCGCTTGATAATGCGACCGATTTTTTCTAATTCAGCCATCAGATTGTCTTTATTCTGAAGGCGACCAGCCGTATCAATCATCAAAACATCGACTTGTTCTGCCACTGCTCGTTCCATCCCATCAAAGACCACACTTGCAGGATCTGATTTTTCAGGACCTGTGACAACGGGCACATCCACACGACGTCCCCATTCAGCCAACTGAGCAACAGCTCCTGCCCGGAAGGTATCTGCTGCGACTAGCATCACTTTTTTCCCTTCCTTCTTGTACTTATGAGCTAGTTTTCCGATAGAAGTGGTTTTCCCAACGCCATTCACTCCGACGAAGAGCATGACGGTCAAGCCGTCCTTAAAGTTGATTTGCTCATTGTATTGGCCATCTTTTTCATAGAGATCCACCAATTTTTCAATGATCACTCGACGCAAGGCATCCGGCTTCTTGGCATTTTCCAAGCGTGCTTCATAGCGGAGCTCTTCCGTCAGATTCGAAGCGACTTGGACTCCGACGTCACTCATGATCAAGAGTTCTTCTAACTCTTCAAAGAATTCTTCATCGACAGAACGGAAGTTAGCAAAGAATGCATTAAGGGCAGCACCAAAGCCAGTCCGAGTTTTCTTCAAGCTTCGATTGTATTTTTCTTGAACCGTTTCTGTTGGTTCAGCAATCTCTGGCTCACTTGTCGTTTTTTCTACTAAAGACTCTTCTTCAACTTCTTCTGAAATTTCAGGTTCGCTAGTAGGTTCCTCTACTGACAATTCTGCTTCAAGCTCTTCTGTATCTTCAGGTTCGCTAGTTGTTTCTTCTACTGGAGTGTCTTCTTCAAACTCTCCTGTTTCTTCCTCTGAACTTTCAGTAGTTGCTTCTTCAATTACTTCCTCGGGTTCTTTGGAAAGACTTGAAGTTTCATCTTCTGTTTCATTCTTTGCAAGAACATCTTCTTCAAAGGATTCTTGGGGAAGATCTGATGAAGAATTCAGAGGCTCATCTTCAAGATTCTCTTCTTGTAAAGCTTCTATTTCTATAGTTTGTTCTTCAGGAACAGGGGCAGGCTCGGTTACTTCCTCAGGAGAGCTATCCTGCTTCACTTGAGAAGGGTCCTCTTCCTCGATAGCTGTTTCCTGATTTACAGGCTCTTCTGAAGGAACTTCTTCTTCAATAGATGCTGTCGACTCTTGCGATGATCGCGCTGATTCGGCAGCCATTCGCTCTTTTAATTCTGCATAGTAGGCTTCCATTGCCGAAATCTTTGCTTCATCACTTTGTGAAGCCTTTTGAGATACCGGCTCAGCTGGCGAGCTTGCTTTCTCAGGGCTTTCCACAAGCTCTTCTGTAAGATCCTGAACTTGTGGTTTTGTTTCTTCTTTTCTTCCAAATAGTCGGTCAAATAATCCCATTATTGACCCTCCTTCAATACATATTCTTCAATCGCTCTTCCGACTGCATCTTCATCATTGGTGTAGTCTGAGACTAGTGTGGCAATCTCTTTCACCTTATCCACCGCATTAGCCATGGCGATTCCTAGGCCTGCCCATCTTAACATGCTGGCATCGTTGGCTTCATCTCCACACGCCATGACTTGGCTAGCATCGATTCCTAAATACTCCACCAAAGCTTCCAAGCCTCGATCCTTTTGAACGCCTTTGGGGCACCATTCCAAGAGCATGTCTCTGGATTTAAAAATCTCAAAACGCTCCCTTAATTCAGGAGAAATCTTTGGAATAGCGCCATCCAAATAGTCCTGTTGAAAGGCCGTTACACACTTATTGTAGGAAATCTGACTGGACAAATCTTCAATAGAAACGGGAATAAAGTTCAAGTAAGGATTATAGAGAGGGTAAAGAGATTCTTGATCAGATACAAGTGTATAAACAACCCCTTCGCTGATGGCATCTAGGGGCAAACCAAGGGCCTCTGTCTCCTCATAAATACGGACGACATCATCACGAGAGAAAACTGTCTTCGCAATGATCTCCCCTGTATTCTTTTGTACCAAGCCACCATTAAACGTAATGGTGTATTCATCTGACAAGCCGGCAGTCCCAATCTCTTGAAGCAGAAAATCCATAGCCTTGAGGGGACGACCCGTCGTCAAAACTACCTTGATCCCTTTTTCTTGAGCTGCACGAATGGCAGCTAAGTTCCGAGGGGAGATTTTCTTATCTGAGTTTAAGAGAGTACCGTCCAAGTCTAGTGCGATAACCTTAATCTGACTCATAATTCTTCCTCCATGAAGCGAAGGACAGATCCTGTCGAATGGTGAGCTAATACTTTTTCAGCCAATTCCAAAATCTCTGGACGGGCATTTTCTGGCGCAATTGGATGGCCAACAACCTGCATCATATGAAGATCATTGAGGTTATCCCCAAAAGCTAGGACTTGATCTCGACTAATGCCTAGCTGATCCATTAGTGCTTGGATGGCGACTCCCTTGTCCACATAATCCAAGACAATATCAATGCACTCATAACCAGTGGTCATAGCCTTAACACCCTCAACATTTTGGGTAACCCAGGCTTCCCCTTCCGCTAATACTTCTTGGTCAAAATTGGTGGTCATCTTAAAGACAAGATCATCAATTTCTGAAAAATCAGACACCATTTGAATATTTTCATTGTAGTTTTGTGAAGCAGCTAGATAGTCTGGATCAACGGTTTTTAGAACATAGCTCCCACGTTTTCCCGTTAACAAGCACTTATTTTTATCAAAATAAGGACTTTCTTGTAACTTGGCAAACATGGCTTGGTAAAATTCAGGACTCATGGTCGCTTCATAGACATCTTCACCATGAAACTCAACAACACTGCCGTTTTCAGCTATAAAAATAATCTGATCCTGAACCTCTTTAAAGATTGTCTTCAAAGAGAGGAGAGGCCGACCACTTGCTGCCGCAAAGTAGATCCCTTTTTCTTGAAACTTCTTTAATACCTTTAGGAATAAAGCTTGATCAAATTGATGATTTTCATCCAAAAAGGTCCCATCCATGTCTGTTGCGACTAATTTAATTTCCATTATCCATTCCTTCTATATCTTTCAGCTTCACAGATACAATCTTAGAGACTCCAGATTCTTGCATGGTCACTCCGTAGATGGAATCTGCTGCCGCCATGGTTCCCTTACGGTGGGTGACCACAATAAACTGACTTTCCTTATCAAAACGATTGAGGTAATCCCCAAAACGTTTAACATTGGCCTCGTCTAGAGCCGCTTCTACCTCATCCAAGATGACAAATGGAATAGTCTTGACACGAATGATTGAGAAGAGCAGCGCCAATGCTGACAAAGCTTTCTCCCCACCACTCATCAAATTCAAGGATTGAATTTTCTTACCTGGCGGTTGAACAGAAATCTCGACCCCAGCAGACAAGAGATCCCCATCCGTCAAGATGAGATCTGCTGATCCTCCCCCAAACATCTGTTTAAAGGTTATTCGGAAGGATTCACGAATCGCTTCAAACGTAGACTTAAAGCGTTCTTTCACCTCATCATTCATGTCATTAATGGTTTCAAGAAGAAGATTCTTCGCTGCCAAGACATCTTCTCGTTGACTGGAAAGGAAATCAAACCTAGTCTTGACCTCATCGTATTGTTCGATAGCATCAATATTGACAGGTCCTAAGGCTTTAATCGTTTTTTCCAAGTCTTTTAAGACTTGCTCAGACTGAGCTAGATTTTCTAGTTCGTTGGCCTGATTAGATGCCTCTTCAAAACTCATCTTGAATTCATCGGTCAGAGCTAACATCAATTTATTTAGCTTATCCGCCAAGCGATCACGATTGGATTCTGCTTTGGCCTGTAGGCGAATCCACTCCTCATTTTGACGACGGGCTTGTTCCATATGACCCGCTACATCTTCAGACTGGCCTTCCAAATCCTCTAATTCAAATTGCTTACGAATCACAGCTTGCTCCAGAGCGGTTTTCTCTTGAAGGGTTGCTTGCAGTTGTTTTTCAAGGACAGAAACATCGATTTGCTCATGTCGATCTTCTCCCTGCTCAATCGCATATTGGAGAGCTTGGATTTCCCGTTCAGTAGAAGCCAACTCTTGCTGCAAGCGTTCGGAATCTGTCTGGTCATAGGTCAATCGACTCTTCAACTCTGTTTTTTGTAATTGAAGCTTGGCAATGGCTACTCGTAAATTTTCAATTTTCTCAACAACGACATCTTTATTGAGCTTGACTTCTTCAATCTCAGCAGTGACTTGCTCTTTTTCCGCCTCAATTTCTTTCAGCCGCGCTTGCAAGTGATCCCGTTTTTGGAGGAGCTCCTGGTCGCTACCTTCATCCAGCTCTGTACGGATAAGTTCTAACAGTTCTTGGGCATCCAAGAGTTGCTGGTGAGCTTGCTCAAAAGCTAATTGAAGGCGTTGCTCTTCTAGTCGCGCCACTTCTCCTTGGCCTTTCAAAGATTCTAGTTTTTCTTGTGATTGGCTCACTTGGTCCTGTTGCTCTTGAACCTGCCCTTCTACTTCTCGCAAGTTCTTCTGAAGAGAGGCCAATTCTTGGTGCAAGCGATCCAGTTCTGGCTTGATAAAAATCGAATTATTGGTTCGATTCGCTCCCCCTGCATAGGAACCACCCGTGCGCAGTTCGGTTCCATCGAGCGTCACGATACGAACTTGGTAGGCAACTTTGCGAGCAGCCGACTTGGCGTGCTCAATTGTATCAAAAATAGCTGTGACACCCAAAAGGTTTTGAAAAATCGACTCGAGGGAAGGATCATAGTCCACCAAACTGCTAGCCATCCCTAGGAACCCTGGACAGGCTTCAATCAGTTCTTGATTCTTTCCTGCAAGGTGACGTGGTTTAATGGTTGTCAAAGGAAGGAAGGTTGCCCGACCCGAGCGATTCTTCTTCAGATGTTCGATTGCCCGTGTTGCTGCTCCTTCGTCTTCTACGATAATATGCTGACTGCTAGCTCCTAGAGCAATCTCTAAGGCAGTCTGATACTCTGGTGAGAAGGAAAGTTTTTCACTGACAGCTCCCACGATCCCACCTAAGCGAGCCGCTTCTTGCAAGACACTCTTTACGCCCGCATAAAAATTACTATGATTTTTTTGAATCGCCTCTAAACTGTTAATGCGAGCCTGTTTTTCCTTACTTTGATCCAGTAAATCAAACATCTTGGCTTGCGCTTCTTGATAAGCCTGGCGAGCTTCCTCAAACCGTTTTGCCTCTGATTGATAGGTCTCAAGCAAGTGTTTCAGATGCTCTTGAGCTACTTGATAAGCTTCTTGAGCAACCTGGTCTTTTTCCTGCAATTCTCTTACGATTTGAACTTGCTTTTGAAAGTCTTCTTTCTTGCTCTGAGATAATTGAGCTGAGGCTTCCAGTTGATTTTCAATGGTTGTTAATTCGTTTGATCGCTCCGCTTCATCCTGCATCAAGGCCACGTATTTTTCACGTAAATAATCGATTACCTGATCTGGATCTTCTGAGAAGCTGGCCAACTCTTTCTCCAGACCTTCCAGAGCTACTTGGCTCTTTTGTAGTTCTTCTTGAAGACTCTTTGTATTGGCTTGTTTTTCTTCCAACTGGTTCCGAAGAACTTGTAGGCGCACTTCCAGACTATTGACCCGCTCTTGATTTTCCTGACGACTTCGAGCGACCTGTTGGGACTCCAAGCGTGCCAATTCGATTTGTTTCTCCAAATCACTTAAGAGACGAGTCAATTCCAAGAGGCTAGCTTGATCATCTGACAATTGGTGTTGAAGAGTCTGACGACTCTGTTTCAATCGGAGACTTTCCGCCTCATACTCTTCTCTTTTCTGGTAATAAGCCTTTAATTGCTCTTGGATGGAGGCTTCTTCTTGGACGGCTTGATCATAGTCTTTTTTATTGACTTCAATTTGTGCAATCAAAACATCCAAATAAAGAACCTGGCGTTGTTGATCCAATTCTAAGAAACGTTTGGCCACAAGGGCTTGCTTTTCAAGAGGTTTGATTTGCCCCTCTAACTCAAAAATAATGTCTTCTAGACGGTCCAAATTATCTTGTGTCTGAACCAACTTAGATTCTGTTTCCTTGCGACGCGTCTTAAATTTAAGAACCCCAGCAGCTTCCTCAAAAATAGCCCGTCTCTCTTCTGGTTTGGAATTAAAGATTTCTTCAACCTTCCCTTGAGAAATAATAGAGAAAGAATCTCTCCCAAGTCCAGTATCCATAAAGAGATCATGGACATCTCTCAAACGGACTTTCTTGCCATCAATCTTGTATTCACTATCACCCGATCGATAAATATGACGCTCCACGCGGATTTCTTTAGCAGCTTGTTTGATAAAGCCATCCCGGTTATCCAGTACTACCGTTACGCAGGCGTAGTTTAAGGGTTTCCGAGTTTCAGTCCCAGCAAAAATCACGTCCGGCATCTTGCCACCACGTAGGCTCTTGACACTCGATTCACCTAAGGCCCAGCGCAGACTTTCCGTAATGTTCGATTTTCCAGATCCATTAGGGCCAACCACTGCGGTTACCCCTTGGTCAAAGATGACTCGGGTCTTATCTGCGAAAGACTTAAATCCTTGAATCTCAATTTCCTTTAAATACATGAGGGATCCACCTTATTCTCCACTGCTTTTTTTGCTGCTTCTTGTTCTGCAGCCTTTTTAGACCGGCCACGTCCTTGACCGATGATTTTCCCATTGACAGACACTTGCACTTCAAACTCCTTGGCATGAGCCGGTCCTGATTCACTCGTCACCTCATAGGTAATCAAGACATCCCCATGGATTTGAAGGATTTCTTGCAAGCGCGTCTTATAGTCAATCACTTGCTCAAATTGACCTGCCTCGACTTTAGGAATCATGACTTGCTGAATGAAGTTCCGCACCATCTCTACTCCCTTATCCAAGAGTAAGGCGCCTAAAAAAGCTTCAAACAAATCTCCTAAGATGGTATCTCGGTTACGTCCACCAGATTTTTCCTCTCCCTTGCCAAGTTTGATAAATTGATCGAAACCACAATCACGGGAAAAACCTGCCAGGCTTTCCTCACGAACAATCATGGAACGCATTTTTGACAAATCTCCCTCTGGCTTACTTGGGTAGAGGGCAAATAAATATTCGGAAATCACTAACTGGAGAACAGCGTCTCCTAAAAATTCCAAACGTTCATTATGTGAAATTTTTAAGAGGCGATGCTCATTCGCATATGAGGTATGTGTAAAAGCTGTTTCCAACAATTCTGTATCGTCAAAAGTCAGCCGAAATTTCTCAGCAAGAAGGTTATATAAGGCTTGCATCACGTTACTACTTTCTTTCTTCATTTATGCATCTGGATTGAATCCTGTGACCTATTCCGTCCAAAAGATACACCCCTCTATTATACCAAAAAAGAGTGCGTCTCGCACTCCTTTCCCTTGTTTTCAAGATAGGATTTAGGACCTATTCTGTCCTTATATCATTCTTCTTTATCCGGAATCACTTTGAACAAATAATAACTGATAAAAATAGTTAATCCCAGTAGACCTAATTTTACAAACCAGAGTGGTGCCAGGTAAATGGAAATCCCCATCAAAAGATAAATTTGTAGAATAATTCTTTTTTTCCGCTTTTTTGAGATCGACTTGGTTTCCCGATAATCCGCTACATAAGTTTGGTACAACTTGGTCCCATGCAACCATTTTTCAAAGCGTTGAGAACTCTTGGCAAAACAAGCCATAGCTAATAAAAGAAACGGGGTCGTTGGTAAAATAGGTAATGGAATCCCAATAATCCCTAATCCTAAGGAAATAAACCCTACTGTTATATACACATATTTCAAACTAACTGCTCCTATCCTTTCCACTCATTTCAAGCCTACACTACTGACCTAAAAAGGAGATGAGCTCATCTCCTTTTTTAATCATCTAGATATCTACTAATGGAGTCGCTGTATCTGGAGATGTATCCAAGACGTCAAAATCATGCCCCACTGCTAGATCTGCTCGAGCCAGTTGATTAACCATGGTCATATGGGCCAATTCCTTGATATTGTTTTCCTTGGATAAGTGGCCCAGATAAATCTTTTTGGTCTTATTGCCTAGGGTCCGAATCATGGCATCTGCGCCATCTTCATTAGAGAGGTGACCCAAATCGGATAAGATCCGTTGCTTTAATCGCCAAGCATAAGAGCCTGCCCGTAGGATTTCTACATCGTGGTTGGACTCGATCAAATAGCCATCTGCATTTTCAACAATCCCTGCCATTCGATCACTGACATAACCTGTATCCGTCAGCATGACAAAACTCTTCCCATCTTTCATGAACCGGTAGAACTGGGGAGCCGCAGCATCATGGCTGACACCAAAACTTTCCACATCCAAATCCCCGAAGGTTAAGGTCTTGCCCATTTCAAATAAATGTTTCTGGGAGTCATCGACCTTCCCAAGGTACTTGCTTCCCTCCATGGCCTTCCAGGTAGCTTCATTGGCGTATAGGTCCATCCCGTATTTACGAGCTAGCACACCAACGCCATGAATGTGATCCGAATGTTCATGTGTGATTAAAATAGCATCAAGATCTTCGGGTTTGCGATCAATCTCTGCAAGCAAACCTGTAATTTTCTTCCCGGACAAGCCTGCATCTACTAGAATTTTCTTCTTAGGAGTCTCTAAGTAAAACGAATTGCCACTCGATCCTGAAGCTAAAATACTATACTTAAACCCTTTTTCATCCATTAGTTTTCTTATTCATCCTCATTATCCCATCCATCATCCAGGATAGCATCTTTATCATATGGTAGGACAATCGTGAAAGTAGAACCTTTTCCATATTCACTCTTGGCCCAGATAAATCCTTTGTGTTGCTTGATAATTTCCTTGGCAATGGCCAGTCCTAAACCAGTCCCACCTTGGGCGCGACTACGTGCCTTATCCACGCGATAAAAGCGGTCAAAAATTCGTGGCAGGTCCTTTTTAGGAATCCCTAAGCCCTCATCCGAAATAGAGATAATCAACTGGGCATCTGTTGTTTTCATCCCCACACGAATTTCCCCACCATCTGGGGAATATTTGATAGCGTTATTTAAGATATTGTCTAAGACCTGTGTCATCTTGTCTGTATCAATTTCAACCCAGACAGGAGAAATTGGATAATCACGAACA
Organism: Streptococcus sp. 1001283B150225_161107_H12; assembly: GCF_015552665.1. NCBI lineage: Bacteria > Bacillati > Bacillota > Bacilli > Lactobacillales > Streptococcaceae > Streptococcus > Streptococcus sp. 1001283B150225_161107_H12. The sequence continues at coordinate 296,475 of NZ_JADNFC010000001.1, read as the reverse complement.
ATATCATATTTCTTCTCGCCAGCCTGGTTCTTCATCTTATCAAAGCGGTTCAAAATGAAGGTGATGAAGGCTGTAAAGTTGGTCAATTCAACATCCAATTGACTGGTTTCATTATCGATCCGTGAAAGACTTAATAGATCCGTCACCATCCGCATCATCCGGTTGGTCTCTGTCAAAGATACTTTGACAAATTCCGGTGCAACTGGCTCCGTAATGGCTCCGTCATCCAAGGCTTCCAAGTAAGATTTAACACTGGTCAGTGGTGTTCGGAGTTCATGACTAACGTTGGATACGAATAAACGACGTTCCCGCTCTTCCTTGTCCTGTTCGGTTGTGTCATGCAAGACGGCAACCAGACCAGAAATAAAACCAGACTCTCTCCGAATCAAAGCGAAGCGAACCCGTAAAGAGATGTACTCCCCATTTTCATCCTGCGAATCGATAGTCAATTCTGGAACATTGGTAATCAAGTCACGCAGTTCATACTCTTCACTAATGCCAAGCAGATCTAGAATACTGATGTTCATGACCTCTTCTACCACAACATTGAGTTGTTTAGCAGCCATTTCATTAACCAAGATAATCTGCCCCCGACGATTGGTCGCTAAGACCCCATCTGTCATATAGGAAAGAATACTGGTCAAGCGCTTGGTTTCCTGTTCCAAATTTTCATGCGTCAATCGAATCACTTCAGATAAATCATTGATATTGTTGGAAATCTCTGTTAATTCAGGACCCCCTTGTAAATCAATGATATCCGAATACTCTCCAGCAATCAAACTCTTAATTTTATCATTCAACAAGCGTAGCTTCATGTTATCCCGACGATTTTCTAGGATCAGTAAGGCTACCACGATAATGAATCCAAGAGTGATTAAAATAAAAACAAAATTATAAGAGGTCATGACTTCTTTGATGTGATTAATCATTATTTCTCATATAGTAACCGACACCACGGCGCGTTAAAATATACTCTGGACGGCCAGGAATATCTTCGATTTTTTCACGCAAACGTCGAATCGTTACGTCCACTGTCCGAACATCACCAAAATAATCGTAGCCCCAGACTGTTTCCAGCAAATGCTCACGAGTCATGACTTGGCCTACATGGGTTGCCAAGTGATAGAGCAACTCAAATTCGCGATGGGTCAACTCAAGCTCTTTGCCCTTTTTCTGAGCAAGGAAGGCATCCGGAATGATTTTCAAATCCCCAATCACAATCTCTGAATCTGATGTAGACTCTGTTTGTGATTCTACCGTTAGTTCTGTCCGACGCAATAAAGCTTTTACGCGAGCTTGAAGCTCACGATTTGAGAATGGCTTGGTCACATAGTCATCCGCCCCAATTTCAAGACCGATAACTTTATCAAATTCGGTATCTTTGGCAGAAAGAACAATAATCGGCACATTACTAGTCTTCCGAATGGTACGCGCCACTTCCAAGCCGTCAATTTCAGGAAGCATGAGGTCCAAAATCAAAATATCTGGGTTCTCAGCTTCGAAAACAGCCAGTGCTTCTTTCCCATCGAAGGCAGTCAAGACTTCATAGCCTTCTTTGGCCATATTGAATTTTATAATATCCGAAATCGGCTTTTCATCATCTACAACAAGAATTTTCTTCATACATGTACCTACTTCTATTTTTTCTTTGCTTCTTCAAATCTCTGTCCTTTCATTATAGCAAATTTCTTTGAAAAATGGGAGTTATACTTTGATTTGTAAAGAAAGAGAAAGAAAAAGGTTATGCAATGGAAAAAATAATTATCACAACATAGGGGTCACTAAAACAGCGCTTGAATAGTTATTTTCAATCCACAAAAAAAAGCTAGGTTAAAGCCTAGCTTTTCTATCTGTTAGTTTGCTACACGAGATTTATTGGCAATATCTGCAAGAATCAATTCTACAAATGCATCTACTGGCATTGTTTCTGTTTCTTTTTGTCCATAACGGCGAACGTTTACGGCTTTCTCTTCCATTTCCTTGTCACCAACGATCAATTGGTAAGGAATTTTTTGAGTTTGAGAAGCCCGGATCTTGAACTGCATTTTTTCATTGCGCTCATCCACATCTGCACGAACCCCACGGTCACGAAGTTTCTTAGCTACTTCCCAAGCGTAGTCCACATGTTTTTCGTTAGAAACTGGAATAAGAGTTACTTGGTGTGGTGCCAGCCATGTTGGGAAGGCACCCTTGTAGTTTTCGATCAGGATCGCTGTGAAGCGTTCCATCGTTGAGATAACACCACGGTGGATCATCACTGGACGGTGTTCTTCCCCATCCGCTCCGATGTATTTAAGGTCGAAGCGTTCTGGAAGCAAGAAGTCAAGCTGGATAGTAGAAAGAGTTTCTTCTTTACCAAGGGCAGTCTTCACCTGAATATCCAATTTTGGTCCGTAGAAGGCTGCTTCCCCTTCTGCTTCAAAGTAGTCCACGCCCATTTCATCAAGAGCAGCACGAAGCATGGTTTGGGCATTTTCCCACATCTCATCGTTATCAAAGTATTTGTGAGTATCTTGAGGGTCACGAAGAGAGAGGCGGAAGCGGTATTCGTTTAGGTTGAAGTCCCCATATACATCAATAATCAACTGAAGGGCACGTTGGAATTCTTCTTGGATTTGTTCTGGAGTCACAAAGAGGTGACCGTCGTTAAGAGACATCTCACGCACCCGTTGGAGACCAGTCAAAGCACCAGATTTTTCATAGCGGTGCATCATTCCGATTTCAGCGATACGGATTGGCAATTCACGGTATGAGTGAACATGGTGTTTGAAGACTTGGATGTGGTGTGGGCAGTTCATTGGACGAAGGACAAATTCTTCACCGTCTCCCATATCCATAGTTGGGAACATATCTTCTTGGTAATGATCCCAGTGACCAGAAGTCTTGTAAAGTTCTACAGAAGCAAGTGGTGGAGTGTAAACGTGTTGGTAGCCAGAAGCCAATTCTTTGTCGACGATGTAGCGTTCCAACTCACGACGGATAGTAGCCCCGTTTGGCAACCAGAATGGAAGACCTTGACCAACCTCTTGAGAAATCATGAAGAGGTCAAGCTCTTTACCAAGTTTACGGTGGTCACGTTCTTTGGCTTCTTCACGCATTTGAAGGTAGTTCTTCAAGTCTTTCTTGTCGAACCAAGCTGTACCGTAAATCCGTTGCATCATAGCATTGTCGCTATTACCACGCCAGTAAGCACCAGCTACATTGAGAAGGTGGAAGATTTGAATGCGACCTGTTGATGGCACGTGTGGGCCACGGCAAAGGTCAACGTACTCACCTTGACGGTAGATGGTCAAACCACCTTCGTCTTCTGAGTGCTCTTCAATCAATTCCAATTTGTAGGGATCGTTTTTGAAGATTTCACGCGCTTCGTCTTTAGACACTTCTTCACGGATTGATGGGAAGTTTTCTTTAACGATTTTTTGCATTTCTTCTTCGATGCGAGGAAGGTCTTCGTTAGAGATTTGACCAGCTTCATTGTCAGTATCGTAGTAGAAACCATCTTCGATCGCTGGACCTACACCCAAATGAATGTCTGGGAAGAGGCGACGAGCGGCTTGGGCAAACAAGTGTGCTGCTGAGTGGCGCAAGATTGGAAGAGCATCTTCGTGATCAGGTGTCACGATTTCGATGCTTCCATCTTCAGTGATAGCACGAGTAGTGTCGATGAGTTTGCCGTTAAATTTACCAGCAAGGGCTTTTTTAGCCAAAGAATTGCTGATGGATTGAGCAATTTCAAAAGTTGTCACGCCAGATTCGAATTCACGAACAGCGCCATCTGGGAAAGTAATCTTAATCATAATCTTCTCCTTATAAATTTTTAAATATCTTAGTTATAGTGAAACTCTTTTTGATTTCTTCATCAAAAAAACAAAAAAGCGACCTCCTCGAAAGGACGTCGCAACGTGGTTCCACCTTCATTTATGTTCCTCAAAAAAGAGGAACACCTCTGATTGGCTCTAACGTGGCCACCGTTTTATGTTTGCATAAAAAGTTCACCGAGTAGTCCCAAACCTATCCTCTACGCGATTTCCAGCCCCACGCGCTCTCTTTTAGATTTCCTAGATTTGATATGTCTCTGACTAGTATTATAGCACGATTGAAATATTTTGCAAGAGGAAAAAGCTTCCTATCCCCTATGCCAGGAGCCTTACTTTAGGCCCCCTAGCTTTTGAGATGAACTCTAATCCAATAACTTGGTAATGTTGCGAATCTTTTTCACCTGTTTAAAGGAACCCTTCATGATTCTCACAGACCCATTCACAGGCATAGCGATAACTTTTTTTGGAATTTTCACAATAGACTTGGTCACCCGTTTGGTACGGCTTTCCTCAGGATGACGTTCATTATAAAAATCTTTCGAAATAATGGCATCCAGATAGAACTCATAGACCCTGCGACCAAAATTTGTCGAAGAAATTTCATAAAGCTTCTCCTCCCACTTAGCCTCATCTTTTTCTGGTGTGGCTAAGGTCGCTTCTAAAATAGCTGCTGCCAAATCTTCTTCCTGGTCATACAAGATTCCGAACATCCGATCATTGATTACATTATCTAAGTAAGGATTACTTTGAGCAATTAGGGGGGTCCCACTAGCGATACTCTCTAAATAGGTCAAGCCTTGCGTCTCACTAGTCGAAGCTGAAATGAAGAAATCTGCCGCCTTATAGTAAAGAGCTGTTTCGTTTGGTGGAATCATTCCTGTGAAGACGACCGCATCTGACACACCAAGCTTGGTCGCTTGTTTTTTTAAATCATCTAGATAAGGCCCATCTCCAGCCACAATCAATTTAATATGCGCATTTTCTTCTAACACTTTAGGCAAGGCCGCAATAACGGCTTGGATATTTTTCTCGTAAGAAACCCGTGACAAGCTCAAGAGCATGATTTCACCCTCTTGAATGCCTAATTTTTCACGAAGGGCTTGCGTCTCCACTTGTGTGATTTCAGGTCGTTCAAACTTCGCCAGCTCAATTCCTGTCGGAATAATCCGTTTTTCAGCCTTGACCTTATAGTTCAGCAAGAGGTCATAGACAATCTCACTCGGGCAGATGACCCCATCCAAGTCATTCATATAACCACGAACAATATATTTGACCATACTTGGTCGGATAACCATCCCCTTGGCAATATAACGCACATAATCTTCATACTGGGTATGATAGGTATGAATTACTGGAATCCGAAGCTCCTTAGCAATCCAAACCCCGAGTAGTCCTAAAGAAAACTCTGTCTGTGTATGGATCATATCCAGTTTGTATTGTTTGGCAATGGCCAAAGCCTTGGTAAAGCCGCGATAAGCAATCCGCCGATCCTTAAAAGCAAAGAAAGGGATACTTGGAATGCGGATAATTTGCCAGTCCTCATAGCGGTTGACATCCTTATCCGTCGTCGTAAAGATAAAAACAGTATGTCCCAACTTCTCCAATTCTGTTTTAAGGGTTCGAATACTGGTCGCAACCCCCGATACCTGCGGAAAATAAGTATCTGTAAATAATCCAATACGCATATTACATCTCCAATACTTGCTGATAGGCTTTCACTAGTTGATCCGCTACCAAATCAATTGAGCGACTTTGAGCTACTCGATCCCCTGCATCGCGCTTGTCCACTTGACCAGACAAGACTTTTTCAAGAGAGTCCACAAACTCATCCACTGAATGACACAATTCTGCCGACTCTTGGTCCACCCAACCATGATAAACTGGAATATCCCGGAGGACGACATGCTGGTGACCCGCTAAGGCCTCTAGGACAACAATCCCTTCCGTTTCCTCATAAGATGGGAAGAAGAAGGCATCCGCACCTGTCATAGCACCTTGGAACACAGCTCCCTTAAAATAGCCAGGGAATTCAACATTGCTCGGATGATCTTTCTCGACCAGACGACGAATAGCCCGAGGGATTAACCATTTATTAATCGACCCCAACCAAATAAAGCGGACATCTGGCATCCGACGAGCCACTTCTACAAAGTCTTCAATCCCTTTTCGTCTAAAGTAGAGACCCGCACATAAAACGACCTTCTCTCCTTCTTGGATATTAAAGTGCTTCCGAAAAACCTCTTCTTTTTTGGGATCTTTTTTATATTTAGACAAATCAATCCCATTAGAAACAGCGACAATTGGAGTCTTGACCCCGTAGGACTGAATCAGTTGTTTCGAATACTCTGAAGGGGTAATAATAAAATCGGCTTTTTTATACATATGAGCCAAATATTTGCCAAATAAGGGAGCAAACAAATTGGACCCAATAAATGAATTTTGGAAATCTTCCCGTGTGGAATGTCCATGCATAATGACCTTTTTCCCTCGACGTTTGGCAGCATGCAATAGCAACAAACTCCGAGGACCATAAGTATTAATATGAACCACATCGTAGTCCCCTAAAATATCTGTGGTGTAGGGGATTCCAGCCAAATCCAAGGCATGCATCTGGTGTTGGAGAGCTCGACCGATCCCCGATTTTTGTAAAACGGATTTTCCTTCTAAATACAGTAATACTTTCATACCCTCTATTATACCTAATTTAGCAGACCCCTTCAAGTTTTACCGGAGATTCATGCAGAGACAAGAAAAAAGGAAGCCTTGGCTTCCTTTGATTTTTACTTCTTCGTAGTCCCACGATGATTGATGGTATGGGCAAGAAGAACTTCTCTTTCTTCCAATTCTTCCTTATGCATAATTTTTGTCAGCATCCGCATACTGATAGCCCCCAAATCATAAAGTGGTTGGCCAACAGTTGAAAGATTTGGACGAGTGTAGCGTGTAATTTGTGAATCATCACTGGTAATCAACTCAAAATCTTCCGGTACGTTCACACCTTGATCAGCTAGACCATTAAGCAAACCTGCTGCCAATTCATCCCCAGTTACAAAGGCTGCTGTTGCTTTAGATGCAATGATGCGTTCAGCCAAGTTATAGCCTTCTTCATAGCGGTACTTAGACTCAAAGACCAAGCCTTCACTGTAAGACAATTTTTTTGCTTTCAAAGCATCTTTGTAGCCAGCCAAGCGAATCTTACCGTTGATATCATCTACTAATGGTCCACTTACAAAAGCAATCTTTTTATTTCGTTTAGCCAATAGTGTAACCGCGTCTACTGTCGCTTGCTTGTAATCGATATTGACACTTGGCAATTGATGTTCGACATCAACTGTCCCAGCAAGGACCACCGGTGTCCGAGAACGAGAGAATTCTGAACGAATCTTTTCTGTCAAGTGATAACCCATGAAGATAATCCCATCGACCTGTTTTGAGAAAAGAGTATTGACAACAGAAACTTCTTTATCATCGTCTTCATCGCTGTTGGCAAGGACGATGTTGTACTTGTACATTTCAGCAATGTCATCGATTCCCTTTGCCAGAGTAGAGAAATAACTATTGGTAATATTTGGAATCACAACACCTACCGTTGTGGTTTTCTTACTCGCAAGTCCACGAGCTACTGCATTCGGACGATAGTCCAAACGTTCAATGACTTCCAATACTTTTTTACGAGTATTTTCCTTAACGTTCTTATTTCCGTTCACGACACGGCTAACAGTCGCCATTGAGACACCCGCCTCTCGGGCAACGTCGTAAATGGTTACAGTATCGTCTGTATTCATATTACTTCCTTTCTTTATTGAAAATTTCGTTTTCAGTCTTCTATAACAACTATTTTATCACTTATTGTAAACACTTTCAAGCATTTTAACATCTTTTTGCAAACTCTTGATTTTTTAGGGAAAATCTGACAAAATATTATCAATAGAAAGAAGGTAGCTTATGTCTAAATTAGATCAAATTGTAGCATTTCTTGAAACCGAAAAAACGGATGTTGCTGTTGTATCCGATCCTGTCACCATCAATTACCTAACTGGATTTTACAGTGATCCTCACGAGCGTCAGCTCTTCTTGTTCGTTTATCCAGACCATGAACCGCTTCTTTTTGTCCCTGCTCTTGAGGTAGAACGGGCGACTGCAGTTGTGGATTTCCAAGTGGTAGGGTATGTGGATTCTGAAAATCCTTGGGAAAAAATCAAAGGGGCTAGCGCTAATCCAGAAGCCAAAACGGTCGCTTTGGAATTTGATAATTTGATTTTGACCAAGTACCATGGACTTCGTTCAGTCTTTGAACAAGCAACATTTACCAATCTCAGCCCTCGGATTAACCGGATGCGCTTGATCAAATCTGCTGATGAGATCCAAAAAATGTTAGTTGCTGGTCAATATGCAGATAAGGCTGTCAATATGGGATTTGACGCCATTTCTCTGGATAAAACTGAGACGGATATCGTCGCAGAAATCGACTTTGGCATCAAACGCTTGGGCTATGAAATGAGCTTTGAAACTATGGTCTTGACTGGTAACAATGCAGCCAACCCTCATGGCATCCCAGGAAGCAACAAAATTGAAAAAGATGCTCTTCTTCTCTTCGACTTGGGCTGTATGGTGAATGGCTATGCTTCAGATATGACGCGAACAGTCGCGGTTGGAAAACCAGATGATTTCAAAAAAGAAATCTACCACTTGACTTTAGAAGCTCAGCAGGCTGCCCTAGATATGATCAAACCGGGTGTAACGGCGCATGAAGTAGACCGTGCTGCCCGAAGCGTCATTGAAAAAGCAGGTTACGGCGAATACTTCAACCACCGCCTCGGACACGGTATCGGAATGGATGTGCATGAATTCCCTTCTATCATGGAAGGAAATGACATGGTCATCGAAGAAGGCATGTGCTTCTCAGTCGAACCAGGCATCTACATCCCTGGAAAAGTCGGAGTTCGGATTGAAGACTGTGGCTATGTCACAAAAGATGGCTTTGGCCTCTTTACCGAAACCAGCAAAGACTTGCTCTATTTTGATTAAGTTAGAAACTAAGGAGATTGTTGTATGATTGTTTGGCGTGGTAAAGGCTTGCTCGTTCCCCTTGCTCTTATGATTGGAGGAGCTTTGGCGAATATGATTTATTCCTTCCTGCATCTTAATGTAAATAAGAGTACAGATAGTATCATCTTAGGATGTATGTTGGGGATTCTTGCTGCAGCAGTCAATTATTTGCTAACAAAGAAATTTGTTTCCGATCAAGTTCGGTATCTGATTGATGAGGAAACAGGGCAACGCATTGCTTTCCGCGATCGTTCTTCCTTCATGTTCATTCCTAATCGTTACTGGACATGGATTTTTGCAATTGGATTTATTCTAGTCAGCTTCGTAGCCCTAGTGAAGTAAAGCTAGAAGGAGTGTTGCTATTTTACTCAATGAACACAAAAAGCCTTTCAGTCTATACTGAAAGGCTTTTTTATTTCAAGTTTCTTACAGACTCAAATCAAGAAACGGTTGCTAGCTCCATCTGTTTCTTGGTTTGCTCCACCACTTCTTTGAGGCTGGTCTGAGCCATTTCCTTTTCCATGGCCAATTGAATCTTTTCCAGCTTCCCATCTAGGACGCCATGGATGCTATTTCCAATCGGACAAGCTGGATTTGGATGCTCGTGGAAACCAAATAATTGACCAGTCTTCCCAAGGCATTCAACCGCCTGGTAGATATCTAACAAACTAATAGCTTCCAATTCTTTGGCCATCTCGGCCCCACCTGTTCCACGCGCTACATGGATCAAGCCTGCCTTTTTTAATTGAGACAAGGTCTTTCGAATAATGACAGGGTTCACCCCAACACTGCCAGCAATCATATCACTGGTCACCTTGGTGCAATCTCCTTTTAAAGCAATCATGACTAATACATGGGTTCCAATGGTGAAACGACTTGAAATTTGCATGGATACTCCTCTCTTCCATCTAGATAGGGATGTCTTAAACTGGATCTAAAGCCATCAGTAACTAGACACATTTACTCTTCAGACGTTAAAATTCTTTCTTTTAGTCTATTATACCCTTATTTGTTGTAATGTCAACTGTTACACTAATTGAAAAAGTCTCTCAACCATGCGTCTACTTCTACATTGTGTCCCTCTCGCTGGGCTATTTCATGTAGAAGCTCATGATTATGGGTATGGTGGATCCCATTGACTAAACTTTCATAGTAAACTTGGAAGTAAGGGAGTTTCAGATCCTTAGCGAGCTGGAGTTCTTTCTCAATGTCATAGGACACCCGCCGAAAGTCAACATCTTTCAAACCCGATTCATCAAACTCTAGAATAGCATACATGGCCCGGAGATCCTTTCGAAGATTGGCTTGCAAAAAGAAGGGTTGGCCGATGGAACCTGGATTCAAGATGAGCTCTCCACCACTTCCATATCGGAAAAACTGTTGGTGGATATGACCATAGACTGCTAGATCACAAGGGGGATTGGTTACGAGGCGATCAAAATCTTTCTGGTCTCCTATATGGATCAATTCGCGTCCCCAGTTTTTGTCTGGCAGATGATGGGTAATGCCCACTCTTAAGCCGGAAACTTCCCGATGCACTTGCATGGGCAGACTTTGCATGGCCTCTATCTCTTCTGGACGAATTTCTTCTAAGATATACTGACAATGGCGCATCAAATAACGGTGACTAGCCCTTGATGGATCCAGCATCCCCTTCATCGCTCGCCACAAGCTATCTTCCCAATTTCCTAAAATCTGTACGGTAATGGGCAATTCTTCAAGTAGGTTCAAAAGATGTCGTCTACCAGTTCCCGGCATAAGGACATCCCCTAATAACCAGTATTCTTCTACACCTGCCCGCTTGGCATCTCCAAGCACAGCCTCTAAAGCAGTTGTATTCCCATGTATATCCGAAAGCAAAGCAATTTTTGTCATGTCTCTTCTCCTTCTTTCATTATACCAAAGCTCTAAAAAACTTCCACCCTAGGGTAGAAGTTTCTTTTTTATTCAACAGATTTCAAAGCCTCCAGCATGTCTACCTTACGAAGATGATGATTGACCAAGATTCCTAAGCTAGCTAGGATCAGAATGACGCAAGCGATAGGATAAAGATAGACACCAAGGGCCACCCGCGGATAAAAGAGAATGGCATCTGGGGCGATCATGGCAATCAAGAAGCGATGGAGATAAAAGCCTCCTAGCAAACCCAATCCTATCCCTACAAGAGACAAGAGGATAGTTTCTCGATAAATATAAAGGGTGACTTCTTGATGATGGAAGCCGAGGACCTTAATGGTGGATAACTCACGGATTCGTTCTGCCACATTGATATTGGTCAAATTATACAAAATAACCATCGCTAGCAAAATAGATACCAAAACTAAAATCATCATGGTCTTATTCAATGATTGGGCTACAGAACTGAAGAGAGAAATCAAGGAAGTATTTTGCGTAACAGCAAGCACCGCCCCTTCTTCCATCATGTCCCGACTGACCTTCTGGACCAACTGCTGAGAAGAAGACTGTAATCGGACCAAATAGGCATTCTTCTTAACACTTCTTCCATAGGTTTTCTGATAGGTCGCTTGATTCATATAGACAAAATGGCCAACATAATTTTCGGTAATCGCAGCCACCCTAATCGTATGGCCATCTATCCGCAAGTCATCTCCAACGCCCACCTTGGCCAGCTGCGCTAATTTGCTGGTAATTACCGCCCCATTGGATAGGTCGAGTCTTCCCCCTTCTGAGCGGAGACTGATAAAAGGTTCCAAGCTGTCTTTAGAGGACACCATTAAGGTCATGCTTTGTTTTCCACGTCCGGAAGGATAAGAAGCCTCCACTTGTTTTGTAAAAATGGCTTCTGTCTCTTTTATATCTGCTTGCTTCAAGCGCTTCTTCAAGGATTCTTCCTCTTCGTCTGTCAGGCTGGATTTGGTCGAGAGAATCATATCGTACTTGAGGATTTCCCCAAACTGGCGTTGGGGTACTCCACCGACTGAGGATTGAATCCCCAAGCCCGCAAAAAGAAGAGCAACCGAACCAGCAACACCAAATATGGTCATCACCATCCGCTGTTTATAGCGAAAAATATTTCTAGCGGTCACCTTTTGGGTGAAACTCAGACGTTTCCACAAAAACGGTAGCCGTTCGAGCAAAATACTGGATCCGGAAACTGGCGGTTTTGGAAGGAGGAGGTTACTGGCTTCTTCCTTCAACTCTCTCTTAGCGACTAGATAAGCTGGAAAGACGCTAGAAAGAAGGGAGAGCCCCAAGGCTAATAAGCTATAGGACCCATAAAAATACTGTTGACTAGTTCCTACGACCATCCCCTGCGTAATAATTTGCGAAATGGTTCCAGATAAAACATAATGACCGAGAAGAGTTCCGATGCCTGTCCCAACTGTTCCAGCAACCAAGCCATACAAGAGAAACTTTGCTAAGATATCTTTCGTTCGATAGCCCAAGGCCTTGAACAAGCCCGCATGGCTCCGTTCTTCATCAACAAAACGAGTCATGGTCGTAAACGTGACCATGGCAGCGACTGCGTAGAGTACCACAGGAAATAGATTGCCTACGGCGGAGATACTGGCACTGGCATTACTATACATGAGGTAACCCTGGCCACCTGGAATGGTTTTTCGATCATAGACATGATAGTTTGGTTGCTCTATATTTTTCAGATCTTCCTTGGCCTTTTCCAGGTCCTTCTGTTTAGTTGCTAGTTCCGATTCACCTGTCTGAATGTTGACCAATTGCTGATCTAGTTGCTTTTGAGCTTCTGCCAACTCGAGTCGCCTTGTTTCTAGTTCTTCCTTGGGCAAGAGTGTAGACAGTTGATTCAGTTTATTGGATTGCTCCGTCAATTGTGTCTGTGCTTGACCTGCCTTTTCGCGTGCGTCTGCTAACTGTTTGTTGGCAGCATCAAGTTCTTCTTGCCCTTTTTGGATTTTTTGTTTCCCATCAGCCTGTAGCTTTCGATAGCGCTCCTGACCATTTCCAGCTAAGAGTTCTTCCAGGTCCTTTTGATGGGAGGCCAGACGATCTTGATAGCTGGTTGAGAATGGATTGAACCCCCTCAAATCATCAAACCGAATCCGAGCAAGGCTATAAACAGGACTAGTAAAGGCTTCTTTTGAGAGGACACCATAGGCATCCAAAGAACCACTCCCACTCCTAGCTTGGCCCAAGTCTTTTTCGGACCACATCTCAGCAGACTTTACAAAGCCAACAATTCGATAGTTTTTTGTCTTTAAAACAGATGGACTTCCAGCTTTTTCATGTATCCTTAGCTGATCCCCAATCTGGTAACGATCTTTCCAAAACGCTGCTAGAGCGACCTCATCTTCCTTCTGCGGAAGCCGCCCTGCAGCCAGCTGAAAGCGTGAGATGGTTTCTGGAGTGGAAAAAAGTCGAACAGCTTCGTCCTTTCCGTCAATCGTCACATCTGTCAGGTAGGAAAACTCCAAGCTGGCCCCCGTCAATCCTTGTAGCTCTTCTTGGTCAGTCTTATCCAAACCAAGATCTCCCATGACAGCGAGGTCCAGCATCTCTTGTTGGTCTATAAAGCGCTGGGCAGTCCGATGCATATTTGGGGTCGTTACTTTTAAACCGACCAGGGCTAAGCTACCCAGCATCATCAGCGTTAAAATGGACAAAAAGCGCCCTTTGGAACTGGTAAAGGAATGACATAGATCTTTCCAATATACTTTTCGCTTCATGAACAACCTCCCTAATACTCTAGGCTATCGATATCTAGTGGAGTGTTATGGATGGTCACCGATTTTACTTGAGCATCATGCATCTGAATGACACGATCGGCTATTGGCGCTAAAGAAGCATTATGAGTGACGATAATCACTGTTGCCCCTTTTTTACGAGACATGTCCTGAAGAATCTTTAAAACCTGTTTACCGGTTTGGTAGTCTAAAGCCCCTGTTGGTTCATCACAAAGGAGAATCTTAGGGTTCTTAGCCACTGCGCGCGCAATGGCTACCCGTTGTTGTTCCCCACCAGATAGCTGGGCTGGAAAGTTGTTCAAACGCTCACCCAATCCAACCTCTCTCAAGACTTGTTCAGGATCTAAGGCATCAGAAACAATTTCAGAAGCCAGCTCAACATTTTCCTTGGCTGTCAAATTAGGGATGAGATTATAAAACTGGAAGACAAAGCCAACATCATTTCTGCGATAATCCGTTCGTTGGTGCGAGGAGAAGCTTGAGATGGCTTTCCCATCCACTAAAACCTCCCCTTCATCATTGGTATCCATACCTCCCAAAATATTGAGGACTGTTGATTTTCCTGCGCCTGATGCCCCCAAAATGATGACCAATTCGCCTTTCTCAATTTCAAAAGTAACATCTTTATTGGCAATGATGTCAGTTTCTCCTGACGGATAGCGTTTATAACTATGTTTCATCTCAATATAAGCCATATCTTTTCTCCCACTTAAACACAAGTTCCTATCTTTATTATAGTCCTTTTTTACCGGAAGACCAAGAACAATCAATCCCTTAAAACGACTAAAAAACAAGAAATTTGTGAGGGATGCATTTCCTCTATTTTATGAATAAAGCTATCCAAGAAACTAATACTTTTCTATGCAAAAATAGACAAGGAAAAAGCTTGATCTTATCTAGTTCCTGATATAGAAATCTTCAAGCATCATCTGCCCTCCTCTCTTTAGTTTGTGATATAATAACAAATAAGTATGAATTGTTATGATCGTTTAAATAACTGATATTTCAAGTTTTTCTTTCATTTTTATATAATAGCCCCTTTGAAAGTAGATCTGGGAAAAAATTTTATAATCCTTCCAAAATGGCTTTTATAGTATAAGAATAAGACCTGATTTCAAGCCATTTAGACTTATAGAATGATACTAAAATTTTATTCTGTTGATGAATAAATTTGATTTCTGTATAATATGATGATTAGTGAACAACATTTATACAAAATACATGATAAAGGAGGAACTATGACCCGAAAAAAGAGAAAAACGAATTCTAAAAATGCTATCCGAAGCGCCCTATCACGCCTGCTTCTTGAACAATCACTTGAAAGTCTTACAATTAGCCAACTAACAAAGGAAGCCGGCATTAATCGAGGTACCTTTTACCTCCATTATGTAGACAAACAAGATATGTTCAACCAGCTAAAATCTGAACTTTTAGGCGAGTTGGGAGAACTTTTCGCTACAAGCACCGTCAATCGAGCAAATTTTCTTGCCTCACTTCAATATATTCAAGATAATTATGACTTTATCTATGCCTTGATGCAGATGGATTACCAAGAGTTTCATTTTCTAATGAAAAATTTCACCCTGCAACTTCTTGACGATACTCCACACGCCAAAGACCACTTGGTTAATAAATTCCAAGTTCCTTATAAGTATGCTGTTGAGATCTTTGCAGCTACGATTGAAGCCGTAATCACAAAATGGTTGTCAACTGGTGCAAAAGAAGAGCCGATTGAAATCGCGACAGTCGTATTAAGTGTAACTGACTTTACCACTTGGAACCACCCCATAACAGAATAAGAAAATGAGAAAACGAAAGTTTTCTTTTTTTTATGGATAAGAGCAACTAGCTGGAACCTAAACGCTCTCACAAGATTATTTGCCCAACTATCAGAAAACGTTTTCCTTTTCTTTCCTTTTTAGCTATAATATTTAGTATGGAAAAAAATAGAAATGAGGACCGTTTATGAAAAAGAAGAAACTTCTTTTACCGATCTTATTGCTTGCTCCTGCCTTCCTAGCTTCTCAGGTAGCTGCAGATGAGCAAACAGCTCCAGAAACTAACCTTGAAGTAGCTGCTGCTTCCACAAATGCTACAGATGCTGCTACTCCTGCTTCAACAGAAGCTAATACAGCTACTTCAGAAGGCGCTACAGAGAGCTCAGCTGACTTGCCTGAAGCAAATATCATTCATACCAACGATGTCCATGGTCGGATCGTCGAAGAAAAGGGTGTGATTGGTGATGCTAAATTAGCCGCAGTCATCGATGAAGAACGGGCGAAAAATCCATCTACTTTGGTCGTAGATGCTGGAGATGCCTTCCAAGGGCTACCGATTTCAAATAGTTCAAAAGGGGAAGAACGAGCTAAAATTTTGAACGAAATTGGCTACGATGCTATGGCAGTCGGAAACCATGAGTTCGATTTTGGTTTGGATGAGGCTAAGAAATACAAAGAAATCTTGAACTTCCCACTTCTCAGCTCCAACACCTACATCAACGGTGCTCGTTTATTTGAGGCTTCCACCATTGTCGATAAAGATAAGAATGTCGTTGGGGATGAGTTTGTCGTCATCGGGGTGACAACGCCTGAAACAGCCACTAAAACTCACCCTAAGAATGTCCAAGGTGTTACCTTTACAGATCCTATTTCAGAAGTAAACAAGGTCATCGATGAAATTGAAGCACGCGCTACTGCAGAAGGCAAGACTTACAAAAACTATGTTGTCCTTGCTCACTTGGGAGTAGATACGACTACACCAATCGAATGGCGAGGATCTACCTTAGCTGAAGAACTTTCTAAAAACTCAAAACTGAAAGGAAAACGCGTCACCGTTATTGATGGGCATTCCCATACTGTTCAATCAACCACATACGGAGATAATGTCACCTATAACCAAACCGGTAGCTACCTGAACAATATCGGTAAAATTACTTACCAAGCCAACCAATTGCTTGGTAACCCTCAACAAATTTCAGCAGCTTCAACCAAAAATGTCGTGCCAAATGCCAAAGTAGCTGCCATGGTCCAAAAAATCAAGGAACAGTACGATGCTGAGAATGCAAAAATAGTTCGTGACAATAGTCCGGTAGAACTAAATGGTCAACGGGAAAATGTCCGTGTCCGCGAGACCAACCTTGGAAATGTTGTAGCGGATGCCCTCTACGAATATGGACAAACTGGCTTTAGTCACAAGACTGACCTTGCTGTAACCAACGGTGGTGGCTTGCGCGAAACCATTGCAAAAGATAAGCCAATCACCAAAGGAAACGTTATTGCTGTTCTCCCATTTGGGAATACCATCTCTCAAATTAAAGTAACTGGTCAGAATATTGCCGATATGTTTGCTAAATCTCTTGGCTCTATTTTACAAGAAAAAGATGGCAAAACTGTTCTTGACGAAAACGGTCAACCCCTTCTTGAACCAAGCGGTGGCTTCCTCCAAGTATCTGGAGCGAAAGTTTATTACGATACAACCCTACCAGCTGAAAAGCGCGTCCTCTATATCGAAATTAAAAACCCAGAAACTGGTCAATATGAACCGCTCAACCTTGCTAAAGATTACTACTTGACTACCAATGACTTCTTAGCAGCAGGTGGAGATGGCTACACCATGTTAGGTGGAGCTCGTGAGGAAGGTCCTTCCATGGACGTTGCCTTTGCAGATTACCTTGCTAAGGCAGATCTCACAGCATATGCAACCATCAATCCAAATTCTCGTACCATTTCTATTTCTGCTAACAAAGATACCGATGGAGATGGTGTGGCAGATATTGAGGAAATCAAACAAGGAACAGATCCTGCTAATCCAAAGTCCTACCCAGGAAGCAATAACCAACCAGTTATCCCATCTACCGGTAAAAATGCTCAACCAACTAATCCATCTACCGGTAAAATGGATCAAACATATATTCCAGCTCTAGTTGGTACGAATTCTCCTAATCAACTAGCTAGCCAAACAAAGAATACTTTTACATCTGCTAAGGACGATACACAGATCAAGGCCAACAACCATCACTTGTCAGTGACAGTCGCTAAAACATTCACAGCGGGCTCTGCTACCCTACCAGAAACAGGAACTTCCGACTCTCCTGCTATCTACATGATCGCTCTGTTGACATCCATCCTAGCCTTCTTTGGTCTTAAGAAAAAAGAAGAAAGCAAATAGAATCTAGAAAAAAGCTTAGAAACAAAAGTTTCTAAGCTTTTAGAAAGTAGACAAACTATTTTAAAGTAAAATAAGTTAAGCGATTCTGCAAAGAAATAAAAATGAGTTCCAATTTTTAAATCGATTCAAAAAAAACCAAAACTTTCCGCCGTGAGAAAAGTGCCTGAAACAATTGTGTTTCAGGCACTCGGTAGTTTTGAGACCTTAGGCTCAAAACTAAGTCATGGAACTTCGTAGAAGTTCGCTGACGTCCGTACTCACCTAAGGAAAGTTTTTTAGAAGACTTTTTTCAATCTGAAGCTTAGTTTCTAAGCTTTTTTACTTATATATCGACTGAATCTTTTCCTTAGTTTTTCTTTAAAAGGTTTAGATTCGGATTTTTATGAGCGAAGAGAACGACCTCAATAAAGGTTCCCACTTGGAAGGCAAAGAGCAAGCCTACCAAAATATTGACCCGATGGTCTGTTTCATAGAATGGAGAGTTCCATAAGAAGTGATTGGCCACCGTGGAAACTACACACCAGAGACCAAAGAGCTTTTCTTTTTGCTTGGTGCACTGAGATAGGATGAGAAAGGCTCCAACAGATACAACAGCAGTGTAGACTGCATGAGATGCTAAACCACCAGAAATGCGGTTCACTGCCTCCGTTACTGCTGAGAGGTCTCCAGATCGCGTTTGACGCGCCACATAACCTAGATCTTCAATGATTTGGAAACCAAGACCAGATCCAAAGCCGGCGATTAAAATCGATTTTAAATCCTTGCGACCCAAAATCAAGAGGATCCAGAAAGCCACTAGAGCTTTGAAAAATTCTTCAGCAAAAGGGGCTGTCAAAGCATCTGTCCATTTATTAAAGGTACTAACATCCTGAATGAGATGACTATTGAAATGGTCAATGAGGCTGTTCCCTGAAAAACTGAGCCAGCCAGCAACAAAAGCACCTCCAAACATGGTCGCCCACAAAACAAGAAGAGGAACCTCAAATCTTTTTGCAAGTCGCTTAATAAAGAGATAAAGAGGAACGACAATCACCGCTAAAACGAGCAGATTTAATACCAAATCTCTTCCTGCTACTTGGCTAAACTCTTGTTGAGAGAGAGAGCCTAGCTCAAACTCCATCCCAATCCCTGCTAAGACCAGAAATAGGAAGAGCAATATTCGTTGAAACTTATTCATCCTTCTTACCTCCCTTTGCTTTCTTTGATTTGATGAAGAAAATTCCTACTCCTATCACTGTCACAAGGGCTAAGCCAATTGTAATGACAAAGTCATAGTCAAACGGTACCAAATTGATCTCTTCTTCTTGGTTTGCATCTTCTTCATCTGTTAAATCGTCAATAGCACCTTGTCCATATTGAGCAATCACCTTTTCTTCTGCTTCTTGACGAATTTCTTGCAGACGATCGAAGGTCTTTTGAGCTCGAGTCATGCTCGTTTCTGTCGCTTTTAGGCTCGCCTGCTCTGGCTGTGAAGCGAGGGCGATTTGTTCTTGATCACTGATTTCTTGCTCAGCCATCCATTGAGATTCTAGGCGTTCCATTTCAGTACGGATGGCCCCATCTCCGAATAAATCAGGATATTTGGCAACTAAATCATTAATGCGAGACATGGTCCAATACCAAGATTGGGGATTATAGGCTGTTCCTAATTCTTGATAGGCTTGGTAGGTATTGGTGATATTGCCATAGTAAGGCAAGTAAGGAGCATTTCGTGGGCTTCCCATCGCTAACCACATGGTTCCCCCGCCAGCACTATCAGGAACATTATCCTTTAATTGGAAAATATGGGCTTCCATGACATTCGGGTTCGAAATCGGGTATTTATAAACTTCATCAAACTTCCCTTTTTCTGGAATCCCTTTTCCATCCAACTCCATTTGATCTTGTGGTTTGAAGTCTGTTCCTTCTAACCGATTGCGTTGGAGATTCATCGCATCTCGTAGCGTCAATTTTCGATCCGTAGTATGCATCAAGTCAAAATACTCGTCATCGTAGTTCACATCTGCATCTGGATCCAGTGACTTAATACCAGACCAAACACGAGAACGATCTGCCTCATGCAAAGGAGGATTGTAGGATTGGGAAACATGGAACTGGCCATCGATTTCTTTATAGGTTCCTGCATCACGGGCCACTTTTTCAACATCCTTCGAGGCAATAGTCCGTTCCTTATCTGAAAAATCGACATGTCCTAAGAAGAAGGTATTTGGAAAGACTGCATAGCGATCTTCTGGGAAGAGAATGGCTACATATTGGTGACCAGAAAGGATCTCCATGTACCAGATACCTTCCTTGTCCGCGATCGTCACAATATTTCCTTCTGCTGCCCCTTTTTCTTCCACAATTTTCGCAATGAGCTCAACTCCTTCACGAGCCGTTTTGACACTTGGAAGAACGACAGTGGTGAGGGCAGATTCAGCCAAGCCGTCCTTTACATAAGGATCGACCTTTTTAATGTTGTCATTTGCTGAAGCTGAGACGGTCGCCGAGATGGACACACCATGCTCATTAAAACCAGCTTCATCAAATACACCCTGTTCTGGTGTAACATCTGGGACAGCTGTATATTTATAACTTACTTCTGGGAGCTCATACTTAAAGCCATTGGTGGCATCTTCAAAGACCTCCCCTTTCTTGTTATAAGTTCGTTCTCTGACCACAAAGTTCTTATTGTGGTTTGGTTCTAAGTCCTCCGTACGTCCGTACAAAGCATTCCCATCTGCTGTTAACTTTTTACCGATGATAAAACCTGTACAGGCCTCTACCGGTTGGGCAAAGAGGAAGAGAGCAGTGATCAAGCCCAAGGCTGATCGAGCATAACGTTTCTTCATATTGAACTCCTTTAACTAGATATTAACCGTATAACCTCTTTTAGTATACCTTTTGAACCAAAGTTTGGCAAGCGCTTACAACGACTGTAATCAAATGGTAATCTATCTGAAAATTATTTGATCTTCAAATTATCAACCAAGCTGCACTATCTAAGTGTACACTAAAAAGCTCGGAACTGCTTCCAAGCTTTTTCTGAATACTCTCTACCTTTTTAGGAAAGAATCAGGCTCGCGACAAGGGGACTTATAAAGACGTAGAAAACGCCAGTTATCCCAATTGCTAAGCCTCCCATAGCTCCGGCTACTTGACCATACTGAAAGGCTGTACCAGTCCCCACCGCATGACCTGTACCCCCAAGGGCCAAACCAATGGCAACAGGATCCTCTACTTTTAGGCATTTAAGAATCGTTGGTCCTAGGACACTTGTCAGGATACCTGTCGCTACAACGACAACCAGGGTAATGGTAGTAATTCCCTGCATTTTTTCAGCAA
This sequence comes from Streptococcus sp. 1001283B150225_161107_H12, assembly GCF_015552665.1. NCBI lineage: Bacteria > Bacillati > Bacillota > Bacilli > Lactobacillales > Streptococcaceae > Streptococcus > Streptococcus sp. 1001283B150225_161107_H12. The sequence continues at coordinate 275,438 of NZ_JADNFC010000001.1, read as the reverse complement.
TCCCCACTGCCATGGCTGTTGTCACAGACTTTGGAAAGAGGGAAATAGCTAGAAAGTACTTCATCCCAAAAAGCTTAGCCAAGACAGCTGTAAAAAGCGTGTTGACTACTACTGCTAGAAAACTACTAAGAAGAATACTCTTGGCATGGTGTTTCATCAGATGAAAACTCTTATACAAGGGGATTCCCAGGACAACCGTTGAGGGCACAATCAAATTACTGAGGTAGGTTCCGCCAATATTATAGGCCTTATAGGAAATCCCTGTCAGCTTTAAAAATCCAATGATCAAGACCGTTGCAACTAAGAGGGGGGTCGTGATCGGATGGGGAAAGCGACGAAAAATCATCATCCCAATCAGATAGGCAAAGACTGATAAAGAAATCCCAAAGAGAGGATTTGACCACAAACTTTCCATTATTTCTTCCCTCCTTCATAATCCCCCTCATACCTTGTCTTGATAAAGCCAACAACAAGCGCAATGAGGGTTACATTGATGATGATAGCCCCTAAAATAATCAACACGATGGGCAATAAATAAGGCTGGATGACATCAAACTTATCCATAATCCCAACCGCTGGAGGTAAAAATAAAATCGTCATATTGGCTAAGAGAAAAGATCCGACCAGATTCACATGGCGGATACGAAGCCATTTCAACTGCAAGCAAAGAAATAGAATCAGTAGACCAATAATACTACCTGGAATTGGCAAATGAAAGAGGGTCGATATCCCTTCCCCAATCAAAGAGATGGTAAAGATAATCATCAGTTGAACATAGAGTTTCACGCGCTTCTCCTCAAAATTCTTGAAAGATACACTAACAGTCTACTCCTTTTCTGTAAAAAATCAAGTATTTTCAGAATGTTTTCAGATATAAAAGACAAGGACGACTGCAAGGGGGTCCTTGTCTAGAGAGCTATTTATATTTTCTTGGCTAGCATGGTCGCAAAGCGTAAGGCAATTCGATTGCCATTTTCATCACGTCGGTGCAGATGCCCTGGATTTTCATTGTATTTAACGAGTTCCCAATCCTTGTAGTAGTCTGCTAGCTCGCCTTCCTTAAAGGTAAAGGAAAAAGGAACCTGGCAAGGATAGTCCTCTGTATCCATGGCACAAACAATCAAGTTATAGCCTCCCGGATTGGTCTGGTCTTGCATATTTCGAATAATCGCTGGAATGCGATCCGCTTGCAAGAACATGAGGACAACCGTTGAGACAATCAAATCATAACTTTGTTTTAGGTTCGCTGAGTTGATATCATAGAGTCCCACAGTCATTTCCAAATCTTCTTGTTCTACAATACTTTGGAGGATCTCTAGGGCTAATTCATTTTGATCGACTGCTGTCACTTCAAAGCCATGCTGGGCCAAAAAGAGAGCATTTCGTCCTTGTCCACACCCCAAATCCAAGGCCTTGCCTGGAGAAAGGGACTCCATGGCTTCTAGCACTTCCGAATGGACGGGATTGCTATTATATTTTTTGGGGAAATAATCTTTGGGCTCACAGTAGAATTCCAAAAACCATTCCACATCATCTGTAAGGGCCTCTACACGATGCCAAGCTTGCGGCTGTGCCATCGGGTTATCCGCACCTGCCTCAAAAACATGGCTAGCTACTTCTTCCCCATCTTCCGTCAGCTCAACAAACTTGAGTTTTCCTTTTAGGACTGTAATCTTTCCCCAAGTACCTACTTTGGTATTGTGTTTTCTTTGGACTGCTTCAGGCATGGTATCCTTGGTCCACAAAGGCATCCGTTTATAGGCAATTAATTTTTCAGGCATCCGTTTCTTCTCCTTCTTTCTATCTATCCCTATCATACAAAAATTGCATGCAAATAACAATAAAAAGAGTGGAATTACAAGCTCCTTTTCTGAAGACTTCTATTCCACTCTCTTAGAATCCAGTTGTGGCAGGATGCTGATTTAACAGTCTCTGTCTACTTATTCTTCATTTTCATTCTTTTTTGATTTTTTAAAGTAGAAACCTGCCAAGCCAAATCCTGCAAGAGCCAAAACTCCTAAGACGGCAGATAAACTGCTGTTTGAATCACTTGCCTTGCTAGATGATTGACTAGAAGCTGTTTCTTCCTTCTTATCAGTTTCTTTCGATGCATCTTTTTCAGCTTGAGCTGCTGCTACCAGATTGGCCTTGTTATAGCCGTCATATACAAAGTCTGCTTCCAAACCTTTTTCTGTACGAATCTTATCTTCCATCTCGCTTTCAACTTGCTTGATTTGTTTGAAGATCGTTTCCGCACGTTTAAGTGAGTCACTTGTTACTTCATCTGCAGTAGCTTTCGCTTGGTCATCAGTGAGTCCACTATATTTTTGATCCAAAGCTGCTTGTTCTTTGATCCAGCCTTTTTCCAATTCTTTCCACTTCTCTTGGATGCTGTTGCCAAAGAGGTCTGGGTATTTCATGACCATTTGGTCAATATGCCAAACAGCCCAATACCAAGAAGTTGGATCGTATTTGGCAGAGCGAACTTTGAATGGTGCATAGGTATCGTTGACAATACCATAGAATGGCACATAAGGCGTGTTCCGGCTTTGAGCGAGACCTAACCAAACGACACCACCAAATGGAGTCGGCAAGTCCTTCTTAATTTGGTAGACGTGGGCGTTAATGACGTTTTCATTTCCCAAAGCATATTTGTATTTATTGGTATCGACTTCTTTACCTGGTTCCACCAAGTCATCTGGTGTGTATTGTTTAAGGTGTTCGAACCGGTTCCGTTGTTCAGCGAAAACATCTTCTAGACTATACTTTTTAGAAGGATCCGTTGGTTTGCGCAAGAGGTCAAAGTGCTTATCATCATATTTGATGTCCGCCTTCGGATCCATCAAGGTAATCCCTGCATAGGTCCGTGAGCGGTTGCGTTCGGTATATTCATCTGGACCATAAGAGTCTGCAATATGGAAGTTACCATCTTTATCAGTCTTGTAGTGGTCTGCCTTTTTAGCAACTGCTTCCACATCTTTCGAAGCAATGACGTTGTCCTTGTCCTTGAAATCCACATGTCCTAGATAGTAGGTATTGGCAAAGATGGCATAGCGGTCTTGAGGGAATTTAATGGCTACATATTGGTGACCAGAGAGGATTTCCATGTACCAGAGTTCATTCTTATCTGCTACGACAATGATGTTTCCTTCGGCAGATCCTTTTTCATCAAGTACCTTAGCAACCAACTCAATTCCTTCACGAGCTGTTTTGGCACGTGGAAGAACCAAGTCTACCATAGCAGCTTCAGCCAAGCCATTTTTCACAAGTGGATCTGCTTCCAAAATCTTATCGTGTGGGGTTGCAGATACGGTAGAAGTCATGGAAACGCCCGCTTCGTTAAAGCCATGTGCTCCGAAGTTCCCGTTGGAACCATCTCCATGGGCTGCATCATAAGTTGCGGTATATTTCATTTCATGACTCAAGTGAGGATAAGCAAAGCCGTTGGATTCGTCCTCCAACATATCCCCATCCTTATAGTCTTTGGCAGGTACCACTTCATAGGTTTTATTGTGGCGACCACCATCGGGCGCATAAGGATAGTCTTCAGTCCGCCCAAAGAGCATGGAACCATCAGTCGTGAGTTCTTTCCCAACAATGAAGGCTGAGCAGGCCTGCGCAACTTGAACTGGAATCAAGGCAAAGACCATCAAAGCAATCATCAGTTTGACCAGTAGTTTTCTCATAGTCGATCTCCTTTATGACTACAAAAGAGGCTAGAAAATCAATTTCAAGCCGACGAAAAACAACTATACCAACGCTACCTTCAGTATACCCCTATCCAGATAAAAATGCAAGCGGTTTCAAGAAGAGAAATTTAAAAATAGGAACAGTTTTCAGCCCTTGCTTCAGCTGTTCCTATTTCTTACTTTAACGCGTATTGTATTGTTTCATGACACGAGCAATGTCACGATTTTGTTCCCGCCGTTTGATGGATTCACGTTTGTCATAATCGTGCTTCCCTTTGGCTAAGCCTAACAAGAGCTTAGCATAACCATCCTTAAGGTAAACCTTAAGGGGAACTAGAGTCATCCCAGTCCCTTTAGTTTCCTGCTCCAGTTTTTGAATCTGTTTCTTATGCAGCAAGAGTTTGCGACGGCGTTCTGGGTCTTGATTCCAGATATTGCCTTCCTCATAGGGAGCAATATGAACATTGCTGAGCCAGACTTCCCCATTTTTGACTTGGGCAAATCCATCCTTGAGGTTGATACGAGCTGCTCGAACACTCTTGATTTCTGTACCAGTGAGGACCATTCCTGCTTCAATGGTATCAACAATTGTATAATCGTGGCTTGCTTTCTTATTTTGTGCGACGACCTTTCCCTCGCCCTTTGCCATGCTTAGCTCCTTTCTTAGCTACTTCCTTGTAAAAAGGTTTCTTACTCTTTTTCTTCTTGTCTTTTGGTGAATGCTTGCGCTTGTTCTCTCTAAAGCCTCCTTGCTTTCGTTCTTCTTTCTTAGAAGAAGGGTGCTTAGAGTGTCCATTTCGATCTTTACGGCCCGATGCTTTAGTGACTTTTTCAATCAAATCCAGCTCACTTGGGATATACGAAAAATCAATCTCACCAGTCATCTTATCCGCTCTTTCGACCCTGATTCGGATCTCCTGACCGACACGGAAAGTGACGCCTGATTTTTCCCCGCGCAAGGTCAAATCGCGCTCGTTAAAATGATAAAAACCAGGTAAGGTGGTGATGTGGATCAAACCTTCTACAGTATTTGGCAATTCAACAAAGAGACCAAACTTGACGACACTGGACACCAGAGCATCGTACTCTTCGCCAACATAGTCCTCCATGTACTCTGCCTTCTTCATGGCTTCTACTTCCCGTTCCGCATCAATGGCGCGGCGTTCCCGACTAGAGGATTGGCTAGCAATATCTGGAATGACCTGTTCAAAATGGCTAGCCACTTCAGAATCTTTTCCATACTCTCGCACCATGCGGTGGACTAATAAGTCTGGATACCGGCGAATCGGACTGGTGAAGTGAGTATAGAACTCAGCTGCTAGCCCATAGTGTCCGTGGTTGTGCTCGGAATAACGCGCTTGCTGCATGGAACGAAGCAACATCATAGACAAGACATCAGCATAGGGTTCCCCTTCTACCTTCTTCATGATGTCCTGCAAGGTTTCCTGACTCATGGAATTAGCTGTCCCATAAATTGGAAGGCCAAAACTAGAAGCATAATCGATAAACTTTTGCACCTTCTCTGCTTTGGGTTCTTCGTGAATCCGGTAAATAAAGGGAAGTTTTCGTTTGGCAAAATGCTCAGCTACTGTCTCATTGGCGATCAGCATGAAGGATTCAATCATCCGTTCTGCAACCCCACGTTGGCGCAAGACGATGTCTACTGGTTTTCCTTGAGGATTGACCAGGATTTTTGCTTCATTGGTATCAAAGTTCAGGGCTCCTCGTTTTTCCCGCATTCCTTCTAAGATCTGATGAAGACCAACCATGGCTTCGATACTTGGGACAATGGCTTGGTATTCCTCACGCTTCTCCTGGTCTCCAGCAATGATCTCATTGACATCGCTATAGGTCATACGGAAAGTCGTTTTAATGACAGTTTGGGTGATCTGGTAACGAAGTACCCGACCACGCTGGTCAATCTCCATAATGGCTGACTGGGTCAAGCGATCCACTTGAGGGTTTAAGGAACAAATCCCATTTGATAGACGCTCAGGTAACATGGGCACGACCCGGTCTGTCACATAGACAGAGGTTGCCCGGTTGAGGGCTTCCTTGTCCAAGGCCGAACCTTCGGTCACATAATAAGAGACATCAGCTATGTGAACGCCAAGCTCAAAATTCCCACCTTCCAAACGCTTGATGTGAACCGCATCATCCAAGTCCTTGGCATCGGCACCATCAATGGTAAAGATGATTTCATCTCGAAGATCCAAACGTCCCTCCATATCCTTCTCACTAGGCTGGTCTGGGATGCTTTCTGCTTCTTTGAGGACTGCTTCTGGAAATTCTGAGACGATATCCATAGACTCTAAAACTTCCAAGACATCGATCCCAGGATCTGTCACATGCCCAACCACATCTTGTACTGAGGCAACAAAGTAATTGTGCTTCCGACTTGGATACTGTTCAATAGCTACCTTGAGAACTTCCGTTCCCTCTAATTGTAGGGCAGGTTTTTTCACGTAGATGCGTTGGCTAATCTTTTGATTCTTTGAAAGGATGTAGCCTGCATATTTGGGTTTTTCCTCATCCAAAACGATTTGGCCGACGACTGTTTGGAGGCTGTGCTCCAAGACATCAATGATTTTCCCCTCTGCCGCAGTCCCCTTTTGCCGATCGGCGACCTTGGTGATTACAACCTCAACTGTATCCCCATCAATGGCATGGTTGACATCATTTCGTCCAATAAAAAGGTCCTCTTCTTCCCCCTCTAGGCTAACAAAGCCAAAGCCACTCTTATGAGCATGGAAAATCCCTTTCACAGTAATGACGCCTTTTGGCTTGGCATCAAGGAGACTTAAAAAACCATTTTCTTCAAAGGTTAGTTGACGACGTCGCTCCATCAGCGAAATAGTCTTAATCAGTTCACGAAAACCTTTGGCGTCTGTACTCCCAATGGCTTGAGCCAACTGATCAACCTGAGCTTTTCCCTCCTGTTTTAAATAATCAATAATTTTACTTTTCATATCTTGTGCTGGATACCCAGCCTCCTTTATTTTCTTTCTTTCAGAGAGATTTCTTTGCAAGTGACAATCTCCCTATCCAACGACCCATAGATGAAAAAATAGGCAAAGACAATGTCTAAGCCTATCTTATTTACTGGATAATACCATTAGAATCATCGCAATGAGTAACCAAAGGAAAATCATTACTCCTGTCAATCGTTGCATCACTGCTTCGAATCCACGAGCTTTTGAACGTTCAAACAAGTCATTTGAGCTTGCATCGAATACGTTGCTAGATTGATTTTTAGTCGGTTGCATGAAGATAGCGATAATAATTAATACAGATAGTACCAATAAAATAGTAATCAACGGTTTAGTCATAATTTAAAAACTCCTTAAAATCCTATCTATTTTACCATAAAAATCATTTCGTTTCAAGATGTAATGTCACTTTTCTCTCTTTGGGACAATACTTCAAAACTTCAATTTTTTCAGGGTGGGTCTTCATATTTTTACTTGTCAAATAATTCTGACTACCACAGCTCGTGCAGGTTAGTTGTACTTTAATGCGCACTGATTTCTCTCACTTTCAAATACTTTCTAAAGATGAATAAAAGGAAGGCCAAATCTATAAAGGCTAGGATAGCAGTCCCATAGAATACCCAATGGTAATTGACATGCATGGCAATACTAGAGCCCATCATGGGACCAAGAACTCCCCCAACATAAAAGAAGAGTTGGTTGTAACTAAAAATCCGAGAAATTCCTTCCTTGGGAGTCATGCGGTTTAAGAGAGCCGTCACTCCGGGCATTAAGGCTCCTGTCCCAATCCCAAATAGGAAACGAAGAAAGCCTAATTGAAAAGGGGTCTGAGCAAGGGCACAGAAGATATAGAGGATACCACTATAGAGAAGAGCTAAAAGTAAGAGGCGATGGTTGCCAATTTTATCTCCGAGCTTCCCCATCCATCCCGATGTCAGGATACTAGAAATCCCCATCGCTGATACGATCAGCCCAGATACAAAAATAACATTGTCGCTCTGGCCAAGCTCTCTTACATAGAGTGGAAGAATGGGAGAAATGGACTGACCGATCATCTGAATGGTCATACTGGTCAAAAAGAGACCCAGTAAAATGTCCTTATGCTGGATAGAAGTCAATAATTCCCAGCTTGAAAGGTGCTCCTCCTTGGATATTTGTTGGTAGTCTTCCTCAATGCCCCACCAAGTCAGGACAGAGACGAGAAAGAGGAAAAAACCAACGAGGAGAAAGACATTCCGCATACCAAATTGCTCTGCAATCAATCCTCCCAACAAGGGGCCCATCAAGGTACCGGCAACAGTTCCCGTCGATAAGGTTCCTAGAGCGTATCCAGATTGATTCTTTGGCACCTGACTGGCAATGAGAGCCGTGCTGTTAGGGACAAAGCCTGAGAAGACACCATTTAATAAGCGTAGGAGCAACAACCAAAAGACGGAGGGGACAAAAGCAATTCCTCCCATGGTCAAGGTCATGGCAATCGAGGCTCTCAACATCATGGGTTTCCGACCATAACGGTCTGCCAGACTCCCCCAGATTGGGGCCATTAGAGCAGAAGTCAAAGAGGAGGAGGCGACTGCAATCCCAGCATAAAAAGGAACTGCCGGACCTTTTACCCCCAACTCCTCCACAAAAAGAGCCATAAAAGGGACCACCAATGAAAGACTGGCACCTACGAAAAAGCAGCCAATCCAGGCAATAAAAAGATTTTTACGCCAATTGATTTCCAGTGAAATAGGATCATCTTCTTTCTATTTGTTCTATAGCCCGATAGATTTCCTGATAGAGGTGATCACGCTGGCTATTGTTATCGATCACGAGATCGACAAGAGATTTTTTCTCATCTAGAGGCATCTGGGCTACCAAACGATCGCGCGCCTGGACCTCCGTTAGGGCGTTTCTTTCCATTAGACGTTGCAACTGAGTATCTTCCGTCACATAGACCAGCCAGACTTGGTCAAACCAGTCCAGATATCCTTGCTCGATTAACAAGGGGATATCCATGAAAAAGAGGTCTTCTGTTGCAGCTAGTCGGTCCCGTTCTCGCGCCAGAGCTTTGCGAATGATGTCCCCTTGTACTTGGTTGGACCAGACAATCTCTTTTTGGCTTGAGAAGATGCGTTGAGCCAGAGCAGGACGATTCAAGTCTCCTGTATCTAGAAGGATGTCCCTTCCAAAATGCTCTACCAAAGCTTGATAGAGTTCTCCACCTGGTGCCTGCAGGTCATGGACCACTCGGTCAGCATCAATGACAGGATATCCCTTTTCTCTCAAATAGGAGGTGACAGTGGACTTTCCTGAAGCAATCCCTCCTGTTAATCCGATGATTCTTGTCATCTAGTTCTCCTTTTGACAGTGAGGGCAAAAATGGGTTCCGCGTCCCCCCAGCTGGATTTTCTCAATCGGTGTCCCGCAGCGCAAACAAGGCTGGCCTGTTTTCCCATAGACCTGGTGTTCTTCCTGCATGGTGCCATCCTCACCAAAAGCATTGCTGTAAGAGCGAATGGTGGAGCCACCCTTTTCAACAGCTTGGGCAAGCACAGCAATTGTTTCTTTGCGAACGGCTTTGGCTTCTCTAGCAGTCAAGCTTTGACCTAAACGGGCTGGATGAACCTTGGCTCGATAAAGGACCTCATCTACATAGATATTGCCCAGACCAGCCACTAATTTTTGGTCCAAAAGAGCTGATTTAATGGGTTTCTTTGATTTTTTAAGAGCTGCTTGGAAGGCTGGTTCTTTAAAATCCGCTTCTGTCGGCTCTGGACCAATCTTTTTCGCCAAAAAGTAGCTGTCGACAAGCTCAGGTACTAGGACTTCCATGGTTCCAAACTTGCGGACATCTTCATAGACCAGAGTGCTGCCGTCTGTAAAATGAAAGAAGACATGGGCATGCTTGCGAAGAGGGACTTCGTCTGGATAAAAGAAATACTTGCCTTCCATCCGCAAATGCGAGATGAGGACCAGATCCGTCAGATAAAACAAGAGATATTTCCCACGGCGCCCCATGGCCCGAATTTCTTGACCTGGGAGATCTTGTTGAAAAGCATCCAGATCCGTCTGAATCATCTTTAGATACTTTACTTCCACGGACTGGATGGTTTTTCCAAGAATTAATTTCTCAAGACCGCGTCGGACAGTCTCTACTTCTGGTAATTCAGGCATAGAACTCCTTTCAAAAACAAGAAGCAGGCTTCTGCCCACCTCTTATTAATATTCTTTTTCGTTGTATCCGAAATCAGCAAGATCCAATTTCTTATCCCGCCAATTTTTCTTGACTTTCACCCAGGTTTCTAGGAAGACCTTGTCCCCTAGCATGAGCTCAATATCCTTACGCGCAAGGGTTCCGATCTTCTTGAGCATGGCCCCGCCTTTTCCGATGACAATGCCTTTTTGGCTATCGCGCTCGACCATGATGGTTGCTCGGATATGGACCTTATCTGTCTCTTCATCCCGCTTCATAGAATCCACGACTACTGCAACAGAGTGGGGAATTTCTTCCCGCGTTAAGTGCAAGACCTTCTCGCGAATCATTTCAGAAACTAAGAAGCGCTCTGGGTGATCAGTAATCTGATCCGCAGGGAAATATTGGAAACCTTCTTCTAAGTTTTCGCTCAAAATATCAATCAAATGCGAAACATTGTTTCCTTGAAGGGCTGAAATCGGCACGATTTCCTTGAACTCCATCTGACTACGGAAGTCATCGATTTGCGCCAAGAGTTGGTCAGGGTGGACCTTGTCGATCTTGTTGACCACCAGAATAACCGGTACCTTAGCTGCCTTGAGGCGCTCGATGATCATGTCATCGCCCTTCCCACGTGGCTCGTCTGCTGGGACCATAAAGAGAACGGTATCGACTTCTCGAAGGGTGCTATAGGCCGACTCTACCATGAAGTCTCCAAGCGCTGTCTTGGGTTTGTGAATCCCTGGGGTATCGATAAAGACGATCTGTTCCTTATCGGTCGTGTAGATTCCCATAATCTTGTTGCGCGTTGTCTGCGCTTTATCACTCATGATGGCAATTTTTTGCCCCATGACGTGGTTCAAAAAAGTTGACTTCCCGACATTGGGACGTCCTAAAATGGCTACAAAGCCTGATTTAAATGTCATAGTTTCCTTTCATGAGGGAAGTCTCCCTCTTATCCAAATACCAAAGCCCACAACTTGGGCACAAATATGATGAGACCTGTCACAAAGGCAAAGCCCGAAATAACGAGAACCGCTCCTGCCGCCATATCCTTGGCATTCTTTGCCAGCATGGAGAAATGGTAATCGCTCGCCAAATCCACTACATTTTCAAGAGCAGAATTCATGATTTCAAAGGCAATGACCAAAGAAACACTTAAGAGTAGAAAGAGCCACTCTGTTGCTGAAATGCCAAAAAGGAAGCCTGCAACAATCGCTAAGATAGCTGAAAGTGCATGCTTACGCATATTTCGTTCCTCTTTAAAGGCTGTGAAAATCCCTGTTAAAGCAAATTCAAGACTGGCAATCAGTTCTCGATTTTTCCATTTTCGTTTATTGTCTTGTGAGTCCATAGGCTGTCAAAATCTCTTCCTGTAAGCCAAACATTTCCTTTTCTTCTTCCGGCGTATAGTGATCATAACCGTTGATATGAAGGAAGCCATGCACTGCTAAAAAGCCCATCTCGCGCTCAAAGCTATGACCATACTCAGCTGCTTGCTCACGCGCCTTGTCTACAGAAATAAAAAGCTCTCCAATATAGGTATCGAATTCAGCCATCATCTCGGCTAACTCTGGATGGTCTTCTAAATCTTCTTCCGAAAAAGCAATGTCCATCTCTGGTTTGTATTCCAGACTGATTACATCCGTTGGGCGATCCGTGTCCCGGTATTCCAAGTTCAATTCATGGCTACGTTCGTTGGTTACAAAGGTCACTGCCATTTCCTTGTCTTCTTTGCCCAATTTTTTTGCAGCAAATTCTAAAATTTCCTGGGTTTGTTTGATCATTTCTTCAGAGACTTGACCGGTCTCATCAACCATTTCAATATACATCTTGGATCACCTCACTATCATTTCAATTATAGCATAAAAATAGCGTATATACTAGAATACACGCTACTTTTACTATTTGAAGAATGCCCTTTTATTCAACCGTCTGTTGGATAGCTTGCATCTGGGCATAGATGCCACCATGAGCAATCAAGTCTGCATGTTGCCCACGTTCGACAATGCGCCCTTCTGATAGAACCAAGATCTGATCTGCATCTTGAATGGTCGATAAGCGGTGGGCAATAATAAAGGTCGTCCGGCCCTTTTGCAGGACTGCCATAGCCTTCTGAATGATCTCCTCTGTCTCCGTATCAATGTGGGAGGTTGCTTCGTCCAGAATCAAAATTTTCGGGTTCATGTAGAGGGTCCGAGCAAAGGAAATCAATTGGCGCTCCCCGCTTGAGAAGGCAGATCCCTTTTCAACCACTGGATGGTCGATTCCCTTTTCTAATCTCTGGATCATAGGCAGGGCACCGACCTGTTTTAGAGCATCCAAGACGCGATCACGGTTGATATCTGTTTGACTCATGGCCACATTGCTAGCAATGGTCCCTGAGAACAGATAGGGATCCTGTAAGACAATTCCCATATGGGAGCGAAGACTCTCTCTAGAGAAATGGCGAATATTCTGGCCGTCGATCCGGATTTCCCCCTCCTGCGGATCATAGAAACGATAGAGCAAGTTCATAATGGAGGATTTACCCGAACCGGTATGGCCAACCAAGGCAAGGGTTTGACCCGGATGAGCTTGGATGGAAATGTCCTTCAGAACTGGCTTGCCTTCTTCATAGGCAAAAGTGACCTGATCAAACTCCACAGCCGCCCGATCTATTTGGATCTCTTCTGTTGCATCTGCCTCTACCTCTTCATCTAGGAAAGTCAAGACTCGCTCCCCTGTTTCCAGAGAGCGTCGGATATCTGGAAGACGACGGATCAAATTGGCCATGAGATCAAAAAGCTGAATAACATAATTGAGATTGATAAACAAGAAACCTGCAGTCATCCCCAAATCTCCCCCAAGATAGGATAGGCCTGCAATAGTTAAAATTCCTGCAATGACAATGTATTTCAAGAATTCTGTCAGGCTCCAAGAGGCAATGGAGTCTGCTAGAACCAAACGATCATAGGCCACAGTCATCTTGTCTGTCGTCTGATCAAACTCATCAATCACGCGCTCTTCTTGTCCGTAAAGTTGGATCATACTCGCTCCATGAAGCAGTTCATTAACCTGGGTATTGATCTCACTTCTGGAATCAAAGAAGTCCTTCATGGGCTTGTCCGTCATGCGCTTATACAAGGCCTGAATCCCGTAAAAGATAGGGAAAATCAAGCATAAGAGGAGACCCATCATGGGATTGATAGTAAAGAGAACTCCCATGATAAAGAAGAAACGCATCAAATGAATGACCAAATACATACAGGAATTGTAAAATTGAGTCCGTAAGGTCTCTGTATCATTAACAATTCGTGTAGCAATTTTCCCTGCTGGCTTGTCATCAAAGTAGGAAATCGGTAGTTGTTGCATCACGAGGAAGGCTTGATCGCGTAGCTGTGCAGTTACCTTATTGCCTCCATGGATCAAAACCCGATTGCCTATATAACTGACAATCTGACCCACTGCCAAAACAATCAGATAGAGGATACCCATAGGATAGAGTGCTCCTAACTCTCCTCCCTGACTCAAGGCTGTCAAGGGACCATCAATCATTTTTTGTAGAATAAATGGCGATAGATCTGACAAAATCGTTGCCAGCAAAAGACAGATGAAACCAAGGATAAAAATACCAGGAAAAAGCGATAGTTTTTGTAATAGTCGTTTTAAAATACCCATCTTATTCTCCTTCCTGTCTTTGTTGCCGTTGGTATTGTTCGTAATACCAACCTTCTTGAGCTAGTAAATCACTAGCTGTTCCTTCTTCTACAATCCGTCCTTGATCTAACACAAGGATCCAATCTGCCTTATGGACAGCTGAGAGACGGTGAGAGACTATCAAGGTTGTCTTTCCTTGTCGCTCTCTTTGAATGGTCTCAATAATGGCCTGTTCCGTCTTGGCATCCACTGCGGATAAAGAATCATCCAAGAGCAGCAACTGGGCATCACGTAAAAAGGCACGTGCCAGAGAAATCCGCTGCTTCTGCCCTCCCGATACGGATACTCCCTTTTCTCCGATCAAAGTATCCAGGCCATCCGACATCCGTTCCAAATCATCTGCAAAGGCTGCCTGAGCGATAGCATCCATGATTTCCTCTTGACTAGCTCCCTTCTTACCAAGGGAAATATTTTCTAAAATAGACTTCGAAAATAGGATGTGTTCCTGCGAGACGTAACCGATTTTTTCCTCAATAGAGCGTCTCACGTAACGAGCAACGGACTCCCCATTAATGGTAAATGTCCCTTGCCCAAGTGGGTATTGACGTAAAAATTGACGGACCAAGCTTGTCTTTCCTGCTCCTGTTCGACCCACAATCCCAATGGTTTGCCCTTTATTGAACTGCAAAGAAATCTGAGAAAGACTCTCCTTCTCCGCCATCGGATAGGTAAAAGAATAGTTTTCGAAAACTACCTCATTCAGTTCCTCTAGCCAATCGTCCCCATCTCTTTCCAAGTCATCATCCTCTTCGACCAATTCTGACAATTTTTTGTGGGATGTTTTGGCTGTTTGATAGACAAGGATGAAGTCTGCTAGCATCCACATCGGCTCAATCAAGGCCACTAGATACAATTCTAGACCTAGCAGTTGACCCAAGCTAATCTGTCCAGTCTTCAAGAAGTGACCCCCACAGACCAAAAGCAGGACGGTTGAAACCCCGATAAAGAAGAGGGCAAAAGGACCAAAGGCATTTTGAATAGAGGCGATCTTATCCCCCGTCTTGGCCAAACTTTCTGTCCGCTCTTGAAATTGTCGCACCTGACGCTCCTTGCGGCTATAGGCCCGCATGACCCGAATCCCTTCGATGGATTCTAAGACCTCATCGTTTAAATGGGCCACCGCATCACGGTTTTCATCCACATAGATCTCTTCCTTCTTCCCCAGGAGATAGGTTGATAAAACCAGAAAACTCATAGGAATAAAGGAAATTAAACTTAACTGCCAGGAAATCAAGAACATAGCTGGAATAATAAAGAGGAACAAGCCTCCTCCATAAAGGACAATCAGCATCCCATAGCCGACCATCCCCATCATCCCGTCTACATCCGTGGTAAAACGAGTCAGAAGATCCCCTGAACGAAACTTTTCATAAAATGCCCGTCTCATGGCTACGAGCTTACGAAAAGCTTGCCCCTGTAGCCTGGCCTTGTAATGGACCGAAGCTTGAAACAACTTCAGATGCCAGTAGTAAGCAGAAATGTAATTTAAAAAAGTAGCTCCCAACAAGAGAGCAATATCTCTCGTAAAACTTGCCTGAGTCAAGGTCTGCTTGCTTAGCTGGTCGACTAGTCGTTGAATGACCTGTGTCGGTATTAAAATTGTATAATCATAAATCACTAGGACCACAGCAATGCTGAGATACAGCCACTTATGCTCCCAGATGTACTTACATAAAGCTCCTATCATCTTCTCCCCTTTCAATTTGGCACAGAAAAAACCCAAGTAGGAGCTGAGTACGTGCTCAGTCCACACTTGGGCCTTCTGATGCCTGTCACCAATTCAGTTAAGGCAGGCAAAAATGCATACAAAAAACCCAAGACAGACTCCTCCATCTTGGGTTTCATTCAATTTTTACATCGAACTCAACTGAGATTGGAGAAGCTGTGTATTCAATTGTGTCATCAAAACATCTACTTTGTTCATGATGGTTTTCTCCTTTCTCTTTGTTGTTCTAACTTTACCACGGATTTCTGTGCTTGTCAACGTTTTTTTGAAGATTGTTGAAAAAAGGTCCATAAATAGGCACTCAATTAGAAATTAAAGCACAAAAAGAAGCCTAGATCCTCTCTAAGCTTCTCTCTTCTTCTATGCTAGTTGCCGGGATTGAACCGGCGACCTCATCCTTACCATGGATGCGCTCTACCGACTGAGCTAAACCAGCAGTACCTATCTACTATATCATGGAGATAGGCCTTTTGTCAATATCCTGACTCATTTTTCTGCCAAATATTCTTCCTTCGTGAGGACATAATGAACTCTCGTCACCATTCGCCCTTCTTCATGCAGGTCTAGCATCGCGTAGGGCTCCTCGTGAGAATATTTCATCCCTGATTTGGCCATCACCCGTCCAGAAGCTGGGTTGTCCTGATCATGAACAGCAGTGAGCTTGTTCATCCCTAACTGTTCAAAAGCCAAGGCAATGACTGCCTTGGTAGCCTCTGTCGCAAGACCTTGGTTCCAATAGTCTTTATTCAGAACATAGCCGATACTCCCCTTCTTCAGACAAAGATCCAAATCCAGTAAATCAATCGTCCCGATAAATTTTCCATTTTCTTTGAGCTCGATCCCCCATCTTCCAAGTGGGCTCGCTAGGTAAAAGAGGGCAATATTATTACGCGTCTCTTCTAGACTTTGATTGGTTGCAAAGGTATAGCGCGTAACTGTCTCATCAGAAGCATACTCAAGCATAGCCGGTGCATCTTCAAGAGTGACCGGACGCAAGTGCAAGCGATCAGTCTCTATTTCTCGATAAGCCACTAACTTCACATATAAATTTTCCATTTGACTCTCCTTCTTTAGGGATTAGTTTAGCAAATAACATTAAGGAAGGCAAGCTCAATTTTTTCTTGCTTTTTAACCCACTTTTCTATAAAATAAAAACAATCAATTAAAAGAGTTGGATAAGGAGTGAAAAGGTCATTGAGTCAAGAGAGCAATCTCACACCAATGGCCTTTTCACACCCATATCTAATCAAGGAGAAATAATCATGTTAATCGGTATCCCAAAAGAAATTAAAAACAATGAAAATCGTGTTGGCTTGACACCTGCAGGTGTACAAAGCTTGGTGAAGAAAGGCCATCAAGTTTTGGTAGAAACAAATGCTGGACTTGGTTCTGGCTTTGGCGATGAAGATTACGCCAAACAAGGAGCGACTATCGTTGCAACTGCTGCAGAAGC
This sequence comes from Streptococcus sp. 1001283B150225_161107_H12, assembly GCF_015552665.1. NCBI lineage: Bacteria > Bacillati > Bacillota > Bacilli > Lactobacillales > Streptococcaceae > Streptococcus > Streptococcus sp. 1001283B150225_161107_H12. The sequence continues at coordinate 258,703 of NZ_JADNFC010000001.1, read as the reverse complement.
TTGGGCAGCTGAATTGGTGGTCAAGGTCAAAGAACCCCTCGCTGAAGAATACGACTTCCTTCGTGAAGACCTCTTGCTCTTCACCTACTTGCACATGGCTGCTGCTCCTGAATTAGCTGATGCCATGGTGACTGCCAAGACAACTGGGGTAGCTTACGAGACTGTACGAGACCTTGAAGGACAATTGCCTCTCTTGGTGCCAATGAGTGAGGTTGCTGGACGAATGGCGGTGCAAATCGGGGCTCACTTCCTCACTAAACAAGAAGGTGGATCTGGCGTCCTCCTAGGTGGGGTACCTGGTGTTCCTAAAGGGAAAGTTACCATCATCGGTGGTGGAGTCGTTGGAACCCACGCAGCTCGTATCGCCCTTGGACTCGGTGCCCAAGTGACCATCTTAGATATCAGCGCTAAACGTTTGGCTGTTCTGGAAGATGTCTTTGGTCATCAAATCCAAACCCTTATGTCCAATCCATTTAACATTGAAGCCAGTGTCCGTGATGCCGATGTTGTCATCGGAGCTGTCCTGATCCCTGGAGCTAAAGCTCCTAAATTAGTGACTGACGATATGGTCAAACAAATGCGTCCAGGTTCTGTCATCGTGGACGTAGCCGTTGACCAAGGTGGGGTTATTGAAACAGCAGACCGTGTGACAACACATACGGAGCCTGTTTACGAAAAACACGGCGTGCTCCACTATGCCGTTGCCAATATTCCAGGTGCTGTCGCTCGTACTTCTACCATCGCCCTTACCAATGTAACCCTTCCTTATGTAGAAGCTTTAGCTGACAATGGCTTCCATAAGGCCATCGCCCTCGACGAAGGCTTGCGCCAAGGTGTTACTACTTACCAAGGCCATATCACAAGCCAACCAGTTGCAGAAGGTCTAGAACGCAACTTCACACCAATTGATGAATTGGTTTAATTTCTAATATTTAAAAGGCTGGGCAAAAAGTGTCCAGCCTTCGTTGTATGATAGTAATAACTACATGACGCAGTGGTTGATTGGCATCTTTGTTCCCTTTTAAAGCTCCAAAGACGACCTAATCAACTGTGCGGGGGTGGGAAAACGAACTCTTTTTAATTGGTCTGAGTTCTTTCTCACTCCCTTTTTTATTCTGCTTCTTCTTCCACATCCAGTTTTTCTTTGAGGACTGGATTCGGAATGGGCTCGTAGGCTCGGATAATCTCTGCTACTACTGGATGACGAACAACATCCTTGGCAGAGAAATGCACAAAGTCAATCTGAGAAATATTTTTTAATTTCTCCTGAGCATCAATCAAGCCGGATTTGACATTTCGCGGAAGGTCAATCTGGCTGGTATCTCCATTGACAATCATCTTGGAGTTAAAACCAAGACGGGTCAAAAACATCTTCATCTGCATGATAGTTGTATTTTGCGCTTCATCTAAAATGACAAAGGCATCGTCCAAGGTCCGTCCCCGCATATAGGCCAGAGGGGCAATCTCGATAATCTCGCGCTCCATCATACGAGTTGTTTGGTCTTTCCCTAAGATTTGGTAGAGGGCATCATAGACTGGTCGTAGATAAGGGTCTACTTTTTCCTTGAGATCTCCTGGAAGGAAACCAAGGCTCTCTCCTGCTTCTACAGCTGGACGGGTCAAAATGATCCTCTTAACTTGACCACGCTTGAGGGCGGTGACAGCCAAAGTCACAGCTAGGAAGGTTTTCCCTGTCCCAGCTGGTCCAATCCCGAAGGTCACATCATGGTGCTTGACACTATCGACATAAATCTTTTGCCCCAGCGTTTTGACCCGAATGGGCTTGCCGTAGCTATCCTTGATGATTTCTTCTTCATACAAGGCGACGAACTTATCCAACTCATCATTACGGACCATTTGAATAGCTGTTACGACATCCGGCGTCCCGATGGTCATACCACGATTCACCAAGATCAGCAAAGCCTCAATGACTTGTCTAGCTTTCTCACAATCTTCTTCTTGCCCAATGACCTGGACAATTTCTGTTCGAGCATGGATGATCACATCCAACTCTTGCTCCATCAAACGCAAATGACGCTCATTGGATCCAAACAGATGGAAGAGATCATCTGGATGACTTAATTGAATATCAATTGAATGTTCTTTCAAATAAAGAACCTCTCTATTTCTGTAAGTTTTCTCTATTATAACAAAGTGACCGAGAATTGACCATCCCCGGCTCACCACTATCTTCTGTTACTAATGACCTAAGTATTCTTCCCAGATCGCATCAAAATCTCCTAGATTAAAGGAGAAACTGGCATGCTCTTCCAGAAAGCGACTGACCTCATCAAAATCATCTGTATGTTTTGGAAAGGCAGACTCATGAAAAGCTAGATCAGCTAGCAAGGCTTTCGGAGCATTGCTTTTGGGATTGCGCTCTGTCATCAGCCAAGTGTAAAATGATTTTCGCATAAAGCTCCTCTTAGATTAGTTCCGTTCCAAACTGGTCTTGCTTGATTTTTTTCGCTTTCATCAAGCCACCCAGAGCCTTTTTGAACTGCCCCTTGGAAATTCCAAAGGTTGCCTTAATCTCTTCTGGGGAGGACTTGTCATTCAAGGTCATAAAGCCACCATTCCCCTCCAAGTAGGCCAAAATCATCTGCGCATCGTTTTCAAGCATTTCAAACGAGCGTGGTTTCAAGGACAAATTCAAGGTCCGATCCACCTCTCGGAAACCGATGACCCGAGCATCTAAGACTTGTCCCAAACGGGGTTCGGCATAGCGCTCACTTGGATGGATAAAGCCCAGCATATTATTCTCAGGCAGGTAAACAAAGGTCCCTGAAAGTTTTAAGCGATAGACGATGGCCGGCCAGTTCTGGTTTTGCATATTGTTGTAGGCTGGACGAGCAATTCGTTGGAAGTCTTCTTGGTAGGCCAAGACACCCCAGATCCGATCTTTTTTATCAACTTCTAGGCGAACAAAGAGTTTATCGCCTTTTTTCGGCCACAGATCCTTGATTTCTGGCAAAATATCCAGAGAGACGACAATCTCCTTATCGGGTAGACCCGTATCGACAAATACACCCAGGTCCTTGCGAACTTCAGTCACTGTCCCCCAGCCGAATTGGTCCTGACGGGCTGTGACTTCTAGGGTAGTCAGGCGCAAACGTTGCTTCATATCCGTATAGGCAAAGCCCTTGACGGATTCTCCAAGTGCATGCTCTCCTTCAGACTTGTCCAAGGCATAAGTCTGCCCATCCTTCTGGACAAAGTAAAAGCGATCATTCTCATCCGTCACAAGGCCCACGATATCATGTGCGAGGTTGGTATTCATTTTTTCCTTCTTTCTGGCTAAAGCTCATCAATAGCCCCTTAATGGAAATAAAACTCAGCCAGCAGTGCCAACTGAGTTCATTTCCTCTGTAAACTGCTGGAAATGATTAAACTTCAAGCAATTCTTTTTCTTTGTGTGCTGTCATTTCATCAACATGTTTCACAGCATCATCGGTTACTTTTTGGATCTCTTTCTCAAGATTCTTCAATTCATCTTCCGTGATTTCTTTAGCTTTTTCTTGCTTCTTGGCTTCATCCATCGCATCACGGCGGATGTTACGGATCGCTACTTTAGCATTTTCACCGACTTTTTTCACTTCTTTGGCCAAGTCACGACGAGTTTCTTCTGTCAAAGCTGGGATGACCAAGCGGATAACCGAACCATCGTTGGCTGGAGTAATGCCAAGATCAGAAGCATTCAAAGCGTGCTCGATATCTTTCAATGAAGACTTGTCAAAAGGTGTAATCAACATCACACGAGCTTCTGGAATGGTGATCGATGCGATTTGATTCAATGGAGTATCAACTCCGTAATATTGAACATAGATACGATCCAAGAGACTTGCATTTGCACGGCCTGCACGGATACTTCCAAATTCACGTCCCAAACTTTGGTGAGACTGAGTCATTCTTTCTTTAGCTTTTTCTACGATTGGATTTGCCATTTTATTCCTCTAACTTCCTTATTTTTCTACATTATTAGAAACGGTAGTACCGATATTTTCTCCAAAGACAACGCGTTTGATGTTCCCTGGCTCATTCATGTTGAAAACGACTAAGTCAATATCATTGTCCATTGAGATGGTCGATGCTGTCGAATCCATGATACGAAGGCCTTTATTGATGACATCACGGTGAGTTAATTCTTCAAACTTCACAGCTGTCTTGTCTTTCTTTGGATCAGCATTATAAACGCCGTCAACACCATTCTTAGCCATCAAGATTGCATCTGCTTCAATTTCAGCGGCACGAAGAGCAGCCGTTGTATCCGTTGAGAAGTATGGAGAACCAATGCCTGCACCAAAGATAACAATACGCTCTTTTTCCAAGTGACGAAGGGCGCGACCACGGATATAAGGCTCAGCGACTTGTTGCATGGCAATCGCTGTTTGGACACGCGTATCTACTCCAACCTGTTGAAGAGAATCCGCCATCACCAAGGCATTCATAACTGTTCCAAGCATTCCAGTGTAATCTGCTTGAACGCGATCCATACCTGCTTCCGCCGCAGGTTCTCCACGCCAGAGATTTCCTCCACCGATAACGAGAGCAATTTCAATTCCAAGGTCATGAACTTCTTTGATTTCAAGGGCCATCTTTTGAACCGTTTTGATATCAATTCCGACACCCCGTTCACCGGCTAACGCTTCACCTGATAACTTAATTAAAATACGTTTATACTTAGGTTCTACCATTTTGTCACTCCTTTTATGATCTGTATTATTTTACCACAAAAAGCGTTTTTTATATAGTAATATCTATCAAAAAAATTATAACTTATCCACTGAAAAGATATTCATTTTTATCCTACTTTTTCTAAAGGACCTAGATTTAGGTAATGAAACTTTTTTACATATGTGATTTAAGGATTGTCGCTTTTATCAATCATCAGTTCATCAACAATCATATTATCTTTTCCAGATGATTATCACTCTGAATCAGGTTAGCTGCTACTATAATATTTAATTTCAAATAAGTAATTTAAACTTGCATTTACTTTCTTGATTATAAGAAAAGAGCCCCCTTTTTTTAGATAAACAGTATAAAACTTTTAAACTGTTTATGGTGGGAGGCTCGTTTTATATCAATTTAATGCTTCTTAGTTAGGTGTATGACTAGTTGAAAAAGGGGAGTGATCATCCCCTTTTTCAAGGCTTTAAGGCCTATTCTAGTCACCAATTAGAACTGCCGTTTTGAATGAAGCCAAATCAATCATTCACCAAAGGAAGTAGAATTATTTTTCGTCTTCCTCTTTACGACGTCCAAGTGCTGCCAATCCTACAAGTCCTGCAACTAGTCCGAGTACAGTTGATCCTACAGATGTAGTTTCACCAGTATTTGGAAGTTGTCCTTTAGCTGGTGTTGACTCTACTGGTTTACCTGATGTTGGGTCCACTGGTTTACCTGGTGTTGGATTCACTGGTTTACCTGGTGTTGGATCCACTGGTTTACCTGGTGTTGGATTCACTGGTTTACCTGGTGTTGGATCCACTGGCTTATCTGGGGTTGGATTCACTGGTTTACCTGGTGTTGGATCCACTGGCTTATCTGGGGTTGGCTCTACAGGCTTGTCTGGAGTTGGCTCTACAGGCTTGTCTGGAGTTGGTTCTACAGGTTTGTCTGGAGTTGGCTCTACAGGTTTGTCTGGAGTTGGCTCTACAGGCTTGTCTGGAGTTGGCTCTACAGGCTTGTCTGGAGTTGGCTCTACAGGCTTGTCTGGAGTTGGCTCTACAGGCTTATCTGGAGTTGGTTCTACAGGCTTGTCTGGAGTTGGCTCTACTGGTTTGTCTGGAGTTGGCTCTACAGGCTTGTCTGGAGTTGGCTCTACAGGCTTGTCTGGAGTTGGCTCTACAGGCTTGTCTGGAGTTGGCTCTACAGGCTTATCTGGAGTTGGTTCTACAGGCTTGTCTGGAGTTGGCTCTACTGGTTTGTCTGGAGTTGGCTCTACAGGCTTGTCTGGAGTTGGCTCTACAGGCTTGTCTGGAGTTGGCTCTACAGGCTTGTCTGGAGTTTCTTTAAGTTTGTATACATAGGTTACATTCTTATCACCTTCGATGACTTTACCAGTTGTTGGATCTGTTGACTTCAAGTGACCTTCTTTATCAACTTCACCTACTGTGTAGTTACCAGCTGGTACCAATTCGTAAGTCTTACCTTCGAATTCAATCTCTTGTGGACGGTTGTCTACAACTGTGTCGTAGTCTTTGTCTACTGGTTGAGCTTTTTCGTCAGTAACATCTTCTTTGATTGTCTTGCCTTCTGTATCTACATAGTGAACATAAACGTTACCCTTAGGCTCGGCTGGTGTTTCCTTCACTTCTTTATAAACGTAAGTGATGATTGACTTAGGTTTGTCAACTTTACCTTTAATTGGATCAGATGATTCCAAATGGCCATCTTCGTCCACTTTACCTACTGGGTAGTCACCTTTCGGTACGATCTTGTAGGTCTTACCGTCTGGTGTCTTGATAGTGTTAGGTTTTTCACCTTCCTCAGTGGTGTTATATGGTGTGTCATATGGTGAGTTTGGTGTATCTTGACGAGGTTTTTCGATTTCCTTGCCATTTTCGTCTACGTAAGTGATGATGACCTCACCCTTCTTAGGCTCAGCAGGGGTTTCCTTCAGTTTGTAAACATACGTTACATTCTTATCGCCTTCGATCACTTTACCTGTAGTAGGATCGGTAGATTTAAGGTGACCCTCATCATCTACTTCACCGACTGTGTAGCTACCAGCTGGTACCAATTCGTAAGTCTTGCCTTCGAATGCAATCTCTTGTGGGCGGTTGTCTACCACTGTATCGTAGTCTTTGTCCACTGGTTGAGCATCTTCATCCGTCACATCTGACTTGATGGTCTTGCCTTCTGTATCTACATAGTGAACATAAACGTTACCCTTAGGTTGAGTTGGTTCTTCCTTCACTTCTTTATAGACGTAAGTGATGATTGACTTAGGTTTGTCAACTTTACCTTTAACTGGATCAGATGATTCCAAGTGCCCATCTTCGTCCACTTTACCTACTGGGTAGTCACCTTTCGGTACGATCTTGTAGGTCTTACCGTCTGGTGTCTTGATAGTGTTAGGTTTTTCACCTTCCTCAGTGGTGTTATATGGTGTGTCATATGGTGAGTTTGGTGTGTCTTGACGAGGTTTTTCGATTTCCTTGCCATTTTCATCAACGTAAGTGATGATGACCTCACCCTTCTTAGGATCAGCTGGGGTTTCCTTCAGTTTGTATACATAGGTGACATTCTTATCGCCTTCGATGACCTTACCGGTTGTAGGATCGGTTGACTTGAGGTGACCTTGGTCATCCACTTCACCGACTGTGTAGGTACCTGCTGGAACCAATTCATAAGTCTTGCCTTCGAATTCGATCTCTTGTGGACGGTTGTCTACCACTGTGTCGTAGTCTTTGTCCACTGGTTGAGCATCTTCATCCGTCACATCTGACTTGATGGTCTTGCCTTCTGTATCCACATAGTGTACATAGACGTTACCTTTAGGTTCTTCTTTCAGTTTGTATACGTAGGTGACATTCTTATCACCTTCGATGACCTTACCGGTTGTTGGGTCGGTTGACTTGAGGTGACCTTGGTCATCCACTTCACCAACTGTGTAGTTACCCGCTGGTACTAATTCATAGGTCTTGCCTTCGAATGCAATCTCTTGTGGACGGTTGTCTACCACTGTGTCGTAGTCTTTATCCACTGGTTGAGCGTCTTCATCCGTCACATCTGACTTGATGGTCTTGCCTTCTGTATCCACATAGTGTACATAGACGTTACCCTTAGGTTCTTCTTTCAGTTTGTATACGTAGGTGACATTCTTATCACCTTCGATCACCTTACCGGTTGTTGGGTCGGTTGACTTGAGGTGACCTTGGTCATCCACTTCACCAACTGTGTAGTTACCCGCTGGGACCAATTCATAGGTCTTGCCTTCGAATGCAATCTCTTGTGGGCGGTTGTCTACCACTGTATCGTAGTCTTTGTCCACTGGTTGAGCGTCTTCATCCGTCACGTCTGACTTGATGGTCTTGCCTTCTGTATCTACATAGTGTACATAGACGTTACCCTTAGGTTCTTCTTTCAATTTGTAGATGTAGGTAACGTTCTTATCTTCTTTAGCAACTTCTCCAGTTGTAGGATCAGAAGACTTGAGGTGTCCTTGGTCATCCACTTCACCTACTGTGTAAGTACCTGCCGGTACCAATTCATAGGTCTTGCCTTGGAATTCAATTTCTTGTGGGCGGTTATCCACGACTGTGTCATAGTGTTTGTTAACTGGCTGTTGATCTTCGTCAGTTACAGAATTCTTAAGGGTTGTTCCTTCAGTATCTTTATAGTGAACGAAGACATTTCCTTTAACATCAGACTTGACAAAGTAATAATTTACATCCGTCGATGGTTTAATCGCAGTTGGAATTGAGTAGTTATTTGAGAATGATGAATAACCCTTCAAATTAGAGTATACTTTACCATTTGGTGCTGTTGGGTCATTCGCAACAGATCCTTCTGCTTGGATTTCTGGAACTTTACCAGCAATAACGTTGTAACTGTTATTACCAGCACCCGCAGGTGTCAGTGAAGTACTTGGAGCACCTTTGAATGGACGTGGATAAGTGTGCAAAGTTCCGTCCATTTGTTTATAAGTATCTGTCTCAGTAGCAGACGACCAACCAGTGATAATGAGGGATTTGCTTCCAGCAGTTTCATTAACTTCCAGATAGTAGTCCCCATTTTTACTGTTTACTTTTGTAACTTTTGTCTCGTCAGCCTTCCACTCTTCACCAGCCTTGTTAACTTTACTTGTGTAGATGAGTGTGTACTTAGACACATCTTCAGTACCAATATCAGATGTAGCAAAATTGTTCACTTGAGATGGATCAAGGGCGTAGAATTTCGTTACAGTTGAACCTTCCGTATCAACGATTTCAGAAATACGTTTCACATAGTAGTGGTTTGCTCCACCTTGAAGTTCAACCAATTTTTGACCAACAACACCTTTACCAAGGATACCAGATGTTTTTTGAGTTGCGTCTGTTGTTGCTGGAACTTGTTTGTAACCCTCAATATTACGGTTTCCTGAAGCTGTGAATTGTTGACCTGCAAGACCAGTTTGAGTATAGCTTGCAAGAACTGTTTCATTTCCAGTCGGTGTGTATGTTTGACCTTCTGTGTACTTGCTACTGTCAACAACTTTATAGTAAGTTGTTTGATCAGCTTTAGCATAAGGAACAGAAGTTTGAACGTTTGGTTTATCTTCATTTTCGTTACCTGGGTAGTTGGTATCACGAATTTGAAGTGTTTCATACTCAAGGTTAGCGTTGACCAATGAGAAGGTTACGTTACCTGGATTAGTTCCGTTAGCAGCTGCGTATGTCAAAGTATTGGTTACATCAGAGTTGTTGTTTGTGATGTAGCTTGGAAGAGAGATATTGCTTTCACCAGCATGAATAGTACGTGTATAAGCTTCTGTACCATCAGATTTCTTCACAATACGCAAGTAAACATCTGGATTAGCTGAAAGGCTACCAGTGATGGCTGAACGGTCTACTGCAAGAGTAGCGTAGTAATCAAAGTTTGTTTTAGCTCCAGTAGCGTGATCTGTTTTAAGGAATTGCCATACACCAAAAGTATAGCGATCAGCATTTGGATCCAAAGCGTAACCAGATTTATTGAAAGCTGCATCTTCAATCGTTGCACCATTCGCATTTGAAATAACTGGATTAGTATCGACGCTACCAGTAGTGCTTGTTGATATTGGAGCCAACTGTGCAGCTACTGCTGGTGCACCATTAACAGTTGTATTTCCATTGAAACCAGCATCCTTCAAGGTTGCCATCATATCATCTACTGACTTGTTCAAGCGTTCTCGTTGTTCAGCATATGATTGTGGTTTTACTTCAGAATTGCTCGAAGCTTCTTTTGTTGGCAATTCAGCTTGAACTTTTGCAACAGCCTCTTTGATAGCAGCCTTCTGCTCTTCATTTTGATGGTTGGAAGCATATTTTTCTGCTATTTGATTCAATAAAGCTGCTTCAGAAGCATTTTGTTCCAAGATTGCTTTATCATCCGATGCTACAGCACTTTCGACCACTTGGGATGAACTTGCTACTTGAGGTTTTGTTTCTGTAGCAGTTTCATTTTGAGGGACTGAGACTTCTTTCGAACCTTCTTCAGTCAATGGAGCTGCTTCAGGTGAAACGACTGGAGCACTCACTGCTGTAGAGGAAGAAACTACTTCGTTTCCTACTTCATCCGCAAACGTAGTATTTGCAACTGTAGTAGCACTTAAAACAGCCGCTGCTACTACGATCCCTTTTAAGAAGTGATGGCTCTTAGTAGAAACAGCATCTTCACGCACCTCAGCTACAACTGTCTCTTCGACTTGACCACGAATCACTTTGAGCAAACCAAAGTTTGAAGTGGCCGCACGCAACCAGTTCTTACCTGACTTGATCAATTTGAAACGAGTCACTCGATCAGTTTCACGGAATTCTCCGTTTGAACGTTTAAAAATCATTTGATTCTCCTTTTTTTTTGTTTTTCAACTATATTATACCCTTTTCCTGTACTTATGCAAGCGTTTTAATATTCATCGAATTTATCATCAAGGTAGAACTTTCTAAATCATTCAAATAAAGAAAAAAAGCTACCCGAAGGTAGCTTTGATTTCTAATTAAAGTGAGTTAACATCCACTTTGATACCAGGACCTTGAGTAGTAGTCAAAGTCAAGCTAGTTACGTAAGTACCTTTAGCTGTAGCTGGTTTTGCTTTTTGGATAACATCGTTGAAAGCTTTGAAGTTTTCAACCAATTTGTCAGCGTCAAATGACACTTTACCGATGATCGCTTGTACGATACCTGCACGGTCAGCACGGTAAGTGATTTTACCACCTTTAGACTCTTCAACTGCTTTAGCAACATCCATTGTTACAGTACCAGTTTTAGGGTTTGGCATCAAGTTACGTGGTCCAAGGACACGTCCAAGACGTCCAACAAGAGCCATCATGTCAGGTGTAGCGATAACAACGTCGAAGTCCAACCAACCATCGTTGATTTTCGCAACAAGGTCATCTTCACCTACGAAGTCTGCACCAGCAGCTTTTGCTTCTTCAGCTTTTGCACCACGTGCAAATACAAGAACGCGAGCAGTTTTACCAGTTCCGTTTGGCAATACCATTGCACCACGGATTTGTTGGTCAGCTTTTTTCACGTCGATGTTCAAGTTGTAAGCAACTTCTACAGTTGCGTCAAATTTTGCAAAGTTAGTTTCTTTTGCAAGAGCTACAGCTTCTTCTACGCTGTATGCTTTTGTGCTGTCGATTTTTTCAAGTGCAGCACGAAGTTGTTTGCTTTTTTTAGCCATTTTATCTTTCTCCTTGTAATGTGGTCATATCGATTTTCATCTCCCACGTCACTCGTCTCATGATCAAGTGTATTGCGGGCAAATAGGATTGTTACAATTAGTCAGTAACAGTGAATCCCATAGAACGAGCAGTACCTTCGATCATACGCATTGCAGACTCAATGTTTGCAGCGTTCAAATCTGGCATCTTAGTTTCAGCAATTTCTTGTACTTGCGCACGAGTAACTGTTGCAACTTTCGTTTTGTTAGGTGTACCTGATCCTTTTTCAACACCTGCAGCTTTTTTCAAAAGAACAGCAGCTGGTGGTGTTTTTGTAACGAAATCAAATGATTTATCTTCATAAACAGTGATCACAACTGGGATAATCATTCCAGCTTGGTCAGCTGTACGAGCGTTAAACTCTTTAGTGAATCCCATGATGTTGATACCTGCTTGACCAAGTGCTGGTCCAACCGGTGGAGCTGGAGTAGCTTTACCAGCAGGGATTTGCAATTTTACAAGTTTTTCGACTTTTTTAGCCATTTCTTAAATCCTCCTTTGTGGTTTTGGCGGTAATTACAGATTTTTACCTCCCACAAGTATGCTCTGCGCATACCTTTCTATTATACACTATTTTCTTCCGAATGCAAGAAAAAATTTCATTTCCATCACACTTTTTTTACTTTTGTGATAAAATGGAGGTATGTTAATAAAAGTTGCTTCCCTTGTATTTATTTTTTTGACCCTGATTCTCAGTGGGATTATTATTCGAGTCTTTAAACTGCGTCGATATGGTTGGAATTTTGCCGATCTGGCTTTTCCTCTGTTCGCGCTTGAATACTATTTAATTTCAGATGCGGCTTACTATCATAATTTGTTGCCGCAATTGTTATTGGCCTTGTCCCTCTTAGCTATCGGCTTGACTATCTATTTCTTGAAAAAGAAACGTAGCTTTTACTATCCGAAATTTTTCAAGTACTTTTGGCGCGCAGGCTTTCTCATTACCTTCTTCCTTTACCTCATTATGACGATTAGCCTCTTTATCTGATTTTAATAATAAAATAACGGTATTAACTAGATCCAAGATGATTTAGCTAATACCGTTTTTTTTATTTGTTTCTGGACTTATGCAGATGGGTCACCAAGGTATAGACAAGACGATTCATCAACCATAAGACCCCTTCCATGACCAGTCCTAGGACAAGGGTCAAGATCCAGCCAGTCAGATGAAGGTGGCTGAGATTAAAAATGGAAGAAAATACAAAGACCGACAGACAAAATCCTGTTACATTAAGAAGGATGATGCCCAATTTTACATGATTGAAGGGAAGGCTGAGTTGGTATACTTTTGTAAAGCCAATCAAAGCTAGCAGGTAAATCGAGATGGTCGAAATATCTCCCTGACTTAATCCAAGGAAAGGACCCAGGACCACAAGAAAAAGGACCGATATGAGATTGGTCAAGGCAGCCGGAAGAGCTTGCTCTATCACGGTTTCAATAAAGTCTCCTTCTATCCGGGCACGATTCTTCTCCAAGGCCAGTAAGAAACCGGGGATTCCGATGGTAAATCCACTGATCAAGGACATCTGAGAAGCCTGAATGGGATAAGTGAAAGCAAAGAGAATGGCCAAAATAGCCAATAATATTGAAAAGATATTCTTAACCAAAAAGAGACTAGCCGAACGTTGAATATTGTTGACCACTCGGCGACCTTCATCCACAATCGACGGCATGTGAGAGAAGTCCGAATCTAAAAGCACAACCTGAGCTACCTTTTTGGTCGCATCGTGGCCCGTATTCATGGCAATACTACAATCTGCCTTTTTCATAGCGAGAATGTCATTGACCCCATCCCCTGTCATCCCAACCTTATGACCATCCGCCTGCAGGCTCTCTACGAGGATTTGTTTTTGTTCTGGACTAACTCGTCCAAACACTGTGTAGGTCCGTGCTGCATCTACTACCTCCTCATATGTCTTAAGCTGACTGGCGTCTACCACTTGATCTGCATCAGGAATACCTGCTTTCTGAGCAACGGCAGCAACTGTAACAGGATGATCCCCTGAAATAACCTTGATGGTCACCCCTTGTTTTTGGAAATAGGCGAAGGTTTCAGGAGCAGTCGACCGAACAGGATTCTCCAAGACCAAAGCTAGGAGGGGAAGGACTGGAGCTTCTAATACTTCCGTCAATTGTTCCCCCTGGTAATGCCCCAAAATAAGGACACGCGCTCCTCGTTCAATTTCTCGCTGCCAGACTTCTTGGTAAGCATCGAGATCATCTCGAAGCAAAACATCCGGTGCCCCTAATAGGTAAATGCCTTGTTGGAACTGAAGGCCCCCAAATTTCTTCTTAGATGAAAAAGGAAGACGGTCTTGAACGGTCCAAACTTCACTTGTTTGGACTGAGTGATACTGCCGAATGGCCGTGATAGTATCATTCTGATCCTCACTGGCCTGGAGATAGTGGCTTAATATTTCTTTGCCTTCTTTTTCATCTAGTGCCAAGGGGAGGAGCTCACTCACCTGCATCCTGTGTTCGGTAATGGTTCCCGTCTTGTCTAGACAAAGGACGTCGATACGGGATAGGGTTTCAATTCCCTTCATACTGTTGAGTAGAACCTTTTGAAGGGCTAAACGGGTTGCTCCAAGCACCAAGGCCAGGGTCATTAAGAGGTAGAGCCCTTCTGGAATCATCCCAATGATGGCACCGACCATGGAGGTAATGCTAACTTTGAGGGAGTCTTGATTTCCTAGATAGCTCTGCAAGAACAAGAGCAAGCCAATCGGGATGAGAATCATTCCGATCATTCGGACGAGACCATCCACAGCATGAACCATTTCGGATTCTTCGTGTCCCTTGACTTTCTTAGCAGATAGACTCAGCTGATTAATATAAGATGCATCTCCTACTTGTTCCAAGACGGCAACTGCTTGACCTGAGATAACAAAACTTCCTGACATGAGTTTCTGATTCTCACCTTTAGGGATTTCATCTGCTTCACCTGTTAATTGAGACTCATCAACCATGATCGAGCCATCCAGAACCTTGGCATCCGCATAGATCTGATCCCCTGCTTGGAACGAGACGACATCCCCCTCTACCACCTGGTCGACAGGAAGATCCAGCCGTTCTCCTTCACGAATCACTCGAGCTTTCTCCACTTGAAGGAGGCGCATCTTATTCAAAATCCGACGAGACCGCAATTCTTGAACAATCCCAATCAAGGAGTTAACGACCACAATGGGAACAAATAACATATTGTTCCAAGACCGTACTAGTATCAATAAGATAGCTAGAATACCAAAAACCAGGTTGAAATAGGTAAAGATATTTGAATAAATAATCTCTCTGGTCGACTTTTCTGCCGTGATGGTTACTCGATTTTGTTTTCCTTCTCTAATTCTGCTTTGGACTTGCTCATTCGTTAGCCCGCTATATCGCTTCTCTTCCATATTTTCTTCTTTCTTATTTCTGTATCTAGTTTAGCAAAAAGAATGTCTTCTGGCTTGGGACTAGAGACCGAAGATTGTGTAGACCTATTCGTGAAGTTCAAGAGGCAAGCCATCTGGATCAAAGAAGAAGGCCATTTTGCGCCCATCAAAATCATCCACCCGTAGCTCTGTATGAGGAATTCCTAATTGGTCAAACTCTGCTAGACAGGCTTGAACATCTTCCACTTTAAAAGCTAGATGACGAAGGCCTGTATGCTCTGGATGAGGGAGAAAGGGTCTCTTGGGGGCATCTGGTTTGATAAATATTTCCAAGGTCAGGTTTCCCTTTCGAATGTTAAAGAGAATATCCTGCTTTTCTGGTCGATGGTGTTCGTCTAAAGGTTCAAAGCCTAACTTATCTACATAGAATTCTCTGGTTTTGTCATAATCGTGGCCAATAATGGCAATGTGGTGAATGGTATCGAGATGCATCTGCTGTCCTTTTCTTTTTTATCGTAAACAAAACCTGCCCCTTGTACAGGCAGGTTTTTGCTATTGTCAAATATCTCATTCCTTCTTCATCTAAAGAAAGACTAATTGGTCTGCAAGACCTTTCTTGGCTTGGTCCCTTCAGCTGGTCCGATGACACCTGCTGCTTCCAAGTCTTCCATGAGGCGAGTGGCCCGGTTAAAACCAACCGATAAACGACGCTGAATCATCGAAGCGCTGGCTTTTTGAGTTTCAATCACGAGCGCCTTTGCCTCTTCAAAGAGAGGATCGCCTTCGTCTGAGCCACCCATACCTCCATCAAAGTCAGACTCAGATACTTCACCTGGATCGAAGGCATCATCATAATCCGCTTCAGCCTGTTCTTTGACGAAGTTGACAATCCGCTCCACATCATCATCAGAGATAAAGGAGCCCTGCAGACGGATCGGATGATTTTCATCAATCGGTTTAAAGAGCATGTCTCCGCGACCAAGTAGTTTCTCCGCCCCATTTTCATCCAAGATGGTCCGTGAGTCGGTCCCAGATGAAACCGCAAAAGCGACACGGGAAGGCACATTGGCCTTGATCAAACCTGAAATAACGTCAACCGATGGCCGTTGGGTTGCCAAGATCATGTGGATCCCTGCTGCACGCGCCTTCTGTCCGAGGCGAATAATAGCATCTTCCACTTCTTTACTTGCGACCATCATCAAGTCTGCCAACTCATCGACAATGACCACAATCAATGGAAGGGGCACTTGCTTCATCTCAGACTGGGCATTGTACTCAGCCACCTTGGCATTAAAGCCAGCAATATTGCGAGCGCCTACTTTCGAGAAGAGCTCGTAGCGATTTTCCATCTCATCAACGACCTTCTGCAGGGCCCGACTGGCCTTGCGTGGGTTGGTCACTACTGGAATCAAGAGGTGAGGAATATCATTGTAAACAGAAAGCTCCACCATTTTTGGATCGACCATCATAAATTTGACTTCGTCCGGACGAGCCTTCATCAAGATACTCGAAATAATCCCATTGACCGCGACGGACTTACCAGATCCAGTAGACCCTGCTACCAAGAGATGGGGCATCCGGGCCAAATCAAAGGTCCGAGCCGAGCCATCTACAGCCTTCCCAAGAGGAATCTCAAGGAGTTTAGCTGGGTCTGTTTTGGACTGCTCCCACAATTCACGGAAGGAGACCGTCGCAATCTCTGAGTTGGGCACCTCAATCCCGACCAGAGACTTCCCTGGAATCGGCGCTTCAATCCGCACATCCTTGGCAGCTAGAGCCAAGGCCAAATCATCTGCTAGGTTGGAGATGCGGTTGACCCGCACACCGACAGCCGGCTTGACTTCATATTTGGTAACAGAAGGGCCAATTTCCGCCCGCTCCACTGTTGCCTTGATGTTAAAGCTTGCAAAGGTCTCTTCCAAAATGCGGATGTTCTGGCGAACGATGTTTTTCTCTTTGGATTGATTTTTCGGCTTGTCAGGTGCGAAGAGATCAATCGTTGGAAGTTTGTATTGAAGGAGTTCCTTAGGCGTGAAGTCTACAGTGACTTCTTCATCCATATCCTCCTCTTCTGCGACGTCCTCCAGCTCCTCTGGGGAGCCGTCCGACCATTCTTCCGAGTAGCCTTCCTCTTCATTTGGTAGATAAATTTGAGGGTAGGCCTCCTCTGCAGGTACTTCTGTTTCGGTCACAGGTTCCATGACCTCACCTGTCTCAAGATCTACAGGATAGCCTTCTGTACTCACGGGACTAGCTTCTGCAAGTTGCTCGATGCGGGCTGTCTCCTCTGCTTCTGCTTGAAGGGCCTTCTTCTCTTCACGCTCGACAAAGCGCTCTTGGCGACGAATTTCTCGTTTTTCCATAAAGGAGTGAAAAGCTGCGACAGCCTGCTCATACAAATCATAAACCGAATAAGAACTCATCAAGAGAAGTCCTAATACGATCAAGAGTCCTCCAATGAAATAAGTCCCGATGTTCGAGAGCAAGAAAGCAATCGGCGTATATAAGATTGCTCCTAGTAGTCCTCCTCCTGCAAAAGAAGAGACGCGAAGGTGCACGAGGTCCCCTAAGATACGTGAGAAGGTTGGCCCGAAAGAAGAGCCTTCAAGTTTCAAGAGGGAGACAAAGTAAGCTTGATAGATCAGTAGTAAGCCTGCAAAAAGACTTAAAAAGCCAGACAAGGTCCCCTCATGCTTCTCAATCCATTTGAAAAAGAAGAGGTAGACAATAACAGCCGTCATCGCTACGTAAGCCAGACTACCTACCAAGAGACGGATAAGGTTGTAGGTCACTAAGCCTAAGGCCCCTAATCGTAAAAAGGCGAAAATGAAGACGAGAGTTAAGACAATCGTCATGATCATTCGGCGAATTGCTTTTTTTCTTTCTATTTCTGCTTTAGACAGTCGTCTTGTCGACCGTGTTTTTTTTGATTGATTATTGTTTGCCATAACCTTTATTATACCACATTTCTAGACTAGTTCTCTAGTAAAATCCTTTTCTCTCATCTGCGAAAGCAACAAAAAAACAGTACCTCACAGGCACTGTTACCTATAGATTTTTCTTTGGGTGGCGGTCGATGATGGCTTGATGCTCTTTCAGCGCTTGTTTTCCTTTTTCCGTCAACTGAAAGCCCCGAACTGTGAACTCTTGTGCCAACTCTTCTTCGGTAAAGTAATTCGCTAAAGCTTGGTTCAAATCGGCTGCTTTCATTTTGGACAAGCCCGCGACTCCCTTCTTTTTAAGAATGGCTTTTTTCATGGTCGCATTGATTTGGTCCAGCGAATCAAAAGCGGATTCGATAACAGCATACCCCTTATCTACCAAAACCTTCAAATGTTCCTGCGCATGAATCCCATAAGTGTATTCGAAGTACTTAGGAAACCAAGTCTCCGTCGTAAATGTTCCAAAATGGATCCGCCACAAGAGAATGATATCCCCCGCAAGCAAGCCATCTTGGAGCAACTCCATGTTTCGTTTAGAAACAGGCTTTGGATCCAACAACCAAGCTTCCAAGTCTCTCTCAAGCGAAATATAAGGTTTCACCTCGTGATCTGCATAAAATTTTTCTAGTATATCTGAAATAGTTGTCATCCTTTTCATCTTTCTTTTTTTAAAAAATAGACTGTATCCTTACCAATCTCTTTCAAGATGAGTCCATTCGGCAAACTCTTGATAAGTCTCCAATACTTTAGTTTGCTTCTCCCCATCATTACTTTCATATGTTCCAATCACTTCTAATTTATTTTGACCAAGTGGCGCAAACCAATGCCTAAGCATTTGGTAGGATTCTTCTACGGATATTTTTCTCTTCCGAAATGCTACCACCATCTTATCTTCTTTATTAGCCTTTCCTAACTGAATAAACTTAGAGTAGTCCTTTTCAAAGTTGATACAGTCACAATACGGATAAGAGAAGATAAAGAAATCATTTCGGTTATATACATTACTATTATTAATGGCGTCTCCAAGTGATGTTAAGTTATGACTAGTGGGGTAATTGCTTTTGAGTAATTTCTCTGTCGTTTCGCCCACTATTTTATTGGAATCCAAGTCCATTTTAACGGTGATTCTGTTCTTTTTTTCATATTGTTGGAGTGTCAACAATAAATATTCCTTTTCATCCTCAATAACTATATTTCCTTGAAATAACAAATAAAAGTTTTTATCATAATTCTTAACAACTTGGTAGAGATCAACCTTTTCAGGTTTCTTATCTAGATAATCTAAATCATAAACAATCGCATGCCAAGTCCAACCTTTTTTGGGTTCCTCGTCTATTCCTTCATTACTTGCAGTCCGTGTTCCTAAAACTAAATAACGATCACCAATTGATGCCCATCCATTAAGGGAAGTGAAATCTTCAGAGCCTCGAAAGGAAATTATTCGTTTCTCTTCATCTAGATAGTGTAATTCTTTGATCGATCCTGCATCATACTTTTCCCATTTAATTTTATGTTCATTTTTTTGAAGGTCTAAGTTTTTCTTATAGACTATCATAGAGATAGATAGAATCGATATTAGAAGTAAAGCTACAATTTTCCATTTTTTCATTTTCAACATCCTCTTTTTAACGACTAGACAGTCATTATAGTTCGTCTAAATCTCTCTTGATCCCTATTTCGACTGGAAAGGAGATACACGGTTGTCCTCATCCTTCAAGTATTGTTGCGCCTTTTGAACGATATAGAGCGACTCATCTTCTGAAACTAACTTGCGAAAGAGCTCTTCCGCTCTAGACTTATCGCCTTTAAGAGTAGCATTCAAGGCTTGGTAGTAGATAATCTCTAACTGCTGGTATTTGAAATCATTGCTTAAATCTTCGAAATAGTCATTGCTTTGGTGGGCAATGGTTAAATCATAAAGAGCGAGACAGACCTTTCTTGTTTTCTCAGCTAGTGTAGGGTCTGTAATGGTAAATCCATTTAACTGAGCCTCTAGCTCCTCTCTAGACAAATCAGGATCTGTTAGGACGATTGATCGCATGAGATAACTCTCAAAAAAGTTCTTATATTTTTGCGGTAGTTCCTTCTGACTGAGTGCTTCTCTAGCTTCTTTTATGACAATATCGAAATCTCCCATCATAAAAGAATAAGCGACTGATGTCAGCTTCATATCTATCTGTAAAATGGGCTTTTTCACATTCTTGTTCAACTGAAGGTATTGCTGCCAAAAAGCTAAATCTAAGTCTACATGGAGCAAGGTGTTGCACTTGTTGGTGTAGCTCTTCTTAAGCAAGTAGATAAATAAAAACAAGCCTGCAAGGACCAATAAGAGGCCAGCAGTCTGAAGAAGGGTATCTCTGACCACGAACCCAATGCAAATAATCAAAAGCATTGCCAAGACGCCTGCAGATCTAATATAGAGTCTATAGTTTTTGCGTAGAGTTTTATAATCCATCATTTAGCCTCCTATCCATGATTTGTTTTATTTTAGGAATTCGTTCATTTTCCAACAAAACAAGTTACCTCCCATCATACCTCATTTTTCATAGGCCCGCAAGCTGAATATCGCCTCATCCAAAGGATAGATTTGAATCAAATGGAAAATTAAGGTACAATAGAGGGTAGACTAATGTGTTGAAAGGATTAATATGAAAAAATTAATTGCCCTACTTGTATTTTCCGGTTTAGCTTTGGCAGGATGTGGCTCTAATCAATCAGATACAAAGACATCCTCTAGCTCGGCTTCAGAAACTAAGCAATCAACTACTTCTAGCGTAGATGCTAGTGAACAAAAGAAATTAGATCAGCTTCGTAAGGATATCCAAGATGCGATGACCAATGAAAATGCGGTCTTTCCTCAGCTCTCCAACGAAGTTGCTGAAGATGAAGCTGTCGTGAAAATCACGACCAACAAAGGGGACATTACCGTTAAGCTCTTTCCGAAATACGCACCTTTAGCCGTTGAGAATTTCTTAACCCACGCTAAGGATGGCTATTATAATGGCCTCCTCTTCCACCGCGTGATTAATAACTTTATGATCCAAACAGGAGATCCTAAAGGAGATGGTACAGGTGGTGAGTCCATTTGGAAAGGAAAAGATAGCTCTAAAGATTCAGGAGCAGGCTTTGAAAATGAATACTCTCCTTACCTCTACAATCTTCGTGGTGCTTTAGCCATGGCCAATTCCGGTCCAAATACAAATGGTAGCCAATTCTATATTAACCAAAATAAAGAAGACTGGTCCAGCAAGCTTCCAACTGAGCGCTTCCCTGCTAAAATCATCGAAGCCTATAAGAATGGTGGAAACCCTACCCTTGATGGTGGGAACTACACTGTCTTTGGACAAGTCATCGACGGCATGGATGTAGTCGACAAAATTGCCGAAGTTGAAACGGACGACAAAGACAAACCAAAAGAAGATGTCAAAATTGAAAAAATGGAAATCGTAAAAGACTACGATTTCAAGAAATAAGCAAAAGAGAACCGCACGGTTCTCTTTTTGTGTTTACGTCAATTCATTAAAGTCCCAGATTTGGTCCATCCAGCCTTCATAGAAGTCTGGCTCGTGGCAAACCATGAGGATCGATCCTTTGTATTCTTTAAGGGCCCGTTTCAATTCATCCTTGGCATCCACATCCAAGTGGTTGGTCGGCTCGTCCAGTACCAAGACATTGTTTTCACGGTTCATCAAAAGACAGAAACGCACCTTGGCTTGCTCCCCACCGGATAGCACCTGAATTTGGCTCTCGATGTGTTTAGTGGTCAAACCACAGCGAGCAAGGGCTGCACGGACTTCTGCTTGGTTGAGAGCTGGAAAGGCATTCCAGACTGCCTCTAGCGGTGTCTGACGATTGCCCCCTTCGACCTCTTGCTCAAAATAGCCTAGTTCGAGGTAATCTCCCCGCTCTACTTCTCCAGCAATTGGTGGGATGATTCCCAACAAGCTCTTTAAGAGAGTGGTTTTCCCGATCCCGTTAGCTCCGATGATGGCTACCTTTTGATTGCGCTCAAAGGTTAGGTTCAAAGGCTTGGTCAAAGGACGGTCATAGCCAATCTGGAGATCCTTGGCTTGGAAAATAAAGCGTCCAGGAGTCCGGGCATTTTTAAATTCAAAGGATGGCTTTGGTTTCTCACTTTGCAACTCAATGAGTTCCATCTTGTCCAGCTTCTTCTGACGAGACATGGCCATATTCCGTGTCGCCACACGCGCCTTATTGCGGGCTACGAAATCTTTGAGGTCAGCAATCTCTTTTTGTTGGCGCTCATAAGCCGCTTCCAATTGCGATTTCTTCATTTCATAGACTTCGAGGAATTGGTAATAGTCCCCAGAATAGCGGGTCAACTGTTGATTTTCCACATGGTAGACGATGTTGATTACATCATTCAAGAAAGGAATATCGTGGGAAATAAGGACAAAGGCATTTTCATAATTCTGCAAGTAGCGCTTGAGCCAATCGATGTGCTCCGCATCCAAGTAGTTAGTTGGCTCATCTAGTAGCAAGATATCAGGTTTTTCTAGCAAGAGTTTGGCCAAGAGGACCTTGGTCCGCTGCCCACCTGAAAGAGCCGTCACATCCGTCTCCATGCCAAAGTCCATGACCCCAAGAGCACGCGCCACCTCATCGATCTTGGCATCCAAGGTATAGAAATCCCGACTTTCTAACCGATCCTGGAGCTCTCCGACTTCTTCCATCAGAGCATCCATATCCGCTCCATCTTCAGCCATTTCCATATAGAGGTCATTGATGCGAGCCTCTGCTTTAAAGAGCTCGTCGAAAGCTGTCCGTAAAACATCGCGTACCGTTTGCCCTTCTTTTAGGACAGCATGCTGGTCCAGATAGCCAGCGGTCACATACTTAGACCACTCGACCTTCCCTTCATCAGGTTGCATCTTGCCCGTCACGATGCTCATGAAGGTGGATTTCCCTTCACCATTGGCCCCTACCAATCCGATATGCTCTCCCTTTAACAAGCGGAAGGACACATCCTCAAAAATAGCCCGGTCTCCAAAGCCGTGGCTTAAATTTTTCACCTCTAAAATACTCATGATTGACTCTCTTTCATTGATTTCACTCGTATGATTATATCATCTTCAAGACAAAATTAAAAGGGAGTCCAACTCCCTTTTCTCTTACAAACCTAAGTCCGCATATGGTTTCCGGTAGCCCACTTGAACAACTTTTCCGTCCTTCACTAAGAGAGGGCGTTTGATCAGCATGCCATCGCTAGCTAAAAGGTCTGCCGCTTCTTCTACCGAAAGCTGATCCACCTTGTCTTTCAAGCCCAACTCCCGATACTTCATCCCACTAGTGTTAAAGAAGGATTTGATTGGTAGGGAAGACTCCTTGATCCAGGTTTGTAGTTGTTCACTGGTCGGTGTGTCTACCACGATGTCTTGGCTATCAAACTCGCAACCTAAGCTCGTTAACTCCGATTTCGCCTTGCGGCAGGTCGAACATTTTGGGTATTCAATAAATGATAACATCTTTTCTCCTTATTCTTTCCAAGATATGGCCTCATGTTGCAACAGCCAACGTTTGCGATCTAGACCAGCAGCATAGCCAGTCAACTTTTTCTCCGTCCCCAGCACCCGATGACATGGGATGAGGAGGAGTAAGGGATTCCGACCTACTGCTTGACCGATGGCTTGAGCCGATCTGCAAGACAAGGTCCGGGCGATCTCTCCATAAGTCCGACTCTCCCCATAGGGAATCTGAGCTAGGTAGGTCCAGACTCTTTGTTGAAAGTCTGTCCCTTGAGGAGATAGGGGAAAGGGCATGGAAGGATTTTCCCCCATAAAGTATCGATCCAGCCATTCAAAGACAGCTCCATGAAGTGGCTGACAAGCTTCTTCGATATGCTCAAGCCCCTGCTCACAATTGGCTTGGTCACAAAACCAGATCCCAACTAGGCTTTCCTCATCCACCACAATAGATAGAGGTCCCAAGGGACTCTGATAGAGTTGGCGATAGAACCTAGTCATTTTGAGATTGTTCTGCACGGTAGTCCCAACGATCATCTTCGCTAATCACTTGGAAGAGGCTGGTTTCTGCCTTCCGTTTAATCTTCTGATAAGCGAGACGAACCCCATCAATTGGCACCTTTCCACAGTAATGGAAGCCTAACTTCTCTAAAAGGTGTTGCATGACCTTGTTGTCAGGATGGGTATCACAGCGAAAATCCGGGCCTTTCTCTCCTTCGATCAAGCCTTGAAGGAAGGTTTGGGCTACTCCTCGTCCAGCAGCTTCTTTGGCAACAGCGATCCGGTGAAAACTGATATAGAGATAGTTATCATGTTCCCATTTTCCGTCATAAATGTCATTATAAGCTGCTTCATTTCCCTTGTAGAGAGCGGCATAAGCTACGACTTCTTGATTCTCTACAGCTACATAACCACGGCTTTCTAGGATATCCTCAAAAATGATTTCTTGATCCGGATAACCATCCTGCCATTGGTCCACTCCAGCTGCAGCTAAGCTGTCCTTGCCATCTTGAATGATTTCCATAATCCGATTGATTTCATTGGGATAGGCCATTCTAATTTCCATCAGACTCTCCTTTTTCCTCCTCTTGGTGGTAACGGGCATAGAGATCACTCTTTTGTAGCCCAAATTGTTTGGCAACCTGTTTGATTGCCTGGTTCTTTTTCATACCAGACTGGACCAGTAGATCAATCTCTTGGATCAGATCCACTTCTTCTAGATCTGGCCCCTGCTCACTAGCCCCCTCCACGATCAGGAGGCACTCTCCTTTAAGGGGATTTCCCTCTAGATAGTCCACTAACTCTGTGATGGTCCCTCGCGTGTACTCTTCATAGATCTTGGTCAGTTCTCGGACCAGGACAACCGGACGGTCTCCATAGACTGCCAGCATATTTTCAAGGGTCGCTCGTACCCGGTGTGGGGACTCATAAAAGATCTGGGTCTCAGGATAGGCTAGCTTTTCCTGGAAAAAGGCCTTTTGCTGCCCTTCCTTGCGTGGAAGAAAGCCATAAAAGATATGGGGCTGGGGTGCCAAGCCACTGGCAATTAGGCCGGTAATGCCGGCACTCGGACCAGGAACTGCCACAACAGGGATCTCTCGCTCAATCGCTGCCTTGACCAGGTCGTGACCTGGATCCGAAATACTAGGCAGTCCTGCATCCGATACCTGGGCCAGGTCCTTTCCAGACTCTAAATGAGCTAGCAAATCAGGGATTTTCTCCATGGCATTGTGCTCATGGAAGCTAGTTTGTGGTGTCGAAATCTCAAAATGCTTGAGCAAGAGTCCTGTATTGCGTGTATCTTCTGCTGCTATCAGATCCACCTCTTTTAGAGTTTGGATCATGCGGTAGCTCATGTCATCCCGATTGCCAATTGGGGTTGGCACTAAAAAGAGAGTCCCTGTCGCTTTATCCCCTTTAAAACTTCGTTGAATCTGCATGTTTACTCCCTAAATAACAATTCATCACAGAAAATACACTCTTCATCATTTTCACGACGTTGACCATAGGAGTCTGTACAAACATGAAATCCATCATTGTAAATTCTTTGTAAATTTTCACGACCATTGCGATGGAATTTAGGGGAGCTGGTTTTCTCCACTTCTCCTAAGCGCTCTCTTAATTTATCATTTTCAAGACGCAGAGCTGTATTTTCCTCGACAATGAGTTTGAGATTTTTCTTAATGGCTTCAACCTCTGCTAATGTAACCAGCAATTCCTGGGAGAAGCCATCCAAAGCATCAAATAATTCTTTTTTATTCATCTCTTTACCTTCTATTTTTCAACTGTAGGACCATATACTCGAGAGCATTTTGAAAACTCACATTCCGTTCCCACATCTGTTTGGCCAAGACCAATTTTTCTAGATAGTCTCTTCCTAAGGACTGACCGATGGAGCGTGCAAAGAGCAATTCCAACAAGCGAAAGGCTTGGGCCTGCTTTTCTTTATCATCCGTCTCTTGAACCAAGCGAGAGACCAGTAAGTAGATACGCGGATTTGCTTTTAGACAAGCTGCAACGAAACGCTCACACTCCCTCGCCAGATCGAAAAAGGAGGTATTCTGAGCGAGAATTTGAGCCTCTTGGAAACCTTGACTAAAGTTGGCTAACAGATCTGCTTGTTGAAGCAAGAGACCTTCCTGAAGGAGATACTCTTTTAGGAAATCTTGGTTTTTTGGAAAATGGACCTGCTGCGCCCGACTTTTTATGGTCGGGAGAACCAGCTGCTCATCTGCTGTCAGCAGAAAAATATGAACTTCACTCTGAGGTTCTTCAATCACCTTGAGGAGGGAATTGGCCGCATTGACATGCATCCGGTCTGCATCGCAGATGATAAAGACTTGCTTGGATCCTTCGTAGCCTGACTGAGAAAAATGCTGGATCAAATCCCGGATCCGATCTGTTTTGATGATTTGATTGACCGGTCGGACAACCGTTACATCTGAGAATTCATCCTCTTCAATCAAGCGACAAGGCCGACAAGTCCCACAGGGCCAAACACCCTTCTTGTCCGTACAAAAGAGACTTTGGGACAAGAGCTGGGCCATCTCAAAACTTCCAAAATCTCCTGTAAAGAGATAGGCGTGGCTCAAGCGGTCTTGTTCTAAAATAGCTTGGAAGCGATCGACTAACTGAGGTTGAAGTTTTTGCACTTGTTCTAACTTCATTCACTGATCTCCAAGACTTCTTTCAATAATAGCCAAGTATCCTCGACCACCTGGTCAAAAGGTTGACTGGCATCAATTTTCACCACACGTTGTGGTTCTTTTTCGAGGATAGCCAGATAGCCTTGACGGACTTTCTGATGGAGACTGAGTCCTTCTAGATCCAAGCGATTGACTTCACGGCTAGCACTCTTAGCAATTCTCGCCAACCCTTCTTCTACATCAATGTCAAAGTAGAAGGTCCGATTGGGTTTCAGACCATCAGTCGCAAATTGGTTCAACCATTCAATATCTGCTACTGCTAATCCACGCCCAAAGCCTTGGTATGCTACCGAACTGTCGATAAAACGATCCATGATAACTAGCTTCCCTGCTTTCAAAGCTGGAAGGACACGTTCTGCCAAGTGTTGGCGACGACTGGCGATATAAAGAAGCAATTCTGTCTTGGGATCCATTTCCGTATGGGATGGATCTAGAATGACCTCGCGTATTTTTTCTGCTATTTCGACGCCCCCTGGCTCCCGCGTGGTAATATAGGCAATCCCTGCCTTTTCCAAGCGTGGTAGCAAGGCTTCTAAAACGGAGGATTTCCCTGCACCTTCTGGGCCTTCAATTGAAATTAATGTTCCCTGTTTCATTCTCTTATCTTAACTTTCTATACTCATTTCTCTAGCATGCATCACTTCTTTTTATTTTACCAAAAATAGGGGTAAAAATCCTGTCCGAATTCGTGAAAATTGATGAAAATTATTTCCTATTTTTCATTTTTTTTGGTAAAATGTATGGTGAAAAATGAATAGGAGAACGAGCATGTTTAAGGCAAAAAATATTCTGGCCATTATTTTGGGGGCTGGCATTTTTTCTTTTGGAATCTTCTTTTTAGTCATTCCATTTCACTTTTATGAGGGAGGAGCTACAGGGATTACCCTGATTACCTACTACCTCTTTAAAATTCCCGTTTCGGTCATGAACTTGGCCATCAATATTCCCCTCTTTTTCCTAGCCTGGAAATTACTGGGGCTCCGATCCCTCTATCTCAGTTTGATTGGAACTTTTTCGGTCTCTACTTGGATGGCCATCTTCGAGCTGATCCCTGGAAGTCATCATCTTCAAAATGCAGTCTTTACGGCTCTTGACGGAGACATCCTCCTAGCCTGTATCGGATCAGGGGTTATCCTTGGAGCTGGGCTTGGGATTATCTTCAACGCTGGAGGCACTACAGGTGGAACCGATATTGTCGCGCGTATCTTTAACAAGTACACGACGTTTTCCATGGGACGCCTCATGTTGATTGTGGATGCCATCGTCTTGACAACTGTTTTGATCGTCTTCAAGGACTTCCGAATTGCAGCCTACACCCTCCTCTTTATCCTGATTGACACCGTCGTCATTGATATCGTCGGTGAAGGAGGTTTTGCAGGAAAAGGATTCCTCGTGGTTACATCTAAACCAGATGAAATTGCCAAACAAATCACGACTGATTTGGGCCGAGGAGTCACATTCGTAAACGGCATGGGCTATTATAGCCAACAAGAAATGAAGATTATCTACTGCGTGGTTTCACGGAATGAAATGAAACAGATGAAAGATATCATCAATAAGATCGATCCATTCGCCTTCATTACCATTACAGAAGCCCATGAAATCCTAGGAGAAGGATTTACCTTGGATACCAACAAGCAGCCCATTGCTCGCTAAAAGAAAGAGCCTGAGAATATCTCAGGCTCTTTCTTTATTTAAAAGGCTTTTGCAGATGTGCGACTAATTTCATCCACACGAATACCATTTTCTTCAAATTTCTTCTTGATAACTTCCGTATCGGTAATGCCATCAATCTGAACTTCGATAACGACATGATTATCTTTGGTTGGGATATTGACTGTATTGGCGATATTGTATCCTTCTTCTACAATCAAATGAATGATTTGTTCTAGAACACCAACCTTATCTTCTGTCACAAAGCGAACACGAACTCCTTCTTCTCCATAACCGGATACTTCGAGGAAGGCACGGAAAATATCACGGTCTGTGATGACACCGGATACTTGGTCATTGTCTACAACCGGAAGAATTCCCACCTTGTTCTTATACATGAGATAGGTCGCATCTTCGAGGCTGGCAAATTTAGAGACAGTAATGACATCACGAAGCATGACATCTTTGACCTTGGTCTTGTTCAACAGATAGTTCATCTCAAAAATAGACAAGCTTGTTGCTTTAGATGGACTTGCTTCTGCAATCGTGCCCTCTGTCACCAAGCCGACCAATTTGTCATTTTCAATGACTGGCAAGCGGTGCAAGCCTTGTTCCCGCATCAAATCTGCCGCATGAGCAATTGTTGTATCTGGACTAATATACACTACTTTACGGGTCATAAAATCTTTAACAGCCATAATCATTCTCCTATGCTTTTCTTAGTTTTATTATACTTGATTTTTAGAATGATTTCAAACGCTTTCAGCAGTTTTCTCTTGTTTTCAAAATTTAGAAAAATCAAACAAGAGAGATGAAAAAAGAAAGGCCTTTAGGACCTTTCCTTTCAAACAAACTTTAAAAATCTTATCCACCAAGGTAGGCCTTGCGGACTTCTTCTGAGGCTAAGAGTTCTTTTCCTGTTCCGGTAAGAACGACTTTCCCTGTTTCGAGAACATAACCGCGGTCTGCGATGGCAAGGGCCTTGTTGGCATTTTGTTCAATCAAGAGAACAGTTGTTCCTTGTTTTTGGATATCTTGGATGATATCAAAGATTTCTTGGATAAAGATTGGGGCCAATCCCATAGAAGGTTCATCCAGGAGCAAAAGTTTTGGCGTCGACATGAGGGCACGACCCATTGCAAGCATTTGTTGCTCCCCACCAGATAGGGTGGCTGCATCTTGGTTCTTCCGTTCTTCCAAACGTGGGAAACGGGAGAAGACCTTCTTCAAGTTAGCTTGGTTTTCTTCTCGGTCTTTCTTCAAGAAAGCTCCCATTTCCAAGTTTTCCATAACGGTCAAGCCTGGAAAGACGTGGCGACCTTCTGGAACTTGAGAGAGTCCTGCTGCTACAATCTTTTGAGCTGGAACCTTTTGAATCTCCTGACCCAAAAACTCAATTTTCCCAGCACTTGGACGCACCAAACCTGAAATGGTACGAAGAATAGATGTTTTCCCAGCACCGTTAGCACCGATAAGAGAAACAACTTCTCCTTCATTTACCTCGAAACTGACATCACGGACAGCCTGGATCATGCCATAGTGTACAGAAAGATTTTCAACTTTTAACATAGACATTAGGCTTCACCTCCTAGATATGCTTCGATTACGCGTTTGTTACTCTTGATTTCATCTGGCGTTCCATGAGCAATCAATCGACCATATTCCAATACATAAATCCGTTCCGTTACTTCCATGACCAAGCTCATATCGTGCTCGATCAGCATGATCGTAATATTAAATTCTTTTTGAATGCGACGGATCAATTGGGTCAATTCTGCTGTTTCTTGAGGGTTCATCCCTGCAGCAGGCTCATCCAAGAAGAGAATCTTTGGCTCTGTCGCAAGGGCACGAACGATCTCCAAGTGACGTTGTTGTCCGTAAGCCAAGTTTTTCGCCAAGGTATCTGCTTCTTTTTCCAAACCGAAAATGGCTAACAATTCAAGGGCTTTTGCTTTCAAAGCTTCTTCATTCTTGTAATAGCTTGGCAAGCGAAAAAGACTCGCAAAGACATGTGGTTTGTGGTGGTTGGCAAAGGCAATCAAGACATTGTCCAAAACGCTCAAATCTTTAAAGAGACGAATGTTTTGGAAAGTCCGTCCCAGACCACCTGCAGCGATTTTATAAGGTGCTTTACCATTTAATAGGTGACCATCTAAGGTAATGGTCCCTTCACTTGGTTCATACACTCCTGTTAAGAGGTTGAAGAGGGTTGTTTTACCGGCACCGTTGGGCCCGATCAACCCAACCAATTCCCCTTCATTGAGTTCCATGGTCACATCCCCAACGGCTGTCAAACCACCAAAGTTTTTTGTTAAATTTTTTACTTCAAGAAGTGCCATTAGTTAGCCTCCTTTTTTGAGAGTAGTTTTTTCAAGCTGAATTCCCATGTTCCAAGAAGACCACCTGGACGGAAGATCATCACGAGAATCAAAGCCAATGAGTAAATGATCATACGTACACTTGAGAAGTCTTGAAGCACCATGTTCAAGATCCCCAAGACGATAGCTGCCACAACTGTTCCTGACATTGATCCCAAACCACCAAACACGACAATGATCAAGACATTAATAGTATTGGTGAAAGAGTAGTCTTTAGGAACAACAGAGCCGATAAAGCCAGCTTGGAGAGATCCAGCAATCGCCGCTGTGATCGCACCAAATACAAATGCAATGACTTTGACTTTGGTCGTATTAATCCCAACAGATTCTGCTGCGATTTCATCTTCACGAACAGAAAGGGTAGAGCGTCCAATTGGACTGCGTAAGAAGTTAATGGTAAAGATGGTTGTAATCACGACAAAAAGGTAAACCAATTGCCAGGTTGTAAAGGCTGGCAAACCAAGGATACCAGCGGCACCATTTGTTAGAGTACCCCCATTGACGATCAAGATCCGGATGATTTCAGAAACCCCAAGTGTCGCAATCGCGAGGTAGTCCCCTTTCAAACGAAGGGTTGGAACCCCAACAATCAAGGCCACAGCACCTGCGATCAAAGCACCTAAAACCATCGCGCCAAAGAAAGCCCCGTAGGTTGGTGATTTAGAACCGAGAATGGCTGCAGAATAGGCACCAATCGCCATAAATCCTGCATGACCGAGTGAGAATTGACCTGAAAAACCAACGATGAGGTTCAAGCCAACTGCAAGAATGATATTAATCCCAATTTGTTCCAAAATTTGGATATAAAAGAGGTTGAGCACACCCGCTGCTACTAAGACTTGGATCAAGGCAAAACCTGCGACCAAAAGACCAAGCCAGACTAAATTCACTTTTAGATTTTGTTTCATGGCTTACACCTTCTCTTTCACATTTTTACCTAGGATACCTGCTGGACGGATGAGCAAGATCACAATCAAGATGGCATACACAATGGCATCACGGAAGTCTGAAAGGCCAATCGCTGTGGCGAAGGTTTCCAATAAACCGATGACAAAGCCACCTAGGGCCGCGCCTGGAATGATTCCGATTCCACCAAGAACGGCTGCGACAAAGGCTTTGATCCCTGGTGTCATCCCCATCAAAGGTTCGATTGAGTTGTAATACAAACCGATCAAAACCCCACCAGCACCAGCTAAGGCTGATCCCAAAGCAAAGGTAAAGCTGATGGTCCGGTTTACGTTAATCCCCATCAATTGAGCGGCATCGCTATCGACAGAAACGGCCCGCATGGCTTTCCCCATCTTTGTCTTTTGGATAATAAATTGAAGAGCGACCATCAAGAAAATAGACACTCCTAAAATCATCAACTGAATGTTAGAGATCGAAATGGGACCAAAATTGTAACGAACAGTTTCAATGACTTGTGGGAAGGAACGGGTATTGGCCCCTACAAAGAAGACCATCCCGTATTCGAGCAAGAAGGAAACCCCAATGGCTGTAATCAAGGCTGCAATCCGAGTTGAATGGCGAAGCGGACGATAAGCTAGGTATTCAATCACAACCCCTAAAATAGCTGTCCCGACCATAGCCAGAAGCAAGGCTACAAAGAAGTTAACCTTCAATGAGTTCAATAAGAAATATCCCATAAAGGCACCTACCATGTAGATATCCCCATGGGCAAAGTTGATCAATTTGATAATTCCATACACCATAGTATAACCAAGGGCCAAGAGTGCATAGACACTTCCCAAGATTAGACCGTTCACTAATTGCTGGAGCATTTGAACCATCCTTTCTAATAATAAAGAGCGAGGCCAGGAATTTTCATTCTCCCAGCCTCTTGTACAAACAACAAATGATAATTAAGGTTTAACCGACTCAACTGACTCAACTTTACCATCTTTTAAGCCAATCATAAGTGCAGATTTAACCGGATTATGGTCTTTGTCAATAGACATTGTACCAGTAACACCTTCCAAGTCTTTCAACTTCGCAAGGTTGTCTTTCAATTCGACAGAGTTCTTAGCACCTTTAGATGCTTCTGCAACCATGTAAACTGAATCATACGCCAAAGCTGCAAACATTGAAGGTTCTTCGTTGTATTTTGCTTTATAAGCTTCTACGAATTTCTTGGCTTTATCAGTCATTTCACCTTCAGTAGAGAATCCAGCTACGTAGTAGATGTCTGTAGCTGCAGCAGGTGTTGCTTGTTCAACGAATTTAGCATCGCTAAATCCATCACCACCAATGATTGGTTGTTTGATTCCCATACCACGTGCTTGGTTTACGATTTTACCAGTTTCAGTGTAGTACCCTGGAAGGACAATCGCATCGAAGTCTTTGTCTTTGATTTTTGTAAGAGCAGCTTGGAAGTCTGTATCCTTAGATTGGAAAGTTTCTGTTGCTACGATTTCACCTTTATAAGATTTCTTAAAGGCTTCAGCAATCCCTTTCGCATAGTCAGATGAATTATCGTAGTAAAGAACAACTTTCTTCGCTTTCAAGTTATCCGTTGTATATTTAGCAATGATTTGTCCTTGGAAGCTATCGATGAAGGTTGCACGGAAAAGGTAATCTTGACCTTTTGTCAAATTATCTTGTGTTGCTGATGGTGTTACCAATGGAACACCTGCTTTACCAGCATTCGCAACAGCTGCGGCAGTGGCACCTGAAGTAGCAGGCCCTACAAGAGCGTTCACTTTTGATTGAGTGACAAGGTTTGTAGTGATTGTAGCTGCTTCAGCTGTTTCAGATTTGTTATCTTTGTCTGTGACAACAATCTTCTTACCATCAGCTCCACCATTAGCATTGATTTCATCAACGGCTAATTGAGCACCTTTTTGTTCAGCACTACCATATGCTGCTACTTCACCAGTTTTTTCAAAGTTAAAACCGATTTTTAGTTCTTTGCCGATTTCGTTACCAGTTGTGTTTGAACCTGAAGTTGAAACTTCACCACAGGCCGCAAGAAGAGCGACACTTGCAATTGTTAAAAATGAAAGAGCAAATTTTTTCTTCATTTGTAATAATCTCCTTAAATAATCTTAAAATAAATACATATTAAGAATATACCGAATTATCTGACAATTGTCAATATAAAAAACACAATCCTTTAAATGATTGCGTTTTCTACTTGTGTTTCATCCTGTTGACGATGCAAACTTCCTACAAAATCACGATCCAATTCTTGGATATGACATATTTGAACCTTCTTTACAAAGCGTTCTTTTTTTAATTGCTGCACGATTTCAAGGACTTGAGGACTATCGACATAGACCTGTACATAGCGCATTTTTTTGGAATGATAGATCACATCCCCAATTTCCTTTAATTTCTTTGCATCTCGATTATAATACAATTTTACAATTAAGCCTGTTCTAGCTTGCTTCTCAAACATACACAATCCCTTTCTGCTTCTGTTACAAGTATAGCAAATTTCAGGTAAAAATACTATCTTTTTCTAGAAAGTAAAGAGTATCCTAAAAACCCTCTCCTGTCAAAGGAGAGGGCTGGATAGTTAAGATTTCTTATCCGAGATTGTTGTTGGCCATGATTTCATCGATGAAACCATAAGCTAAGGTTTCTTCTGCAGTCATCCAATTATCCCGTTCCGCATCAGCGTGGATTTTCTTGATGGTTTGACCTGAATTTTCTGCCAAGATTTTTTCCAATCTGTGACGTGTTTTCAAGAGGTGTTCTGCTGCAATGGCCATATCCGTTTGTTGAGTACCGCCACCAGTACCACCCATTGGTTGGTGAATCATGTACTCAGCATTTGGCAACATGAAGCGTTTGCCTTTGGCACCGCTTGATGCAATCACAGTCCCCATTGAAGCGGCCATCCCCATGACAATGGTTTGGACGTCTGATTTGATAAAGTTCATAGTATCGACGATTGCCAAACCTGCAGAGACAGAGCCTCCTGGCGTATTGATATACATATAGATATCTTTAGTATTATCTTGGGCATCCAAGAAGAGCAATTGGGCAATAATAGAATTGGCCATTTGGTCTTCTACCGGTCCTGTCACCATGATAATACGGTCTTTTAAGAGGCGTGAGTAAATGTCGTATGAGCGTTCGCCACGACTAGTTTGTTCAATTACTACTGGAATCATTCATTCATCTCCTTTTATCCATTATAACCGGCACCATCTCACGAGTTTCATCCGGTTGATTCGAGAGGCTAGCTCTCCTTCCATTCTTTATAAAAGCTATTATATCCCATTGGTCAACAAAGGTCAAATTTTTGCTTTCCTAAAGATGGATTGGAAATGTGCTTATTTGGTACCAAACAAACGGTCCCCAGCATCACCTAAACCTGGAACGATATAGCCGTTTTCGTTGAGGCGTTCATCCAAGGCTGCAGCAAAGATTTCGACATCTGGATGAGCTGTTTGAAGAGCTTCCACTCCTTCTGGTGCTGCAACCAAGCAGACAAATTTAATATGGCTTGCACCACGTTTCTTTAATGAATCTACCGCTAGGATTGCAGATCCCCCAGTCGCCAACATTGGATCTACCACAAAGATTTGACGTTGGTCGATATCTTCTGGCAATTTCACCAAGTATTCAACTGGTTTCAAGGTTTCTTCATCGCGGTACATTCCGATGTGACCAACTTTAGCAGCGGGTACCAAACTCAAGAGTCCGTCTACCATCCCGATCCCTGCACGAAGGATTGGAACAATCGCTAGTTTTTTACCAGCAATCTGTTTTTGAACTGTTTTTGTAATGGGTGTTTCGATTTCTACATCTTCAAGAGGAAGCTCGCGCAAAACTTCGTATCCCATCAACATAGCAATTTCATCTACTAATTCACGAAAAGCCTTTGTAGAGGTATCAGTCCGACGCAAAATAGACAATTTATGCTGAATCAGTGGATGTTTAATAACTTCAAGTTTTCCCATTGTGGTTCCTTCTTTCTCTATATTCATCTTATTATATCAAAAAGGAAGAAAAAGGCCTACAAATATGCAAACCTTTTCTTTTCTTATTTTAATGACTAGCTTATAGCCACTCCTTGTACTTGCCAATATAATAGTGTTTGACCAGGGTGACACTTGCCATATAAAGGAAGAGAATTCCCGCTAGTAATAGGAAGTAAAGACTATTTAGTGGCGCTACTTTCAATAAGGAAGCCAGTGGGCCATATGGTAGGAAGGTCACAAAGAGGGCTCCCAATAGGGTCGTTGCCATGACTGCAAGGGCTGGCCGACTTTGAACAAAGGGCAATTTTGGAGAGCGGAGCATATAGATGACCATAGTTTGGGACCACATGGACTCAATGAACCAGCCGGTTTGAAAGAGCATGATGAAGAGTCCCGCACTGTCTGCTCCATGGACATAGCCATAGCCTGTAATCATGGGTACGATAATAAAGTAGAGAGCGATAAAGGTCAAGATGTCAAAGACAGAGGAAATAGGACCAAACCAAGCCATAAAGCGGGTAATGGATTTTGCTTCCCAAATCCGAGGTTTCTTCAAGAAGTCCTTATCAACCCGGTCGAAAGGCAAGGCGATACAGGAAAGGTCATAAACCAAGTTCAAAACGATGAGATGGATAGGGGCCATTGGAAGAAAAGGAAGGAAAATACTAGCAAAGAGAAGAGAGAAGATATTTCCGAAATTCGAAGAAACAGTCATCTTGATGTACTTGGTCATGTTGGCATAAACTTTGCGGCCTTCTACCAAGCCTTTTTCGAGGACCATCAAGTCTTTATCCAGAAGGATAACATCTGCTGTTTCTTTGGCAATATCGACAGCTGTATCAACCGAAATCCCCACATCTGCCACTTTCATAGAAGGAGCATCGTTGATCCCATCTCCCATATAGCCGACCTTGTGGCCATTTGCTTTGAGTTGCAAGATAATGCGTGCTTTTTGATCTGGAGATAATTTTGCAAAAACGGTGGTGATTTCTACTGCTTGGGCCAAGTCTGAATCAGAGAGACTGTCGATATCGCTACCCAGCAAAATGCGGTCAACATCCAGTCCCACCTTTTCACAAACCGCTTGGGTCACTTTCTCATTATCACCCGTAAGGATTTTAGTAGCAACTCCGTATTCCGCAAGGGTATTGATGGCTGGTGCTGCAGATGGTTTTGGTGGATCTAAGAAGGCTAGGTAGCCCGTCAAGATCATGTCTGCTTCATCTGCCACTTCAAAGGCATAGCCTTCCTCAAGATTTGATTTGTAACTAACCCCTAGCACGCGCAAACCTTGTTCATTCAGCTGAGCCACCTCTGCCAAGACGTCTTCCCGCACTTGGTCTGTTAGGGGGATAATCTCATCCTTGTATTCTACATAGTTAGAGACTGCTAGCATTTCTTCCAAGGCTCCCTTGGTGACCATGCTCACGATTCCCCCCTCATCTTTGACAATGACACTCATCCGCCGGCGTTCAAAGTCAAAAGGCAATTCATCAATTTTTTGGAAGCTTTGGTCCAAGCCTCTGACAATCTCATGTTTCTTAGCCTCTCTTTCTGTCCGACTGATAATGGCGCGGTCCATTAAGTTTTTGAGGCCGGTTTGGAAGTAAGAGTTGAGATAGGCCCGACGAAGGACGGACAAATCCAAGTCCCCACGAATGTCGAGGGGGTATTCGAGTACGATCTCATCTTGGGTCAAGGTTCCTGTCTTGTCCGTACAGAGGATATCAATAGCGCCTAGATCTTGAATAGCGTTGAGCTTTTTGATGACCACCTTTTCTTTGGCCATGATAATGGACCCCTTGGCCAGGCTAGCTGTGATAATCATTGGGAGCATTTCCGGAGTCAAGCCCACCCCTACACTGAGGGCAAAGACCCCTGCTTCTAGCCAATCCCCATCTGTCAAACCATTGATAAAGAAGACGATGGGTACCATAACCATCATGAGTCGGATCAACAACCAAGAGATGGTGTTCATTTCTCGTTCAAAAGAGGTTGGTTCATCATAAGTATTGATGGTTTGCTCAATCGCTCCCATCATGGTTTCATCCCCAACGACCAAGACCAAGGCTGTTGCTCGACCTGAGATGACGTTGGTCCCCATGAAAGCTAGACTTTCACTCTCCAAAAGACTATCCAGATTTTGGCCAGTCGCTTTTTTCAAGCAGACTTTTTCGACAGCATCGCTCTCTCCAGTCAAACCAGACTGTTGAACGAAGAAGTCTCGAGAATCTAACAAGACCACATCTGCTGGGATCATGTCACCTGCACTCAATTTGATCAGGTCTCCCACAACGATCTCATCAATGGGAATTTCTTCTTCTTTGCCTTCTCGAATCACTGTTGCAGTATTGACAATCATGCGAGAAAGGTTGCTAGCAGCCTTGTCACTTCGCAATTCTTGAATAAAGCGAATCCCTCCAGAGAGAAGAACGAGGACGACAATGATGAGAGAGGTCGTTGGATCTTCCTCACCTGGTTTGGCTAACCAAACATTGGTCACCAGAGAAACAAGGGCAATGAGCAGTAAGATGACTGTGAAGGGATTGATGATGGATTCAACAATCCGTTTCCAGATAGAATCATCTTGCCCCTTTGTGAGGACATTTTCTCCATAGCTATCCCGGTTTTCCTCTACTTGGTCTTCCGTCAAACCAGACCAGCTAGATTGATAGGTTGCTATGGTTCTTATTTCTGCATCTTGCAATGCAGCAATGAGTCTTTCTTTTGTTGTTTGCATTGGAATCTCCTTTTAAATCAGGAGCCAAACGCTTATAGAGTCCCGATGACACAAATCAGCGATTGGCTGGCTATGTGCGGTTCGGGATGATCGTCGATTTGTATCATAGTGCTCTCCTTTTCTACTTGATAGGTTGGGAGGCTTCTTAAGCATAAGAAAAGAGCCCTCCCCTTTTACAGGTAGGACTCATTAAACTCGTCGTTTATTTTTTAATGAAAATTCTCAAAAAATAGACCGTCCAAGCTTTAGCTCCGCAAGGCAATGAAATGAGCTTAGTCTTGACCTTTGCGATCAGGACTGTTGACCAACGAGTAGTGTCTCCACTGCTTTGCGGTAGTCATCCGTATCCTTGTGGTAGCCTCACCTACCGTTATTCCCCTTGAGTATACTCCTCCCCTATAGAAAAGTCAACCCTTAAAATCAACCTTTTTTAGGAAAATTTGTTACAATCCGATCGACAATCTCTTGGACTAGGGTTTTCGGAGCTGCCACATTCAAACGGGCATGTTGCTTCCCTTCTACTCCAAAGTCTGTCCCTTTATTAAGGATGACCTTAGCCTGGTCATGAAGTCGAGCATGGAGTTCTTCCTCTGACAAACCGTAGGCAGAAAAATCAAGCCAGAGTAGATAGGTCCCTTGCGGTTTCATCACACCAATGTCTGTCTGCTCACGCAAAACTTCTACAGTGTAGTTGATATTTTCTTCCAAGACTTCCTTTAAGTCCTCTAACCAGCCTTTTCCATTCTGATAGGCTACTTCGGTGGCGATAAAGCCAAGGGCAGAAATCTCATGTTGATTGTTTCGCAACTGTCGAGCTTGGAAGGATTTCCTTAGTGCATCATTTTCGATGATGGCATAGGAATTTTTTGTCCCTGCGATGTTGAAGGTTTTGGTCGCACTCGATAAGACAAGGGTGAACTCCTTAAAGCTTGGATCAATCGTATTAAAAGAAACGTGCTGGTGGCCAAACAATACCAAATCTTGGTGAATTTCATCGGAAACAAGCAAGACCCCATATTTTTGACAGAGGCGACCAATCTTTTCTAGGACTTCTCGTTCCCAAACGCGACCGCCTGGATTATGAGGATTGCACAGGATGTAGAGCTTGACTTGGTGCTCCACAAAGTCTTTTTCCAATTGCTCAAAATCAATTTGGAAGAGTCCATCCACTTCTACTAAGGAATTAGTCACTAATTTGCGTTGATTGAGGCGGACACTACGGGCAAAGGGTGGATAGACTGGCGTATTGATGAGAACAGCCTCGCCTTCCTTAGTGAAAGCCTGAATAGCCGTTGAAATAGACGGAACCACACCTTCCATAAAGACAATGGCTTCCTTCTCAAACACATATCCATGCTCTGACTTTTCCCACTCCTGAACAGCTCGGTAAAGCTCTTCACTAGGATAGGTGTATCCGTAGACCAATTGATCTGCGTAATCTCGAATGGCTTGTCGAACCGCAGGCAAGGATTCAAAATCCATATCTGCAATCCAAGCAGGAAGAAGCTCTGGATCTTGCTCTGACTCCTTCCACTTGCTAGTATGATGCCCCAAACGATTAGGGACAGTCAAAAATTGTTCTTTTCCCATGATGGACTCCTATCTAGCCAATGCTTGTTCTAAATCCTCAATCAAATCCCGTGCATCTTCAATTCCGATGGAAAGGCGAAGCAAGTCATCCGTTAACCCATAGGAATGACGAACCTCTGCAGGAATATCTGCGTGGGTCTGTGTAGTTGGGTAGGTAATCAAACTCTCCACTCCACCTAAGCTTTCTGCAAAGGTAAAGACTTGCAAGTGGTTCAAAATGGTTGGAATCTTTTCTTGGTGGCTTACTTTAAAGGAAACCATGCCTCCCTTGCCAGTATACAAGACTTCCTTAACAGCTGGATGCCCCTTCAAGAATTCCACTACCTTCTTCGCATTTTCTGTGGAGCGCTCCATACGAAGGGCTAAGGTTTTTAAACCACGGATCAATTGGTAGCTGTCAAAAGGAGAGAGAACAGCTCCAGTTGTGTTTAAGTTATAAAAGAGTTGCTCATAAAGGCCTTCATCATCAGTCACTACAACCCCAGCCAAAACGTCATTATGACCTGCTAGATACTTGGTCGCTGAGTGGAGGACGATGTCTGCTCCTTCTTCAATTGGACGTTGGTAGATAGGGCTATAGAAGGTATTGTCTACAATCACTTTTGCCCCTTTTTCATGAGCGAGTTTAGCTAATTTCTGGATGTCAAACTCCAGCATGAGTGGGTTAGTAGGCGTTTCAATATAGAGAATATCCACCTCTCCCTTCAATCCCTCTACCAATTCTTCTTCAGAATTTGCATAGGTAAAGAAAAAGCGTCCTTCTTGTTCCATTTGGTTAAACCAACGGAAAGAGCCTCCATAAAGATCTCTTACTGCCAAGACCTTACTGCCAACTGGAAAAATACTAAAAGCTAAGACAATGGCAGACATACCTGAGCTCGTCACCAAGGCATGTTCTGCACTCTCAATAGCTGCCAAGGTCTTTTCAGCGTTTACCCGCGTCGGATTCTTGGTACGGATATAGTCAAAACCAGTAGATTGACCAAACTCTGGATGCTGGTAAGTGGTTGAAAAATGAAGCGGAGTAATCAAAGCCCCTGTTGCTGGATCCGACTTGATCCCCGCTTGAGCTAGGATGGTGTTAATATTCTTTTTGTGACTCATACAAACCTCCAATTGACGTAAATTCAATTGTCTCTATTGTATCACTTCTTTAGATGATTCGGTTTTTCCTTTTTCAAGAGCTAGATATAGCTTCAAACTATAATGAAAAAAAGAGGTGGGATAGCCCCAACCTCTACTGGTTATGAAATATGAAATTTATTTCGAAGACTAGCTGCCTTGCTACCAATGAAGCGATCTAAGAAACGAAGACGAAGACCGAGGCCACCGTATACGACGATTCCCACACCACCAATCAGAGATACATAAATCATGCTTGTCACTCGACCATTTGGTTTGATGACCAAGCCAAGGATAAAGCCTGCAACTAGGACCACCAAGAGCATGATCAAGGTGAGAATGGCTGTCAATAAGCTTCGTTTGAAGACTGTCTTGCGATTGAAATGAGTCACCTGATGAATTTCCTTGTACATAAGAACAATCGGAATCATGAGACCAATTGTAGTAGAAAGAAGAGGACCATAGGCTTTAAAGACATAAATGAACGGTACTTGGAGAATCAGTTTTACCAATACTCCATAGCCAAAGTAAAGAATTGCCTTCCGATTTTGGAAAAGAGCCTGGATCATTGGAGAGAGAACCGTATACAAACCTAAAATAATCGTCTGTAGCATGGCTAGGATAAAGAGTCCCAAAGCCAGGGAATCTGGTTTCCCGTAAAAGACCGTATAGAGAGGCTCTGCAATGGCTACTGCTCCAATCGTCGCTGGAAGCAAGAAGGCTACTAGCATGGTCAAATTATCTTGAACCAGCTTACCTGCAGCCCGGAAATCACCCTTGACATAGTTCTCTGTTAGGAGAGGGATTCCCACCCCACCGATCGATGTCGCAACTGCAATTAAAATCATGGTGATCTTGTTCGGATTCGCTGAAAAGTAGCTGAACTGAACCAAAAGCTCTGAACGAGTGAAGTTGGTGAACCAAGACATGACATTGCTATAGGTCATCTGGTCGATGATTTGGAAGAGTTGAATGGCTGATCCTGTCACAATGAACGGAATTGCTTCACGAATGGTATCCCACAAGAGAGCCTTGGTATCAATCTGGCTATCAGACTCTGGGCGATGGATAATGTGCTGTAGAAGCCCTGTTTTCCAGAGGTAATAGACGAGGACTAGGAGACTTGCTCCCATCCCAATAAAGGCTGCAAAAGTGGACTGGGTCACAGCTTCAACGTAATCACCTGAGCCGACCTTCATAATGAAGTAGGCTGTCAAGAGCATCCAGATAACCCGAATCACTTGCTCAGCAATTTGACTGATAGCATAAGGTTTCAGATTGTTATGCCCTTGGAAGAAGCCACGAATGACACTCATGGAAGGGAAAATCAAGACTGCCCAAGACAAGCTCTGCATGACAGGGATTAGGTCTTTCCCACCTCCTGATAGGTTTGCAAAGACTGGAGAAAGCACATACATGATAATGGCAAAAACTAAGCCCAATAAAGACATGAACTTAAGGAAGCCACGAATCATGGCAAAACTATGTTCTTCTTGCCCCTTGGTATTGTACTTGGCCACCTGCTTAGCGACTGCTACCGGGACGCCTGCTGTTGAAATCAGCAAAAACCAAGCGTAGATATTGTAGCCCATGGTAAAGAGACCGTTTGCCTCTGCGCCATGCTTGCCCATCCAGATATACCAAGGGATGATATAGGCCGCTCCTAAGAGACGACTAATGAAATTACTGGCTGTTAACCAGACTGTACCTCGAAGCATCTGGGCCTGTTGATTACTTGTTTCGTTACTCATATGTTTCCTCTGCTTTATAGTCTTCTTTCATTATAAACTTTTCCTTTACACTTGTAAAATAAGGTCTTTCAGTTTAAAATAGGATTATGATAAAGATAGAAACTGTACTAAACATTTTAAAAGAGGATCACAACTTTCGTGAGATCCTACAAGACGGAGAATACCACTATTCAGCAAGTGGTGTTTCTTTTCATCAAATTAGCTACGATAGTCGAAAGGTCAACGCTGAGACCCTCTTTTTTGTCAAGGGAGCAAATTTCAAGAAGGAATTTTTGGAGCAAGCGATCGAGCAAGGTCTCCAGTGGTATGTCGCTGAGCAAGACTTTGAGGTCAGCATCCCAGCCATTATTGTTACGGATATCAAACAGGCTATGAGCTTGATTGCCATGGAATTCTATGGCCACCCTGAGCGCCAGCTAAAACTCTTAGCCTTTACAGGGACCAAGGGAAAAACGACTTCTGCTTACTATGCCTACAAGATTCTTGAGCAAGGACACCGTCCAGCCATGCTATCCACTATGAATACAACCTTGGATGGCAAGACCTTCTTCAAATCAACCTTGACCACTCCAGAAAGCATTGATCTTTTTGAAATGATGGCCCAGGCAGTTGCCAACGATCGGACCCACCTGATTATGGAAGTTTCTAGCCAAGCTTATTTGGTGAAACGGGTTTACGGTCTGACCTTTGATGTCGGTGTCTTCCTCAACATCAGCCCTGACCATATTGGACCAATTGAGCATCCAACCTTCGAAGACTATTTCTACCACAAACGTCTTTTGATGGAAAATAGCCGTGCTGTTGTCGTCAATAGCGATATGGATCATTTTGAGATTCTTGCGGAACAAGTCGCTGAGCAAGACCACGACTTCTACGGTAGTCAATCAAGCAACCAAGTCCAGAACTCAAAA
The DNA here is from genome assembly GCF_015552665.1 of Streptococcus sp. 1001283B150225_161107_H12. NCBI lineage: Bacteria > Bacillati > Bacillota > Bacilli > Lactobacillales > Streptococcaceae > Streptococcus > Streptococcus sp. 1001283B150225_161107_H12. The sequence goes on along the minus strand of NZ_JADNFC010000001.1, from coordinate 215,208 downwards.
GCCTTTAGCTTTTCTGTCACTGGCAAGCTGGCGGGAGATTATGATACCCAGCTCATCGGTCACTTCAACCAAGAAAATGCTGTGGCTGCAGGTCTTGCCTGCCTTCGTTTAGGAGCGAGTCTCGAGGATATCCAAAAAGGAATTGCCAAGACGCGCGTTCCTGGCCGAATGGAAGTCTTGACTCAGAAAAATGGAGCCAAGGTCTTCATCGACTACGCCCATAATGGAGATAGCTTGAAAAAGCTGCTCTCAGTAGTTGAAACCCATCAAACGGGGACCATTTCACTGGTCCTTGGATCAACCGGTAATAAGGGAGAAAGCCGTCGCAAAGACTTTGGCTTACTCTTAGAAGACCATCCTGAGATTCAAGTCTTCCTCACAGCGGATGATCCCAACTATGAAGATCCTTTGGCTATCGCTGAAGAGATTAGTAGTTATATCACGCGACCTGTCGAAAAAATCGCAGATCGCGAACAAGCCATTCAAGTGGCTATGGCAATGACTAGCAAGCCTGAAGATGCCGTCATTATCGCCGGAAAAGGAGCTGACTGCTACCAAATCGTCAATGGCGTAAAAGAAGAATATCCAGGCGATGCCGCCATCGCTGAACGTTACCTATAATCAAACGAAAGAAGGCTAGGAAAATTCCTAGCCTTTTTTATTGTTTGATAAACATCAGTCTTTCCTTATCCAAGTCCACTGCTAATTCATATTTTCCTTCATCATTTTTGCGGATATAGCCTAAGACTTCTAAACTATCAACAAAGATGTCTCTGCGCTTTTGTTGGACTTCTTCTTTTTTGAGGAACTTGAGCAAAAAGCTGGTCATATACTTGAGAGCATACTCGGGATTCACATCGCCCAAAATAGCATAGAGTTTCTCTTGCTCCTCCGTCAAAGGATATTGGTGTTTCACCTTGTAGAAGTAATTGGAAAGAGTCTGTGCATGTCGTTCGAAGTCAGTCTCCTCTATGAGAATTGCTGCATTAGTCGTGTTGCGAAGTTCTGTTTGGAAGACCTTGGCTTTTAATTCTTGATAAACTGCACTGTCCTCTCGAACAAAGACCTCTTGATCCAGTTCAACTCGATCAGCTGACTCTAAGAAAGGCAAATTGAGAGTGTAGCGTTTATTTTCTCGAAGGATGAAGCCCTCTTTGATATACTCCTCCATCAGCTTATCCACTGGTTGATCTGGAAATTGGGCCTTGATTTGCCGCAGGATCACATCATCCTGCTGGTCCAGATAGTTGATCAAGTCCTTGAAAAATGGCTGACGTGTCAAACGTGTGGGATTAATGATCTGAATCATCCAAATACCTTTCTTTAAACTGTAGACGGGGAGACTGGGCTAACTGACTCGGGTTGGTTCCGGGCTGATCTAGAGGAACGGCTAAGCCAAGGTCCTTGTAGTAATCCAGCCAGAACGGACTAATCTCCTCTTCCTCATCTCCAAACTTCATGGGAATGGTCTCAAAAACAGGGAGTAGTTCAGCGATGAACTGGGAACAATAGAAACCTTTTCCATCTGGATAAAAGGACGCATTGTAGGGAGCTCCTAAAAGGCTCTCTGCTCGCTTTTTGACTTCTTCGTAATCAATCGCCGTATAGCGATAAAGGTCATAGACTTTTCCAGCTTCAAAGAAATCTTCGGGTGACTGGGAAAGAACGCCACCTTCCACCCTAGCATGATAGACCTGTCCGTCCAAAAAGATAGCCACATGGCTATAGTTGCCAGTTGATGCCTGGATGGCTTGCCCTATATCCGAATCATCTTTCACAAAGATTAAATCACCATTTTCTAGCATATTTCTCTCCTAGAAAAAAAGGAGCCAAAACTCCTTTTTAACAATGGGTATCCCCATCTATCATTAAGCATTAAAGCTTTCAGTCAATTGAGGAACCACTTGTTTCTTACGTGAAACGGCACCTGGAAGGAAAGCGTGGTTGTTTTCAAGTTTGAAGTTGAAGGCTGCTTCTACCTTGTCCATATTAGCACCAAGAGCCAAAATTTCTGAGTTTGAGTTGACGATGTCTGTAATCATCAAGACAAAGTCAGAGTAGCCGTTAGCTGCATTTGCGGCTTGGATGGCTGCTTCGATTTCAGCTTGGCGTTCCAAAACTTCAGCGATATCAACTGTATTGACTTGAGCCACACGGACATTATTTCCGTTGAGTTCAAAGGTCTTAGCATCGATATCAATCAACTCTTCTGCTGATTTGCTTGCCAAGTTGGTACCAGCCTTGAGCATGGCAAGACCGTATTCTTCCAAGTTGACACCAGCCAATTCTGCCAATTCAGGCGCAATCACTTTATCAGATGGGTGTGTTGTTGGAGATTTCAAAAGGAGGGTATCTGAGATCAAACCTGAAAGCATCAAACCAGCGATTTCTTTTGGCACTTCTACACCGTGTTCTTTGAACATGCGGTACACGATAGAAGATGCTGATCCAACTGGTTCCAAACGCATGTAAAGTGGGCTGGCAGTTTCAAAGTTAGCCACACGGTGGTGATCCACCACACCATATACTTCTACTTCAGCGATATCTGAAACAGATTGTTGGAATTCATTGTGGTCCGTCAAGATGACTTGCTCTGCACCTTCTGCTTTGGCTGATGTGATGACGCGTGGTGCTTCCACACCAAAATAGTCCAACACGAAAGCTGTTTCTTCATTTGGAGTTCCAAGAGCCACTGCTTCTGTATCCAAACCATAAGCTTCTTTTGCAAGATAAGCAAAAGCTACAGATGAGCCGATGGCATCTGAGTCAGGATTTTGGTGACCAAAAACGAGAATTTTTGACATGTTTCTACCTCTTCATTTTCATTTGTATATTCACTCTATTTTAGCACGTTTTTCCGTTTAAAGAAAGGGAATAGTGATGCTTTTCATCAGAAAAAGACAGCTGGAAGGACCAACTGTCTCGATCTATTTTATCCTTTAACCCGTTTCAAGTAATCTTGGTAACTTTCAGTTTCCATCAAGTCCTTCGCATTTTGGACCCGTTCTTTTGTCGGTGGTTTCACACCCTCCAACTTGTAAGGAATGCCCAATTCCCGCCATTTGAACTCACCCATGGTATGGTAAGGCAAAATCTCAAATTTATCGACATTTTTAAGGGTTTTAACAAATTTCCCAAGTTCGATCAAATCATCATCTCGGTCTGTAAGCCCAGGGACCAAAACGTGACGAATCCAGACGGGTTTTCCAATATCAGACAAATACTTGGCACAGGCTAAAATATTCTTGTTCGTTTGACTGGTTACAAATCTGTGCCGTTCATCGTTAATTTCCTTGATATCCAGAAGCACCAAGTCTGTCACTGCCATTAATTTATCAAATTTTTCCAGGTAACGAGGGGTATTGCGGAAAGGCAGAGCACAGGTATCGAGCGTGCAGTGAATGCCCAACTCTTGAGCCTTGGTGAATAGGGCAATCAAAAAGTCTATCTGTAAGAGGGCTTCTCCACCACTGACCGTGATCCCACCTTTTTGACCCCAGAATCCACGATAGCGGAGAGCTTCTTCCAATACATCATCCACTGTTCGTTCTCTAGACATGTTGGTTTCCATAGCCCAAGTATCCGGGTTATGGCAATACTGACACCGCATTTGACAGCCTTGAAGAAAGACAATAAAACGGATCCCTGGTCCATCCACTGCACCGAAGCTTTCCGTAGAGTGTACCATTCCTGTTACTTTTCCATAGTCAACTGTTTCATTTTCCATGTCTTGTCCTTCTCTCTTGAAAACGTTTTATGGTTTTATTATACCATGATTCCTTATGAATAAAAGGATTTTAATGATTTTTTAGAAAATAAACTGTTTTTCAATTTCAACCTATTGTATTAGTACAGGCCCTTCCAGTCGCTCTTGATTGCTCCTATTCTCTCTGACAAAAAAAGAAAACGAAGAGCCGTTTTCTTTTTTAAATATCTTAACAATCTTGATTTCACCAATCGATAATCGCGACAAAATCTTATTGGATCTTGGAAAAGACCAACACGTGGTGACGGTCCGTTCCCAAGTTCACCTAGCAGACGGACGACAATTCCAGTTCACCGAAAGTCGACACAAATTAGACAAGTTTCACTTTGTCGACTATGCAAAAAGACATCAAAAATAAAGTACTCCGCAGACAGTTAAGAATGGACTCAACTGTTTTTTTTTACGATATCCGAAAATGAAAACTGTTTTCAGCCCAAAATAATAGCTAATTTATCTCTTATTTCTCTACTATTTCAAGAAATAACACTCTCAAATATGCATCTTACCTAAAAGCTATTGACATTTTCCTGTTTCCCTATTAAATTGGGTATGATAGAAATAAATATGAAGGGACTGTCTTTAACTGAAAATGTAAGCGGTCTCAAAAAATTAGAGGAGAGTTCTATGGACCAAAGATTTTTGGAAAAATCCTGTCGTTATAGTATCCGCAAACTAACTGTTGGTACGGCTTCTGTTTTATTAGGAGCCATTTTTCTCGGCTCACACCAGGTAGGTGCTGATAGTATTGTTGGAAGCCAAAACGAAAGCAACCACCTTGAAGCTGCCCCAGCCATAGAGAGCCCGACTGATGGAACCGGAGAAGCCAAACCAGAAAATCCGTATATCGCTCCTATTTCTGAAGAAAAAAGCTCGTCACCTGATACAGAAGTTCAAAGCAAGCATACAGCCACTTCGACTACTTCGATTGAGCCAAATGAAGAAAGGGAAACTATGAAAGTTGAGACTCCCGTGACCAAACAAACAGATTATCATTTAAGCTACAATCAACCTGCTGCTGCTACCTATGATGGGTGGGAAAAACAAGCTCTCCCAGTCGGAAATGGAGAAATGGGCGCTAAGGTTTTCGGACTCATCGGCGAGGAAAGAATTCAATACAACGAAAAAACTCTTTGGTCTGGTGGACCACAACCGGATAGCACCGACTACAACGGAGGAAACTACCAAGATCGCTACAAAGTCTTAGCAGAAATCCGTAAGGCCCTTGAAGCTGGAGACCGCCAAAAAGCGAAACAGTTAGCCGAAGAAAATCTAGTAGGACCAAACAACGCTCAATACGGACGCTACTTATCTTTCGGTGATATCTTTATGGTCTTTAACAACCAAAAGAAAGGTTTGGAGAACGTTACCAACTATCACCGTGACTTAGATATTACAGAAGCTATCACGACTACTTCTTATAGCCAGGATGGAACCACCTTTAAACGCGAAACCTTCTCTAGCTATCCAGATGATGTTACTGTGACCCATTTGAGTAAAAAAGGGGATAAGACCCTCGATTTTACCCTTTGGAATAGCTTGACAGAGGATTTACTTGCGAATGGTGACTACTCTTGGGAATATTCGAAGTATAAACAAGGGACAGTCACGACCGATTCAAATGGTATCTTCCTCAAGGGGACTGTCAAAGACAATGGCCTTCAATTTGCCTCCTATCTTGGAATCAAGACAGACGGACAAGTCACTGCCCAAGATGGCTATTTGACTGTCACTGGAGCCAGCTATGCGACCCTTTTACTCAGTGCCAAGACTAATTATGCTCAAAATCCAAAAACCAATTACCGCAAAGATATTGATGTAGAAGTTACTGTCAAATCGATCGTCGAGGCTGCTAAAGCCAAAGATTATGAAACTCTGAAACATGACCACATCGAGGACTACCAAAGTCTTTTCAACCGTGTCCAACTAAATCTTGGTGGTAATAAGTCTAGCCAAACGACAAAAGAAGCTCTCCAAACCTATGATCTTACAAAAGGGCAAGAACTAGAAGAACTCTTCTTCCAATACGGACGTTACCTACTGATCAGTTCTTCTCGTAACCGGACAGATGCCCTTCCTGCCAACTTGCAGGGAGTCTGGAATGCTGTAGATAATCCACCTTGGAACGCTGATTACCACCTCAATGTCAACCTACAAATGAACTATTGGCCTGCCTACATGAGTAATCTTGCAGAAACGGCTAAGCCAATGATCAATTATATCGATGACATGCGTTACTATGGCCGTATTGCTGCTAAAGAATATGCCGGTATCGAATCCAAAGAAGGTCAGGAAAATGGATGGCTGGTTCATACTCAGGCGACACCATTTGGATGGACTACTCCTGGTTGGAATTATTATTGGGGTTGGTCTCCTGCTGCCAATGCTTGGATGATGCAGAATGTCTATGACTACTATAAATTCACCAAGGATGAGGCTTATCTCAAAGAAAAGATTTACCCAATGCTCAAGGAAACAACCAAGTTCTGGAATTCCTTCTTGCACTACGACAAGGCTAGTGACCGTTGGGTTTCTTCTCCGTCTTACTCGCCAGAGCATGGTACTATCACGATCGGAAATACTTTCGACCAATCTCTAGTTTGGCAACTCTTCCACGACTATATGGAGGCAGCCAATCACCTCAATGTCGACCAAGATTTGGTGACAGAAGTGAAGGCTAAATTTGACAAGCTCAAACCACTCCACATCAACCAAGACGGCCGTATCAAGGAATGGTACGAGGAAGACAGTCCTCAATTCACCAACGAAGGCATTGAAAACCATCACCGCCACGTTTCCCATCTAGTTGGACTCTTCCCAGGTACTCTATTTGATAAGGACCAGCCTGAATATCTGGAGGCCGCACGCGCAACTTTGAACCATCGTGGAGATGGCGGTACAGGTTGGTCCAAGGCTAATAAAATTAACCTCTGGGCTCGTCTCTTAGACGGAAACCGCGCTCATCGTTTATTGGCAGAACAGCTAAAATCTTCAACTCTAGAAAACCTCTGGGATACCCATGCGCCTTTCCAAATCGATGGGAACTTTGGTGCAACCAGTGGGATGGCAGAAATGCTCCTTCAGTCTCACACAGGCTATATTGCCCCATTACCAGCCCTTCCAGATGCTTGGAAAGACGGTCAAGTCTCAGGTCTCGTGGCCCGTGGCAACTTTGAAGTCAGCATGAAATGGAAAGAAAAAAATCTTGAGACATTAGCTTTCCTTTCCCATGCAGGTGGAGATTTAGTGGTCGATTATCCATACATCGAATCGAGTATTGTCAAGATTAACGGGAAAGAAATCAAGCCAACTCTTCTGAAGGGCAATCGGATTCAGATTGCCACTCAAAAAGGGGATCGGATCACCTTTGAAAAGTTACCAGAGCGGATCACTCGCCTATCTGCTGTGAGAAAAGATGCTGTAACAGCTGAACTCGATTTCAATCCGGTTACAGATGCGACCCACTATGTCATCAGTCGAGAAAGCAAAGATGAAAGCAGTGACGCTCCTTCTATCAAGGAATTCCTAACCAATGTCACTCATTTCATCGATCGCTCCATCGATTCTCTCCATAGCTATAGCTATTCTGTTAGAGCCATGATTGGGGAGCACTCAAGGCAAGCATCCGAATCTGCGTCAATCCAACCAGTTGTCGAATTGATGGATGACAGAGATCCTCGTGTTCAATACGGTCCTGCCTTCCATAACTGGGAAGACGCTGACCTATTTGCAGGAACTGAAAAATATGCTGACCTAACTGTCGATAGCTATTCTGACAACGATGCCACTGCTAGGATTACTTTTAATGGACGAGGAATTGAAATCTATGGCCTCAAATCATCTGAATTAGGCCTAGCGGAAGTTCAAATCGATGGCAAGAAAGTAGGAGACCTGGATTTCCACATATCGGGAGAGACGGAAAAAAGTGCTCTAATCGGTCGGTATACAGGACTTCCTGATGGAGAGCATCTCCTGACTCTAACCGTGAAGAAGGAACACTTGAACCGAGGGAATGAACGCTCAAAAATTTCCATAGATTACTTTAAAATCTATCCGGGTCAAGGGGCGACTGTTGAAAAGATGGATGACAGAGATTCTCGTATCCACTATGGCTCCTTGTTCAAGGACTGGAATGAATCAGGCTTATATCAAACGACAGAAAAATACGCGACTCTCCAAAACGTGGATCCATCTCAGTATTCAGAGGCCAAAGCAACCATTCCTTTCACTGGTACAGGTATTCGTATTTACGGCTTAAAATCTTCTGACTATGGAAAAGCCTTAGTCACCATAGATGGAAAAGAAATGCCAAGTTTGGACTTCTACTCAAGTGCTGACTATGAAAAGAATGTGTTGATTGGCGAGTATACAAACTTAAGCAATGGAAATCATATCCTCAACTTGACAGTAGATCCTAACTCTCCTGATGACAGAAAGATGATTTCCCTGGATTCATTTGACATCCTGAAGCCGTCAACAGTATCCCTGGATACCCCAAGCCTGGCCCCAATAAAAGCAGGCGATCAGACCATTACACTCACACTTCCGTCTGGGGAGTGGGATGCTATTGCCCTTCATTTCCCTGGGGAAAAAGATCCTATTTTCCTCAAAAAAACGGACGAGCAGCACGTCATCCTATCAGATGGAAATCGAGTGTTAGCGATTAAGGACCAGCAAGTTGAATTGCCGATCCCAGAAACTGCTCATCAAAAACAAACTCAGATTATCTCAGCCTATGCCATTCGAGGAAAGACCATCACTAGTCCGGTCGTCTCTCTCTTACCTGCTATTGTGACAAGTTTGGGAGACCAAGAACCACCTGTGGTGACCCTTCCTGAGTACACAGAGCCAATCGGCACTGCTGGACAGGAGGCGGCTATCCACTCTCTACCTGAATATGTCCTTCGAGTACTGAAAGACCAAACAAGCCAGGTAGAGGTCATTAGTGGAGAAAATGAGATTGGTAGTGACAGTCATTTAGAGATTCAAAAGGTCCTTGACCAAGGACTCTTTGGCAAAACCTACGATGCTTTCAACCTTCAACTCAAGGATAAAGAAGGGAATCCAGTTCCAGTAAAAGGAAGTGTACTGGTACGACTTCCACTATCAAAAGAAGTGAAGCAAGTCTATGTCTTGACTCCTAATCAAGAACTCCGACCATTAGCATTTACACTACGAGAGGGCATGATTGAATTCCTGGCACAAGAGTTAGGAACCTTTGCCATTGTCTACCAGTCGGAACCAGAAGTCGGAACCAGAAGTCCAGATTCCTATGAAAAAGTTGAGCCCATCGTCTCAGGAAGAATGGTTCAAAACGGGAACATCCTAGTTGAAGAATCTATTCATCCAACTGATATCCGAAACACTCTGACTAGTGTTCCCAACTCTAAACAAGACCAGGCTTCGCAAAGACAACTTCCAAAAACAAATCATGAACAACGTTCATACCTACTCTTCTTAGCAGGACTCAGCCTTATTCTCGCAGCTACTTTCCTAGAGAAAAAGAAAAACGTTTAGCTATATGTAGCTAACAACATCAATAAAAAGGATGGAATCTCCATCCTTTTTCGTTTATCCTAAAACCAATTCGTCACTCACCAAGGTTTCACCACTGTTCTGATGGAAAAGGCGCATCAAGTCTTCAACCGTCAGGTTCTTCTTTTCTTCCCCTTTAACGTCGACCACAATCTTGCCTTGGTAGAGCATGATCAACCGATTGCCATATGCGATGGCATGGTTCATATCATGCGTAATCATCAAGGTTGTCAAATCATGGCTTTCCACGATCTTTTGCGTCAATTCCATGACCATTTCACTGGTCTTGGGATCGAGCGCTGCGGTATGTTCATCCAGTAGCAAGAGTTTGGGTTTGACCAAGGCAGCCATGACCAAGGTCAAAGCTTGCCGTTGTCCCCCTGATAAGTATTGCGTGTCCACTTTGAGGCGATTTTCCAAGCCAATATTGAGTTCCTTCAAGGCTGCTTTAAATTCCTCGCGTTCTTTTTCTTTGACCCCCCAACTGAGTCCCCGTTTTGCTCCACGTTTTTTAGCAATGGCCATATTTTCTTCAATGGTCAAGCGGGAAGCCGTCCCCATCTTAGGATCCTGGAAAACACGCGCAATATCCTTGGCACGCTTCCGAACACTAGTCTGCTTAATGGATTTTCCTTCTAAAAGGATATCTCCTTGGTCCACTTGCAGGCCACCTGCCAGAATATTCATCAAGGTCGATTTACCGGCTCCATTTCCTCCGATGACAGAAATGAAATCTCCTTCTTCTACTGTCAGATCCAAGCCTTTGAGAACATGGTTTTCATTGACCGTACCTGCTTCGAATGTCTTATGGATATCTTCAATTTTTAACAATGTTGCCATTTATCTTCTCCTTCTAGTTGCTGGTTAATTTCAATCCACGAATCTTGAGACGTTTCTGGGCTTCTGGGGCGAACAAGACCAAGGCCAAGAGAATAGCATTAAACAAACGGACCAAGTTTTGGTCTAGGTTTGGAATTTCGTAGATATTGAGAATAATGAGGCGGTAGACAATTGCCCCCACTCCAATCGAAAGCAAGCGTCCTCCAATGGTCAAATCATGGATCAAGACTTCTGCTAAAATAACAGCACTGAGACCTACGACGATGGTCCCTGTACCAGAAGTCACGTCTGAGAAGCCATCTGTCTGAGCAAAGAGAGCCCCACACAATGCCACCAAACCATTGGAAATCATGTAACCGAAAATCTTCATGGTGTCCACATTCACCCCATTGGCCTCACTCATCGGGATATTGTCACCAGTCGAACGAAGAACCAAACCAATCTGGGTTTTCATCAAGAGGGTCAAAATCAGACAGACCAATAACAAACAAGTAATACTAACAGCAAAGACCGCCTCCTCATTGGACAAACCCAATCCCATCACAGACTTGAAAATGGTACTAGAATCTCCAATGGATAAATTAGGGACGCCCCCCATGATCTTAATATTGATCGAATAGAGACCCGTCAGAGTCACAATCCCTGTTAAGAGCGCTGGGATCTTCATCTTGGTATGAAGAAGACCAGAGATCAATCCTGCTAGCATCCCTGCTAAAATCGAGAAGAGGGTCGCTAGCCAAGGGTTTTGCCCTGCTTGGATTTGGGACGCAACGACTGCAGCACCAAGTGGGAAAGCCCCTTCTGCTGTCATATCCGCTATATCTAAAATGCGGAATGTTAAGAAAATACCAATGGCCATAATCGACCACAATAAACCTTCAGATAAACTTGATAATACTAAATCCATCAACCATCTCCTATTTCTTTTCGTTTATACCAGAGAGATCAATCCCTAATTTCTTAGCCATCTCTTTGTTGACATACAATTCTAAATTCTTAGGGGCCTCCACTGCCAGATTGGCTGCCTTTTCCCCTTTCAGGATACGAATCGCCATCCGGGCAGATTGACGCCCTAACTCGGTGTAGTCTGTCCCATAGGTATAAAGCCCTCCTACTTGGGCCATTTCAATCGAACCTCCAATAACTGGAACCTGATGTTTCAAAGACACTTGTTTGATGGTTTCCATTGTGGAAGAAATGATGTTGTCTGTAGGGACAAAGACCATATCGACTTCTGACATCAAACTGTCCGCTGCCGCTTTTACATTATTACTATCTAAGATAGTCTTCTCTACGACACGGTAGCCTTTGGCCTCAAGGACCTTCTTAGCTTCCTCTTTTTGAACGACGGAGTTGGGTTCACTTTGCGTATAGAGGATACCGATTGTCTTAGCTTTTGGCAAAACCTTTTGAATCAGATCGACTTGCGTAGCAATTGCATCTGAAGATTGGTCGCTCGTTCCTGTCACATTGCCACCAGGTTGATCCAAGTTCTTGACCAGCTTGGCAGCCAGAGGATCTGTCACTGCAGAAAAGACTACAGGAGTCGTTTTGCTTGTATTGGCGATACTTTGTGCTGACGGAGTCGCAATGGCAAATACAAGATCACTTTCCTGTGACAATTGATTTGAAATGTTTTTCAAATTTCTCTGCTCCCCTTGGGCATTTTGATAATCAATTTCAATCTCTTCTCCATCCACATAACCTTGTTTGGCTAACTCTTCGACAAAGCCTTTTTGAGTCGCATCTAGAGACTTATGGGTAATATACTGGGAAATCCCAATCTTGATCTTTTGATGCTTAGAGGTCTTCAAATGGTGGAGGGTCAAGAGGGAGGTCATCAGTAGACCAACTACCAGGACTGGTGCAATTAACTTCTTTACAATTTTCATGAAACATGTCTCCTTCTCTAAAACATTCAAACAGAATACAAAAAACCGTTTAGATGATTCTAAACGGTTGGTATCATTCCTCACAAACTTAAAAGTATGCCAGCATTGCCGTCCATTTAGATATCATCTATATGGACCACAATCAAAAATCTTAGCCACATAGATACAAACAAATTGCTCGTTTCGTTTGCATCCATGAGTTCATGTCTACAAACATTATCTAAAGTAGCTAAAGTAAAAGTTTTGATTCAACAATGCGGAGTTCGTGTTTTTCATAAGATTCTGCTTTCGTTTTTTTATGTTGACTATCTTACCGAAAATTTTTCAAGCTGTCAAGCCTAAATTCAGAATTTTTTTAATTATCTTATTTTTTTCTACGTATATCAACAAAAAAGTGCCCGATTAGGGCACAAAATGAGCGAATATCTTATTTTTTGAAGGTGTATTTAAAATCATCCTCTTCATTCTGATAAACCGTTAACGTTCCGTTTACCAATTTATATTTGAGATTGTATTGCATTACAAAGTTTCCACCACTATTTACAAGAAATTCATGAGTTTTTTCAGATAACTCGCCTTCAAATAGCACCATATCAATGGTTCCTTTTTTAACATCAATTTCAACTCCTATTTCCTTCAAGTAACCCCATTTGCTTCGTTCCTCAATGTACTCCAATGCATTCTCCATAGAATACAAATAACTTTTATCGCCTTCAAGGAGTTTTTTTGCTGCTCCTTTAAAATCAACTTTTCCTGATGTAGAAATTTTTACTTTGTTACCCTCTACTTCCACAATCATTTCGACATCTTTAATAAATTCACTAGAGATATCTAAAGTCGAGGTGAAACTTTCTTTAAAACCAGATGTCATTTCTTTCTTCAGTTCAGGAGTAGCTGACCATTTCCCTTGAATACTATTAGGATTTTTAGCAAATAAGAAAAATGCAAGCACAGATAAAACTGCAACGGCGACAAGACTACATAATCCAATAATCAGCCCTTTCTTAGACTTCTTACCGGGTATTGGGGCTTGTCCCATATATGAGGAATTAGTCTGGTAATTCAGTTGCCCATTGTTTGGATAACCTCCCTGCATCTGAGCATTGTTATAGGATGTGAAAGGCACTCCTGCTTGAGCCGACTCCTGAACAGGAGCTTGTGGCTGAGTTCCACCTTGCCCAAAAGCTTGTCCTTGATGTTGAAACGGACTTGTTCCACCTTGGTATTGATTTGAAGTTGGGCTTGCACCTCCAAATGGAGATTGAATTGAATTTACGGGCGTATTCGGTGTCGCTTGTGTTTTTGGACTTCCAAATTGACCAAAAAGCTGTTGGAATTCCTCCTGATTGGCCAGTCGACCATGGACTCTCTCGAACTCTGCTAACCATTCTTCTGGTTTCATGACTATCACCTTCTAACCTTTACTTATTTTATTATAAAGGAAATTCATAGGAGAAGCAAACCCTACTAAAATGAGTATAAAAATCAGGAAAAACCCTGATTTTATGGCTCTATAATTTCTGTAGTGGATAAAACTACCATAGGAATTATGGAGCCTATTTTGTTGTAAAAAACAAGAACATCAAAAAGGAGAGAACCAAGTTGGTCCTCTCCAGGTTATAACTTTTCATCAACCCACTACAGTTGACAAAGAGCCTAAATAAGCGAATATCTTATTTTTTAAAGGAGTATTCAATTCCATAATCATTTCCATCCACGGAAACTTTCAGCGTTCCATTTTCAATTTTATACTTGAGATCGTATTTAAGGAAATGACTCGCATCTTCATCCTGAATGAATCGGTGATCTTTTTCATCCACCTCACCTTCAAAGGCTACCATTTTAAGAGTGCCTTTTTTCACATCGATTTCAAGTCCCATATCCTCTAAATAGGAATTCTCACTGTTTTCTTGGATATAGTCTAAGGCATCCTCAACAGAGTAAAAATCATTGTCCCCATCATCATAGAGTTCCTTTGCAGCTCCCTTGAAATCAATCTTACCAATCACACTGATGGTTACTTTTTTCCCCTTTACCTCTAGGATCATATCCATATCTTTTACAAATTCACTAGAAATATCTGATGTAGTAGAGAAAGTGCCTGCAAAAGCAGACTTCATTGTCTTTTTCATTTCAGGAGTAGCCGACCATTTTCCTTGAATACTATTTGGATTTTTAGTAAAAAAGAAAAATGCAAGCACAGATAAAACTGCAACAGCAACAAGACTACATAAACCAATAATCAGCCCTTTTTTAGACTTCTTACCTGGCATTGGAGCTTGTCCCATATATGGGGAACTAGCCTGGTAATTCAGTTGCCCATTGTTTGGGTAGCCTCCCTGCATCTGAGTGTTGTTATAAGATGCGAAGGGCGCTCCTGTTTGAGCCGCCTCCTGAACAGGAGCTTGTGGCTGAGTTCCACCTTGCCCAAAAGCTTGTTCTTGATGTTGATACTGACTTGCTCCACCTTGGAATTGATTTGGAGCTGGGCTTGCACCTCCAAATGGGGCTTGGGCCGGAGATGGACCTCCGAACTGTGCTTGTTCTGGTGATGGCGTCACACCTCCAAACTGTGTTTGCTCTGAAGTTGGCGCTGCTCCTCCAAATGGCGTTTGCTCTGGAGTTGGCGCTGCATCTCCGAACTGTGTTTGTTCTGGGGCTGGCGCTGCTCCTCCAAATTTAGCTTGTTCTGGAAACGGTAAGGGGCCTCCAAATTGTCCTTGATTGGAAACAGGTGCTGCACCTTCAAATGGAGATTGGATTGGGTTTACGGGCGTATTCGGTGTCGTTTGTGTTTCTGGACTTCCAAACGTACCAAAAGCCTGTTGGATTTCTTCCTGATTGGCCGGTCGACCATGAACCCTCTCAAACTCTGCTAACCATTCTTCTTGTTTCATTGTGATCTCCTTCTAACCTTTAGTTATTTTATTATAAAGGAATTTCATGAGAGATGCAAATCCGTCTAAAATGAGCATAAAAAAATCAGGGAAACTCCCTGATTTGATGTTCTTATTCTTGACCTTTTGTCGCTTGCTCATCTTCATCGACTAGGTCACTGACCTCAACCTTCACCTTGGTGACACGACCATTTTTTACCTTATCATTTGTAAGGATCAGATGCTTCTTCATACTGTCTACTTCAAAACTCAAGCGTTCCTTGTGACCTGGAATCCGTCCGACACCAGTCAGGTAGTAGCCTGCAATGGTATCCACATCATCACTTTCCAACTTCACATCAAAATACTCATTGAAGTCATTTAGGGTCACAATCCCCTGCACAATATAGAGGTTGGGTTCAATTTCAAATACGTCATTTTCAGCCTTATCGGTCTCATCATCAATTTCACCGACGATTTCCTCAAGAAGGTCCTCCAAGGTTACCAGACCAGCCATTCCTCCATACTCATCAAGCAAAATGGCCATCTGATTTTGTGTATTCCGGAGCTCCTTCAAAAGATCATCCACAAAGATCGTTTCCGGTACAAATAGTGGTTCCTGAAGGATCTTGCGAAGAGCGATGTTATCAAATCCATTCACAAAACCTTCATTAAGCAAACGTTTGGTATGGATCAGACCAATGACATTGTCCTTGTCATCATCATAGACAGGAATACGAGAAAAATTCTGCTTTAAGATACTTTCGATGATTTCTCTGGTATCATCTTGGATATCCACCATAAAGGCATCCGTACGAGGAACCATTAGCTCACGCGCCATCAGCTCATCTAGTGAAAAGACTCCTTGCAACATTTCAATCTCGTCAGCATCCAGACTTGTTTCACTCTTAGCCAGCATATAGGCAATCTCATCTCGTGACATCTCTTCGTCTGCATCATCAAATTGCATAGGGGTCAGACGACTGACCAGATTGGTTGATGCCGATAAGAGCCAGACAAAGGGGCTAACGATTTTTCCTAGTAAAATCACAATTGGAGCCGTTCGAATAGCCAAGCTATCTTTCAGATTCATGGCAATACGCTTCGGATATAACTCACCAAATACAATTGAAATATAGGTCAGAAAAGCCAGTGAGAGGAAGCTAGCTATCGCACGTGCTGTCTCCGTATTTCCCATCCAAGAAGCGATAACTTTCCCAAGATCATCAGCTAGGCTTGCCCCAGACAAGATGGTAATCAAGGTAATACCAACCTGAATCGTAGATAAAAAGTGGTTGGGATTTTCCAATACCTTTAAGAGACGAATATATTTTTTATCGCCTTCCTCAGCCTTTTGCTCTACGCGAGAACGGTTCAGCGATACCATCGACATCTCCGTTGCAGAGAAAAATGCATTTAATAAGGTCAATACAAATAGTAAAACAAATTGCAGTATTAAATCCTGACTGCCAGGGTCTTCCATGGATATTCTCCTCAATGTATAGTAATAATGCCCATTATATCATATTTTTTAAAATGGTGCATAGTTGCAAAAATTTCCCTCCTAAAAGAGGAGGGAAGGCTCAGTTATACTCCATAACGTGTAAAATCATAAAAGAGTACATTCAGTTTTTCTACAAGTTCCAAAAGGGTCAAACTACTTGTACAAATAAATTTTTTCCCTTTGATATTCGGAATCATAAAGTTGGCAACAATGACATCATATTCGGTATGCTCTAGTTCATGAAGATTAAAGTCATGCTTGATGACCTGTGAAAATTCAAAGTTATCCGTACAATAGAATTTTAAGAAATCAATCATGGACTTGGCATGATGGTCATCGTATCGGCTAATGATTAAGACTTTGACAGCTGTCCGTCTCCTTAATAGTTGAGGCAATAGATTTTCCCAATGTGAAAATACGGTATAAATCTGATGCTTGAGGTTTTCAGGATTTTCATGAAAGCCCATCTCTTTAAGATAGTGATACAAACCAGTTTCAACATCCTGATAAAATTTAGGGAAGAGGGTTCGATAATCCTCATTGGTATAGCTCTTGGTATCATAGAGAAGAAATTCACCAAAGATTTCACGCCGCTCCAAATAGGCAGTGTTGTGAATATGCATGATCATCTCTTCATAATTCTCAAGTTCTAAACCATAAGATTCACTCAGGTGATCAAGAAATTGAGAGGCTAAAATATAGGATTTTTTTGTAACAGCATCTTCCTCAGTAGCGTCGATCAAATCCTGTGGAGTAAAATAGAAGCGTTTCTGTAGGAAGATAATAAAGAGCTGTTCAATGGTTTCTTCATTAAATTCTACACCCAGCTGCAAACCAAAATAACGAAGCATCTCATTGATTTTTGGGAGCTCTTGATAGAGATAGGCGTATTGTTCAAAATTATTGGCCCCTTCAATTCGATAACCTTGCTTAATCCGGTATAGGTAGACCGTCAGCATAATTTTATAGGAATGGAAGATCGAATAAGTCAGTGGGATTTCTGTCAATTTATAGAAGAAGGTGATGAAATCAATAATGACTTGCTCTCTGATATCTGGAAATGGCCACTCTAAATAATAATACCGCTCTGCAAAATACTGGGAATAGAAAAATCGAATATCGACTTCATCCCCCACAACATTTAGAGGATTCAAGGTGATTCGAATATTGTACTTTTCCTGAATAATTTGGTTGATATTTCGAATCAAGCGATAAAATGATTGCTGGCTGAGATTATACCGTCTACAAATTAAGTCACTGGAAACATCCTTATGGAAGAACAAGTATTCCAAGAGGGAGAAAGCTGTAGATTCTTTAAAGAAGTGATGATAGACCACCTCAATCCCAATCGAATCGTCATAGCTAATCTTAATACCATTTGTCGAAGATTCAATCAAAAATTCATTAAAGACCGTCCGTAAATTTGAAAGATCCTCCTTTAATGACCGCTCTGTACAATCTAACATTTCAGCGAGTTCCTTCAAATGAAACCAGCGCTTTTCACGAATTAATGTTTCTAGCAAACGCATTTGGCGTCGCTGCTTTTTGGCAAGCAATTCTATCATCTTATAGAAACTCCTTGATTTTGTATCATTACTAATTCATTATAACATATTTTCTTAAAGGAAAGCTAAAACTTTAAGATTCAAGTACTTAGCTTATCCTGTTTAAGTCCATACTCAAAAAGGAATGGTCACCCATTCCTTTTTTAATGTAGACATACTATTGTTTTACATAAAACAGCTAGATAATTTTCAAAAAATGACTCTTATTTTTTGAGTCATTCAAGTAGAGCTAAAACTTTCCGCTGTGAGAAAAGTGCCTGAAACAATTATGTTTCAGGCACTCGGAATTATTGAGACCTTAGGCTCAATAATTAGTCATGGAACTTCGACGAAGTTCGCTGACGTCCCTACTCACCTAAGGAAAGTTTTTTTAGAAGACTTTATCTTCAATTTGAAAGGAATGGTCACCCATTCCCTTCTCGTTTATTCTGTTAGGATTTATTGATGATTCCATACTCTTCTTGCTTGCGCTGTTCCTTTGTCTTTTTATGATTTTCATACAAGGCCACGAGGAATTTCACGATCTCTTTACCGATCGAATAAACCGGAATGGCCACAACCATCCCAATCACACCATAGATGTTACTGGATAAGAGCAAGAGGACCATGATGGTAATGGGATGCACCTTCATCACCCCTCCCACAATCCGAGGGTAGAGGATATTTCCGTCAATCTGTTGGACGATGAGCATGAAGATAACAGCTTTGATCATCATATTGAAATCCGTGAAGGCATAGGTAACCACCATAGGAATCAAGCCAATCGTCGGTCCAATGTAAGGAATGAGGTTAGCCAAGGCTGAGAAAATCGCAAAGACCAAGGCATACTTCAAACCGATAAAACTGTAGCCAATAAAGGCTAAAGTCCCGATGATTAAAGCATCGATAGAAATCCCACTAATATAGCGAGAAACTGTTTGGTTGAGACTCACTAAGAGAGAGGTAATATTCCGCCGGTCATTTTTCAGGATGGTCCGCTCTAACATCGGTAGTAGTTTTTTCCCATCAATCAAGAAGTAAACCAGGAATATCGGTGTCATCACCAGAATGAAGAGTGTATTGACAATCGTTGACACAACACTACCTAAACTATTGGTCACACTGTTTAAGATATTTTGTAGAATATCCACATAAGATAGGTTTAACTGCTGAATGGTTGATTGGATATTGATACTCTGAAAGGCTGGATTCTTTGATAACTTCGTCACAAAACTTTGCACTTCCCAATACAAGCCTTGGGTTGAATTAATCAAGCTTGTCAACTGGTTGATCAAAATAGGCAGGATATAAACAATCCCATAAATAATCAATCCAAAAAGGGTTACCAAGGTTAATAGAATACCCAAAATTCGATTCAGATGAAATTTCTTTTCCAAAAATTCTACGATTGGATTGGTGATGTAGTACAAGAAACCAGCAATCAAAAATGGAAGAATAATGGTATTCAGAACGGATACAAAGGGAGAGATCAGGCTTCCCATACTTCCCCAAATATAGAATATAATTGTTAATAATAGGACTTCACAGGTCCAGAAAAATAATTTACTTTTATGAAACATCCCTTTCCTCCTATCTGCTATTTTATCATATTTATGGTAAAATAGAGAATATTTTTATGAAGGTTAAAAAGATGAAAGAAAGATTAATTGAACTGAAAGACGTCACTCTCAGAAAAGAAGGAAAAAATCTCCTTTCCCGTTTGAATTGGACCGTCAATAAAGGGGAAACCTGGGCCATCCTTGGACTGAATGGTGCTGGCAAATCGACCCTACTCCGTCTCCTAATGGCGGAATATTGGAAAACGGAAGGGGAGGTTTCTGTCCTTGGAACACAATTTGGACAAGGGGGCATTCCGGAACTTCGTAAGCGAATCGGAGTGGTCAGCTCCTTTATTTCTGAGCGCATCCCTGAATCTCTATCCCCAGAAGAAATCGTCCTCACTGGAAAATACAAGAGTAGCATTCTCTATGCAGCTTATGGAGAAAAAGAACTCGAGGAGGCACGATCCATGTTGCGTCGCATCGGTGCTGCTTCTTTAATCGGGCGAAAATACCGGACCCTCTCTCAAGGGGAAAAACAGACGATTCTTATCGCCCGCAGTCTCATGGAAGAACCCGATCTTCTCATCTTTGACGAAGCCTCCAGTGGGCTTGACTTATTTGCTAGGGAAGCGATTTTTCAGCTGATCCAACAGATCAAGCAGATGGAAAAGGCACCGACCATTCTCTTTGTCACCCACCATGCAGAGGAAATCACCAAGTCCTTTAGCCATGTCCTTCTCCTCAAGGAGGGACAAAGTTTTGCCCAAGGACCTAAGGAGGAAATTCTCACCCAAGAAACGCTATCAGCCTTTTACGGAGGACAAGTCCAGCTAATTCCAATCGGAGAAGACCGCTACTACATCCAGCCAGACCAGTAAAAAACTACTAAGATTTAAAATAAAGAGATTGGGACAAGCGTCACCAATCTCTTTTCTTCTATTTAGCTGGAAACCATTTTTACCGATTTCGAGCATAATTGATCATGTCATAAGGAAGAGTATTGGCACTTTCTCTTAAGGAATAGTTTTCCAATTCGTTGACATTTTGGCGCATGCGACGCGCATACTTGGCCGAAATCAAGTGCTGCTCCTCATATTCGAAAATCAATTTTCTCTCTAAGTAATAGCCTCTTAGCATCTCGTCAATATTATTGGGCTTGATGCGATTGATAACCCGCTCTACAAAAGCACCACTAGTAATCAACGATGTTTCCCGCAGACGAGATTCTTGAAGGAAGGAAATCAAGGTACTCCGATAAATCCCTTTTAGGTTTTCCAAACTCTCGATAATGATTTCCGTATTGGCCAGATACAAGGCAGCAATCTGGTCATAGTCGATGGCTTCAAGCTTGTAATTCTCTCCGTTTTTCCATGCCCGAATACCGGATCCAAAGGTCACAAGCTCGTGCAACAGCAGTCGGAGCAAGCGGAAGAGCACCAAGAAATAATAGGTCAGGCGCGATGACAGATTGCGGTTGACCTTCTGCTCCATGGATCGAAGATAACGTTGATAGACATGGTAACTTCTATCTCGAATCTTTCCTTCTTCATAAGCCTGTTCCAAGCCATCATTCTCGATACTGAGAATAAGGAGTTTCAGTTGTTCCCAGTCTCTTTGAGTCGCTTTATCCTCCTGATTGAGAATCATATTTTCTATCCGTCCATGATAATTATCAATCGCCGCGTATAAAGGACCCTTCTGCTTGGTCACCGTCAACTCTTTCTCCAATAGCATGACGACATCATTCAAGATAGCAATATGCATCAAATGATCATTGGATTCCTCTTTGTCCTCGGATAGTTTTGGGAGGACGAGAAGTCCGATTAAGAAACTACACAAGGTGACCCCTGCTACTAAAAACAAGAGAACTGGATATTCTGCTTCTAGATGCGTCGGTATCAAGAGAATGGTCGCAATTGACACTGTTCCTTTGACCCCTGAAAAGGTCAACAAGAGGGCATCTTTCAGATACTTATCAATGGATTTTTTCAATCGGAAACCCCGATACCAGTAAAATCCATACACCATCAAAAAGCGAATCAGGAACAAGAGCCCCGTCAATAAGAGAACAGTCACAATCAAGAGCAGATTGTTGTAAAAGGGAGTCCTCAAAATTGGCTCAGAAATCATCTCCAGCTCCATCCCCAAGAGGACAAAGACAGACCCATTGAGGACAAAATTGACTGTATTCCATACCGTATGCGTGACCGTATCCACCTTGGCTTCTAGTAGGGTAATTTTCTTAAACCGACTAGCCTTTAGGATCCCAGCTACGACAACCGCAATAATCCCTGATACATGGATCTCTTCTGCGATAAAGAAGGTCAGTAAGGGGAGACTCAATTCTAAAATGAGTTCACTGGCAATATCCGTTGCCCGAACACTGAGCAGTAATTTTTGAAGCCCACGGTTGACAGCAGCTGTCACAATCCCGACCGCAAACCCTCCTAAAATAGAGATGACCAAGTCCCAACTAGCTTGGCCCAAGGAAAAGACTCCAGTGGTCCATGCAGCTAGAGCCACACGAAAGGCCACCAAACCTGAAGCATCATTGAGCAAGCCCTCTCCTTTTAGAATGTTGGAGATTCGTTTTGGAAAGGTAAAGCGTTCCGAAAGGGAGGCAAAAGCCACCAAATCAGTCGGCCCGAGCGCTGCCCCTACTGCCATACAGGCCGCTAGTGGAATTCCTAGCCACAAGAGATGGGCCAACCACCCCAAGCTAAGGGTCGAAATAAAAATAACTGGGAAGATTAAAAAGGCGATGATGCGCCAGTGCTTCAGAATCGAGGTAATGTCTGCTTCTTCTGCCTCTCGAAAGAGGAGCGGTCCAATAACCAAGGCCAAAAAGAGCTCGGTATCTAAGTGGTACTCCGAATTGGGTAAGAGAAAGCCAATCCCAATCCCCAATAATATCTGGATCAAAGGGAGGGGCAAGGTAGGAATCAACTTATTAGTCGCATTGGAGACAATCAGGATTAAGGAAAAGACAATGGCGTATACAAGAATCTCCATCCCTTATCCTCCTGATCGTTGGTTACAACAGTCCTCAAAGAGTTGCTTTTGTTCTTGGATCTTTTGATCAATCTTTGTCAGATCCTTGTGCTCAATTTTCTTCTGGCAACGTTCCATTTCAAGAGAAACCAGCTTCTTCTTGATTTTGATCATCTTTTTGCTCATCCGTGCTTCATCTAAAAAACCAACGGCACGTTCATGAGAGGTAGACTCCACAAAATCGTGGCGAAGAGCATCAATTTTATTTTTTAAAAATTCTTTATCCATGGCGATAACTTTCTAATTTTTCGATCATGACCAAAAATGGGGGATGATTGATCTGGTTCAGGGTCCGGTAACTAGTGACCGTAAATTCTTGTTGAGGCAGTTGGGAGACAAACTCCAAGACAGCATCCTTCTCGAGATCCCCACCCTCATGACCATAATAGATCATAATGGCTATTCGCCCTCCCTTGATCAAGCGGTGACAGAGTTTATCAATGGCTTGGATCGTTGTTTTAGGCTGGGTAATAATCGACTTGTCTGCTGAAGGAAGATAGCCTAAGTTGAAGATAGCCGCCTTGACCTGGTCCACATAGTGATCTACTTCTTCATGCCCCTTTAAAAGAAGATGGGCATTGGAGAGCCCAGCTTCTTCCAAGCGCTTTTGCGTATGGACCAAGGCCTGTTCTTGAATATCAAATGCATAGACTTCTTTGGCTAGTTTTGCCAAGAAAAGGGTATCATGCCCATTTCCCATGGTCGCATCAACCACAGTATCTTGATCTGTAATGATCTCCCTAAGAAAATCATGGGCCATCTCTAATGGTCGCAACATGCTACTCCTCCTATTTTCCTACTTTACAACCTTGAACACTTCCACGACGACGCATCTCAGCTTCAATGGCATTCAGTACTTCCCACTTATTGAGACTCCACATCGGTCCTATCAACATTTCGCGTGGAGCATCTCCTGTAATCCGGTGGATGACGATTTCCTTGGGAATGATCTCCAGTTGGTCACAGATAACCGACACGTATTCCTCCTGACTCATCAATTGCAATCGTCCTTCATGGTAGTCTCGTTGCATCCGGGTATTGGTCATGAGATGGAGCAGGTGCAATTTAATGCCCTGGATATCGTTGTCTGTTACACAACGACGGACATTCTCCACCATCATCTCATGCGTCTCCCCAGGAAGACCGTTGATTAAATGTGAAACAATCTCTGCCTTAGGGACCTGTTGGCGAATCCGCTTCACCGTTTCCACATAAAGTTCATAGCTATGGGCTCGGTTGATCAATTCAGATGTCGTTTCATAAGTCGTCTGCAAGCCTAGCTCAATAGTCACATGCATGCGATCTGTCAATTCTGCTAGATAGGCCAACGTTTCATCCGGCAAGCAGTCTGGTCGTGTCCCGATGTTAATCCCTACGACACCTGGTTCATTGATGGCTTGCTCATAGCGCTCCCGAATGACATCGACGGATTCATGCGTATTAGTGAAATTTTGAAAATAGACCAAATACTTTTTGACGTCGGGCCATTTGCGGTGCATAAAATCAATTTCTTTGTAAAACTGATCCCGAATAGGGGCATCTGGTGCTACGATGGCATCCCCAGAGCCAGAAACTGTACAAAAAGTACAGCCCCCTCGAGCAACAGTTCCATCACGATTGGGACAGTCAAAGCCCGCATCGATTGGGACTTTGAAGGTCTTTTCTCCAAATAAAGTTCGGTAATAATCATTTAAGGTCGTATAGGATTTCATACCCCTCATTATAGCAAAAAAGCAGAGTGAACTCAAAGTTGAGTCTCCTCTGCTTTCCATTTGTATTTTTTAAGATCCACACAACCGTTGGATTTGCATTCCACCCCTTCTGCCCAGAGAAGCGTGCCTTGCTCTTCCCAATCAGGAGCCAGGCGACCAGTAGAGGTCACGACCCGATGACAGGGATAGGTCACAGCTTTTGTAGAAGTAGCCAAGACCTTGCCGACCTGGCGGGCGTGACGAGGATAGCCAATGAGTTGGGCAATTTGACCATAGGTGGCCACACATCCCAGGGGAATCTGAGCAACGACCTTTAGGACCTTTTCTTCAAATAAATCGTTCATGCTTTATTTCTGCTTACTCTTAAAGCGCCATTCAAAACGCAAACGGTCGTAATAAGGAAAGACCATTTGCAACAAACCAAATCCCAAAAGCATACTTCCTGTGACGTCTGTCGGGTAATGAACCCCAACATAGACACGTGATACAACGATGGTCACCATACAAAGAAAGAGGGCAATCTGAGCCAGGACTTTCCCGACTTGAGAGGTCATCCGTTGCCCTACCACAATGATCAAACTACCGAAGACCAGGGTGGCTGCCAAGGAGTGGCCACTTGGAAAAGAATAGCCCCCTTCTTGGACCAAATGTTGAAGTGCTGGTCGTGGGCGTAAATAGATGTGTTTCAGGATTACCACGAGTAATCCAGTTGTAACCAAACTCCCGGTGAGGAGGAGGGCCTCCGTATACCATTTCTTCCAGACAAAGAAGAGGACAATGACGCCAACCCAGGATGCAACAACGGGTGTGTTCATCAGCACTGTTACACGGGTAAAGAAGGCTGTCAAATAGGCTGGTAAATCCCCGCGAATAGCCGATTGAATCGGTTGATCGATTCCGACTAAATTTTCAGGATAAAATTTGACTACATAGCCCAGAATCATAAATAACAAAAGGGCAAAAGAGCCCTTTAAAAAATGAGATTGTTTATTTTTCATAGATTTTAAGTAGGGGCTGTACGACAGTGTATACCATCCAGAAGGTCACAGCCCAAATCAGTCCTTCTATTAGATTAAAGGGAACAACCATACTGAGAAGATACTTTTCAACTCCGACCATCTTTGCTATGTCAAAACCAACAAATTTAGCATAGAGAGGGATGGCATAATAGTAATTGACCAGGAGCATGGAAATGGTTAAACCAATGGTCCCAACTAGACTAGCAATCACAAACCGAACCTGGTTTTTCTTCTTATTCCAAATGACTGCAAATGCTAAGACAAAGACTAAGACAGCAATTATGTTAACTGGTAAGCCAACCAAGGTCTCAGCTCCTCGACCATTCAAAACCAACTTGAGAACCGATCGAATCAAAACCACCACAACTGAGCTCTTCAAATCTAATAGAACTAAGGCGAGTAAGATTGGAATCGTACTAAAGTCAACCTTTAAAAAATCAATCCCTATTGATAGTTGATAAAACATCAATAGAAAAGAAAGTGCAGATAAAACAGCCACTAGGGTCAGTTTACGAGTATTTGTCATCACAGGTTCCTCCAATTTTTACTAAAATTAGAAGAAGTTGGAAAGATTCCCTTAACCTTATTCTATTTCAATCGTTTTAAAGAAAACTTAAACAGTTCCTTGGTACTTGATTAAAAAAGCCCTGATGCTACAAGTAAAAAGCGCAAAGACTAATTTCTTATAAAATCAACAAAATTTCCATCAAGTCCATCGTCAAAAAGAACAGGTTTGTTCCTCTCTCGTCTTCTCCCATCCAGACTATACTGTCGGTTGTGGAGTCACACCACATCAGCTTGCGCTCGCGGACTTCTTTTAGACTATGGAAATGGAGATTTTTCTTTTAGACGAGGCGACAAGCTCTAGGCATAACTTCTAGTTAGGCAAAGCTTGGCAACAAAGTAGAAAAGGAAAAGAGCATTTCCTAGTAAAAGTCACCGCCGGTCGGGAATTACACCCTGCCCTGAAGACTCCTTAATCATAACAAAAAACACCTGCTATTGCAAGTGTTTTGTAATATCAAAAGTTACAACGAAACTCCTTTTGTAAAGAGTCTCTTCCTACTTCAACTTATCTCCCTCATACTGATGGACCAGCTCTAAGCCTGCAAACTCCTGTTGTCTGAGGGCTTCATAAACAATCATACAAACGGTATTGGAGACATTCAAGCTTCGAACATGCTCATCATTCATCGGAATCCGAATCGCCTTTTCAGCATGAAGCCGCATAAAATCCTCTGGTAAGCCTTTGTCCTCACGACCAAAAATGAAATAATGTTCTGCATCATCATTATAATCCACATCCGAATAGGTCTGATCAGCAAATTTTGAAACCAGGTGGACCTTTCCTCCAGCTGCAGCCTCCATAAATTCATCCAAGCTGTCGTAAAAGCGAACATCCAACTTATCCCAATAATCCAGTCCCGCACGTTTCATCTTCCGATCATCGATAGGAAAAGCCATGGGCCGAATGATGTGAAGGGGGGCATTGGTTGCTGC
This sequence comes from Streptococcus sp. 1001283B150225_161107_H12, assembly GCF_015552665.1. Taxonomy (NCBI): domain Bacteria; kingdom Bacillati; phylum Bacillota; class Bacilli; order Lactobacillales; family Streptococcaceae; genus Streptococcus; species Streptococcus sp. 1001283B150225_161107_H12. The sequence goes on along the minus strand of NZ_JADNFC010000001.1, from coordinate 188,410 downwards.
ACAAGTACGAGCAATGTTCCCTGTGTTTTGGGGAATTTGAGGTTGATAGAGAACTACATGGTTTTTTGATTTGGTTTCTGTATAAGCTAATTCTTCAATATTCATCACGATCTCATTTCTGGCAAAAAAATAGCCACACTGCCCGGAGTCAAGCTCAGCAAACAGCGTGGTTACGACTTCATTAACTTAACTCACAACAGGTTTGAGGTAAATCAATGAGGTTACTGTATCAGTATACCACTTTCATGCCTCCTGTCAACTATTTCGACAAAAAAATTTCACTTTTTTACATTCTCTTTCATGTAGTTTAGAGAATCTGCCCCTTTATGCCCTATTTCCACCATTAAGAGGTGATTTTTTTTTGAAAATAGAGTAAGATAGAATCATACTTTGGAGGAAATATTCATGAAAATTATTGTAGTTGGAGGCGGTAAAGTCGGAACAGCACTCTGTCGTTCCCTCGTCGCAGAAAATCACGATGTCATCTTGATCGAACAAGATGAAGCCGTCGTTAATCACATTACCAAACGCTACGATATCATTGGTATTGTTGGAAATGGTGCCAACTTTAAAATTCTCGAACAAGCAGATGTAGCCGACTGTGACATCTTTGTCGCCCTAACAGAGCAAGACGAAGTCAACATGGTTTCTGCCGTCTTAGCCAAAAAAATGGGAGCCAAAGAAACCATTGTCCGGGTCCGCAATCCGGAATACTCAAATTCTTATTTTAAAGAGAAAAATATTCTCGGCTTCTCTCTAGTTGTCAATCCTGAGCTTCTTGCTGCTCGCTACATTGCTAATAGCATTGACTTCCCAAATGCCTTATCCGTTGAGCACTTCGCTGGTGGGCGAGTGGCCTTCATGGAGTTCAAAATCAAGGAGGAAAGCCCACTCTGCCAGATGACTCTTTCTCAATTCAGAAAGAAATACGGAAACATCATTATCTGTGCCATCGAACGGCAAGGTCAGTTAACGATTCCAGATGGCGACTTCACTTTACAAGCCTTTGATAAGATTTTTATGACTGGAAATCGAGTGGAAATCGTAGACTTCCACAATAGCATTCGACCGCAAGTTGTTAAAAGTCTGCTTCTGATCGGAGCTGGCAAGATTTCCTACTATCTCCTAAATATTTTGGAAAATAGCAAACGGAAGATTGACTTAAAAGTCATTGAAATCGATCAAAAACGGGCAGAATGGTTTAGTCAAGAATTCCCGGATCTTTATGTTATCCAGGGAGATGGGACATCAAAAGATATTCTAATGGAAGAGCGCGCAGGTAACTTTGATGCTGTGGCGACTCTAACAGGGGTCGATGAAGAAAACATTATCGCTTCTATGTTCCTAAATAGTGTAGGTGTTCAAAAGAATATTACCAAGGTCAACCGGACTAGCCTACTGGAAATTATTGATCGGCAAGATTTTTCAAGTATTGTGACACCCAAAGGAATTGCGGTGGACACCATCATGCACTTCATTCGTGGTCGCTATAATGCCCGCTATTCAAATCTTGAAGCCTTGCACCACGTCGCCAACGGTCAAATCGAGACCCTTCAATTCCAGATTCGCGAAGAAAACAAAATGACGGGCAAACCTTTGGCACAACTGAAATTGAAAAAAGGTGTTCTCATCGCAGCCATTATTCGAAACGGGAAAGCTATTTTCCCAACTGGAGATGACCATCTTTTGATAGGGGATCGCATTATCGTTACTACCCTAATCAGCAACATCACTAAAATCTATGATTTGTTAGAGGGGTAAGCCATGAACAAAAGTATGATTCGCTACCTTTTAGCAAAACTCCTTCTGATTGAAGCTATGTTGCTCTGTGTGCCGATTGTGGTTGCACTTCTCAATCTAAAGAACGATTTTGTTGTCAAGGATAGCCCAACTGTCTTTCTCTCCCTATTTGCAACCATTGCCATCCTCCTTGTATTGGGAGGCATTGGTTCCTTTTTCAAACCCAAAGATTTTCACATCTATGCCAAGGAAGGCGTTCTGATTGTGGCTTTGTGTTGGATCCTCTGGTCCTTCTTTGGTGCTCTTCCTTTTGTCTTTTCAGGACAAATCCCAAACATCATTGATGCATTTTTCGAAGTTAGCTCTGGTTTTACGACTACAGGGGCAACTATTTTAAATGACGTCTCCGTCCTCAGTCCTTCCCTTCTATTCTGGCGTAGTTTCACCCACTTAATCGGAGGGATGGGGGTGCTGGTCTTTGCCCTAGCTATTATGGACAATAACAAGAACAGCCACCTCGAAGTGATGAAGGCAGAAGTGCCTGGTCCCGTATTTGGTAAAATTGTATCCAAATTGAAGAACACAGCTCAAATCCTTTATTACCTCTATTTGGCCCTCTTCTTCCTCTTTGTCGTGATCTACTTCTGTGCTGGTATGCCTCTTTATGATAGCTTTATCATTGCTATGGGGACTGCTGGTACTGGTGGGTTCACCGTCTTCAATGACGGGATTGCCCACTACCATTCGACCCTCATCACCTATTTGGTCAGCTTTGGAGTCTTGGTCTTTGGGGTCAATTTTAACCTTTATTACTACATCATGCTTCGCAAGTTCAAAGCCTTCTTCGGCGATGAAGAACTTCGCACCTACCTGATGATTGTCGGGGTTTCTTCCCTTCTGATTGCCTGCAACATTTTCCATCTCTATCATAATTTTGCAGATAGTTTTGAAATGTCCTTTTTCCAAGTCTCCAATGTCATTACCACGACTGGATTTGGTTTTGGCAATACTGTTGATTGGCCGCTCTTTTCTCAGTTCCTCCTTCTCATGCTCATGGTGGTTGGTGGATCCGCTGGTTCAACGGCTGGGGGACTAAAAGTGATTCGCTGCTTGATTTTAGCTCGAATCGGAAAGAATCAAATTCGTTCGACTCTCTCACCCAACCGGGTGATGACCTTACATGTGAATGGCACTGCCTTAGATAAAGACACCCAGCACAAAATCTTAAAATATTTCGTAGTCTATACCTTGATTACGATCGCCCTCATTGCGGTTGTCAGCTTTGACAGCAACAATTTTATGACGGTTGTCAGTGCTGTCTTTAGTTGCTTTAACAATATCGGACCGATGATTGGGACAACGGATACTTTCGCTATCTTTAGCCCCATCTCTAAATTCTTACTATCAATTGCCATGATTGCAGGACGGTTAGAAATCTACCCGATGTTACTGCTCTTTATGCCTCGCACTTGGTCCGATCGCTAAAAACAAAAAGTTTTGGAGAATTTCCAAAACTTTTTTCTTTGCTCTGAGTGAGACTTCTTATGAAAGTTTGCTCTAACTTAATTTTCGCTTTTCTCTTCTTCTAGGTGGCTTCTCAGACTGAAATGATCTGGAACTGGATCTACTCCAGTCTTGCTCCAGGGATGGCAACGAAGAATCCGGGCAAGCCCCATCAGAATCCCTTTCAAACCATGCCGTTCAATAGCCTGAATCATATAGTTGGAACAGGTAGGACTATAGCGACAGGAGGGTGGAAAGAGGGGAGAAAGAAGGCGTTGATAGAGACGAACAAGGCCGATCGCACATTTCTTCATTATTTTTTCGTCTTTGTCACTGCAAGGGTATGCAATTGGCTGATTTCTTTTTTATTGAGACGGCGGTATTCACCAGGACGAAGTCCAGAAACGTCTAGATTTCCAAATTGGGTCCGGGACAATTTATCCACCAAGAGGCCAACGGCTTCAAACATCTTTTTGACCTGGTGATTGCGTCCTTCATGGATGGTCAATTGGACAACTGAGCGATTCTTTTCTGGATCAACCTTTAGAATCTCATAGGTTGCTGGCTTGGTCTTTTTGCCATCGATGGTCACACCACGAGTCAAGGGACGCAAGTTTTCTTTGTTCGCCAATCCCTTCACGCGCGCAACATAAACCTTATCAATCTCATTACGCGGGTGGATCATTTCATCCGTAAAATCACCATCATTGGTCAAAATCAGGACACCAGAAGTATCCCAGTCCAAACGACCGACAGGATAAATCCGTTCCTTGACTTGCGGTAACAAATCAATAACAGTTGGTCTCCCTTTATCGTCTGATACACTGGAGATGACCCCTCTTGGTTTATTTAAGAGGTAGTAAACCTTCTCCTCGTTGTATATTGGTTGACCTTCTACTTCTACCTTGTCTCCAGACTTGATCGTTGTCGCCAATTCACGGACCACTTGGCCATTTACAGTGACAAGGCCTTGCTTAATCAATTCCTCTGCTTTGCGGCGGCTTGCGACACCAGCATGAGCAATATATTTGTTAATTCTCATCAATTTCCTCAGTTCTTTCTGTAAATAATTGGCTTTCTTGACCGATTAACTCAGTCTCTTCAACAATTGGTAGCTCGTCTAGGTGGTTAATCCCCATGTAATCCAAAAAGTAATCTGTCGTCACATAGAGATTAGGTCTCCCAATGACTTCTTTCTTCCCATCTTCTCGAATCAACTCAAAAGAAAGTAATTTTGAAATAGCCCCGCTAGAGTTCACCCCTCGAATATCATCGACTTCAATCCGAGTAATCGGCTGTTTATAGGCAATGATGGAGAGAGTTTCCAAGGCGGCACGAGAGAGACTTTGATTCATTGGTGACTTTGAATACTCACGTAACAGCTCTGCATATTGGGACTTGGTCACTAATTTATAGGTTGACGCTGTCTCCAATAAGGCCATACTAGAATCTTGATCCTGCTCATATTTCTGGGCCAATTTTTCTAAACTCTGAATCACCCCTGTGGGAGGAAGGGATAAGAGGTCGGCAATCTGCCTCACCGTTAAACCATCTTCTCCTGCAACAAACAAGAGGGCCTCCATCTCTGCAATTTTACTCATTCTTTAATCCTACTAAAATAATATCTCCAAATGGTTCTTCCTGAAGAGCCTCAACTTCTTGTACTTTAATTAATTCCAAAGTCGCCAAAAAGACTGTAATCAGTTTGTTGACATCCTTGGCTTCCTCAAAAATATCTTGTAGTAAGATTCTCTTACCAGGTTGACACAAGTGACGAACAACATTCATCAGGTCTTCAATTTTATACTCGTCTCGAACAATGGTCGTATGATTTTGTCGAAATTCTTCCTTCTTTTTCGTTAACAATTTTGAAAAGGCCAAGAAAAGATCTATCGTGGTCTTGTCATGGACCAATTCAGCATCATCATAGACTAATTCCGTTTTGGGTTTTGAAAAGTACTGGGCTCTCTCCTCGTGTTGAAGGGCCATCTTTTCACCCAATAGTTTAAACTTCCGGTACTCTTCGATTTGAGACAGGAGATCCTGCTCCAAATCTTCTTCATCCGTTGCTTGCTCCGCAATTTTTGGAAGGAGACGCCGACTCTTAATCAAGGTCAATTGACTGGCCATCAGCATGTATTCACCAGCAACCTCAAGTCGCATGGCTTGAAGGGTCGTTAGATAGGCCAAGTACTGCTCGATCACCTCAATTAGAGGAACCTCATAAATATCCATTTGGTATTTTGAAACGAGGTGTAAGAGAAGATCCAAAGGACCTTCAAAATCCTTTATTTTAATATCCATTACTTATACTTTTCTAAGGTAACAAGAGTTTTTAAACCGAGCTCGCGGGCGATGCTAAACAGATCCATCCCCTGTTCTCTTTGTTTTAAAATGTATTGTTCTCGTAAGGATTGTGCCGAAAGATTCTCAAATCCTTTTTCCAATAGGAAGGACTCTAATTGACGGAAGCCCCACTGACGCGAATAGGCCTTGCCCTTGTTATCAAATAAATAAGTCCCCGTCATCAAATCCGTCAACTCTCCTAGAAGAGCATCCGGAATACGCAAGACCCGTTTTTGTCCTTCTTTTCCTACTCGTAAAACCTGAAAATCGAGTTCAATATCAACGATTTTCAACTGAAGAATTTCACTGGGCAACAAGCCCATCTCGACAATCAATAGGGCAATCAAGCGACCTTGGGATTGCTCTGACCCTTCCCACAAGAGGGATAAGTCCAATAGTTCTTGGTCGTGGCTTTTCGGCACAGAGACTTTCGGAAGGACCAAGCGATGATAATCCTCAATAACTTGATGTTGATAAAGATAAAACAAAAATTGGTTGACGGCTGAAAGCTTCCGTTTTTGAACAGCTGGTTTAAAATCTTTAATCGAAGCTTGATAAATTCGAAGATTGGTATCTGAGACATGGTTATGAACAGTATCCACGAACTGATCCAAATCATAAGAATAAGCCGTCTGTGAATTTTCACTTAAGTCTTTTTCTTTGATAAAACTAGCTATGTATTCTTTCATTTTTTCCTCATCTCATATTCATTTGAGAAATTGTGCATGAGGGAGTTGATGGCTTTTAAAATGGATTTTCGAGTGATGATCCCTTCAAAGATTCCATCCTCTGAAACAACCGGTAGAAAGGATTCCTCTACCAACTTATGCAAGACTTCCGTCACAGTATAGTCTTTTCCTAGGCGCTCCCCATCCGTTTTTGTCATATGAACGATGTCCATGGATGAAAAGACTTCATCAGAATAATCATGTTTCATTTGGTAAGAAAGAATATCTGTTAAAGAAATCGTCCCTACGTATTTCATTTGATCGGTCACAACAGGAACACGAGTGTAGCTAATTTGACTCAGCACCAAGATGGCATGATCCACATTATGCGTATCAATCAAGACAGCCAAATTGCGCGCTGGAGTCAAAAAAGTCTTTTCTTCTCGGAGAATAAACTCCTCAAATTCGTTGGCGATCATCGATCAAACTCCTTTGTAAGAGGTTCATAGACCTCATGTTTCCGATTTAAAAATTCAACTCGATAGGAATCTGCATCAATTTCCACTTTAGCATAGAGGCACTCTTGAATAGGCCCCCTCGGTAAACTGACTGACCCAGGGTTCAGAAAAAGGGTACGCCCTTCCTTCCAAGCATCCGGAATATGCAGATGGCCATAGAGGCAGATATCTGCATCTTCTTCCTGGGCCCACAAATCTAACTTTTGAAAACTAAAATTAATTTGGAAAAGATGACCATGGGTTTGAATAATCCGAGTAGGACCCAATTGCGTCACCAGACGTTCAGGGTACTCCCCATAAAAGTCCATGTTCCCTTTGACAACATGAATGCCTTCCCATACAGGGTCGGTACTTTCTAACTCAGAATCCCCGTTGTGAAAAATGGCATCGACCTTTCCTTTATAGTGGTTTTTGATCTCTTCTACGATCTGACGATCTCCATGAGAATCACTCATGACGATAATTACTTGTTCTGCCATGCTGGGAATACCTCCACTAATTTCTTCACGGCTAAAGCACGATGCGATTGTTGATTTTTCTCCTCTAGAGTTAGTTGAGCAGATGTCTTACCTGTTTCTCCTACTAAAAAGAGGGGATCATAGCCAAACCCGTTCTCACCTTTTGGTTCAAAATTGATATATCCTGGCCAATCCGCCTCCACAACAAGGCTCTCCTTACCAGGACTGGCAACCACTAAGGTTGTATGAAATTTTGCTGACCGATCCTTCAATTCAAAGACCATCGCCAACTCGTGTAAGAGCTTGGCATTGTTCTCTAAGTCAGTCGCTCCCACACCTGCAAAGCGAGCAGACCAGACACCTGGTAAGCCCCCAAGGATATCGACCATGAGTCCTGAATCATCTGCCAACACCATTTTCCCTGTTAGCTGTGAAATCGTCTCAGCTTTTAGGCGAGCATTTTCTTCGAAAGTCATTCCTGTTTCAGCGACTTCTGGAAGATCCGGATAGTCATTGAGATTCTCGACTTCAAAGCCCATTTGCTCAAAGATCTGACGAAACTCTTTTGTTTTTCCTTCATTCCGAGTAGCGATTAGTAAGCGATCCTTGAGACCTTCCTGGCCCAAAAAATCTGCAAGTGGAAGACCATTCTTTGGCAGATAGACTGAGAGCAATTGCTCTCCTTCTACAATGAGAAGAGCTCCTTGACGCTGCACGAGTTCAATTTTGCGACCTAGTGTTTCCTCAACGATTTGAAAGAGGAAGGTCAAAAACTGCAAACTAGATGCGTAACGAACAACCGTTACATTTAGGGGAAAGCCCAAGTCTGTTTCTCCAACTAGTGATTCTACTAAGTCAACAAGCTCAGAAGCTTCTGAAGAGACTTCACTATATTCGTTATAGTCACTCCGATCTCCCCATTCAGCTAGAAACCAATTTAAGGCATCTTTGTATTCATATATCTTTTGGTTCATAATTCTACATGCTCCACATGAACAACTTGATGCAACCAAGTCTTGGCAATCGCTGCAAAACTGGCTGCATTGGCCGTTGTATAAAACTGATGGTGGCAGTCCTCCAGTTGACGACTGCGATTAATCTCAAAGTAGTTGAGCAAGACCGAGATATCCCGGACACACTCAGCACCGCTATCAATTAATTGAACCTCTGGCCCCATGACATTTTGAATAATAGGGCGAAGGAGAGGATAATGGGTGCATCCCAAAACCAGTGTATCCACTTTCCCAGCCAAAGGTTTCAAGGTTTCATAGACAACTTTTTTTGTAACACTGGACTGCAACTCATTGGATTCAACCAGAGGGACAAATTTCGGACAAGCTAAACTCTCTACTGCCATTTCTGGTGATAGGCTTTGAATTTTTTTCCGATAAATATCTGAGGCGACCGTCATCGGGGTCCCAATGACTCCAATTCGTTTGCTTTTTGTCGCCTTGATCGCTGCGGAAGCTCCTGGCAAAATCACTCCTAAAACAGGAATATCCAAGGCTTCTTTCACCTCTTCCCATACAACAGCTGTCGCCGTATTACAGGCCAAAACAATCATCTTCACATTTTTCGTTAGGAGAAAACGAACCATCTCCCAAGTATAGTCACGAATTTGATCTGCTGGTCTCGGGCCATAAGGTGCTCTAGCGGAATCACCAATATAGACCACCTCTTCATGGGGAAGTTGCCGCATCAATTCGCGAACAACGGTTAACCCTCCGACACCCGAATCCAAAAAACCAATTGGTCGATTGTCCATCTGCCTTCCTTTCAAAACAAGGGACCAAGAAAAATCTTAAAGTCCCTCTACTTATTTTATTGTGTCATCTGTTTTGCTTTTATTTCTTCTTCGTATTCAAAGATGCTTTTTGTTGATTCAGAATTTGACGGTAAACTTGTTGCACCTTCGCTTCACTTGGACGTTGACCACTAGCTCCCAACAATGTACGAACTGCTTCAACATTCAAACGTGGGTTTGATGCAAATTCTTTTTCAAACTGCTTGCGAAGTAGGTACATACCTGCCAACATTCCACCAAAGAAAGCAAGGATAATCAATAAAATTGTCAAAAATGTAGACATAAGTGTTTTTCTCCTAAATTCAATATTTACACATTTTCTATTATACCAAAAAGGCCCTATTTTTCAAAGTCAAAGCCATACAATGTTGCAAAGTAATCCTCGGGTTTTTCGGCCCGTCGAATGAGACGAGTTTGGCCCGATTCTTCTAATAAAATCTCCGCAGAGCGGAGCTTGGCATTGTACTGATAGCCCATGGAATAACCATGCGCTCCTGTATCATGGATGACCAAGAGATCCCCAATTTCAGAGACAGGAAATTCCCGATTCTTGGCAAACTTGTCATTGTTTTCACACAAACTACCAACAATGTCTACTACTTCTGTCTCTCCATCTGGTCGATCCAGATTGGTAATATGGTGGTAGGCCCCGTACATAGCAGGACGGAGTAGGTTGGCAGCCGAAGCATCTACTCCTAGATAGGTCCGATAAGTCTGTTTCTTATGGGTGACATGGGTGACCAATAGGCCATGTGGTGCTAGCATAAAGCGGCCTAATTCCGTATAGATTTTCACTTGATCTAAGCCGGCTGGAACTAAAATGTCCTCGTAAGCCTGACGAACACCCTCCCCAATCACAGCAATATCATTTGGTTGGTCTTCTGGTTTGTAGTTTACTCCAACCCCACCGGAGAGATTGACAAAGTCCAAGGTAACCCCTGTCTTTTCAACCACTTCTACTGCCAACTGGAATAATTGCTTAGCCAATTCTGGATAGTAATCATTGGAGACGGTATTCGAAGCTAAGAGGGCATGAATCCCAAATCGTTTGACTCCTAAATCTTTCAACTCCGTAAATGCTTGGATCAATTGCTCCTTGGTCATGCCGAACTTAGCCTCTTCAGGATGGTCCATAATATCCGTTCCCAGTTCAAACACCCCTCCTGGATTATAGCGGCAAGAGATGACCTCCGGTAGTGTCGCAACAGATTGTAGAAAGGCTACATCTTCGTAAGCATCCAAATTGATAGTCGCTCCTAGCTGACGGGCAAAGACCATCTCTTCAACCGGTGTATTGTTGGAAGAAAACATAATTTCTTGACCCGTAAATCCTAATTTTTGTGCCATCAGCAGCTCCACATAGCTAGCACAGTCCAAGCCACAGCCTTCTTCTTTGAGGATTTTTAGGATGGCTGGATTAGGGGTCGCTTTGATAGCGAAATACTCCTTAAAGCCTGGATTCCAAGAAAAGGCTTGATGGAGGGCACGAGCTGTCTGCCGGATCCCAGCTTCATCATATAGGTGAAAGGGAGTTGGATAGGTTTCCGTAATTTGTTTTAATTTCTCTCTACTAATAAATGGACGTTTCATATGAAGATTCTCTTTTCTATCAATTTTCTTTAGTATATCACAAGTTTTCCAACAAAAAAAGCCGGTTCCCCGGCTCTTTCTATTAATCGTTGCGTCCAAAAATACGTAAGATATTGATGAACAAGTTGATGAAATCAAGATAGAGTTCCAAAGCCAAAGCAACAACCCATCCATTGGTTGGCTGACCATTGGATTGTTCATAGACATAACGAATCTTTTGGTTATCCCAAGCAGTCAAACCTGCAAAGATAATAACACAAAGAATGCTAAGAACATAATCCATACCAGAGCTTTGTAAGAAGATGTTCGCAATCGAAGCAATGATAATTCCAATCAAGGCTCCCATAAATGCTCGGCCCATTCCAGACAAGTCTTTTTTGGTCACACGACCAATGGCTGACATGATAAAGAACATCAAGGCACTAACGACGAATGCTTTATAAACTGTCGCTTGAGCATAGCGTGCAATGATAAAACTCAAGGTAAACCCATTCAAAGCTGAATAAGTTAAAAAGAGAGGCAAGGCCATGGGATTGTTTTTCACCGATTGTCTCGAAGCGACCAGGACCAAAATCAATTCAACGGCAATGGCAATATAGTAGACCCATGGAGCCTGAGTTAGAATATATATGAAGGTTTCTTGGAAAAGGGTCATCATCAAAGCTGATACAACAGCTGAGATTCCAACTCCAACTCCAACTAGAGAATAAATTTTGCTATAAAAGCTATTAAGACCACTTTGTTCGTGGATAACGGTTTGTTGATTCATCATCAATCATTCCTTTCAAACTTAAATTATTATGATTTTAACATTTTTCGATGGAAAAGTCTCCTCTTTGACCACTTTTTTCTCATTGGTTCTGAGGCCTCTTTGATCGCCCAGTATTTATCGACCATGGTCACGAGGAAAGATTCTTTGTAGCGGGGTGGAGCAAGCGTCAATCCCCACATATGTTTGAGGATGATGTCCTCTTCTTTTTTATTGAGGCTTGTTATCTTTTTGGCATTTCGGACAGCTATCCGAGGATGCACCCAGGCATGGCTCTTGTTAAATTTGACCTGCCGCCAATCGTAGTAAAAAAGATCGTGTAAGAGAGCTCCCCTTGCTGTACTTTTGGTATCCCAGCCCATCTTCTTAGAAATGCGGTAGCTGGTGTAGCTAACGTGAATGGAATGCTCCAAACGGTTGGAATGAATATGGTGGGGAATTTCCTTTAATTTTTGAAGTTTGGGATGCTGGATCAAATGTCCGACTTCAGCCATATATTCTTTATCTTGTCGATACATGCGTCTCACCTCCTCTATCTGACTAACGCACTATTCTTCAATCATAGAAAAGATCAAAATCCCTGCAGCAACAGCGACATTCAGACTCTCTGCCTGACCTGGCATGGTGATATGAACCAGCTGATCTGCCTTCTCAGCCATCTGCTCACTAATACCTTGTCCTTCATTCCCCATGACCAGTACAAAAGCAGGGACTTTCTCCACTTGCTTATAGTCAATAGAATCCTGAGACAAGGTGGTCGCATAGATGGGTAGCTGACTTTCTTCAATGGCTGTTAAGAGTTGCTCTTTAGGCAAACGGATAACAGGAAGATGAAAATGACTCCCCTGCATAGAGCGCAAGGTTTTCATATTATACAAATCTGCTGATTGATCGGTTAGAAGCACCCCGTCAAAGCTTGCTGCGTCAGCAGTCCGAATCATGGTTCCGACATTTCCTGGATCTTGAACATCCTCTAACAATAAATACCGTCCTTGAGCCAGCTGAAGATGCTGGATTGGCTGTATCTTAATTTCTGCCACGATTCCTTGAGGGCTTTTGGAATCAGCAATTTCTGCTAAAACCTCAGGAGTTACGATGGTCACCTTCGTATCTTTCTTGACCTTATCTACAAACTCTTCCAGAACAAAGACTTGTTCAATCGGAGCCTGATGATTGATAGCTTCTTCATAAAGATGCCAGCCTTCGATCAGGTAGGAGTCGATTCGGTATTTTTTTTGATGAAGTTTTTTAACTTTTTTGATCCCATTATTGGACTTAGAGGTTATAATATTCATAAGACTATTATACCACATTCACAGGAGGAGCTTCTCCGTCCTGAGTAGGAATTCAAGCACAAGGAGAACAAGCATGCAAAAAGTTGAAATGACGGCCCAAGGTCGGGTTCAAGGTGTTGGCTTCCGTTGGGGAGTTTATAGCTTAGCATTAGAAATTGGAGGTATTACAGGCCGGGTCTGGAACAATGATGACGGAACGGTCACTATCCTTGCCGCCTGCGAAGACAATGCCCGCATGGCCAAATTTATCCAAGAAATACGAAAAGGCCCTACTCCTTTTTCAAAGGTTTCTTATCTAAACGTCCATCTGGCAAACTTCGAACCCTACAAAGATTTTAAAATTTCAAATTAAGTCTAGAGAACTATTGTTAATTTGATAAAAAAACAGTAGAATAGAAAGGTATTATTTAAAATTAAAGGATTAAAACTTGTGAAAAAATATAAACGTTATTTACTTGCTGCTCTCAGCTTGTCTGCTCTCCTCCTCTTAACAGGATGTGTCAGCATCGACAAGACAACCAAACAACCAACCGGTTTTGTCTGGAATCTCATTGGAAAACCGATGGGGGAAGCCATCAATTTCTTTGCGACAGATCTTGGCCTCGGCTTTGGTCTAGGGATTATCCTCGTAACAGTGATTGTTCGTGTCATCATCTTCCCTCTAGGTATTTATCAATCTTGGAAGGCAACCTACCAGTCTGAAAAGATGAACTACCTCAAACCGATCTTTGCGCCGATCCAAGAACGCATCAAAAATGCGGAGACTCAAGAAGAGAAATTATTGGCCAACTCTGAATTGATGGATGCTCAAAAAGCAAATGGTGTCAGCCCATTCGGTGGTATTGGATGCCTGCCTTTGTTGATTCAAATGCCTTTCTTCTCTGCCCTATATTTTGCAGCTCAATACACTCCAGGTATTAGCAAGGACTCTTTCCTTGGCATTGGTCTCGGTTCAAAAAGTCTTGCTTTAACCTTAGTTGTTGCTGTTCTTTACTACATTCAAAGTATGCTCTCTCTCCATGGTATCGAAGATGAAAACCAAAGAGAAACTATGAAGAAAACAGCTCTCGTAAGCCCAATTATGATTGCCGTCTTCTCTTTGATGGCGCCAGCTGGTGTCACTCTCTACTGGGTAGTCGGTGGTTTCGTACAGATTATTCAACAATTTGTCATCAACTACCTCATCCGTCCAAGATTACGGAAACAAGTTGCTGAGGAATATAAAAATAACCCTCCAAAAGCTCCAGCATCCAATGGACGTCGCGTTAAAAAAGATATCACACCAACTAATCCAACCAACGCGAATCGTTCCCTTCCAACTAACGGAAACAAAAAACGAAACGCTGGAAAACAACGCAATCGTAACTAATATTAGCAATAAGGCCGAGATATCATCTCGGCTTTTCCATTACTACAAAAAAATGAGAGTGGTTCATTCTCATATAATAATAGATACAAACTATTGTTTTACATAAAACAGTTAGATGATTATCAAAAAATTACTTTTATTTTTTAGTTATTTAAGAAGATGAAAAACTTTCCGCTGTGAGAAAAGTGCCTGAAACTATTGTGTTTCAGGCACTCGGGAGTTTTGAGAGTAAAACAGTTTGGGGAACTGTTTTAGCCTGAGCCTGGAAATTAAAGAGCGAAGGTCTCAAAACTAAGTCATGGAACTTCTTCGAAGTTCGCTGACGTCCGTACTCACCTAAGGAAAGTTTTTCAGAAGACTTTATCTTCAAAAAAAAATGAGAGTGACTCACTCTCATTTTTTATTCTGTTTTTTCCACATTCAAGATTTTCACTTGGTAGCTTCCTGCTGGAGTTTCAATCGTCACAGTGTCCCCTGTTTTCTTACCAATTAAGGCATGACCGATTGGACTTTCATTTGAGATCTTACCAGCAAAAGCATCCGCTCCAGCTGAACCAACAATAATGTAAACATCTTCTTCGTCTTCGCCAATTTCTTGCACGGTAACTGTTTTTCCGATTGCTACTTCATCAACAGCGACAGCATCGCTGTCGACAATTTCAGCATAACGAATCTTTGTTTCTAGGCTGGAGATTTGCCCTTCAACAAAAGCCTGTTCGTCTTTAGCTGCTTCGTATTCACTGTTTTCTGAAAGGTCTCCGTAAGAACGAGCAATTTTAATCCGCTCTACAACTTCTGGACGACGAACTAATTTCAATTCTTCTAATTCTAGTTCTAACTTTTGCTTTTCAGCTAGGGTCATTGGATAGGTTTTTTCTGCCATATTTTTTTCTCTTTTCTATTATTTTTTTCGAACTAAAAAGGTGTGGCATGCCACATCCTCCTTAGTTTGAGCTGCTTTCTGTTAATTTGCTATTCACGTGTTCTTCCACGTTTTTAGTGTGTTCCTCATAAGTTTTCGCAAAATAGACTTCCCCAGTCTCTACATTTGCTACAAAGTAGAGGTAGTCTGTCTTGCTTGGGTTGACGGCTGCTTCAATTGCAGATACCCCTGGACTATCTACTGGACCAGGCATCAAACCAGTATTCTTGTAGATATTATAGGGTGAATCGATATTGGTGTCAATCGTTGCGTCTTCTTTTAGTGTCGTCTTCTTGCCTAATTGGCCTTGTGCGTACAAGATGGCAATATTACTTTGAAGAGGCATATCTTGATTCAAACGGTTATAAAAGACGCTTGCAATATCCTTGCGATCTTTATCGGTAGCACCTTCTTTTTCAATCAAAGAAGCCAGCGTCAATGCCTCATTGACATCAATATTTTTAGCTTCCATGGTATCATAGTAGGCTGAAAGATTTTGGTCCATTGCAGCTAACATCTGGTCTACAAGATCTTCCATTTTACTATCTTTTCCATAGCCATAAGTAGCTGGGAAGAGATATCCCTCCAAGCGGTAGCGTACGCCACTTTCTTTGGATGGCAAGGTTGCGAGTAACTTAGGATATTTGGCTACCATCTTTTCAATAAAGGCATCATCTTGGATGACTTTTAGAAATTCTTCTTGCGTATACGGAGTCTTGGCACCAGATTTGGAGCTCGCATCCACAGAAACCACTTCCGCGATTTGATCAATTGTGTAGCCCTCAGGAATGGTAATTTTTCCTAAGACTGGTGGTTCCGGAGTTTTAGTTCCTTGCTCTTGCAATTTTTGAATAATGGTATCGAGATCCATACTCTTTTGAAGATTGAAATAACCGGATTGGAAGTTCCCATAATT
This sequence comes from Streptococcus sp. 1001283B150225_161107_H12, assembly GCF_015552665.1. NCBI lineage: Bacteria > Bacillati > Bacillota > Bacilli > Lactobacillales > Streptococcaceae > Streptococcus > Streptococcus sp. 1001283B150225_161107_H12. The sequence goes on along the minus strand of NZ_JADNFC010000001.1, from coordinate 172,512 downwards.
CTTGAACTTGGTGTAATAGTTGAAGAACTGGCCATTCTTAATCAAACCTTTTTTCTCCAAAATAGTCCCAATTTCACGATTGCTAGAACCAGCAGGAATTTCAACGGTTACAAACTCTGTAGCCTTGGCATCCATAGCATTTAAGTTAGATTGAACATAGGTCACTGCAAAAATTCCAGTTGCAACCATTAAGACAAAAAGAATTCCTAGAACCGTCAAGACGATTCGTTTCGCAATGGTGTTCTGCTTTTTCTTTTTCTGAACGCGTTGATCCCGATCCTTGCGCGAAACACTAGATACAGGTGTTTCTTTTCTCGAAACAGCCACAGGCTGACTTGAGCTTTCTGCTTCTCGAGTTGGCTCTTCGATTGGTAGAGTTGTTTCTTCTTGGTTCTCTTTGGCTACTTCCTTAATTGCAGGAACCTCTGTAACCTCTGGTGCTTCTACTTTTTCTACTTCCTCTGGAATCTCTACGGTTTCCTGAACCTCGGACTCTTCTGACACAAGCTCAGAAAGCGCCCCTTCCGTCTCGTCTTCTTGGTTCTCTGGAATAGAAATTTCTTGAACAGGTAAGTCAACTTCTTTTTCAACCTGTACAATCTGTTTATTGGCTTCTTCAAGATCACGGAGAATCCGCTCTTTGAAGCTTAATAATTTTTCATTCTCTTGTTGGTTTTCAGTCAAATACTTGACCCCCCTTGTCATAATCCTTAATATTATATCTTAAAAGGGATAGAAAAGCAATAGGAACGAGGCTTGAGGGCCTTAAATCCTATTGATCACTTACTTGATGGGACCTCCCATACTAAATCGTACCAGACTTCCCCAGCATAGTTAGAGGCCGAGCGTCCTTCGTTTACAAAGCCGTTCCTTTCATAATACTCAATCAAGTAATCATGACAGGTCAAACTAACCCCTTCCCGTCCTTCTTCTAAAGCAAGATTCTTCATGGCTTCAAGTAGGGCTTTCCCGACCCCTAAGCCCTGTGCAGACGGAGAAATCGAAAGACTCGTAAGGGCAATATAACCTCCTGGTAGATGGGACTCGTCCTTTACGTCTGCTGTAAAAGAGCGGTCCTCGACATATCTAGTTTGTGTCACTGGGCCTTCTAGATAGCCAAGAATTTGGCCATCCTTTTCAGCGACTAAAAAGCTATTATGAAACGTTTCAATATGTTTTGCAAGCACCGTCTTATCTATTGCCTCTTCTGGACTAAAATTTTCCAGTTCTATGGTAAAAATGGCTTCTAAATCCTTCATAGTTGCACTACGAATGTTCATTTTTCTTCCTTTCTATAGGGATAGGTGCCACATTAGGTGATAGCCCTCCACTCCTTCTTCCTTATCCCCTATCTCTAATTGAAAATCATTCATTTCAAAATACGGAATCAACTCTTCCTGGCAGGTCACATGAATCTCTAACAAGGATTCTTGAGCTACAAGAGACTTGAGTGTGGCGAGTAGCAAGGTGCCAAACCCTTGTTTTCTATAGTCTGGAAGAATTTCCAACCACAATAATTTTAAAGAGAGATTCTCGAACTGTTCCTCCATCTGAATCAGGCAAGTTCCAATCACTCGCCCTTCAAATTCCAAGACCATGGTCCTAAACCCATTCAGTTCTTGTAGCTTCTCTCTTTGAAAAGAAAAATTTTGGGACGTGATCTGTTCGATCTCATCCCAATCATTTTCTTTAGCAAACCGAATCCTAACGCTTGGTTGCATGGTATCTCCTTATTGAACGTTATTGGTCAAGTTCCCAAGTAAACGTTCAAATGAATATTCATAGGTCTGGATATCTCCTGCTCCCATGAAGACATAAACGGCATTGTCATGATCCAAGAGTGGAGAAACGTTTTCAGCTGTAATCACACCGGATTTCTTGATAATTTTTGCTTCTAGATCTTCGACTTTGACATCCCCATGATCCACTTCGCGAGCTGATCCATAAATCTGTGCCAAGTACACCGCATCTGCCTGATTCAAAGCATCCGCAAACTCATCCAAGAGAGCAATCGTCCGAGTAAAGGTATGAGGTTGGAAGACCGCTACGATTTCCTTACTTGGGTATTTTTGACGGGCTGCATCCAAAGTGGCAATAATTTCAGTTGGATGGTGGGCAAAGTCATCAATGATGACGGTATCGTTGACAATCTTTTCTGTAAAGCGACGTTTGACCCCGCTAAATGTTTTTAAGTGTTCCCGAACCAAATCAAGATCGAATCCAGCGATATAAAGCAACCCAACGACCGCTGTTGCATTCATGATATTGTGACGTCCAAAGGATGGGATTTGGAATTGACCCAAATCTTCTCCACGGAAGTGAATACTAAAGGTTGATCCCGTAGTAGAACGCAAGAGATCACTGGCTACAAAATCATTGCCTTCTTCTTCAAATCCGTAGTAGTAAATCGGAGCCTTAGCTGTAATCCGACGAAGCTCAGGATCTTCACCATAGATGAACAAGGCTTTGGAGATTTGTTTGGCATAATCATTGAAGGCATTGAAAACATCTTCTAGGCCAGTAAAGTAATCAGGATGGTCAAAGTCAATATTGGTGATGATTGAATACTCTGGGTGGTAAGGCATGAAGTGACGTTCGTACTCATCTGATTCAAAGACAAAGTACTTAGCACCTTTCGAACCACGACCAGTTCCATCCCCAATCAAATAGCTAGTATCTGTGATATTAGACAGAACGTGAGACAAAATCCCTGTAGTAGAGGTTTTCCCGTGAGCTCCTGCTACTCCCATGCTGACAAAATCACGCATAAATTCACCCAAGAATTCATGATAGCGTTGATAGGTATAGCCTTGAGCATCTGCATAAGCAATCTCTACGTTGTTTTCAGGTTTAAAGGCATTTCCAGCAATCAAGATTTGATCCCCAGTAAGATTTTCTTCGCTGAATGGTAGGATGGTAATCCCTGCTTGCTCCAGACCTCTTTGAGTAAAGTAATATTTCTCTACATCAGATCCTTGTACAGTGTGTCCCATCTGATGGAGCATGAGAGCCAAGGCACTCATACCAGCTCCTTTTATTCCGATAAAATGAAATGTTTTTGACATAGTTTCTCCTCCTGCTAGTCCAGATTGGTCACATTGAGTTCTTGTTTAATAGGTCTCGTTGGAATGTTCTGTTGATCCTTGTTATAGATTTGACTCTTTTTCAAGAAATCATAATTGTTCTTTTTTGGTTTCTCTTCTTGATGGGATTCTTGAACTGGAAGTTCCTCAGCCCCTTCTAAAAGGATCAATTGCTCTTGTTTCAGTCGCTCACCATATTTAATCAATTCACCGGGATTTTCTTTTTGAAAAGGAGCTGTCGGCTTCCCTTTTGGCATGAAAGAAGGGGTGAATTTTTTACGATTAGGCTTAGATGCAATATCTGCTGTTAAATACGGAGCCGTCCGCTTCTTTTTCAAATCAGCACGCGCTGCTTCACGAGCTTCTTCTGCGTAGCGATTCGCCGGGCTCTTTTTATCAACAGGCTCCTTGAAATCAGGAGTCATCGGCTGCCTTCTTGACTTAGGCACTTCAAATGGTTTTTGAAGGGATTTTTGTAGATTTTTTTGATAAGGTTGCTCTGCTGCCTTTCCAGTAGCAATTGGCTCCCATTCTAAATAGTTTTTATCTGTATACTCCCCAAGAATATTACTAATGAAGTCCCCATCATCATATAAATTCATATGGGGCATTTGAGTTAGCATCAATTCATCATCTGCTACTTGAGGAAACTGCTTATCCGTCATCCTATTTCTTCCTTTCGACACTTCATTAATTATAAACTATTCATTTAATTTTTCAAGTTATTCTACCGAAATACCCAAAATTTCCCGAATTTCTTCAATAGAAAGGCTTGAGCGCGTTTCGGTACCATCTAATATTGTAGAAACTAAATGACGTTTGCTAGTCTGGAGCTCTTGAATTTTTTCTTCGATGGTCCCTCGAGTAATCATCCGGTAGACCTCAACATTCTTATCTTGTCCCATTCGATGGGCACGACCAATGGCTTGATCTTCTACCGCAGGGTTCCACCATAGGTCAACTAAAATAACCGTGTCAGCACCTGTCAAATTCAAGCCAACTCCACCTGCTTTCAAGGAAATGAGAAAGGCATCCCCTTGACCGGAGTTAAAGGCGTTAGTCATATCTTGGCGCTCATTAGCTGGCGTAGATCCTGTGATTTTAAACGAAGTCATCTTCAGAGCATCCAACTCTTTTTCAATGATATCCAACATGCCCCTAAATTGTGAGAAGATCAACACTCGTTGGTTTCCATCTTTGATCTGCTCTAGCAGTTCTCGAAGGCTATCCAACTTCCCACTCTCTCCAGTATAGTCCTCTAAAAAGAGGGATGGTGTATCACAAATCTGACGAAGACGCATCAAACCAGATAAGATTTCCATCTTACTGCGATTAAGTTCCTCTTCAGAAGAGCTTAGAATGCGGTCTTGCATTTGTTTCAACTGGGCTAAATAGATCGTTTTTTGATTGTCAGCCAATTCATTCTTATAGGTCATCTCAATCAAATCTGGAAGTTCCTGCAAGACTTCACTTTTTTTCCGTCTCATGATAAAGGGCTTGACGTATTGAGAAATAGTCGCTGGACTCAATTGTTTAAATTCTTTTTTACCCGGAAACAAACCAGGAAGAACAATTTGGAAAATCGACCAGAGTTCCTCTACATGGTTTTCTATTGGAGTTCCCGACAAAGCAAAGGTATGAGGAACATCGAATTTCCGTAAGTATTGGGCAATCTTGGTTTGGGAATTTTTCATGACCTGGGCTTCATCCAAGATGAGGTATTGGTACTGATTTTTTTCGTATTGCTCTACGTCCTGGCGGAAGGAAGCGTAACTGGTGATCGCTACCTGAGGGTTGCTTGCAATCACCTCGTCGCGACTTGCTTTGAGGCCATAGATAACCTCCACTTCCATTTGTGGAGCAAATTTTTCGAACTCCTCTTTCCAATTATAGATTAGACTAGATGGGGCTAAAATCAAAATCTTAGAATCCGCCATCGCAACACTTGAGAGAAAGGCAATGGTCTGGAGGGTCTTTCCAAGCCCCATATCATCTGCCAAAATCCCCCCAAAACCATAGTGATTGAGCATGGATAGCCAGCGGACTCCGACTTCCTGATAATCTCGAAGTTTAGCAGTTACTTGTAGCTTACCTAATGGAAATTGCTCTGGATGAATCAAATCATGAGCCAAGTGACGAAACTCTTCAGAAAATTGGACATTGTCAGCTGACTCAAATAACTGGGAGAGCTGGAAGGCTGCTATGCGATTGGTTTGTAACTGACCTGTTTTTGTCTTCTTTGCACGAAGATTCAATAAAGTCTGACTGATCCGCTTGGTTTCTTCATCAAAGATTAGAACCTTTCCTGATTGACTGATATAATAGTCATTCTTCTCAACCAAGGCACTCATCACTTGCTCAACCTCAGAGGGATCAATGGAGTCAAATTCAAAACCAATCTCAAGGAGACGACCACTGGTTTGAATGGCAATCTTTGGCTTTTCAACCTGATACAGATCTAACAACTTATCCGAAACTTCGACCTCTCCCAGTTCTTCAAACAAGGGAAGGGGCTGCTGAAAGAAGGGATAGATCTGCTTGGGAAGGAGAGGAGCTCGTTTTGTTTGAAATTGATTGGTAAAGCCAGCTGTCAAGATGGTTTCAAAAACCAAACGTTCCTTATCAAAATTACTGGAATAAGGCAGATCCTTAAGTTCTTTCTCAGAGCGAACGATACGGTCCTCGTAGACAAAAACTAGATCCAGCAGCACTTCTCCTTGCTCCGATAAATCAAAAGCAAAGTGAGGTTGAAAATCGTGAATATAGAAATTACTTGGTGCTTTCACCTCACCAATTTTCCTGAATTGCTCTAAGCTATAGGTTAATTTGGTCTGATCAGACAAATCAAATTGAACATGTCTTTTCTGATCACTGGAGAGGGGTAAACTCTGCACAGCCTCAATCAAAATCTTTTGAAGCGGTGATATTTGATAAAAATGGCCATTTGCCAAAAGAAAGCGACCTTCCACCATTTTATAGGAAGCCACTTGGACCTGTAGTTCGATAAACTCCTTCATTTCCACTACTTGGAAAGAAAACAAGCCTGAATCTTCCTGGAGTTCTTGAAAGAATACTTCCTGATAGGTATCCAGTCCGACTTCAAGGGTAAAGGACGGTAGGTCCATCAATAATTGCACAGCTTCTTCAAAGAAACTCATTGGAAAGTAAAGATGACGACCCCCATTTGGAAAGAAGAGGGCATCATGCACCATATCTCCCGATAACAAGCCTTCTAAGAATCGAATTAAGGCACGACTTTCAGGATCAAAGGCTGCATAGGAAATCGGCTCGTAATAACTTTTTCCAATCGCAAAATGGGACTGTTTTCTGATAGCTTGCAAAAAAGCTACAACATCCCGCACCACATAAGATCTCTCATCCGGTCTGCGATAGATACGAAGGGTCCACAAAAACTGACCGGAATAGTCGTCTACATGACCGGTTGCTGAGAGACCAAAACGGACTTCTTTGCTTTCAATTTTTGGTAGGACTTGATCTAAAAACAAACTTCCAAAAGATACTTTTTCCTTTGTTTCTTGACTTTCTGTTGCATCTTGCTCCAAACCAAGCAAGAGTTCCTTCCCTTCTTCATCATTTTTTAAAAAGGCTTCTCCTGCGGCTAAATGCACACAGAATTTTTTCTTCTGGAAAAACTCACAACTACAAAAAATTGCTTGATCATCTAGACTATACCGGAGGGACTCATTGTCAATTCTGAAATAGAGGTACTGATTCTTCATTTCCTGTAGGGATACTTTCCCGTTTTCATAGAGAAGGATTCCTTCTGAACGGATTTTCCCAGGAATTAATTTTGCCATATTTACCACCTTATGTTTATCCCTTTATTATATCATATCCCCTCTAAAATAGAAAAAAAGACAAAGAATTGTGAAGAATTCAATGCCTGATTTTACTATCACCTACTCCACTTTTCTTTTTCCATTCAAATTAAAAAAGAGGTGTTCTTAGAAACTTCCCTTAGGTGAGTACGGACGTCAACGAACTTCTATGAAGTTCCATGACTTAGTTTTGGACCCAAGGTTCCAAAACTCCCGAGTGCTAGAAACAATCTTGTTTCTAGCACTTTTCTCACGGCGGAAAGTTTCAGATCTACTTGAATGACTCCAAAAATAAAAGTCATTATTTGAAATATAGCTAGCTATTTTATGTTAAAAATGGTTTGTTTACATTCTAAAAGGAACACCAAGTGTGTTCCTTTTATTTTATTCTCTTATAACCTTCTTTTTTGAAATTTTTGATATGTTCTGAATAGTTGGCCAGTTCTCCAAACGTTTTTTTCTCATCGTTGGCTTTATTTAAGGCTTCAATATCTAAGTCTTGGTAGACGATCTTGGTATGAATCATCAGTCCACCCTCTTTCGTCCGACTCACATCTGTTGTATAGCCCGAAATTCCTTTTTTAGGTTCAACAATTTCTTTTTTAATATATTCGAACTCAGAGTCATCTTCAATATTTACATTAAAATTATCAGCCCAAAACTCTTCAGAGATCATTTGATTGGCTCTATGTCGAATCGTCACTCGAAGAAGAATGTCTTTATCTTTTTTCTCATAGGTTTCTTCTCTTTCAATGCTACAAGCTGTTAGTCCTAGAAACACAACGAATGGGACAGCCAACATGAGTCCTTGTTTCAAAATTTTCATAAATACCTACTTCCGTTTCCGAGCAATCAAATGGATTGGGGTTCCTTCAAAGACAAAGGCTTTCCGAATTTGATTTTCCAAGAAACGAAGATAAGAGAAGTGCATGAGCTCTTCTTCATTGACAAAGACCACAAAGGTTGGTGGCTTGGTAGCAACCTGAGTCGCATAGAAGATTTTTAGACGTTTTCCTTTATCTGTCGGTGTCGGATTAATGGCAATGGCATCCATGATGACATCGTTCAAGACAGCTGAAGGAATGCGTGTATTTTGGCTCTCACTGATCTGCTTGATCATATCTGGTAACTTGTGCAGGCGTTGTTTGGTCAGAGCAGAGACAAAGATAATGGGTGCATAAGATAAGTATTGGAACTGATCTCGAATATCATCTTCCCATTGCTTCATGGTATGGTTATCCTTTTCAAGGGTGTCCCACTTATTGACCACGATGATCATCCCTTTTCCAGCTTCATGGGCAAATCCGGCAATCCGCTTATCGTACTCGCGGATTCCTTCTTCTGCGTTCAAGACCATCAAGACCACATCCGAGCGATCGATAGCTCGCATAGCCCGCATGACAGAATATTTCTCTGTATTTTCATAGACCTTACCAGATTTTCGCATTCCGGCTGTATCAATCATGGTGTACTCTTGGCCTTCTGCATCCGTGAAATGGGTGTCAATCGCATCCCGCGTAGTCCCTGCTACAGGACTGGCAATGACGCGGTCTTCCCCAAGGATGGCATTGATCAGACTAGATTTTCCGACATTTGGGCGACCAATCAAGCTGAACTTGATGACATCTGGATTTTCTGGCTCCCGATCCGTCGGAAGGTTTTCAACAATAGCATCCAAAACATCCCCTGTACCAATCCCGTGCACAGATGACACTGGCAAAGGTTCGCCCAGGCCAAGAGCGTAGAAATCATAGATGTCAGTTCGCATCTCTGGGTTATCCACTTTATTGACCGCTAAAATGACTGGTTTGTGGGTCTTGTAGAGCATCCGAGCCACATACTCATCTGCATCGGTAATCCCTTCTTTTCCAGATACGACAAAGACAATGACGTCTGCTTCATCCATGGCAATCTCCGCTTGGTGCTTGATTTGCTCCATGAAAGGTGCGTCCACGTCATCAATCCCGCCAGTATCAATAATACTAAATTGGTGGTTGAGCCACTCAGCCGTTGCATAAATACGGTCCCGAGTAACCCCTTCGACATCCTCGACAATGGAAATCCGCTCACCGGCAATCCGGTTAAAGAGCGTTGATTTCCCGACATTTGGACGTCCTACAATGGCAACAGTAGGTAAAGCCATGGTGTCCTCTTTTCTCTTATTTTTCTAGTTGGTGTTTCTTTAATAATTCTGCCGTAGCAGCTGGTTCTTCCTGTCCAAATTGGGCAGCCAAGCGTTGGCTCCAAGTATCCGTTGCCCGTGCTCCAGCATAGGCAGTCTGTACTCGATCAAAGGCTTCAATCACTTCAGGAGTCTGCTCCTGGTAACTTTCTTCGAAGACAACAGCTTCCAAAGGAAGGCGGGGCTTCACAGGATGGTTCTGATTTGGCACTCCTAAAGCCATCCCAAAGACAGGATAGGTGTAGTCTGGTAAGTTAAATAGTTTCGCCACTTCAGCCGCTTCATACCGAACCAAGCCAATAATGACTCCTCCATAGCCTAGACTTTCAGCAGCCAGCAAGGTGTTCTGACCTGCTAAGGCCGCATCTACAGAAGTAATCAATAAATTATCTGGTCCTTCTGGATGGAATTGATCCGTATGCATCCGAACCCCTTTTTCAGCTCGGTTAAGATCTCCTACAAACAGTAAGAAAACAGAGCATTGACGAATCGCCTCCTGTGGGACGAATTGATAGAGCGCTTCTTTCTTTTCCTGGCTTCTCACTAAGATAATGGAATAAGACTGGAAGTTCTTCCAAGAGGAAGCCATCTGTCCTGCTGTTAGGATTGCTTGAAGGTCTTCCTCTTTGATGTCCTCCTCCTTAAAGCGACGGACAGAGGAATGAGATTTCATCAAATCAATTACGGTATTCATCGGCGATTTTCTCCCTCTAGGCGCACTTCTTTAGCCAGGAACTTAATTCGCTCCATAACACGTTTGGCTTGCCAAGTCTCATCTCCATTCCGAGACGTAGCAAAATGACGTTCTAAATCTTCAAAGTTGAAATTCGAAGTAAAGAAGGTTGGAAGAATCTCCTGCATCCGATGTTGCAAAATCACTTGCAAGACTTCATCCCGGACCCAAGGCGACATTTGCTCTGCCCCAATATCATCAAGAATCAAGATTTCAGCCTTCTTGACCTGATCCAACATCTCTTTTACTTGCCCTGTATTGATGGCATTTTTGACATCGATGACAAAGCTTGGGAAATGCAAGAGGGTTGAAGAAGCCTGCCGTTTTTCAGACAAGTCATGAGCAAGAGCTGCCATCATATAGCTTTTCCCAACTCCGAAATCTCCGTATAGAAAAATTCCTTTACGAGCTTGAGGATAGGAAGCAACAAAATTGGCCAACTCTTCAAAGGCTCCAAAACGTCCCCGATCATCCAAGTCGACTTTCGCTAAGGAAGCTTCCTTCAAGGTACTTGGCAAGTTAATCAGCTGCAAGCGTTTATTGATAGCAGCTTGTTTTTGTGCCTCAATCAACTCAGGTGTCTCTTCATAGGAAACATCCGCATAGCCCTCATTCATGACCAATACAGGCTTATACCCTCTTGCAATATAATCTTCATCCCCGAGGACAAAGCGATTTCGTTCACTGATGTATTGATTAAATTTTGAAATGCTGCGACGGATTTCTGCTTCCGACAAGGCTTCCTTTTGAATAAAGCTTGCAATCTCAGGTTCGGCGAGAATTTGAGCTACCAATTCTTCATAATTGAACTGCTGTGATCGATTCATCTGGGACATGGTTTTCCCTACGCTCTCCATTTACTCCCCTCCTTGATTTAATTTCTCGAGCAAGGCCCGTTTTTGTTGTTCCAGATCAGCCTGTTCTTCCTGACTGGTCTGATTGGTATAGTTAGGCTGACTCCACTTAGGAACATTGGTTTTTCCAGTCGCTTGTCCACTCTTAGTTGCTTTCTCTTTTGCCTTTTGTGTATGGGAATCTTGGCGCTGACGGATCTTCAGGACAGCCTCTTCAGCCGTTTTAATCCCCTCATACGCAAAATCATTCCCAACTTTTAAGGCATATTTTTCATTAAGATTGGCAGAAGCAACCTTATTAAAGGTCAACAACAAGATCACGTTTATGACTTCATCTAATAGGCCTAACTGGGCCAAATCAGAAATCGCTTGACGCTCAGATTGGGTCACGACAGCCTTACGTGCTTTTTTAATTCCTGCTAAAAATTGACGACTGGTCTTATTTTTTGCTTCCCGGATAATGGCTCTTTCCTGCGGAGTAAACTCATCCTTGCCTTTTTTCTGTGGTTGTTGGGTTAGTTTCTGTCTCATCCGCTTGGTCGAAATGATCCTATTAGCCGCTGTCTCCTTGGCCAAGAGATAGGTCTCATACCAAGTCCAATTCTTCTCTTCTGTGATGGCATAGAGAACCAAGAGGTCTTCTTGTTCGTTCTCAAAACGGAGACCATCTCGCGCCATTAATTGTTTAAAGTGCTCCAAACTGAAGGAAGATGTTTTCTTCTGATGGGTCGAAACTCCATCAATCCCAAAGACAGAGGCAAAGTTCACCTTCCGTTTTTCGCCCTCTGGTTTTTCAGGAAGCAAGTCACGAACTGCCGCTTCTCCTATTTTTTTCTCCAGCAATTTCTGATAAGCAACATTGGCAAAAAATTGATCTGCTTCTAGCGGAGGCACAAATCGGAACTGAAGTCCTTCTTCTGTTTCATAAACCTCTAATAAATTCATGGCAATCAAGCGGTCTAAACTTTCGAGAAAATGAGCGAAGCCTAGATCCAGATGATTTAAAACAACAGCAATCAGCCGTTTTTCTTTCCCCTGATCATAGAGACTCAGCAGAAAAGTATATAATTGACTTGCTTGAACACCTAATATTGGTCCATACAGATGCGTAAAGGAGGCTCCTGTAGGCGCCAAATAATTATTCTTCAAGAAAGAAAATGAAGTATTGGGCTTCATCTATTTTTCCTTTTTCTTCTTCGTTCCTTTGGTAATCTGTTTTAAGAGACTTTCCAATTCACCAACATCCTTGAAACTACGATAAACACTCGCAAAGCGGACATAGGTAATTTCGTCCAACTCTGCTAACTCGTCCATGACCAGTGATCCGATGTAGTCACTCTGGATCTCATTTTCACTCTGGCTTCGAATCTTTTGTTCGATGCGCCCCACAATTTCCTCAATTTCGTCACTGGAAACTGGACGTTTCTGAGCAGATCGAATAATCCCATTAAATATTTTATCTCTAGAAAACTGTTCCCGGGTGCCATCTTTTTTCACCACAACAAGAGTCCGCTCTTCTACTCGTTCATAAGTGGTGAAGCGATGATGACATTCATCACATTCTCTTCTTCTACGAATCGTTTTTCCATCTTCTGCCTGGCGACTATCTACAACACTAGACTTATTTCCGCCACATTTTGGACACCGCATGGACACCCTCCTTATCGTTTCTTAATACTTTATTCTATCATATTTAGGGCTAAAGTGAAAGCAAGGGAAATAAAGAAAATCCCTAGCCTCCTGGAGGGATAGGGATTTGAATATTATGGTAAATACAAGTCAGCTGACAAACCATAATGGTCGCTGACGAGAGGCTGACTAGAACCATCAAACACAACTTCTAGCCGTTCGATAACCCATTCTTTTGAGGTGAAAATATAATCAATCCGCAAGGGTACTTGATTATCATCCCATCCATCAATTCCAGGACCTACAGTGTAAGTCCCCTTGGTCTGGCGAGCTTCAATAAAGCTATCTTGAAGAGCTAGCGGGCTCGCTAAAATGGCTTCATAACCTTCTTGCCCAGCTGGATTATTAAAGTCCCCAGCTAAAATCAAAGGCTTTTGCAATTGGCTAAAGCGTTCTTCTAAACGCGCCCACTCTTGCTGGAAGCCTTTGTCCCACCAAGAGAGGTGAACACTGGCAACAGCAATGTCTTTCCCATCAACTTGGGTTTCTGCAATGGCAATCCGTCGTGTATGATAATCTGTTGGATCATTCACATCTGAAACCAAGAGTTCGCTTGCCTGGATTGGGGTACGCGATAGAATCGCCACACCTTCATGATAACGGTCATAGCCGATATGGTTATAAGCCCAGGTCCAGTGGTAGCTCAATCCTTCTTCTTCTAATTTTTCAACTAAACAACGAACATAGTGATCCTGATGGATCGGCTCCGAAGAAGGAGTTGGATGGTACAAGTCATTAACAGGAACAACTGGACTTTCGATGGTCTGATTAATTTCTTGGAAACAAATCAAGTCGTATTGCTTTTCAAGAATGTCTTTTAATAAGTCCTCAAATTTTTGTTGGGGATTTTCTTCCATCCAACTATGAGTGTTTAAAGTTAAAAATTTCATGATCCTACTCTCCTAATAGAGAATTCCCTGTATCCAATAGATACAAGGAATAACTCTCATAGATTATAATTCAACCTTAGCAACCACAGCATCTGCTGGAAGTTGACCAGTTTGTGTAAGAGTAACAGATTTAATTGCTGCACCATTTGTGAAGACTACAACTGTTGAAGTTGCACGTCCAGCTTCACGAATAGCATCCAAATCTGCTTCTACCAATAGGTCTCCCGCTGCCACTGTTTGGCCTTCTTCTACCTTCACTGTGAAAGGTTTACCTTCCAAACTTACAGTATCAAGACCGATATGAACGAGGACTTCAAGACCAGATTCTGTTACCAAACCAAGCGCATGTTTGGTAGGGAAGACGCTTGTCACCTTACCAGCTACTGGTGAAACAATCTGACCATTTGCTGGTTCAACTGCAAATCCGTCACCCATCATTTTTTGTGAGAAGACTGGATCTTGAACTTTTTCTAATTCAATGACTTGTCCTTCAGCAACTGAGTGAACTTCTTCCGTCACCCCTTTAAAGGCAACTTCTGCTTGTTGAACCGCTGTCTTTTGACTTGGAAGAGTTTCAGGAATCACTTCACCTGAGTCTAACAAATCTTGGATATCTGATTTCAAGACGTCCGCTTTTGGACCGTAAATCGCTTGGACACCTTGTCCTTTCATGACAAGTCCCATTGCTCCTTCAGCCTTCCATTGTTCTTCTGTTCCGACTTTAGTTTCGTCTTTAACAGTAACACGAAGACGAGTCATACATGCATCTACATCGACGATATTGGCACGACCACCAAGAAGGTTAATGATGTTAACCGCTTGAGAAGCAGCAGCCACTTTACTTGAACCTGAAGTTTCAGACTCTTCTGCACCACCCTCAGCTTGTTCGTAGTTTCCATTACGTCCAGGAGTTGCGTAGTTAAATTTCTGGATCATGAAGTTTGCAATGAAGTACATGATCACTGCAAAAAGTACAGTTACCCAGATGAAATTAATGATATCCATACCAATACCAGCTTTAATGGTCATTGGTGTACGAGTCAAGAACTCAATTGATCCAAATGAATGGACACGGAGATTGACGATATCTGCCATCGCGAAGGCTGCACCTTGTACCACTGCATAAACGAGGTAAAGAGGCATTGCTACGAACATAAACATGTACTCGATTGGTTCTGTAACCCCTGTGAGGAAGGTTGCAAGAGCAGTCGCAATCATCATCCCTTTGTATTTGTGTTTCTTATCAGGGTCTACATTACGGTAAATGGCAAGGGCAACCCCCATCAAGATACCGAATGAACCGATCATTTGTCCCACTTTGAAACGAGCAGGTGTGACAGTATCCAACAAGTGTTGGTAAGTAGCAGGGTCAGAAACTTTTGTATTTCCTAAGTCTGTAATCCAAGCCAACCAAAGTGGATCTTGACCAAATACTTGAGTGCCTTTTGCTGCACCAGTTAACACTTCATAAGTACCACCCAATTGAGTATAGTTGATTGGGATAGTCAACATGTGGTGAAGACCAAATGGAAGCAAGAGACGTTCCAAGGTACCGAAAGCAAATGGTGCTAAGATTGGAGCAGTCTCTTTTGAGTTAGCAATCCAAATACCAAAGTTGTTAATTCCTGTTTGGACTACTGGCCATAAGAATGACAAGATAAGAGCCACAATTGCAGAACGAAGGATAACGACAAATGGAACAAAGCGTTTCCCGTTAAAGAATGATAGGGCATCTGGTAACTTGCGGTAGTTGTAGTATTTGTTAAAGGCTGTTGCCCCTACAAAACCGGCAATAATCCCAACGAAAACTCCCATATTCAAGGCAGGTGATTCTAACACACTCGTGAAGTAATCAGCAACCTTGATAGATCCACCAAGAAGTGTTTTCACCTTCGCTTCTGGATCTTTCAGCATATCTCCTGTTACACCGAACATCACACCAGTGATCCGGTTAATCAGGATAAAGGATAGACCTGCTGCAAAGGCCCCACCCGCACGTTCTTTCGCCCAGCTACCACCGATAGCGAGAGCAAAGAGGATGTGGAGGTTTCCGATAACCCCCCAACCGATCTGTTCAAGAACACCACCGGTAGTTACCAAGAAACCAAGTTCTGGATTAATCATTGCAATGGTTTTACCAAGACTGATCATCAGACCTGCCGCCGGCATAACTGCAATGACCACCATCAACGCTTTACCGAATTTTTGCCAAAATTCAAAGCTTAATAGACTTTTGAATGATTGTTTATTCATCATTCGACCTCCTTATAAAATTGAAATGCCCGCAATACGAGAAAACGTTTGCATATTTCACTTACTATTATACCACTTTTTTTCTTTTTGTAAAGCCCTTACATGTAAATTTTTAATTCACAAACATTATATACAAAGGCCTTGGAAATACTGTAATCCAGGCAAACGTTTGCTTCTTTCACAAGATTTTAAAAAAATTTTTTTAAAAAATTTTTCTTTCTTCCTTTTTGACAAACAAAAAAATCCCTTTGAGATTTCTCATCAAAGGGATTGTTGTTATTCTTGCATTTGGTAGCCGACACCTCGGACAGTTTTGATATAGCTCTTTTGTCCTGGAAGATCTATTTTCCCACGAAGATAGCGAATATAGACATCAACGATATTGGTTTCTGCTGTACTCTCATATTTCCACACCCGCTCTAAGAGTTGCTCCCGACTAAGGACATGTTTGCTTCCCATCAAAGTCGCTAACAGGTCATATTCTCGACGTGTCAGGTCAATCACTTCTTCTCCCCGATACACCATATGATTCTCGACATCAATACGCAAATTTCGATAGGAAGTAGGAGCTTTCATCTGATTACAATGTTGGTCAATAAAATCACGACCTCTAAAAATAGCGATGATTTTCTCAACCAAATCACTGATCACGAATGGTTTGATGACATAAGATACTGCAAATCGTTGGATACTCTCCATATGCTCTGAAATTTTCTCACGACTATCCAAGACAATCAAGACTGCTGCAGGACGAATCTTGCTCAGACGCTGGGCAAACTCTTCCCCACTCATATCTTCTAGTTCGTAATTGAGAAGAATTAAATCATATTCTGTAGCCTGCAGGAGTTTCAAGGCGAGTTCCCCTTGTTCTACCAAATCAACTACATAGCCTGCTTTCTGAAGTTCTAAATCAATAAAGCGCGCTAAATTCTTTTCATTTTCTACTAGTAATATCCGCTTTGTCATAACCTACAATTATTTTTCGTCGTACCAAGAATAGTGGAAGGTACCTTCTTTATCCTTACGTTGGTATGTGTGAGCACCGAAGTAGTCACGTTGTGCCTGGATCAAGTTCGCTGGAAGATCCGCTGAACGGTAGCTATCAAAGTAAGTGATAGCTGCTGAGAAGGTTGGGACTGGCACACCAGCTTGAACAGCAAGAGCTACGATATCACGAACAGATTGTTGATACTTAGCAGTGACATCCAAGAAGTACTCATCCAAAAGAAGGTTAGCAAGGTCTGCATCACGGTTGTATGCATCCGTGATCTTTTGCAAGAAACGAGAACGGATGATACAGCCATCACGCCAGATAGAAGCGATGTCTGCAAATGGCAAGTTCCAGTTGTTTTCTTTAGATGCAACACGCAATTGTGCAAAACCTTGTGCGTATGAAATGATTTTTGAGAAGTAAAGGGCTTGACGGATCTTTTCGATCAACTCAGCCTTATCACCTTCAAATTTGAAAGCAGCTGGTTTTGGAAGCACCTTGCTAGCGTGTACACGTTCTTCTTTGTATGTAGAGATGTAACGGGCAAATACTGACTCCGTAATGAGTGACAATGGCACACCAAGGTCAAGCGCTGATTGGCTAGTCCATTTACCAGTTCCCTTGTTTCCTGCGGCATCCAAGATGTAGTCTACGATTGGGCCATCTTGACCTTCATCATCTTTACGTCCAAGGATGTCAGCCGTGATTTCGATCAAGTAGCTGTCCAATTCGCCCTTGTTCCACTCAGTGAAGATTTCAGCCATATCTTGAGCTGAAAGTCCAAGCAAGTGTTGCATCAAATCATAGCTTTCTGCGATCAATTGCATGTCCCCATACTCGATACCGTTGTGGACCATTTTCACGTAGTGACCAGCTCCATCAGGACCGATGTAAGTCACACATGGTTTGCCATCTTCTGGTGCTTTGGCAGAGATTTCTTCAAGAACGTCTGCTACCAATTCATACGCTTCTTTTTGTCCACCAGGCATGATAGAAGGACCTTCAAGGGCACCTTTTTCACCACCAGAGACACCAGTACCGATAAAGTTGATACCAGAGTTGGCCAACTCTTCATTACGACGGATAGTATCTTTGTAGAAAGTGTTTCCTCCGTCAATCAAGATATCGCCTTTATCCAAGTGTGGAAGAAGGGCTTGGATGGTTGCATCTGTACCAGGTCCTGCTTGAACCATAAGCATGATACGACGTGGTTTTTCAATTGAGTTTACAAAGCTTTCGATATCATAGCTTGGCACAAAGTTCTTTTCAGGATGGCAAGCAACAACATCTTCTGTTTTTTCTTTACTACGGTTATAGATAGCAACTGTGTATCCACGAGATTCAATATTAAGGGCAAGGTTACGACCCATTACGGCCATACCAACAACACCAAAGTTTGCTTTAGTCATGTGACACTCCTCTTTATAGTTTGCCTATATTCTACCATTTTTTGACATCAAATGAAAGTAGAAAATAGCTTCCCACTTCTCCAAGAGAGAGAAGATCATACAAGTCATTTGATCTTAAAAACAAAAGTGCCCGAGAAACAGTTCTCAGACACTTACTTATGAATGGCATTAATCTTCTTTTGAAGCTAATTCATCCGCTTCAATGACCGGTTGTTCTCCTTCTTTGAGTTTGTTGACCGTCATATTGACCCCAAGAGCTCCTGCTAGTAATTGACGGATATCAAATCCAGCTCCTTGAGAGACTTGATCGATACTTTGCATGATATCACCCACCATCTTAGAGGCGTTTCCTTCACCATACATGGTGATCTTATCCACCTTGGTCAATGGCTCAGCGACAGCACGCGCAATTTCAGGCAACTTATCAACGACCATTTCAGTAATGGCTGCTTCTTGCATTTTCTTCATCGCTTCTGCCTTTTGGTCCAAACCTTTGGCTTCGGCTTCTAGTTTCAAGCGAATGGCTTCAGCTTCTGCACGACCTTTGGCTTCGATGGCTTCTGCCTCTTGCAATTGGGCAAATTTCTCTGCTTCGGCTTGAGCTTTCCGAGCTTCCGCTTCTTTTTGTGTTTCGAAAAGTTCAGCTTCCGCCTTGCGTTGGCGTTCGATCAATTCTGCTTCGGCTGCTTGTTGACGAGCATACTTTTCAGCTTCGGCTTGCTTACGGATGTTGGCATCCAATTCTTGCTCACGAACCTTAACTTCGCGTTCCTTAACTTCCGCTTCTTTCTCTTGTTTCATGATGTTAGCTTCAGCTGCCACGCGCTCTTGTTCACGACGTTGCACTTCTGCCTCAATCCCTTTCGCAGCATCTGCCTTGGCTTGAGCAATATCTGCTTCTTGCTTGAGGGCTGCTTGTTTGAGTTTCAACTCATTTTGTTTTTGCGCGATTTCAAGGTCGGCTGCGACGCGTTTGTCGTTGGCTAGCTTATCTTGTTCCGCCTCTACTTCTTTGCGCTCGCGTTCTGCTTTGGCTTTAGCAATCAAGGCATCCTTCTTGATGGTTTCAACATTTTCGATACCAAGGTTATCAATGACTCCCCCTTCATCAGAGAAAGATTGAACCGTAAAGGCGATGACTTCCAGACCCATTTTAGCCAAGTCTGGCGCTACGTTGTCTTGCACCTTTGAGGCAAACTCTTGACGGTCATTGACCATCTTACGGAGCTCCATCTGACCGATCACTTCCCGCAAGTTTCCTTCCAAGACATCTTGGACAGAATTGGAAATATCTGTCGTATTCCAGTTCAAGAAGTTCTCTGCAGCACGGGCAATCATCTCATCGGTTGTACCGATTTTTAATTTAACAGCTGCATCGGCACGGACGTTAATGAAGTCCAGTGTTGGGACTGCTTCAGATGTCCGAACATCTGTCGAGAATTGCTCAATATCAAGATAAGAGCGTTGTTCGACAAAGGGAATCATAAAACCAGCTTTCCCGCGTAAGTGGCGTTGCTTCCGAAGACCTGTAATAACAACAACTTCGTTTGGTTTAGCGTTCACGTAGCCTTTTACAAGCAAAACTACAATAATGACAGCAACAATGAGACCTGTTATCAACCAGCCTGGAATAAATAATGTATCCATACTTTTCTCCTTTTTTCAGAGGTCTCCCCTCTGTTGTTTATAAATCTTAGTATATCAAAAGAAATCTTTTCCTCAAAGAAAAGACCTGTATTTATGTTTAGATTTTTAATATGTCATCCCTAGCCTATTCTTCCTCAAATAAACCTTGGAGACCAGCAAAAGGACTATTTTCTTCTTTCTTAACCGCTTGAGCTTCTTGGTACTCTTCTTCTGTCATGATTTTCCAATCATTGCCCTCGATAAAGCCGTGTCCGGCCTCTTCTTCCGGAGTGAGAACCTTGAGAGGAATATTGAGCAGGATATTATCTGCCACGCTTTCACTCAGATCAATTCTGCCCCCTTCGATGGGAAGGATCAGATCTTCCTCAAGAGCTTCGATATCTGCCTCTGACTGTGCGTCCTCAGCGAACACCTCTGTCACAGGATAGCTCTCTTGAAGCTCAACGGGTTCCATGCTTCGGCTAGAGGCAAGGACGATGGTATAGGTCAATTGGTAATCCAAGACATAGAGACCTGTATCATAGGCTACTCCCCCTGTCGCTGTCACATTCTTCAAATCAAGAATTTCTGGATTGCGCTTTTGCAGATCCTTTAACAAATCCAACTCTTGATTAAATGCTAGTCCTTCAGGATTTTTACGGATTTCTTGTGTAAATAAGTTCATTCTTTTGTCCTCAAATCTTCTAGATACTACTAGTATATCATGAAGCTGTCCCTTCAACCAAGATGTCTCCTCAAAAATTTGTTATAATCATGAAAAAAGATACAGAGACTAGGCAAATTGGTGTTGTACACAAGGGTCCCACCATCTCTTGGACAAAAGAGGTTCACTTGCTAGGGCATTGAGCAATGTTAGATAGAGGAGAATTCATGAAAGAAATCGGAGCAGTTTTTCGGCAAATACGTGAAAGTCGCCACATCTCTTTAGAGGAGGCTACAGGTGGTGAATTTTCGCGCTCCATGTTATCTCGATTTGAAAGAGGGGAAAATGACCTGACGACGCAACGGTTTTTTCAGGCCCTTCAACAAATCAAAACCAGCCTCAGTGAGTTTTCCCATCTAGCTGGAATCGATCAGCACTCTTTTATTCCCAAATTGTTGAAAGAGCACTATGAGAACATGAGCTTGGAACATGATCAAGCCTTGTACCAAAGCTACCAGCTAGCCTATCAGAAAGATCACAAAAAAGAAGACTTATTAGCCAGCATTATTCTCAAGGCCCAAATGCTTGGCAACTATCCTGAGGTAGAGTTGGCTGCTAGCCAAGAGGAACTAGATTTCCTCTATGACTACCTCTTCTCTGTCATGGTCTGGGGAAATTTTGAGTTAAGCCTATTTTCACTGACCTCTCCTCTTTTCTCTAGTCAGCTCTATCGACAATACACAGTGGAGTTGGTCCAACGTGAGGATTTCAAGCTTCTCCTAGATTCCTCTCGTCCTGCCATCAATTCTATTTTCCTTAATGGCTTTTTTCTGGCCATTAATTCAAATGAATTTGAAGATGCAACCTATTTTGATCACCTGATTAACAACCACTTTTACTCTGAGAACGAAGCCTACCTTCGGACGGTTTATCTCTACGCCAAAGGAGAATTTCTTTATCGGAAGGGTGAAAAAGAAGCTGGTCTTGAAAAGATGGAGCAGGCCATCCAGGTTCTCTCTATTCTGGATTGTAAGGACAGTGCCAACTACTACAAACAGGGCCTGCAAGAACTGATCAAGGAATCCTGAAAAGAGAGTGGGACAGAAATCGGTAATTCGTTAGAATTCGATTTCGTCGTCCCATCTCCGCACAGTTGAGTAGGGCTGTAAAAGCTGATGAAATCAGCGTAGTAGAGCCCACTCAACCACTGCGTCTTGCTCGACAATCCAAAGATAATTGAGAGGCTAGGACTTTTGTCTCAGCCTCTTTTTGTTGAAAATATGCAACATTTTGTTTTTCTTGTTTTTGAGGTCTACAATAGGATCATCAATCAAAGAAAGAAGGCCCCTTCCATGATGATCAAACTAAAAAGATACTTACTTCATTTGTTTCTCAAGCATACCAGCGTCTACCTAAAAGATCAGAAACTTCTTCTCTCTGATGATGAGAAATTACAAGTCTTAAAACAAATCTTTCGATCCATCAAACAAGCTCTACCCACTGATCACGTGAAGGAGGAAGGCTTATGAAACTCTTAGCTCGAAATAAAATTTTTGCCTTACTCAGTCTTTCTCGCTTTTTGAATACCCTTGGTGCCGCCATCTACAATCTGGTCTTCGTGGTCTTTGCTGCCAGCATGCCGCAACCGAGTCTGGCAGTTGGCATTGCCAATCTCATTGTGTTTATTCCTAGCCTCTTTAGCATTTTTGTTGGGATGAAGGCTGACCATACGAAGAAAAAAGCTAACTGGTTGATCCGCATCGGCTTTCTCCAAGCCATCCTCTTCATACTTATTGCTCTCATAACCAAGATTCCGGGTTACTTTGCTTTTTCCTTCATCTGTTTGTTAAACATTGTTTCAGATTGTTTGAGCGATTATCGCGGGGGGCTACAACTCCCCATCATGAAAAAGAACATCTCTAGCGAGGATTTGATGGAGGCCTATTCCTTCAATCAACTACTTAGTATGGTCTGTTCGATTTCTGGACAAGCTCTAGGAGTTTGGCTGCTAGCTATCAGCCATCAACATTTTGCTCTGGTCGCTTCGATCAATGCCGTGACTTTTCTCCTGTCTTCCACCTGTCTCCTGATGAGAAAAAAGCAGCTGACACATGACCCCGTCATTGAGCCCCAAAATAAGAATTCTTTGCTCCACGAATGCCAAGAGATGTATTTCAATGCCAAAAATATTTTTGCAGATGAGGACGTTCACCACTTTGGCAAGTTGCTCTTCTCTTTGGTTCTCATCAATGCTTTAGGGGGATCCATCTCTGGTATCTACAATTTGCAACTGCTTCACTCCCCCTTCTTTCAGTTGAGCTTTAGCCAATCCCTCTTGATCTTAGAGGTTGTAACTATTTTAAGCATGGTCTGGGCTAGTCTGACACCTCACGATTATTTTTCCAAGCAAAGCCTCCACCATATCCTCCTTTGGATAGCAGGTGGGCTGACTATGCTTGGGCTCACAAATATTCTGGTGCACTGGGATTTCCTTTCCCTTCTACTCATCACTTTCCTTGGTTATCTTGTTGCAAAAATCAACCCAAAAGTTTCCAGTCTTTTAATGAGTAAATTACCCGCTGAAAAATTAGCGTCTACCTCTAGCTTTTTGGGACTGATGGTCAGCTTTGCCATGCCACTTGGGACAGCTCTCTTTTCTAGTCTAGCTATCTGGAGCCTTCCCCTAGCTTGGGGGATCTTTGCTATCCTTGGTTTCACTACCCTCCTCTTAACAACTAAATAAAAACCCACCATTGGGTGGATTGAGCTTAAAGACAAAGTTATCTTTTATACAATTCTATTAACTTCTATAAAGATAAATACTTTTTATTCTTTAGAGTTATTCAATCATCTACTGAAACTTTCCGCCGTGAGAAAAGTGCTAGAAACAAGGTTGTTTCTAGCACTCGGGAGTTTTGGGAGTAAAACAGTTTGGGAAACTGTTTTAGCCTGAGCCTGGAAATTAAAGAGCGAGGGGGTTCAAAACGAATTGAACACGGGCTGCGGATTGTGTCAAAAAGATAAGTTCTCCTAGAATCGAAAGATTCTGCGTCAAACTTCCTATTTTGACTTTATCCGCAGACGCCCTTTGTATCGTAATTTAGTCATGGAACTTCATAGAAGTTCGCTGACGTCCGTACACACCTAAGGAAAGGTTCTAAGATGATTGTATCTTCAATCTGAATCCACTGTTTGGTGGATTTTTTTACATATTTCTTAATCTTTCAACCCGCTCAGCAATGGGTGGGTGGGTATAAAAGAGTTTTTGAAAGCCGGATTCTTTTTTAGGATCGTTAATAAAGAGAGCACTACTTGCACTATCGACTTCTCGTTGCATAGGCACACTGTTATCCAGCTTCAAAAGAGCATTGATCATTCCTTGAGGATTCCGTGTCAATTCGACACTGGAAGCATCCGCTAGGAACTCCCGTTGGCGAGAAATGGCTAACTGAACCAAAGTCGCCGCTAATGGAGCTAAGACGATGGCAAGCAAGGAAAGGATCAGAATAATAATTTCTAAACCACTGCCCCCTTCGCGATCATCATCCCGTCTACGGCCACCGCCCCACCACATCATCCGGCCACCAATGCTAGAAAGCATAGTGATGGCACTAGCAAGGGCAACTGCAATCGTCGAGATGCGAATATCGTAATTGCGAATATGGCTGACTTCGTGTCCGATGACTCCCTCCAATTCCTCACGGTTCATCACAGCCAGAAGACCTGTCGTTGCTGCAACAGCAGCATTTTGAGGATTGGACCCTGTCGCAAATGCATTCATGGACGGATCATCTACAATATAAACTCGAGGCATAGGGATTTGAGCTACCATGGCCATATCTTGGACAATATGGTAGAGTTGAGGGGCTTGCTCTTCCGTCACCTCACGCGCCCCGTTCATCCGCATCACAACTTCGGTTGATTGGAAAATCATGCTAAAGGCATAAATCCCACCAATGATCAAAGCTAGGATGACGCCGCCAAGTGAAGAGCCTAACCAGAGGTAGCCAACGGCTGCTCCGATAAGAGCCAAGAGTATGAAAAAAGCAATAAGGAGAATCCAGGTTCTCCTTTTATTGCTTGCAATTTGGTCAAAGAGCATATTAGTCTCCTAATCCGCTAAAGTCCACCTTTGGTACTGCTTTTTCTTCTTCAGGCACTTGAAGGAATTCGGCTTGTTTGAAGCCAAACATTCCAGCAATCACGTTTGTTGGGAAAGTTTCCAACTTGACATTGTAGTTGCTTGTGACACTGTTGTACAATTGACGAGCATAAGAAATTTTGTTTTCTGTGTTGGTCAATTCTTCTTGCAATTGCATGAAGTTGGTGTTAGCTTTCAAGTCTGGGTAATTTTCGGCAACCGCAAAGATACCTGCCACTTGACGTGAAAGAGCATCACTGGCTGCCATTGCTTCTGCAGGTGAAGATGCTTGCGCTACTTGTTGGCGAAGTTGAGTTACTTTTGCTAGTGTATCTCCTTCGTACTTAGCATACCCTTTAACGGTTTCGATCAAATTTGGAATCAAGTCATTCCGACGTTTCAATTGCACGTCAATTTGACTCCAAGCTTCACGAGTTTGCATCCGACTTTTCACTAAACCGTTGTAAACTCCTACTACCATCAACACAAGGACCACTAGGACCCCAAGAATAATCCAAATCATTTTATTGAATTCCTTTCATTTCTTTAGTACCAGTATATCAAATTTCCCTTATTTTGTGGTAAAATTATCTTATGAAACCAGAAGAATTTTATGACCGTTTAGCCGACCTCGGCTTCCTACTAACTGATCGACAAAAAGAGCAATACGAACGCTATTTCGAGCTCCTCGTGGAATGGAATGAGAAAATTAATCTCACCGCTATCACCGATAAAGATGAAGTCTATCTCAAACATTTTTATGATTCTATCGCACCCATTTTGCAGGGTTTAATCGAAAATCAACCCATCCGTCTCTTGGATATCGGAGCTGGTGCCGGCTTTCCAAGCCTACCAATGAAGATCCTATTCCCTGAGCTAGATGTGACCATTATTGATTCCCTCAATAAGCGGATCAATTTCCTTCACTTGCTGGCTGAAGAGTTAGGCTTGAGCGGAGTTCATTTCTACCATGGACGAGCTGAGGACTTTGCACAAGACAAGGCCTTTCGTGCCCAATTTGATATCGTAACTGCCCGCGCCGTTGCCCGCATGCAGGTCTTGTCTGAACTGACCATTCCCTATCTGAAAGTAGGGGGACAGCTTCTTGCTCTCAAGGCTAGCAATGCTCCAGAAGAGTTGGAGGAAGCCAAAAACGCCCTCAATCTGCTCTTTAGCAAGGTTGAAGACAATCTACAGTATGAATTGCCTAATGGGGATCCACGCTATATCACTCTTGTCGAAAAGAAAAAAGAAACCCCTAATAAATACCCAAGAAAAGCGGGCATGCCAAATAAGCGTCCGTTGTAGTAAGATACAAAGGGCTAAGCGGATAAAGTCAAAATAGGGAATACGACGCAGAATCCAAAAGATTCTAGGAGGATTCATCTTTTTGACACAATCCGCAGCCCGTGTTCATTTCAATAAGATACAAAGGGACAAGCGGATAAAGTCAAATAAGGAGTAGGACATGTTACCTACTCCTTTTTAATTTTGTGCGAGTTCTGCTCTTAGTACTTGGTACTGTTCCTGAGTCAGATGAACGCCCTTACTTGCAACAATCTGGCTAGAGACTTTGTTGGCAAACCTTAAGGCATCCTCCACATCTAGCCCTTGCAAAGATGCCGCTAAAAAGGCTCCCAGATGACTGTCTCCTGCTCCTACGGTATCACGAACTTCTGTCGGAAATCCGGCCACCTCGTAGAACCTACCATCGTATGCGATCGCTCCTTTTTCTCCCAAGGTGACGATGACTAACTGTCCCGTTCTTTGGTAGAGTTTCTTAGCTGCATCAGCAATTTCTTTACAAGCTGAAAAAGCCTTGGCTTCTGCTTCATTGACATGGAGAATGGGGTGGAGATCATAAATGGCTTCCAAACGCTCCTCAGGAATCAAGAGGCCTCGAGGCCCTGGCGCAAAGATGACTTGACCTTTGATTTTTGACACAGATTGAATCAGTTCCAATCCAGTCGGCTCTTCTACTTCAAGGCCACAGAGATAAATAAAATCGTAGCTTTCCTGCTCCAGAGACTGGAGCCATTCCTTCTGAAAACTATATTCTACTCCATGATCTGATAAAAAGGACCTCTCACCATCCGACTCAATAAAGCAATAACAACAACCATTTGCTCCGGTTACTGAGATTGGAGTCTGGATACCCAGCCTCTCGAGTTCTGCCTTGACAAAGTCCCCGTAGACACCTGTCCCCACTGGCGAGATGAAATCAACATTTTGACCTAAAGCATGAAGCACTGAAGTGACATTAAAGGCACACCCTCCAAGTGACCAAGTCTGCTCATGGATATGGGCGTCTCCTTCCCGACTCGGTAGTCGATCCAGATAAACCATAACATCACAAACAGTTGAACCAATCACTAAGGCTTTTGACATGGTTTTCCCCCTCCTATTCTCTATCCTCAACATGGAAAAATAACCAGCACCGGATCGTGCTGGTTAGTAAAACTAGTCACCCCGATAGACCGGTTGTGGTCCAAAGGTTTGGGAAACCGGCATGATTTCAATGCGGTTGACATTGACATGCTTGGGCTGTTGGATGAGCCAAGCTACGGTATTGGCAATATCTTCTGGCTGAATGGCATGGGCGTCTCGATAGAGAGCTTCTACCCGTTTTTCATCTCCTTTAAAACGAACCTCCGAAAACTCGGTCCCTTCGCAGAGACCAGGCTCAATATTGGTCACCCGAATCTGTTTTCCAGCCAAGTCCGCACGCAGATTTAATGAGAACTGTTTAACGAAGGCCTTGGAAGCACCATACACATTGGCCCCTGGATAAGGCACCGTCCCAGCAGTTGATCCCATATTGATGACATATCCATCATTTCTTTCCACCATCTGGGGGAGGATTTGCCGGGTCAAATAGGTCAGACCGATTATATTGGTCTGAATCATGGTCAGCCAATCTGCAAGCTCTGCTTCATAAGCTGGAGCGAGGCCTAGAGCCAAGCCAGCATTATTGATCAAAACATCCACTCTCTCCCAAGCTTTTGGCAAACTGGCAAGTGCATGATCCACCTGAGAAAGATCCGTCACATCCATTTGAAGGGGATAAAAAGCTTCTCCCAGCTCTTCTTGAAGAGCCTGTAGTTTTTCAATGCGTCTAGCAGCGCCAATCACGCGATGCCCATCGGCAACTAAGCGGTGACAAATGGCTTGGCCAAAGCCAGCAGATGCTCCCGTTACTAAAATTGTTTCTGCCATTTTCTTACCTCCAAGGATTATAGAAGCGACCTTTGTTTACCCAAATCAGGACGAGACTCAAGACCACCATAAAGATTGACCCTAGAATAATCAAGCGATCTCGAGTGGTCATCTCCTGATAGGTGTACCAAGTTCGTTTTTTATTTTTTCCAAAGCGACGCAGTTCCATGGCCGTAGAGATCGTTTCAATCCGCTCTAAAGAACTAAAAATCAGTGGAGAAATCATCTGAAGATTTCCCTTCACCCGCTGGACAAAGTTAGCCTTTTTGGACAACTCCAAGCCTCTTGCTTCTTGAGAGAGCTTGATAATCTGGTATTCCTCCTGCACATCTGGAATATAGCGCAGGGTCAAACTGACTGAGTAAGCAATCTTGTAGGACACCCCAATTTGATTGAGACTCGAAGCAAATTGACTAGGATGGGTGGTCATTAGGAAAATAAGAGCTAAAGGAATCGTACAGACATACTTCAAAGCGAGGTTGAAGAGATAAAACAACTCTTGGGCTGTAATACTATATGCCCCTAAACCATCTAGAAGAACTGTCTTTGCTCCATAGATTTCTACCCCATATTGAGGGGCAAAAAGATAGACCATCAAGACATTGAGAAGGGCAAAAGCTAAGGCAAAACTCAGAACAAAGGAGATGTCTTTCAAACGAATGCCTGATGTTGCAAATAAGGCGAGGGCACCCAGACCGATGACCAACAATAAGCGAGTATCGTAACTCAACATGGCAGCTAATGATACCAACAATAAGAAAAGAAGCTTGCTAGCGCCTGATAGGCGATGCAGAAAACTGGTTCCGGCATGGTAGCCGACTAAGCGATTATTCATGACCTTCCCCCTTCTGATTCATATAAAACTGGGTCAAGGCAAGAGGATCGACACCAAGTCGATTTGCCAAGGCGAAAATAGACGTTTCTTTCAAATTAGCCCGTCTCAAAATTTCTGGTTGGGTCAAGAGCTCTGCCGGTGTCAAATCAGCCAAAACCTGCCCATCCATGACCACGACTGCCCGGTCCGAATAATCCAGCATGAGCTGCATATCATGGGTAATCATGACAATGGTATGCCCTTTTTGATGGAGTTCATCAAGGAAATCCATAATTTCCGTATAGTTTCGTTGGTCCTGACCAGCCGTCGGCTCATCGAGGACGAGAACATCTGGTCCCAAGACAAGGATAGAGGCGATGGTCACCCGCTTTTTCTGACCATAAGATAGAGCAGAAATCGGCCACTTACGAAATTCGTAGAGACCACAGGTCTTCAAGGCTTGATGGACACGACTTTCAATCTGGGCCTCTGGAACATTTCTCAAGCGAAGACCCAGAGCCACCTCATCAAAAATCATGTTGGTCGAGATCATCTGGTTGGGGTTTTGCAGGACATAGCCCACGCGCTCTGCCCTCTCCTTGACACTATCACCCTTGATATCCTCTCCCTTTGAGAAATAGGTTCCTTCCGTCTGGATGAAGCCACAAATCGCCTTAGCAAGGGTTGATTTTCCAGCCCCATTTTTACCAACAATAGCCAACCGTTGGCCTTTTGGAATGGTTAGAGAAAGGTCTTTTAGAATGGGCTGGCCTTCTCGATAAGCAAAGTTCAAATGACCAAGTTCTAGGATTGTCTCTGCCTCTGCTCCTTTTTCAAAATGAGGAGTTGGGATATCCACTGATACATCACCAAGTGGTAGTTTTTCTACCTTGTCCAAATGCGGTAGCTTGCTGATATCCTGGCCTAACTGGCGAAGAGTCGTTAAATAGAGAGGTTCACGAATCCCATTTTCAGCCAGCAGTGTCGTCCTCAATAAATCATCAGGTTGACCATTAAAGAGAACTTGACCTTGATTGATCAAGATAACCCGATCAATCGGACGGTTGAGTACATCCTCTAAACGGTGTTCGATGATAATGGTTGTCGTCCCCTGTTCTTCATGAATCTGATCAATCAGATCAATAATATCCTGACCCGACTTGGGATCTAGATTAGCCAGTGGCTCATCAAAGAGCAGGATCGGACTTTCGTCAATCAGAACACCCGCCAAGCTGACCCGTTGTTTTTGCCCACCGGACAAATCTTGTGGCCGATGATCCAAGAGCTTGCTCAAATCCAAGCGCTCCGCCCAGGTATGGACCCGGGATTTCATACTTTCCAGCTCCACCATATCGTTTTCAAGGGCAAAAGCTAAGTCTTCTGCTACGCTGAGACCGATAAACTGACCATCCGTATCCTGTAAGACCGTACTGACCAAGTGAGATTTCTCATAAATACTGAGATCAAAGGCTTCTTTCCCCTGAATGAGGAATTGACCACTACTGGTTCCCTTATAGATATTAGGGATAATCCCATTTAAGCACTGGCCAATGGTTGACTTTCCAGAACCAGATGGCCCGACAATCAGGACCTTTTCCCCCTTATAAATGGTTAAGTTGAGATTTTTCAAAGTTGGCTCAGACTGTGCCTTGTATTGGAAGGAAAAATCCTTCAATTCAATCATTGCTTCTTTCATTTAGTTCGCCTTTTCCCATAAGAGCGCAAATTGGATGGCCAAATCCGCGATTCGATCCTTGCTATCTAAATCCTCATGACTAGATAAGGTTCGGATATCCCATTTTTCTTCCGAGAGGTGGTCTGCTGCGTAGAAGAAATGGCAGAGCTCAAAGTCCCGAAAAGCTGCTAAAGCTGCCACTGCCGAACATTCCATATCTACACAGATGGCTCCTGCTTCCATTCGTCGCTTCATCTTATCGATGGTTTCCCGGTAGGGAGCATCTGTCGTCCACACTTTTCCTTTCTGATAGGAAACCTTGTGACTATCCAGAAAGACTTGGAAGTGAGGAAGGCTTTCCTTATTTACTTCCACTTCATCACTAGCCGGAAGATAGTGATAGCTGGTCCCTTCGTCTCGAAGAGCAGCCGTTGGAATGATGATGGAGGTCGCCTCAATATCTTGGTCCAAAACCCCACAGGTCCCAAAGAGCACTAGTTTTTCCATCCCAAATTGAATCAAATCCTCTATAATCCCTACACAGGAAGCAGCCCCAACTGGTGCATTAAAGACAGCAATCTGTTGGTCTTCAATCGTAATCCCATAGACTATGACTTCAAAGTTGGCCATGGAAGTTCTTGTAATAACCTCATGTTCATAATTTTCAAGGAGGCGCGCAAAAGTTACTCTTGAAAAGCAAGAGATGACTACTTTGGGAAATCCTTCAATGGGACCATGTAGGTCTTGTGGGTTGATAATCGCCTGTCGATTGGCATCAAATTCTTCTAACAGCATCTCTGACTTCTCTTTCATTCATTCTACTTCTAGTCCTCTATTATACCACAAAATCGGCCTCTTTCCTTCTAACAAAGGGGAAAAGCAAGCTCACTTGTTCGCCTTTTGTGATGGGAAACAACAGAGCTGTCCTCCAAAAGGAAGAAGGATTCCTCAACCACTGCGTCTACCGTTGACCTCTTTTATGATGAAAATAGATAACTCTTACTAACTTCTACCTCGCTCTCTTGTTTCTTGGCTCGGGAAAAATTCGTTTACAAAACGAACCTCGCTCTCTCGTTTCTTGGCTCGGGAAAAATTCGTTTACAAAACGAATTTTTTCTGCTATACTTCTTAGAAGCAAAGGTTTTTAATGTCATCCTGTGAGGTGACAAAGACACAGAATATGAATAATCTGAGGGCCCTTGCTATGCAAAAATATTCATGGGCTCTTTTTTGGTGCCCAAAAGTGAGGTTATTATGAAAGAAGAATCAACTGTTGATTTGCTCCTGGATGTCGACCAAAGTCCGGCACCCCTAAAAGGAATCTTATTAAGTTTCCAACACGTTTTCGCCATGTTTGGGGCAACCATCCTGGTACCACTCATCTTGGGCATGCCCGTATCCGTTGCCCTCTTTGCATCAGGGGTTGGGACACTGATTTATATGACTTGTACCGGCTTTAAAGTCCCTGTCTACCTCGGCTCTTCCTTCGCCTTCATCACAGCCATGGCTTTGGCAATGAAGGAAATGGGAGGAAAAGTCGATGCAGCCCAAACAGGGGTTATCCTGACCGGTCTGATCTACGTGCTAGTCGCTGCAGGGGTTAAAGTAGCAGGCACTCGCTGGATTGACAAATTGCTTCCTGCCGTTGTCATTGGACCTATGATTATCGTTATTGGTCTTGGACTTGCAGGATCCGCTGTTAAAAACGCTGGTTTTGTTGAAGGAGGGGATTGGAAAAATGCCCTTGTCGCTGTCGTGACCTTCCTGATCGCTGCCTTCATCAACACCAAAGGAAAAGGTTTCTTCAAAATCATTCCTTTCCTCTTTGCCATTATCGGTGGGTATGTCTTCGCAGTTTGCTTGGGCTTGGTGAACTTTGATCCGGTCCTCAAGGCTAACTGGTTTGAAATCCCTGGTTTCTATCTTCCTTTCAATACGGGTGGGGCCTTCAAACAATACAACTTGTATTTCGGTCCTGAAACCATCGCTATCTTGCCAATCGCTATCGTAACTATTTCAGAACACATCGGTGACCATACGGTGCTTAGTCAAATCTGTGGCCGTCAATTCTTGAAACAACCGGGACTTCATCGTACCCTTCTTGGTGATGGTATTGCTACATCTGTTTCGGCCTTTCTTGGCGGTCCAGCTAATACCACTTACGGTGAAAACACCGGTGTAATCGGAATGACCCGTATCGCTTCTGTTTCCGTTATCCGAAATGCAGCCTTGATTGCTATTTCCTTGAGCTTCCTTGGTAAATTTACTGCTCTCATTTCTACCATTCCAAACTCTGTTCTCGGTGGGATGTCCATCTTGCTCTATGGGGTAATCGCAAGTAATGGTTTGAAAGTCTTGATCAAAGAACGCGTTGACTTCAGCTTGATGCGCAACTTGATTATTGCAAGTGCCATGTTGGTTCTTGGACTTGGTGGAGCAATTCTGAAACTCGGTCCAGTGACCCTTTCAGGAACAGCCCTCTCCGCTATGACAGGAATCATCCTTAACTTGATCTTGCCACATGAATCAAACTAAAAGAAAAAGTTCTCAACACTGAGAACTTTTTCTATTAGAGTTGGGCTAATTGCAACAAGCGTTCTTTGGACAATTTTTTGATTTCAATTTGATTGGCATCCAACAAGTCAAATTCACTCGAATCCAAAGCATTCAGTAGGGCTTCTAAATTCACAGCCCCCACCGGCTTATAACTCTCTGGCATATCGGGATTTCCAGTGATTTCCACTAAGTTCACTTTCCAGTCGATGACTTCATCCATATTGACCTTCTCTACAAACTCTGCTGGAACAAAAGGCACTCGTGGCAAGACAGTATCCGTATCTTCTGTTAGACTGTAACTGCCAATAATGCCTCCCGTTTCGTTCTGACGGTAGAAACGAACTTGACTAAAGAAGGCGGAGCTGTATTGAACCTTTTTAACCACTTGACTGAACTCCTCTAAAGGTTGAGCGGAGTCTAAAATTTTACGAAGGAGCTCACGATCCAAAATTACAGGATGAGCAAATCCCTGAAGTTGATATTGATGAAGGTCTGGATCTTTTTCTAGATTCTGTAGATTCTTCAGCAAATAGTTCTCATAGTCAAAAGAGAAAATAGAATCTGCGTCATAGCTGGTTCCTAAATTATCGTGAATCTCATTCCCCAACTGACGAGCTAGGGCACTGAGCCATTCCAAGATGAGTCGCCAATCTTCAAGGGTGGCAAAATCTGCAAGGATGAACTGATAAGCATGCTCTTGATCCAGATAACGAAGGATGATCGGCAAGCAACTCTTGCCATAGCGGATACACATCATGGCTGGAAAATCTTTGAGAGAGCGGCCAAGCATGGCTTCCTCAAAACTGTAGGTAAGAACTCCTTCCACCAAATTCAATACATCTTTAGCTGGCATCACTTTTTGATAGCCAAACATACTCTTTTTATTTCGAATTGAAAACACAACTGACATTTGTTTTCTCCTTTTTGTAATCGCTTACCAAATTATAGCACAAATTTTCATGACTTTCCATAGAAAAAAACAGCCAAAAGGCTGTTTTTAACTTATGCAAGAGTTCCATCAAGCGTCTCACCGATAACGGCCAAACGCTCAGCAACCTCTGCTTGTGACAAGTTGTGTTCTTCTACATAACGATTGCGTGGATGAACACGACACTCATGGGAGCAGCCACGGAGGTACTTGTCTTCGTTTTCTTCTGAAGTCAAGATGCGACGGTTACAGAAAGGATTTCCACAGTTGACATAACGTTCACATGGTGTTCCATCAAACCAGTCTTTTCCGACAACGCTTGGATCGACATGATTGACATCGACTGCGATCCGCTCGTCAAAGACGTACATTTTCCCATCCCACAGCTCTCCTTGAACTTCTGGGTCTTTTCCGTAGGTTGCAATTCCGCCGTGCAATTGACCGACATCTTTGTAGCCTTCACGCACCATCCAACCTGAGAATTTCTCACAGCGGACTCCACCAGTACAGTAGACGACAACGCGTTTGTCCATGAATTTTTCCTTGTTATCACGGACCCATTGTGGCAATTCACGGAAGTTGCGGATGTCTGG
This sequence comes from Streptococcus sp. 1001283B150225_161107_H12, assembly GCF_015552665.1. NCBI lineage: Bacteria > Bacillati > Bacillota > Bacilli > Lactobacillales > Streptococcaceae > Streptococcus > Streptococcus sp. 1001283B150225_161107_H12. Next base: position 138,376 of record NZ_JADNFC010000001.1, on the reverse strand, counting down.
ACGAATAGCCCCACGGAAGTGTCCAAGGTCGTACTCGTAGTCGTTACGAGTATCAAGAACAACTGTATCTTCATCTAGGAGGGCTTCTTTAAATTCTTTTGGAGACAAGTAAGCACCTGTCGTTTCAAGGGGATTGATATCGTTATCGAAGTTATCATCCTCTAATCCAAGGTGGACAATCTCTTTCTTATAACGTACAAACATCTTCTTGAAAGCTTGCTCTTCTTCCTCATCAATCTTGAACCAGAGGTCTTCCATACCTGGAAGGCTGTGAACATAGTCCATGTATTTTTGCGTCGTTTCGTAATCACCAGAAACGGTACCGTTAATTCCTTCGTCAGCGACTAGGATACGGCCCTTGAGGCCGATTGATTTACAAAAAGCCAAATGATCAGCCGCAAATTGTTCTGCGTTTTCGATGGGAACATATTTATAGTAAAGTAAAACACGAATAGGTTTTGCCATAAGATTCTCTTTTCTAAGATTAAATTATCAGAATTTTTCATTCAACTATACCAGTATACTCTCCCGAGAAAACGAATGCAATTTATTTGACTGAAAAATAAAAGCCTGGGGGGCCAGACTTTAGAATGTAGACAAACTATTTTAAAGTAAAATAAGTTAAGCAATTCTGCAAAGAAATAAAAATGAGTTCCAATTTTTAAATCGATTCAAAAAAATACCAAAACTTTCCGCTGTGAGAAAAGTGCCTGAAACAATAACGTTTCAGGCACTCGGAATTATTGAGACCATAGGCTCAATAATTAGTCTTGGAACTTCGAAGAAGTTCGCTGACGTCCGTACTCACCTAAGGAAAGTTTTTAGTATGACTTTGTCTTCAATCTGAAGCCTGGGGGGCCAGACTTTTATTCAAATTTCTAAACAACTTTTAAGCAATCTCCTTAATCCTCTAACTCTGCCTCGATCTTCTTTTGTTTTTTCCGATTGATAAGAGCAAGTGGTTTCTCTAACAGATAAGTCAAAAGGGCAAAGACTAAAATGGCAAGGACGATTTTGAGCAGATACTTGGGGCTGAACATAAAGCTCATCGTTTCGCGCTTCCCAATCACATCCGTTGCGATCACAAATAAGGCAAATAAGATGCCTGACCCGATGCGGCTGAACCAGCTATCTTTTTCTAACATATCTCGAATGTCGATCCCTGAGCTGATCCTTCTCATAAAGGCATAAACTCCCATGACAATCAACAAAATGAGCTCTGGAATATAAGCTACTAGGGCTAAGTCCAAAATACTAGCTTTCACAAAGGCTGATAGGGCGATAAAGCAGGTCATTCCTAAAACAAGTTCCCCTGCAATTTTTCCATCAAGTAGCATGGTCCGTTCATCTTTTACAATTGGTTCTTTCTTTTGTTTCATTTTCTTCCTCTTTCTATGTTGAAACTGTTACTCCCAGAACAGTTGATCCAGCGTCTTATCCAAGGTCTTACAAATAGCAAGGCAGAGGCTGAGGGTAGGATTGTACTTCCCTGCCTCGATCAGGCCAATGGTCTGACGTGTCACCCCGATGGCATCTGCAAGATCCCCCTGGGTCATATCATGCTCGACCCGGGCCATTTTTAATTTGAGATTTTTCGCCACAGGCTTTTCCTTTCTTGTTTTTATAACTCTATTATACATTATATTTTTTATTTTGCAATATATATTTTACATTTTGTAAAAAATATTTTTGGTAAACAAAAAAACCTGGTTTCCCAGGCTTTATCTTCTTATTTATGATTAGTCTTTAGACAAACTTCCGTCTTTTGTTTGGGTACGGGCATAGGCAATCAAGAGAAGAGAACCTGCAATAGCTACAACTAAAGCATTGACAGAACCTGCTACAACACCTTGTAAGAAGACCTTGTTGGCACTTTCTTTGTAGATCATGACATCCCCAATCGGAGCAATCAATCCCCAAATAAGCAAGTTGGCAATGACTTGTACGACGTTAAAGACGATCAATTCTTTCTTGGTCACTTCTCCTTTTAGCTCACCGATTTGCTTGCGGAAGAAACCGACAAAGAGGCCAAACAAGCCACTAGAAATGATCCAAGTCCACCAAAGATTTCCAGACATGGCATCTTTGATAGCATGACCGATCAAGCCCATTAAGAAGCCGACAATCGGGCCAAAGACTACACTAAAAAGAGCTTGAAGCGCATACTGCACCTGAATGCTGGTATTTGGCGCTGGTGCCGGAATTGGGATCATTGCAATCACGACAAAGAGGGCCGCTCCAACCCCGATGGCTACAACATCCTTAATTGTAAAAGCTTGTTTTTGTTTCATATTTTATCTCCTATTAATTTTCCATTTTTCTAATTTCGATATGCCAAGAAGCCCCAACTCCTACATTATAGGCCTTGGCAAAGGATCCCTGGTTGATGGCAAGACCAACACGGTAGAGGGAATTGATATAAAGGATTGGCTGTCCAATCCGCACATCTGCGAAAGACTTGCCGTAGGTTACTTGGTTTTGATAAACCAGCATGTCATTGTTATAGATGGTCACTTCAAAGCGTTCCCCAAATTCAGGTTTCAAATGATTAAACTCTTCCCGAGTAATCGAAGTCCAGAGAGAACCAAAGCGCACATCCAAGATGTCAACGGCTCCTTTGACAAGATTGTCCTCTATAACAGTTTCCACTACAGGGATTTCTACAATGTGTTCGACACTGAGTTCTGGTCCCACTTCCTCAAAGCTGATATGGCCACTGGCTAACTTAGCTCCTGTATAGGCATAGACATCACGCCCATGGAAGGTATAAGAAAACTCTGTATTTGCCCGGCGGTTCTTCACCTCTGAAATCTCACGGATAGCAACAATCCCTACATGTTTCTTGATAAAAGAGAGGGTTCCATTATCCGGTGTGACAATGTATTGGTTCTTCGCCGTTTTGGCTACGACGCTCTTTCGTTTAGAGCCGACCCCCGGATCGACCACCGAAACAAAGGTTGTCCCTTCTGGCCAGTAGTCTACCGTCTGAAAGAGGCGGTAACTTCCTTCAAAAATATTGTAAGGAGTAATGTCATGGGTCAAGTGGTGAATCTTGAGGGTGGGCGATTCCTCTAAAGCAACCCCAATCATAGCAGAGACAGCTCCGTCTACCAGACCAAAGTCTGACTGAAGGACTAATAAATTATTGTGCATATTTCTTCTCCATCATGTCATTTTCTATCTAGCTTTTGATAGACCAATTGTCCCAGAAGATAGCCTAGTAGAGCTCCAAACAGAAGGGTCAATAAAAACCAGCTCACCGTCTCCATATTCGACGGTACCATAACGCGTTCAATATAATCCATCGACTTCCCACGGGCTAGTAAAGAAGCACGGTAACTAGCCGGTTGGATCCACATCATGAGAATGGGCCCTGTCGTCGTAAAGGAAAAGAGGAGGAAGGAAAGCGCATTGCCTAACTTCGACTGGTAGCGGCCACGGGCTGCGACCAATTCGGCTAAAAGCCCCCCAACAAGAGCAGGAAGAAAGGCTCCAGCTCCATGACGAGTGAAAAGGAAAAAAGCACCAATCACAAGAGCAACTACTAGAATAGCTCCTGTCCGTTGAATTTTCTCAACATAGACGCGATAGATCCCTCCACCAACTAGGGCAGAGAAGGCTGGAGCATAAAACATATTTCCTCGATGGTCAACCAGACTTCCAAGTAGGACGCCTAAACCAATAGCAAGAAAATACAAGCCTGCAAAGGCTGCAACCTGCTTAAATTGATGTTTCTGTATCATGTTCATGTACCTTACCCATCCTTACCGGTGACTAATTTTCTTGGTCAAGAAATCACCGATAAACTGAATAAAGAAGATCAAAAGCAGAATCAAGAAGGTTGCTAGTAAGGTGACATCATTATTAAAGCGTTGGTAACCATAGGAAATAGCTACATTTCCGAGACCTCCCGCTCCAATCGCTCCCGCCATGGCTGTTTCACCAACCAAGGAAATAAGGGTAACAGTTGTGACACGAATCAAATCTGGAAGACCTTCACGAAGATAGACACCAACAATATCCCAAAATGTTGCCCCACTGGCTTGAGCTGCTTCAATCACACCTCGGTCAAGCTCAGACAAAACGACTTGAACTTGGCGAGCAAAGAAAGGAAAGACAGCTAAGGATAGGGGAACTAAGGCTGCTGTAGGACCAATCCCAGTTCCGACAATCATACGAGTGAAGGGATTAATTAAGGCTAGCAAGATGATAAATGGAATCGCACGGAAGATGGAAGTGATTTTATCCAAGATATGGAAAACCAATTTATTCTCGATAATCCCACCTGGTGCTGTCAAGACTAATAATAATCCTGCAATGAGTCCCAATAAACCACCAATCACAAAAGAGATAAAGGTCATGTAAAGGGTCAGATAAATCGCTGTTCCCCATCCAGCTTGGCCACTCCAGCCCATCCGGTAAACATTTGGTAGATAGGTTTGAATAAAGTCAATCATGCATTACTCCCTTCTTTTAAGACACGAACAGAAACACCTGCCGCTTGTAGATCCCGTTGCGCTGCAGATAGGTTGGCTGCTTCTCCAGTCAGGATAACAACCAACTCTCCAACAGGGGTATGATCCAAAATTTCAATATTTCCGTGTAGAATATTTGCAGACACTTGGTACTGTTTATAAATATCGTTGATAATCGCTGTGTCTGTCACCGAACCAGAATATTTCAAATGGGCTAAAACAGAATCCGCTGGCAATTGCTTAACAATTTGTTGCTGGTTGATTTTCACCATAGCTTCATCAATTCCTGTTGCTGTTGTGATGAAGTCTTGCGTCAATTCATTCTTAGGATTTGAGAAGATATCTAAAACAGAACCTTCTTCAATCAATTCACCATTTTGCATAACAGCCACCCGATTGGCAATATCTTTAACGATCTGCATTTCGTGGGTAATCAAGACCACTGTCAAGCCCAACTTCTGATTCAACTCTTGCAGAAGAGCAAGGATTTGTTTGGTCGTTTTTGGATCTAGGGCAGATGTTGATTCGTCAGAAATCAAAATCTTTGGATCGTTGGCGAGCGCACGCGCAATCGCCACCCGTTGTTTTTGTCCACCCGACAATTGAGCAGGATAGTTGTCTGCCCGATCTGACAGTCCAACTAGTTCCAACAACTTGGCTACTTTTTCAGCCTTTTGCTCTTTAGACAAATTTGAATGCTTAAGGGCAAAGGCCACATTTTCAGCAGCGGTCATTTGGGCCATTAGATTGAAGTGTTGGAAAATCATACCAATGTCTCGGCGTTTTTGGCGTAAAGCCGCAGCATTCAAGGTCACCCGATCTTGATAGATGACATCACCATCTACGGTGATAGTACCTGCTGACGGTACTTGCAAGAGATTGATGACCCGTACAAGAGTTGACTTCCCTGCACCAGAATACCCAACAATCCCGTAAATATCCCCTTCATTGATGTGAATGGTCACATCCTTCACGGCTGCAATTTCACGTTTTTTCTGATGAAAGGTAACATCGATATGGTCCAGTTTGATAATTTCTTTACTCATAACTTGTGATTAACTCCTTAATTAATTCAATATGGGTATAGTAGTCTGCAATTTTCACATTCTCATCCCCACCATGATCTCGACTATTGGCATTTCCGATACCAAAGGCAGCCATTGGAACTTGCAAGGCCTCAAAGACCGTATACATGGGACCAGTACCTGCAGTTGTCGGAAGGACACAGACCCCTTCTGGATAAAAGCGTTTGGCCAAATCTATCACGTTGAGAATGGACGGTGCACTCATATCACTCCGATAGCTCATTTCCCCTAGTGTGAAAACAAGTTCAATCTTCTCAAAGCCATTCTGATTCAATTGTTTACGAATCAACTCCAAGACTTGTTTAGGCTCCAAGCCTGGCACCAACCGAACTTCCATCTTGGCTCGAGCTTCTGCAGGCAGAATCGTCTTGACTCCTTGACCCTGATACCCTGTTCCCAAGCCTTCAATGTTCATAGCTGGCTCAAAATAAAAACGTTTTAAGAACTCACTTCGTTCCTCTTTCAAGATAGGCAATTGGAGATTGTAGATTTCTGTCACATCGTCTGCCGTTTTATTGGCATACCGATCAATCAGGGCCAGTTCCCGCTCGTTAGGTTCCTCAATCAAGTCATAGAGGCCATCCACCAGGATACGACCGTCTTTATCTCGAAGACTGGACAAACCATTGAGTAGATACCAAGATGCTGATTCCACCACTCCACCATAGCTGGAATGGATATCCACATCTGCACTTTTGACCACCATGTCAAAGGTAACAATCCCCTTGTTGCCACCGGAGATTTCCAGTTCCCCTTGTTGGTTACGAGTCCCTTGTTCCCAGACTAAGAGATCTGCCCCACGCAAGTGTTTTTTGTGTTTGGCTAGATACTTATCCAGGTCGGTCGAAGCAGATTCTTCTGCTCCTTCGATGATAAAGGTAATGTTGACTGGCAGGTCGCCATTCTCACGGATATATTTGCGAATAGCCGTTAACCGTGCTGTAATATGCCCCTTGTCATCATCTACCCCTCGACCATACATGGTCCCGTAATGGACCGACAGCGTAAAGGGATCACTCGTCCAAGGTTGGTCGCCATCTGCTGGAACAGTATCGTAATGGTTGTAGAAAATGATGGTCTTCGCGTCCGGATTGGGTGAAACAAATTTAGCAATGACAAATGGCGCTGTGTAACTGTCATCCACAGTTACCTTAGCTCCTGCAGCTGTGAAAATTTCTCCCAAATAGGTCGCCACTTCCTTTAAGCCAATCTGCTGGGCAAAAATGGAGCGCTTGGAAATGAGGGTCCTCAGGACTTCAAAATAATGCTGAGCCACCTCATCATTTTCAAATTTGCGTATTTGTTCTGTCTCTCTTGGATTGGACATCATTTCCTCCTACTATACACGATAAGAGGTAGAGAAAACCTTCTCCACCTCTCTATTCATCCTCTCAATTACCAAACTGGTTGGTCCATACCGTCTGAAGATTCTTCGATGACTTTCTTCACGTTGTCAGTATGGTAGGCTTTAATAATGGCTTCGATTGCTTTGGCTTTATCAGATGATTTCCAATCTTTCTTAGCTGCAATCAAGTTGTACCATTGTTTAGAGTTGCTGTTTGCTTTTTCTACAAAGAGAGCTTTCTTGTAATCAATACCTGCTTCACGAACAAAGGTGTTGTTAATGATTGCTGCATCAACTGATGGAAGTGAAGAAGCTGTTTGAGAAGCGTCCAACTCAGAAATTGTCAAGTTCTTTGGATTGTCTTTGATGTTGCTGATGGTAGCCAATTCCCCATCTTTTGTATCCAACTTGATCAAACCAGCTGATTCCAATACATACAAAGCACGGCTTTCGTTTGTTGGGTCGTTTGGTACTGCAATGGTTCCTTTTTCAGGAATGTCTTTCACATCAGTGTATTTATTTTTCCCATCTTTTGTACCAGAGTAAAGACGGATTGGCGCAATGTAAGTATCTGCCACAGAAACTAGGTCTGCGCTGTTTTCTTTGTTCCAGTTTTCAAGGTAGTTGTAATGTTGGAAAGCGTTGATATCCACATCACCATCACGAACAGCTTGGTTTGGTTGTGAGTAGTCTGTAAACTGAGTGAATTCCAATTTGATGTTTGCTTTTGCATCATCTAAGTTCTTTTGCACTTCTTTCCAACGTGCTTCTTCTGTATCACTTAAGTTCATCACCCCAACTTTAACAGTTGTCACACCATCTTTATCAGATGATTTAGATGATTTTGAAGACCCACATGCTGCTAAGGCAAAGGTTGCAACGGTAGCAAGAGCTGCTACACCAAAAAGTTTTGTTAATTTCATGTTCTTTCTCCTTATGATGTTTTTAAATAACCTTATTTAATATCAGAAGCTTCTGGAAGGTAGGTTCCACCAAAGTACTTCTTAGACAACTTTTCAAGTGTCCCGTCTTCGTACAACTCTTTGATCCGTTTGTTGACGAAGGTTTCCAATTCTTTCTCACCTTTGGCAAGGATTGGGTAAACGTATGGTTGTTGATCACTTGGAAGTTCAATCACTTCCAAATTATCCAACCCTTGGTCCTTGATTAAGGCTTCAACTGTCAAACGTTCAAAAATCTTATAATCTGAACGGCCATCGCTCAAATTAGCAAGAATAGATTGAATCGTTCCATCTGTATATTTGAGCTCTGTTGGATTATCCTTATGCTCTTCATTGTATGCTTCCAATTGTTTCGCTGTAGAAGTTCCTTGGATGACCTCTGTAGACTTGCCACCAATATCGTCCAGTGACTTGATCCCTGAATCTTTGCGAACCACTAAGACCACTGGGTTCTTAGCGTAAGGATTTGGGTACAAGTATTTTTCCGCACGTTTTTTATCGTAGCTAAGGTTGCTGACACCGATCTGGTAACGATCACCGTCTAAGCCCGCAAAGATAGAAGACCACTCTGTCTTATTAAAGTTGACTTCATACTTATCTGAACCTTTGAAGATTTCACGCATGACTTCGATTTCATAACCAGTCAATTCCCCGTCCTTATCATAGGTGAAGGGTTTGGTTGTTCCAACTGTTGCGACTTCAATGGTCCGTTTTCCGCTTGATTTACTTGATGACTTGGATGAGCAGGCTACCAAAGTCCCAACTGCTACTAAGCCCACAAGACTCAAACCAACATATTTGATGAATTTATTCAATTTCATTTGTTCTCCTTTTTCACTAAAATTGTTTATTCCTCTTTAAAAAAACAGCTTTTTCCATCATATCAAAATTCCTGACTCTTGGGTATTATATTTTCTTTATGGCAGTGATAAGTTTTACCTATCACGTCTCATTTGGTTGAAAATTTTTTCAGCAAAGCGAGGGCATTTTCTACGTAATATGGAACTGATACTGCAAAAGCAGCATCATCTATGACCATGCTATCATGGTGGAGATCCGGTGCATCCGCTGCACCATTCGATCCGATAAAAGCAAAGACTCCTGGGATTTTCTCTTGATAGAAAGCAAAATCTTCACCCGCTGTCGATGGCTGGGCCTCGACAACTTCTGCAAAAGACTTGGACCAGCGAAAAACTTTTTTAGCCAGGGCCTTATCATTATAGGTAACCGGTGGTGTCTTGCCCCAATCAAATTGGACCATGACTCCGGTACTGTTAGAGATTTGCTCAATCACGCGAATGAAATCCGCCTTGAGGCGTCTCTGGAGATCCGGATTAAAGGTTCGAATGGTTCCTTCAAAGTAACCATACTTGGGAAGAACATTCCAGGTTGAACCAGCTTCGATATGGGTCACCGATAGGACAGCTGTCTCAAATGGCGAAACCGTACGCGAAACCAAGGTCTGCAACTGCTGGACCATACTAGTGATTGCTACAACCGTATCCAAACCGAGATCCGGTCGAGCTGCATGACTGCTCACCCCAGTGACAGTCACCTTGAACTTTTCAACACCCGCCATCATGGCGCCTGGACGCAGGGCCAACTGACCCGCAGGCAATGACGGCATGTTGTGAAATCCAAGGATGGCCTGTACATTCTCTAGGAGCCCGGTCGCTAATACCGCAGATGCTCCTTCAGAAGTCTCCTCAGCCGGCTGAAAAATCAACCGAACCGTTCCCTTTAAGTCTGTTTCCATACCTTTTAGGACTTCTGCAGCCCCTAATAGGCTCACCTGATGGAAATCATGGCCACAGGCATGCATGACACCAGGGTTTTGACTTTGGTAGTCGAGACCCGTGTTTTCCTGAATTGGAAGGGCATCAATATCTGCGCGAAGGGCAATGACTGGTTGACCGCTTCCGATCTCAGCAATCAGACCGGTCTTTAATCCACTGTTTAAAATGCGTACACCTAGCTTTTCCAAATAGGCTTTGAGATAAGCTGTGGTTTGGTATTCTTGTCCAGATAACTCTGGATGCTGATGCACGTAATGCCGAATGGGCACTAGATGTTCATAGGAAAATGATACCATTTCTCGTCCCCTTTCTAGCATAGTTCTATTCTATCACTGCCTCCCCTATTCGTCTAATTCCTATTTTTTTCTCTCAGTTATAGCCAGGAACTATATCGTTATTGTTGTGTCCTCTGCTTTCCTTCCTAAAAATGCCAAACCTCAAGAAAAAAACCTTTGAAGAAATTATCTTCAAAGGTCTATTTCTATTAGAATCCATCCACGTTTGTGTAGATTTTTTGTACGTCTTCGTCGTCTTCAAGAACGCTGTAGAGTTTTTCAAATGTTTCCAAATCTTCACCTGATAACTCAACTTCTGATTGAGGAATCATTTCCAATTCGGTTACTTGGAATTCTTCGATACCAGATTCACGCAAAGCAACGATCGCTTTGTGAAGGTCAGTTGGAGCAGTGTAAACAGTAATTGTTCCTTCTTCTGCTTCAACATCATCTACATCCACATCTGCTTCCAATAAAAGCTCAAAGATGGCATCCGCATCATCACCCGCAAAGACGATGACCCCCTTGTTGTCAAAGAGGTAAGATACAGAACCAGAAGCTCCCATGTTTCCACCGTTTTTACCGAAGGCAGCCCGGACATTCGCAGCTGTACGGTTAACATTTGATGTCAAGGTATCAACGATCAACATGGAACCATTTGGTCCAAATCCTTCGTAACGTCCTTCTGTAAAGGTTTCGTCTGTATTCCCTTTTGCCTTATCGATCGCTTTATCAATTACGTGTTTTGGCACTTGCGCTTGTTTAGCACGGTCGATAACGAATTTCAAAGCAGTATTCAATTCTGGATCTGGCTCACCTTTTTTAGCGGCTACATAGATTTCTACTCCGAATTTCGCATATACTTTTGAGTTAGCGCCATCTTTGGCAGTTTTCTTTGCCACAATATTGGCCCATTTACGTCCCATTGGAGGTTCTCCTTTTAATAGTTTACATTTTAATCTTCATTATTATAACACAGTAACCATGAAAAATCACTAAGAAAAATAGTAGAATTCGTTCTCTTCTATATCTTTTCTTTAACAGAAAAGAAGATGTTTACTTGTAGATCCTAATCTTACATTTCCTATTGACTGGTATCTTATGAACTTTGCCTTTGGAAATAGCGAAGCTCAACATAGCAACTTATTGTTCATTCTTCTCGTCAGTGATAGTTGGAATGTCTTCCTTTTCAACCAAGTTCCAGTCTGAGTATGTCGTTTCACTCTTGATCGTCAGTAATCCTTTATTACTTAAAGTAGATACTGTCATCTTGAATTCTTTAAGGAATTTAGTTTTTTTGTCAATCTTTACGATCAAATCATTCTTGTATTTTGAATCAGGGAATTGTGATAAGTTAAACTGGAACTCGTCTTCATAAATGCTTATTAAGTCAGCATCCTTATTTTTCAACTTGAAGACATAAGCGTCATCCGTTTCTTCTAGAGCTAAATCTTCTGTTAGTTCATTCAAACCCTTTAAGAGCTGGAAATAATCCGGGTTAACAATATATTTACCGTCTTTTCCATAAATCTCCTTATCCCATTCCCCACTTTTATTATAACGGGTATACATTGGAGTCATTTCACCACCCGGCATCAAGAGTTCTTTAAAATTTTCTTCTCCATTCTCCAAAGTCTTAACACTAATGTATGCCATCTCTACTTCTTGCTTTTCAGTCTTATAGATAACTTGTGAAGTCATTTTTTGTTTTTTTTGAATAGTTTCTTCTTTTGTATTTAATGAACCACTTATATCCGTTTTCTGACGAACACTAGTCATTTTTTTATTAGTGGTCTCGATTTCTTCTAAAAGACTTGTTATATCCTCGGTTTTACGTGAACTTTGACTTGTTTTTTTCTGAGCACTATTTCCTTGATGGTTAATGCTCGAGCAAGCACCTAGGCCGAGGGCAATTATAGCCAAGAGGGAAAGTAAGATTGATTTTTTCGTTCTCATAAAAGAAGATTCCTTTTTCTGTTTTTATATGCTTCTACTTCTATCTTTTTAGTTTAGATAAAAGTTTTCTTTACAAAACAATCACTGGGACGCGTCCAAAATTTTGTTCCTTAAGTGCAGGATGGCCTAGTTGATACACCTGATCAGCTTGTTGGGTCAAAGCATCCCAAGGTTCCTTACCGATTCGGGTCACGATTTCTACTGATTTTTTCAAGCCTTTGAGATGAGCTTGTCCCTTTGCGGAAAAACCTAAGACACGAATGGCGTCGGGAAGAGCCTGATCCATCGCCCCTACCAAGATGTAGGTAAAGATGCGGCGCACGCGCGCTTTGGTATAGCGCTTGGTTGCGACTTTCTCAACTAAGTCCTCCACAGAGCTAGCACTTCGAACGGCCTCCTTTATCCGGTTGGCCAGTTCCTCATTGACCTGAAAGATCTGTGTCAGATCTGGATGGGTTAGGATTTGATAACGGAGCAGTTGGTCATAATCCTCCCAAGATACCTGTGGAGCCGACTGAAAGAGTTGACTATTGGGCATGAATTTAGCGACAAAGTCCTGATCTTCCTTGTGTAGGCGTAGACTAGTCGCAGAAGCATAGGCCACTTCTTTTTCTTCTGAATGGTAGCCTGCTCCCTGGCGCTGGACGGACTTGAGCGCAATTCCCTTCCCAGCACAAGCCTTGGCATAGGCCAAACCCAGGATATGATTGGGAGTCTCTCCTGTGAACTCCACTCCAGCAAAGGTTTCCCACATTTTTTGGGTCTTTTGTGGATAGGATAAATCGTCAGGAAGGCTTCGCAAGAAAGCTTCCATTTCCGCCTCATTCTCCGAGTAGACTGTCGCAATCGCTTGGTAATCTATGACTTCTTCTGTCCCAAAGGCCAATTGGTCGATTCCTAGACGGGATAAGATTTCTACCGCTCCCTTGGCAAAATGATCCGCCGATTGAACAGCCACGAGAAAGGGGAGCTCGACCACCAGGTCTGCTCCATTTTCCAAAGCCATCTGGGCCCGTGCCCATTTGTCTACAATGGCAGGTTCACCACGTTGGACAAAATTCCCAGACATGGCGACGATTTTCACCCCTTCTGCCTGTTCTAGCAGGTACTTGTGTCCATTGTGAAAGGGATTAAATTCTGCAATAATTCCTGTAACTGTCATGCTGGCCTACTTCTGTGCTACGAAGAACCAACGTTTGCTGGTCTTTGTTGGCTCCTTATCTTCAAAGTCTGCGAACAATTTGAAAGATTTAAAGCCAGCCTGCTCCAATAAGATGTCATAGGTTAAAACTTCATAAGTGCGTTCCTCATGAACTTCATCGTGCCGACTAAAGGATCCATCTTCTTCTTGGACAAAGAAGGTCAGCTCATGGACGATCGAGTGAGGGGCTTCATCCTCGTAGGTATCCCAAAGCATGGCAAAGTCTTCCGCATTTTCATGATAAGAATAGCCTGGGAAGACCTCATCTGTCTGGTAGGTCGAATGGACATCAAAAATAAAGACTCCACCTTCATTGAGGACATTATAGACTTCCTTAAAGACGTCTCCTACTTCTACCTCGTCCTGCATATAGCAGATAGAATCCGAGTAGCAGGTCACGAAATCATAAGTGCCTGCTTGCGACAGGTCCAGCATATTGCCCTCGATAAAATCAATCTTCTGCTTAGCTGAAGCAGCTCTTTTTTCAGCAATTTTCAGCATGTCAGCACTCAGGTCTAACCCCGTCACATCAAATCCAGCTTGAGAAAAGCGAACAGACTGAATCCCAGTCCCACAAGCCAATTCCAGTAATTTTTTCCGATCCTTGCTTTTAGCGAGATGCCGGAGAGAAAAATCCGTCCACAAATCATACAGACTGTCATCCATGACCGCATCATAGACCGCCGCAAAGGTTTCATAAGTCGCCATAAATCAAGATACAAAGAGCGTTAAAAGCAAAGAGAAAATAGGAAACTTTCTGCCGTATCGTCAGATACAAAGGAAGTTCCTCTTTTTCTCACAGCTTTTAGCTCGTGTTCAGTTAGAAACCTAACCAAGCACAAGGCTCCATCCTTTCTTTCCATAGAATTTCAATTTAACCAACAAAACTCAGTTGCTACCAACTGAGTTTACCTGCTTATGCTAGGGTTGCTGAAAGATCAACAGCACTTGCTTCGTGCCAAAGCTTTTCTAGGTTATAGTGGGTACGCATTTCTTCTGAGAAGACATGGACCACCACACCACCTAAGTCAAGAAGGACCCAACCTCCAGCTGAATCACCTTCGACGTGGCTGGCATTGCCACCAGCTTCAACGACCTTCTCGCGAATATTTTCAGCGATAGCCTCCAACTGACGGCTATTCATAGAGCTTGCGATGACAAAGTAATCTGTCACGCTGGTCAAGCTTTGAACATCCAAAGCGACAATGTCTTCTGCACGCTTTTCATCGGCAGCTTTAACAACAAGTTCAAGTAATTCTTTTTCTTTCATTTAGTCCTCTTTCCTTAAAAAATTGATTTGTAATCTAAGACATCCGCAAAACGTTCTGCCCAAATATTTTCATAAAATTCATTAAGCGTTTCTGCCGGAATATCCTCTCCATCAAAGGTTGTGACAGCTCCTTCTGGAATGACCAGCTTGTAGCCGTATTCAAACCCCACTTTGACGGATGTATCGACACAATATTCTGTCTGCATGCCACACAGGACCAGTTGTTGAATTCCTTGTTGATCCAAGTATTCTTTTAATCCTGTCTCCTTAAACATGCTATTGTATCGCTTCTGAAATACCTTTTCATTCTCCTGTCTTTTCAACAGAGGAGATAATTGCCAATCTTCCGAGGTTAAAGCCTCTGGCGTTTCAATATGCTGAATGTAGATGATTTCAATCTGCTGTTTTCTAGCCTGATCCTGCAAATAAACGATCTTCTCTAGGAGCTTTTCTGTCTCAAAACCTGTTTCCACTAAGATATTTTGTACATCAATAATGATAAAAGCTGTCTTCACTCACTGCTCCTCTTTCAAATACTTCACAAAGGCATTGTAGGTTTCAAGGGTTTGGGGATAAATGGGAAGTCCTTGGTGGGCCAGGTGTTCGACTGTGCGAGCCGTCTCATAGGCCACGGCACGATCCAAGGAGACTTGGGCGATGTCGCGCGCCTGATCCACTCCTGGAAAGGCCCGGTTGTGTTCAATATAATCTGCCACATAGACAATCTTGTCTAAGGTTGACATCTGACTACTCCCCACTGTATGAATCTCAATACTCCGAAGAATGGCTGGATCTGTCAGTCCGAGATCTTCTTGGATCTTGTAAATCCCAACCATCCCATGCCAGACGTTATTGCCCCAGTTTTTTAATTCTGGATCAAGACTATAGCGATCAATCAAGTCTAGAAATTCCTGATCCGATAATTTCTTGGCATAGTCATGCAACAAACCTGCTAGTCCAGCCTGTTCTTCATCTGCTTCATAGCGTTTGGCCAAGTCACGCGCAGCTTTCTCAACCCCTAAACAGTGGGTTAGGCGTTTTTCTGGCAAGATTTGACCCATTTTTTCAAGCAAGACCTCGCGAGAAAAGCCGAGATAGTTTTCATAGGTCATTAATACAAACCTTCTTTCTTGATGTAGTCCAAGACTGGCTTTGGCAACATAAAATTGGGCGTCCGACCTTGGGCGATAAACTCTCGCACCATGCTAGAAGAGATGTCCATAAGAGGAACATCGACCCAAATCACAGGATAGGAGGTTCCTGCCTTGTAACGGGGACGTTGAACACCGACAAACTGCACCATCTCCACTAATTCGTCAATCCGATACCATTTTGGCAGGTAGTCTACCATATCCGCTCCAATGATGAAGTAATAGTCTGTATCTGGGTCTCGCTCATTGAGCAACTTCATCGTATCGTAGGTATAGGAAATCCCTTTACGCTCTAGCTCAATCGTCTCGATTTCCAGACCTTCAATGCCATCAATGGCTAGTTCCAGCATTTTCAAGCGATGGCCTTCATCAATGGTTTCTTTTTTATCCACATGCGGAGGCTCATATTCTGGCATGAGAAGGACCTTGTCCAAGCCTAGTTGCTGGCGGACTTGGTCTGCAACTACAAGATGGGCATTATGGACGGGATTGAAATTCCCTCCGAGGATTCCCACTTGTTTGCGTTTCTTATCTTTGATTTCTGGCTCTAACTCCACCTTGGTAAAGGGGGTTAATAGTTCAATGGCCATATACCTGCTCTCCTGTGTCTCTTAGATTTCTTTTACTTTGACTGAAATCTTCCGGTTTTCTTTTTTGCTTGATTGTTTGTATAAGATGAGGATGCGTCCAATTTTTTGAACCGTATCCACACCGATTTCTTCTTCCAAGATTTCCGCTACTTCATGGATATTCTCATCCGTATTTTGAAGAAGGGTCACCTTGATCAGTTCGCGTGCATCTAGCGCTTGGCGCACACTGGTTTTGATTTGGTCATTAAGCCCGTTTTTCCCAATTTGGATAATGGGTTTGAGGCTGTGGGCTTGGCTGTTGAGGAAAGCCCGTTGTTTGGATGTTAATGTCATGCTTTTTTCATTGTTTCTTTTTTGATACTTTTCTGATGTGGTGGAGGTCGTCAGCGACCTCCTAGCGGAGTTCCATGACTTAAATTTGAGCCTAAAGTCTCAAATTTTCCGCGCCTAAGTAGTAAAATATCTACTTAGGCTTTCACCACAGCGAAAAGTATCCTTTCTAGGCTCGTTGCACTCGCCCAGTCTATAAAGAAACTATTTCCTTTCAAATTTTTAAATAATAGCTTTGCGGGTAACGACGGCGACGCCTTCTGGTGCCCAGACGGCTACTTTGGCTTCTCCATTGACGCGGATCCAGCCCAGTCCAGAGATGACGAGGTCTGTCTTGTCCTTGATAGTAAACTCATGAGAAACCAAGGGTGGGAACTCTTCTTTTTCTTTGCTATTAGGTGGAGTTAGCAAGCCACCAACATGCTTGTTATAAAAGGCGGTCGCTCCTTCTAGCTTGGTTCGATGAAGCTTGAGTTCGTTATCAAAGAAGGCCGTGAAGCCTTGCTTTTCCCCCTTAATAAAGTCAAAGCGTCCCAAGCCACCCAAGAAGAGGGTTTGCTCGGGATTGAGCTGATAAGTCTTGGGCTTGATTTCTTTTTTAGGGCTAACATACTTGAGGTTTTTTGCCGTCAAGTAATGAGCCATCTGGTGGCGATGGATAATCCCTGGTGTATCGTAGATATAGGACCCATCGTCCAGTGGGATTTCGATCTTGTCCAGTGTCGTTCCTGGGAAGCGAGAGGTTGTAATGATATCCTTGTCTCCAGTGATTTCTTGGATGATCGCATTGATGAGGGTTGATTTTCCAACGTTGGTCACACCCACCACATAGACGTCACGGCCTTTGCGGTACTGCTCAATCTTTTCCATCAAGTCCTTGATAGCACTCTTATTTTGGGCAGATGTGAGGACCACATCGACAGGACGCATCCCTTCTTCGTGGGCCCGCTCCATCAACCAATGCGTCACCTTGCTATCTTTAACTGACTTAGGCAAGATGTCCTTTTTATTTCCGACCAAGAGGACATCATTTCCTGCTACAAAGCGTGGTAGGCAAGGAATGACGGAGCCATTAAAGTCAAAAATATCCACTACATTGACCACGAGAGCATCACTATCGCCTACTTCGTGAAGGAGCTTTAGGAAATCATCATCTGTCAGATGCACATCTGTGATTTCATTGTAGTGACGTAGACGGAAACAGCGTTGGCAATAGACTTCGCCTGTTTCCAAGCCCTTTTCAAGAGCTGATTGGGGAGTATAGCCTAGCCCCTCTTTATTTTCTGTCTGAATGGGCGCTCCACAGCCAATACAGAATAATTCTTCCATTCTTAAATTCCTTTTTTGTATACAATCGGACCATATTTTTCGGCCATTTGCTTCATGACACGGCGTTCACGCGCCCGGTTGATCTGGGTCTTGATGGAGTCATGCTCAACCAAAGGCTTGACCAAAATCGAGCGAATGCCTGCTCGATGGGCAGCCCGGATATCCGTCATCAGTTGATCCCCGACCATGACCACTTCATTTTTCTCATAGTGGAAACGTTTGAGGGCCCGATCAATCCCAAAGGTAAAGGGCTTAAGCGACCAAGCTTCATAGTCAATATCAAATTTCTCAACAGCGCGCTTGACCCGTTTGGGACTATTATTGGACACCACGATGACCCGAATCCCCCCATCACGAAGGTCATGTAACCACTGGCGCATCTCGGGAGTCCCATCCGGATTATTCCAAGCAATCAAGGTGTTATCCAAATCCACAAGGACCGCCTTAATACCCTGTTTTTTCAAATCTGCAACGGTGAGATCATAGGCTGCTTCCACCGCAAAATCTGGTTTGTAATTTTCGATTGACACGTTTTTCTCCATTTTTTATATTCTCTTCATTGTAGCATAAATAGACGTATTTTGCACTTGCTTCGTTGTCTCCCCTTTGTAAGAGGACCCAATCTATCTCTTTGATATTCCCTAAAATGGACAAAATCGTTACAAAGTTCCAAAAACGTGGTATAGTAGAAGAAAAAAATACGCGGAAGAGTTATGATAACAAAAGAAAAAAAATTGAGGGAGGTCTCCCCTCTCCTCCAAAAAATCATTAATTGGTCCTCCATCATTGGGGCCCTGGCAACCCTTGCTTTCTGTATCTGGGCCTACTTTGCTGGCATTCTCCAATCCAAAGAAACTTTGTCGGCTTTTATTCTCCAAGCAGGTATCTTCGGACCCCCTCTCTTTATCTTTCTTCAGATCCTTCAAACTGTGGTCCCTATTATTCCTGGCGCTCTAACATCTGTTGCTGGTGTCTTTATCTATGGCCACATCATTGGGACCATCTACAACTACATCGGCATCGTCATCGGCTGTGCCATCATCTTCCACCTCGCAAGAATGTACGGGCCTAAATTTGTCCAGTCTATGGTCAGCCAGAAGACTTACGACAAGTATATTAACTGGCTCAACGAAGACAAGCGGTTTGATCGTTTCTTCATCTTCATGATGATCTGGCCTATCAGTCCAGCGGACTTTCTCTGCATGCTAGCTGGATTAACCAATATGACCTTTAAGCGCTATATGACCATTATTATTCTCTGTAAACCGATTACTCTGGTCATCTACACTTATGGTCTCACCTATATCATCGACTATTTCTGGCAAATGGCCTAAAAAAGATGTTGGGCAAACACCCAGCATCTTTTTTTATAGAATTCCTTTTTCTTTTTGAATAATGAGGTCTTTCAGAGAAATCAGAAGAACTGCTAACAAAATCATCCCCATCCCTATAAAATCAATCGCATAGAATTGATCGTTCATGATTATATAGGCAAAAAATACAGCGGAAATAGGCTCAATAGAAGCTAATAAACTCCCCTTGACTGCCCCTACCATCGAGGTTCCTTTAAGAAAGACCGTATATGCAAAAATGGTTCCTAACACAATCAAGCCAAAGAGGGCCCAGAGGTTATCTGAAGAATAGTGTCCTTGAAAGGATACCAAGCCACTAAAAGGAAGCATGAGAATCCCTGGCAAGAGCATGCCCACCCCAATGACCAACATACTTCCCCATTTTTTGATTAAATTGAGGGGTAAAATGATATAGAGAGCGTAGGCAAAGGCCGAAAACAAGCCCCAGCCTAGACCTTTGGGCGTAATAGCCAGCTGATTCAACTGTCCATGGGTGGCAATCAGGAAGGTCCCCCCAATTGCTAGTAACATGGAAGCAATCTCAGAGACAGTAGGCCCAACACGATCCTTGATGCAGGTATAGGCTAAAACACCAACCGGGCAAACGTATTGAAGCACTGTTGCAGTTCCAGCATTGGTTTCTGCAATAGCAATCAGATAGGTCAACTGAGTCAATAGCAAGCCAAAAAAGGCAAAAAGAATCAAAGAGATATAAGAACTTTTATCCTTAAAAAAGGCAACAAACTTCTCCTTGTCAGACAGATAGGCAAAGAGAAGGAGGACGGCACCTGAAATTAGTAAACGAATATTGGTTAAAACGATAGCTGAAAAACCGTGGGCCATCAAATATTGCCCGCTCACTCCAGAAAGCCCCCAGGCAATTCCAGCAATCACAGTCATCACGGTTCCTTTGAAAGATGTAGACATGTTGCCTCCCAAAATTAATTAATACGGTACGCTACTTCTTCTCTATTCTATCACAAAAACCAGCCCAAAAGGGCTGGTTTTATGTAGGATTTAAAAACTATTTTTAAATCCCATCTAGAAGATTTCATTCTTCTTTTCTCCCGTTCTTAGCCATTCCTAACCCGAGACCTCCTAAGAGAAGGAGCCCAGCTAAGCTAGTTAGGTTGGAGCTCGCTTCTCCTGTTTCAGGAAGCGCGCGAGCTGGACTTGCTTCTTCTCCATGTTCAACTGACGCAGAGTCAGGATGAGGAGCTAAAGCTTGAACCTCTGGCTCTTCTTTCTTTTGAGCAAGAAGTTGTGACGTCGGTTTAACAGTTTGTGGAGGAAGGACTTTCTCTGGAGATGGAGATACCGGTGTATGGTATTCAGGACGATTTGGAAGAACAGGATTTTCAGCTTCTTCCTTAGTAGACAAACGCAAGACAGTTGCTGTCAAAGCATCTAGTCGAAGGCCTGTTTCTGTCCAAGAGATTCCTTTTGGATCAGTTAGATTGCTAATACCTGCTCGTTCACCATCCACTAGAACATCTGCCTTTCTAAAGCGTTCGAAGTCCGTTCCTAATGCAAAGTCACGCGCCTTGGTATCGGCATTTACTAAGACTAGATAGACATCTCCATTGCTGGCAGTGATTTGGTAGCCAATCACCTGATCCTCTTCTTCGACTCCATTCTCACCTGGAATCGTCAAGAGCTTGACGCGGTTCTTCACTTCTTCCATGTTGTCCATGCGGAAGGCGTCTGTTGACTTACGAAGGGCAATCAATCCTTTGGTAAAGGCGCGAGAGCGAGTATTCTCTGGATAGAGAGCTTCATTGGTTGCTTTTTCCCAATCAAAGTGGTTGATGGCATCGCTTGAGTCATAAGAATCGTGGATGAAGTAAGGGTAGTCAAATGGCTTTCCATTTTCATCTACTAATAAATGAGATTTGTTTGGAACCTTGTCATCGGAAACAGGCGTGCGGTAAGCTGGATCCTTGAATTGCTTGGTTCGACCATATTCCTGACCAGAATGAAGGAACGGTGTTCCTTGAGCTGTCAGAACGAGCAGGTTTCCTAGACGCAAGCGACGATGAATCTCTGCATTATTGGCTGGGATACTAGGGTCCTTCTTGATAGACTGAGCGATAATATCAAAGAGGGTCAAGTTATCATGGGCCGCAATGTATTGGATGACATCACCTGGGCTATCTGCCTCAAAGTTGGTTGGTTGCGCGATGAGATTCTTAAAGATGGTCGCAATCTTCCGTTTTCCATTGGTGATAAAGGCTGGTTGTCCCTCATTTGGATAGCCAGATTTTAGATTATTTCGAACATCATCTGAGAATACGGCAACGGTGTCTGTTTTCTTCATCCAGGATTGGTCTGCTGGTTGTACAGGACTGTTTTCATCACCTGCATAGGTCACCCAGCCTTCTCCCAACATGATGAGATTTGGATTCAGAGCCCGAGCCGCCTTGTAGGCTTCTTCGATAGAGGCCGCATCATGGTCACCCATCATGTCAAATCGGAAACCGTCCACCTTATAAGTATCTACTAAATACTTAATTGAATCGACCAAGACTCGTTTGGACATGTAGTGGGTTGTTCCCAAGCGTCCACCACCAAAGCTTGTCCGAGGTGTACCGTCCGCATCCATGAAATGGTAGTAATTTGGCTCGATATCTTCAAAGATGTCCACATTAGCTGTATGGTTATAGACAACGTCAAGCACGACTCCCATTCCACGCTTGTGAATTTCATTGACCAAATTCTTGAATTCTTCAATTCGTTTTTGAGGATTGCTTGGATCTGTTGAGTACATACCTGTTAAGGCAAAGTAGTTCTGTGGATCATAGCCCCAGTTGTAGTTGCTATTGCTTGAGGCATACTCTAACAAGCGCTCACTGTTTTTCAATTCATTAACGTGGTAATAAGACAGAACTGGCAATAGTTGAACGTGCGTTACACCAAGGTCTTTGAGGTAATCTAATTTTTCAACAAAGGAAGCAAAGGTCCCAAATTGGCTCTTAAGCTCTGATGCTAAAGCCGGATCAGAAGTGAAGTCCCGGACATGGGCTTCATAGATGATAGCATCTTCGCGCTTCTTAAAGTTTGGAATGGACGCATAGGTTAAGTCGCTCGGACCTAATCTACTTGGATCCACAAAGGCTGCTTTTGCTACCTTATGAACCGCATCTGTCTTGGACAATTCACTATTCCAAGCTGCCAACGATTTGGCATACGGATCAAGGACCGTGAAGGTTTTCCCTTGGCGTTCAATTTCATACTGGTAGAAATAGCCTGTATAATCTTGGATAGCCAGTCCTGAATCAGCAGAAAGGGTCTGCTTCCAAGTTCCTCGCTCCCCTTTTTCTAGAGCCACACGGCCAACTAGTTTTTCAGAATCATTCTTGTCATAGATGACAACGGATACCTTGTCCGCACTTGGTGACCAGAGGGTGAGATCAACCTTCTTCCCTCCTTCATGAAGATGAGCTCCGAGCGTTCCATCGTAGCTATAGGCTTCATCCTTGAGGCGCCAGTTCATTTTGGTGGTGAAGCGGTCATTGTCATATTGAACCGTATAGGACTGATCAACCTGAGAGAAATCCCCCGTATAGGTCACTTTCTTCCCTGCTTCATCTAAAAGAAGATCCTTAATGGTGACAGAATTTCCTTGAGCATCTGTGATCTTGGTTCGTTTGAGCAACTCCTCTTTCTGTGCCCCCGCCAAGGTCGAAAAGCTGGCTTCAATCTTTTCCTTACCGACATGCTGGGCACCCGTCATACGGATATCGTTGACATAGTATGGGTTGGTGTAAACAGTCGGATCATCGTCCCGTAAGAAAATTTGGCTGTGGTTCTTCAAATCAGCAAATTTATAATCTTCTTGTCGAATTTTCACATCGTCTCCAGACTTACTCTCATCCAATAATAAGAAACCAAATTCTTTTGCAGCTTCCTTTAGGGGGATATCAATGTAACGACCATATTTCCCTGTCGCTACAAAATCTGTCCCATCCGGCCAAGCAGCACTACTCGGATTCTCTACATCTCCCCAATACCAGAGAGATTTTTTGTCATAATTTCCATCTGTCCGATAGTAATTGACTCTGACTGTTCCCTCTGCTTGAGGTTGATAAGAATAGACTTTAAATTTGTCATCCAACCAAGCTTCATTCATTTTTGGAGAGAGCAATTCAATGGACTTGTCCCCCGTGATATTGTCCCCTTTAACATTGTTGATGAGGAAGCTAATCTTCTTAGCCTGATCATTTTTAAGCTTGACATCTAGATAATAGCCGTAGTCATCTGTCTTTGCATCCTTAAAGGATTGAGCACCCGTCGGCCAGTTTTCCGAAGGTTTTTCAACATCATCCCAGGTCCAGAGCCCCTGAGTTTCCTTGTTTTCTTCTGGTAGCTTTTTCACGTGAATCCGGATAGTCTGATCAGCAATCGGCTCCTCTGCCTTCTCAGACTGAGGAGAAGCCACTCCTTCAGTGAGGACGCTTACATTATCAGGCGCAGTGACACTTTCTTCTGCTACTTTTGGAGTTTCACTTGTTCCAGTGTTCGTAGCTGGTTTCACATCCGATGAAGAAGTGCTTGCTTCATTTGACGGGGATGTCACCACTTCTGAAGCTGGTGCGGGGGTATTGCCCACCTCATCCGCACTGACTGGACCAGCAAAGGCTGTTAAGAGGGCCAAGCTCGTCGCAATCGCCACCGAACCAACGCCATTTTTTAACCGACGAATCGCATAGACAACTTGCTTATCGCCTGTCACAGAAGAATTCTGTTTCATATCTATTCTGTCTCCTTAAAATGATTAGTGTTCAACCAGTATAGCATGTAAGAATTATTTATGCAAGCGTTTTCTTAATTTATACTATCTTTTTATATTGTCCTCCCTAGTAAAAAAACCAGTCCACATGGACTGGTCTAATTCCGTTTAGATGGTGAATTACGGCTCAACCAAAATCTTGATTTGAGATTTATCTTGCGTTAATTCGATAAAGCCATCTTCAACGATATTTTCCAATTTGATTTTCTTGGTAACCAATTTTTCAGCAGAGAAGTAGCCTTGTTCCATCAATTCCAATACTTTAGGGAAGATGTGGCGATAAGCGATAATCCCTTTAAGGGTCTTTTCTTGAATGGCGAATTCATTTGGATTGATGCTGGCTTCGCGTTCCCAAATAGAAACAACCATACACTCACCAGCCTTATGAACTGCTGCAAGAGCTTGTCCAAGAACAACAGGAACCCCTGTTACTTCATAAGACACATCCGCTCCACCATCCGTCAAGCGATGAATGGCTTCAACGATTGATTCACCTTCTTCTGGACGAACCACAATGGCACCCAGCTCTTCTGCTTTGGCTTGACGTTCCGGAGACAATTCAACCGCATAGATTTTTGAAGCACCAGCTGCACGAAGGGCTTCCACGATCAAAAGACCAATTGGGCCTAAACCAAAGATAACAGCTGTATCGCCTGTTTTCAAAGCAGATTGACGAACTGCATAAACGGCTACAGCAGCAGGTTCTGTAAGCGCTGCTTGCTCATAGCTCAAACTGTCTGGAATCACATGGACTAAATCTCCATCTAGGACACAGTATTTAGCAAACCCACCATCTGCCGCAAGACCGACGAAGTTCAAGTTTGGATCAAGGTTGTAGTCACCAATTAAGTTGTGTTTTGCCAAAATTGGTTCAATCGTCACACGATCACCGACTTTAACACGAGTCACATCGCTTCCAACCTCAACAATTTCTCCAGCAAACTCGTGACCGAGGGTAACGGGTGCTTTTTGGCCAGAATAAACATGCTCTTCTGTTGGAATGAAGATTGGCCCATCCAAGTATTCATGCAAGTCTGTCCCACAGATTCCCGTGAATTTGACCGCAACCTTTACTTGATGAGGTTGTACTTTAGGGACTTCTACTTCTTCGATACGAACGTCCTTCTTGCCATGCCAGCGGGCAGCTTTCATTGTTTCCATATGATTCTCCTATTTTTCCATGAATTGCAATTCCCTTTCAGGAAACCCGACAACCATATTGTAAACCCTTTCACAAACTTTGTCAAGAAGAAACAGACGATTAATATCTTAATTATCGGTCCGAGATGACTCTAATTTCCAACCGACAATCCAGCCCAGAACAAGAAGATAATTTTCAAAAGTTCCAATAGCATTTACTGGCAAATGATAGTTGAGATAAGCAAATAAATGATTGGTCCCAATCCCAAGCCCACCAATGATCAAGGCCAATAAAACCGTACGAAGATAAAACCAATCATATTTGAGATTAACAGCAATGAGAATCACAAGAACTGCCACATTCCAAATCCCAATCTCCCGCTGCCAACCGACAGAAACACCATATCCTGAATGACTTCCCATATAGATTGGAAAGAATAGTTGAAAAATAATCGCTCCAGACATGGCGATGATAAGTAAAATAAATAAGAATCTTAACAACCGATTCATCTTCTTCCTCCTTTAAGAAGAAACTTATTAATCTCTTGACACCTTTTTTCTGTTAAAACAGGAACACCACTACTGTTTAAATAATATGCGATATAGTCTAATTTTTGTGAGAATGATATCATTTCTTCACCTGATATAGTTGGATCAAGCCACACATCAATTAATAGAGATAGTGTTGTAGCTGTCTCTAAAGGATATTTACAAGAAAATTCGCCCTTCTCATTTCCTTGATGAATGATTATTCCTACATATTTGGAAAGAATATTTACCGTATTTTTTAAAGAAAACAACAAACCAAACGGTATCTTTTGTGCCCAGTCTATACCAGTAAGCTGTTTCATATTCTCATTGCCTATTAAATAATCAACTAATTGTAATAGACGATCTGTTGATGAAACTCCTTCGTTTTTTGACAATTCTTCTAGAAAAGTTGAGAGGGAGTTCGTTTCTTTCTCCATTAAGAGCTGTAGAATCTCTTCTTTACTTTTAAAGTGATGGTAAACAGCCCCTTTTGACAATCCTGTCACTGTTACTAAATTAGCCATCGTTGTTTCTTTATAGCCTTTATTTGAAAACAAGGACAAGGCTGCTTGAATAATTTGATCTTTACTTCTTTTTGATTTCATTTCTTGTTTCAAGTAATTCTCCCCCAAAAACAAACCGCCAGTCTGTTTTTTATTGTATTAAATCCAGAAGACTTTGTCAATTAAAATCCATTTTTTATTCCTTTTAAAAAAGTAAAAACAGACACTAAAAGGTGCCTGTTAGAATGTAAACATATATTGAAACTTTCCGCTGTGAGAAAAGTGCTAGAAACACGATTGTTTCTAGCACTCGGAATTATTGAGACCCTAGGCTCAATAATTAGTCATGGAACTTCTTCGAAGTTCGCTGACGTCCGTACTCACCTAAGGAAAGTTTCTAAGATGTCTTTGTCATGAATCTAAAAGATACCTTTGGGGCCTGTTATTATTCACTATCTCTCAACTTAGCCAATTCTTGGGCAAGTAGTTTAAGAGCTACTTGTGGGTTGGCTTGGCCTTTGGTTGCTTTCATAAGGAAGCCGGTGAAGGCCTTGTCCGCATTCCGCTTCCCTGACTTGAAGTCAGCTACGGCTGCTTCATTGTCTGCAAAGACTTGGTGGATGATTGGGATCAAGACTTCAGGATCTGAAATCTGTATCAAACCAGCTTTTTCAACGTATTCACGCGCACCGCCACCGTTTTTCGCCAAGTGAACAAAGACTTTCTTGGCAATCTTAGAAGAAATGGTTCCATCTTCGATGATAGCAATCATTTCGACCAAATTTTCTGGTGTCAATTGGATTTCTTCCAGCGTTTTGCCTTCTGCATTCAAGAATTGTGCGACTTCCCCTTGGAGCCAGTTAGACACTTGTTTAGCATCGCCACCAAGGGCTACAGCTGCTTCAAAGAAGTCAGAAGTGACTTTCGTCGCTGTCAATTGGTTGGCATCATAGTCAGACAAGCCAAGCTCTGCCACATAGCGAGCCCGACGGTCTTTTGGAAACTCTGGCAACTCCGTACGCATTTCCTCGATCCACTCATCTGAGATTTCAAACAAGGGAAGGTCTGGTTCTGGGAAGTAACGGTAATCCGCTGCTCCTTCTTTGACACGCATAAGAATGGTGCTCTTATTCGCTTCATCATAACGGCGTGTTTCTTGACGAATGACCCCACCTGATCGCAAGATTTTCGCTTGGCGCTGTACTTCGTATTCAAGACCTTTACGGACGTTTGAGAAGGAGTTCAAGTTTTTCAACTCCGTCTTGGTACCGAATTCCTCTTGGCCGTATGGGCGAAGGGAAATGTTGGCATCCACCCGCATCGATCCTTCTTCCATCTTGACGTCTGAAATACCAGTGTACTGGATGACTTCTTTCAAAGCTGTCAAATAAGCATAGGCTTCTTCTGGAGAACGCATATCTGCTTCAGATACGATTTCGATCAATGGGACCCCTTGACGGTTGAGGTCTACATAAGAGAAACCGTCTGTTCCGTGGGTGTTCTTACCAGCATCTTCTTCCAAGTGAGCCCGTTCAATCCCGATTTTCTTAGTTGAGCCGTCTTCCAATTGCACTTCAATCCAACCGTTGTATCCGATTGGTTCGTCAAATTGTGAGATTTGGTAGGCCTTTGGATTATCAGGGTAGAAATAGTTCTTACGGTCAAAGTGCATGTGCTGATGAATATCCATATTCAGCGCCAAAGCAGCCTTGATCCCAGCGTCCACAACACCCTTGTTCAAGACAGGAAGCACCCCTGGGAAAGACCAGTCAATCACATTGGTATTGGCATTTTGCTCGTTTCCAAAATGGGCAGAGGTTGGTGAGAAAATTTTTGAGTTTGTATTCAATTCAACGTGGACTTCAAGTCCGATGACTGTTTCAAAGTTCATTAATTGTCACCTCCGAAAATAAGGGGTTGTTGCTTGTGGTAATCCGTCGTTGCTTCAAAGGCCGCTGCAGCTTGGTAGATGGTCTCTTCAGAATACTTGGGACCAATCAACTGCAAACCAACTGGAAGACCTTGAGCAAAACCTGCAGGAATCGAAATCCCTGGAAGACCTGCCAAGTTAACTGGAATGGTCAAGAGGTCAGCCAAGTACATGGCAACCGGGTCGTGGTTGAGTGAATCTAAATCAAAGGCTACACTTGGAGCTGTTGGACCAAGGATAAGGTCGTAATCCGCAAAGACTTTTTCGAAGTCTTGGATAATGAGGGTACGGACTTGACCAGCTTTCTTGTAGTAAGCATCGTAGTAACCAGATGACAAACTAAAGGTACCAAGCATGATACGGCGTTTGACCTCATCGCCAAAGCCTTGGCTACGAGTGTTCACGTAGATGTCATCTAAGTTTTTAGCATCTTCCGCACGGAAACCATAGCGAATCCCGTCGAAACGTTGCAAGTTTGAAGAAGCTTCAGATGAAGCGATGATGTAATAAACGGCAACCCCGTATTTAGAATGAGGCAGGCTGACTTCTTCGACAGTTGCTCCCAATTTTTCAAAGTGTTTAGCCGCATTGAGGATAGTTTCTTTGACTTCTGGGTCAATCCCTTCCCCAAGGTATTCCTTAGGAAGGGCAATCTTCATGCCTTTGATGTCTTGACCAATCTTAGAAGTAAAGTCAGTAATGCGGACTGGAGCAGAAGTAGAGTCTTTTGCATCTTCGCTGGAAATAGCATTGAGCAAGAGGGCATTTTCTTTAACGGTTGGTGAGAAAGTACCAATTTGGTCGAGTGAGCTACCAAAGGCAATGAGACCAAAACGTGAAACTGTTCCATAAGTTGGTTTGAGACCAACAATCCCGTTGAAGGCAGCTGGTTGGCGGATAGAACCACCAGTATCTGAACCAAGGGACAAACGGACTTGACCTGAAGCTACAGCAGCTGCTGAACCACTAGAAGATCCACCAGGCACCTTACTGTGGTCCCATGCATTCTTGGTTGGTCCATAATATGAAGTTTCACCAGATCCACCCATGGCAAATTCATCCATGTTGGTCTTCCCGATGACAATCATATCTTTAGCTTTGGCATTGGCAACAGCTGTCGCATCAAAGATTGGCTCGTAGTTATAGAGCATTTTTGATGCCGCAGTCGTCAAGATACCATCTGTTGAGATATTGTCTTTGACCGCGAGCGGAATCCCTGATAGGAGGTTGTCTGCATCGATTCCTTTTTCATCAATAGCCTTGGCTTGTGCAAGGGCAGCTTCTTCGGCCACCGTTACAAAGGCATTGATTGCTTCTTCACGCGCCTTGATATCATCAAGCGTCGCTTGGGTCAATTCGGTTGCTGAAATTTCCTTAGAGACAAGGAGGTCGTGCAACTCTTCAATGGTTTTATGGTTGAATGACATTAGGCATCTCCTCCATCTTCTAGGATAGCTGGTACCTTGATGTAGTAATTATCTTTTTCAGGTACATTTTTAAACAAACGGTCACGGTCCGTCCCTTTTTCAGCAATATCCGGACGCAATACAGTCTTGCGATCCGCCATGGTCGTTGTTGGAGCCACATCGGTTGTGTCCACCTCTTCCAACAATTCCACCATATCCACAATCTTCGATAAGGTTGTCGCAAACTCAGCTGTCTCTTCTGGAGAGAATTTCAATTTTGAAAGATTGGCAACGTGTGTTACCTCTTCTTGCGTAATTTTCATCTTGCTTCCTTTCGTGAAATGATGATTTTTCAATACCCTCTATTTTACCATATTTTTAGTATTTATGCGGTAGTTTGGCAAGAAAATAGAGTCCAAGGAAGCGTAGCCATTAGGCCTCTCTCCTCGAACTCTCTTCTTAACATTCTTCTAATTGTTCATTCACAAGTTTTGCTCCCAAAACATGTTTGAAATGATTTAAAGCAAACTGGTGGTTTTCAGGAGTAAGCGACGCTACTGCCGGTTCTACCACTTCAATCTGATAGCCAAGATTGTAGGCATCAACCGCTGTATGGAGGACACAAATGTCCGTTAAGACTCCCGTCAAAACAACAGTATCCACGCCACGTTCTCGAAGACGGATATCCAAGTCAGTTCCCGAAAAAGCAGAATAATGACGCTTGTCCATCCAAAAGACGCGTGGATCAGCTTGATGTTGCTGATAAAAATCAGCTAAGGGGCCGTACAAGTCCCGCCCACTGGTCCCAATGATATTATGGGGTGGGAAAAGCTTGCTCTCTGGATGAAAGGGATCATTCCCTTCATGAGCATCAATAGCAAAAAAGACATAGGCACCTTGATCAAAGGCCCACTGGGTCACCTGGGCAATGCTCTCAGAAATGGCTTGTGCAGGAGCTCCTGCAGTAAGCTTACCTTCATCCGCTACAAAATCAAAGGTGTAGTCAATCGAAATTAACGCTTTAGTCATTAGTAGTCTCTTTTCTTAATTTCTTCAAAAATATCTGGGATCAACACTTTGAGGTAGGTTCCCTTCATCCCAAGCGAACGACTTTCAATAATTCCTGCTGACTCCAGCTTCCGCAACGCATTGACAATCACAGAGCGCGTAATACCAATCCGATCCGCAATGACAGAAGCCGTCAACTGTCCTTCATTTCCTTTCAATTCACCAAGGATAGCAGAAACTGCCCGCAATTCTGAATAGGACAAGGTGTTCACAGCCATATTGACTGCAGTACGGCGACGAATATTTTTCTCGTCTTCCTCTCGTTGGAAGTTCAACATTTGAATCCCAACTACTGTACTAGCAATCTCAACCAAGATCAAATCATCGTCATCAAACTCTTTATCATTGCGCCAGATAATCAAAGATCCCAAGCGAATCCCAGATACATGAATAGGAGCAATGGTCGTCAAGCCATCAGGAAATTCAGACTTGGTCTCTACTGGAAAGATACTTAAATCGTGGTCCACATCTAAATTTGCCTCTGTATCATAGACTAAACTAGCTGCTTTAGCATAATCTTCTGGTAATTTTTTATTGTCAAAAAAAGCCTCAACCCGGTCATTATTAGTCTTGTAACGCATGAAATAACCAAGGAGAGTCCCCTTGCTATTAATAATACAAGCATTACAATGAATGATATCAGCCAGTTGACGGGCAATTGCATTGTAAGGCATTTCGTCTTGCAACTGTTCTTCAGAACGCTTCAAGATAGATGTAATTTTTCTCGTTTTTTCTAATAATTTAGCCATAATAAACCTCGCATATAGTCAGCTAAAGTATATCATATAAGCGAGGGAATTTCAATCAAATTATCTGAAAATTATTTATTTTTTCTACAATTCTATTCAATTCAGAATAATTATCCTTATGTAACAAAATATTCGCTTCACTCAGTCAAAAAAGAGGCTGGGACAAAAATCCCAGCCTCTCAATTGTCTTTGGATTGTCGAGCAAGACGCAGTAGTTGAGTGGGCTCTATTACACTGATTTCATCAGCTTTTACAGCCCTACTCAACTGTGCGGAGGTGGGACGAAGAAATCGAATTCTAACGAATTAACGATTTCTGTCCCACTCTCTCTATCTGCTTATCGTTTGTATTGTTTTAAGAAACGGGTCATCTTCTCTTGAATTTGAGCCAATTCTTCTACTCGAGGAAGGTAAACGATCCGGAAATGATCTGGCTCTTTCCAGTTGAATCCACGTCCGTGAACCAAAAGAACCTTTTCTTGTTTCAAGAATTCCAAGACAAATTGCTCATCATCATCTACTCGGTACATTTCTCGATCAATCTTAGGGAAGATATAGAGACCGGCTTTTGGTTTGACAGCTGAGAGTCCTGGAATATCATTGATGGCCTTATAGATAAAGTTCCGTTGTTCGTAGATTCGACCACCTGGAAGCAAGAGTTCGTCCACTGACTGGTAGCCTCCCAAAGAAGTCTGAACCACTTGTTGAGCCAAGACGTTTGAACACAGGCGCATATTAGAGAGCATGTTCAAACCTTCGATATAGCCTTTCACATGGTGTTTGGGTCCAGACAAAACCATCCAGCCCACACGGAAGCCCGCGATGCGGTGTGATTTGGACAAACCGTTCATGCTGACACAGAACAAATCTGGAGCCAGGCTGGCAATCGCAGTATGTTTTTCTCCATCCATAACTAAGCGATCATAGATTTCATCCGCAAAGATAATCAAGCCATGTTGGCGCGCAATCTCGACGATTTCCAACAACACCTCATCTGGATAGAGAGCCCCGGTCGGGTTATTGGGATTGATCACGACGATAGCCTTGGTGTTTGAAGTGATTTTTGACTTGATATCTTCAATATCAGGATACCACTCAGCCTCTTCATCACAGACATAGTGCACTGCATTACCACCTGCTAGGCTGACCGCTGCTGTCCATAGAGGATAGTCTGGCATCGGTACAAGTACTTCATCGCCATTATCCAACAAGCCTTGCATAGACATCACGATTAGCTCACTGACACCATTTCCAATATAAATGTCATCAATCTCAACATTCGGAATCTTTTTCAATTGGCTATACTGCATAATTGCCTTACGGGCAGAAAAAATTCCTTTTGAATCTGAATACCCTTCACTATCCCGAGCATTCATAATCAAATCATGAATGACTTCATCGGGAGCCGTGAAACCAAATTCAGCCGGATTTCCTGTATTTAAGCGAAGGATCTTCTCCCCGTTTGCCCGCATGCGCATCGCTTCTTCTAATACTGGACCACGAATATCGTAAGCAACGTGCTCTAGCTTGACGGACTTATTGTATTCTTTCATGATTTTTTCCTCACTTTATCAAACTGCTTCCATTATACCACTAGTTAATCTTGAGTACAACTGAGCAACCTCTTTCATTCTAGATGAAATCCTATAGATAGCTTATTTGACCTTTACTTTCTATGCTAAAAAGTTTAAAATATAATTATAGGTAACATAAATGGGCTCATCCATTTCATTTTCACGTTTTCAAGCACTAAAGGAGGACGGAACATGTCTCAAAAATACGAAAACATTATGGTTGCAGTTGATGGATCTCGCGAAGCTGAACTCGCTTTTGAGAAAGGTGTGAATGTAGCCTTGCGAAACGGTTCAAAACTTACCCTTGCTCATGTCGTTGATACACGTGCCTTACAAAGTGTCTCTAGTTTTGATGCCGAAGTGTATGAAGGATTCCAAACAGAGGCTAATGAACTATTAGAAGGTTATATCAAACGTGCAAAAGAAGCCGGTGTCCAAAATATTGCTTCAGTGGTCGAAATGGGAAATCCAAAAGTCCTCTTAGCGACTGATATCCCTGAAGCAGAGGAAGTTGATCTCATCATGGTTGGGGCGACTGGTCTAAATGCTTTTGAACGTTTACTAGTTGGCTCTTCTTCTGAATACATCCTCCGCCATGCCAAAGTTGATTTGTTAGTGGTGCGTGAGACCGAAAAGACCTTATAAACTTTATAAAAAACAAAGAGGCTGGGACAAAAGTCCTAGCCTCTCAATTGTTTTTGGATTGTCGAGCAAGACGCAGTGGTTGAGTGGGCTCTACTACGCTGATTTCATCAGCTTTTACAGCCCTACTCAACTGTGCGGAGGTGGGACGACGAAATCAAATTCTAACGAATTACCGATTTCTGTCCCACTCTCTTTTATTTTCTTCAGATTCTACTGTTTTTTCAGAGCAATGTTTTTGATAAGCTTTGATTTGCCGTTCCAGCTCTTTTTGAATAGCTGGTTCAGGTGCATACTTTTCTTCCCAGTCGTCTGGTTTTAAAATTTTATGCGTGACTTCATCAAAGTGAGCCTGACCATCTGGGAAAATTTTCCCCATATTGGCGCGGTGAACAATCTCAAAGACCTCTTCAGGATCGACCCCCATTAGAACGAAACTACCATAAGTCAGATACAGCGTATCAATCAAGGCATCGACCTGCCCTACCATGGAGATCTCGGCGGGATGCTTGCTGCGAACCTTATTCGCTGCCTCATCTAGAGCTTGATGCAATTTTTCAATTGAACGATCGAAGATTGCTTCATCCTTACTAGCTGCCCGAATAAATTCAACCAATTCTTCCTGCTTAAACATGGTTCGGTAAAGAGCCTCTTGATTGTCCCAGGCCTTTGGTTCTTCCTGAGTTTGACCATCCATGAGTTGATGGAAGGCTTTGACCTTATTAAAGTGGTCGTCGCGACTGACAAAAAGAGTCTGATCCGTAATAATTCCAAAATGTTCCAGCGCTTTTTGAATTCCGTCCTTGGTATTACTAGTCGTTGTGTGCTGAGCCACTTCTTTGACCTTGCTGGTCCCATTCCCCATCGCAATCGACAGACCGACACCCGAAAGCATCTCTAAGTCATTATCCGAATCACCAAAAGCCATAACTTGGTCCATCGAGAAGCCAAATTCTTCTCCTACAATCCGAATTCCCTCCATTTTTGAGTTATCAGGGTTGATGACATCTGCCGCAAAGGGACTAGAACGAGTGAATTTTAATTCAGGAAAAGCTTGCTCAACTTTTTGGGTGTCCTTGGGACTAGCTAATAAGAGAACCTGATAAACCGGTCCTTGAGCAATTTGTAGCAGTTGCTTTTGATCCTGAGGAACAGCCTTGCTGACTACCTTGTTGAAGCCCTGACTAACTGCCTTCGAAAAACCTTTCGGTACAAAACGTGCAGACCATTGAGAAATCGGACTCATCCCAAAACTCATAATGCGAGAGCCTTCGACTCCATCTTCTGTCCCTAAAGCAATTTCGATGCGATGTTTCTTTGCATATTCAATTAAGAGACGAAGATTCTTCTTATCAATCGGAGAGGCAGATAAAATCTTGTCCTTGGTAAAAATATACTGACCATTATAGGTGACTGCGAAATCAAAGTCATAACGCTCGATAAAAGGACGGACAAAGAACGGTCCTCGCCCTGTCGCCAAACCAACAAAAATCCCTTGTTCCTTTAAGGCGCGAATGGCTTTTTCAGTTGACTTTAAAACCATTCGACTATCATTGACCAAGGTTCCGTCAATGTCAAAAAAGACCGCTTTTATTTCCATGATAACTGCTTTCTTTCCGTTTTATGATACAATAAATTATAACACACATTTCAAGGAGACACACATGATTAAGAAAATTTTGGCCCTTCATACAGGAGGGACCATCTCCATGCAGGCTGACGCCACAGGAGCTGTCGTGACCAATTCAGCCAACCCCATGAACCATATTGATTTGTCACTAGCTGGGATTGAGCTCACTTCAGAAGATTTTTTAAATTTACCAAGCCCTCATGTAACTCCTCAGCACATGTTGCAACTCTATCATAAGATTCAGAAAGAGGCTTCCCAGTATGATGGTATTGTCATCACCCATGGTACCGATACTCTCGAAGAAACAGCCTACTTCTTAGATACCATGGACTTGCCAACTATTTCTGTAGTACTGACAGGAGCCATGAGAAGCTCCAACGAATTAGGAAGTGACGGTGTCTATAACTATCTGACGGCCATCCGAGTTGCGGCAGATTCCAAATCACAAGACAAGGGTGTCTTGGTCGTGATGAATGATGAAGTCCATGCAGCAAAGTACGTGACCAAAACACATACAACCAATGTCAGCACCTTCCAGACCCCAACACATGGTCCTCTAGGATTGGTTATGAAAAAAGAAGTTCTTTTCTTCAAAACAGCTGAACCCCGTGTGCGTTTTGATTTGCAAGAAATCAAGGGAGTCGTCCCCATTATTTCCGCCTATGCTGGCATGAAAACAGAACTCCTTGATCTACTAGATGTCCATCAAATGGATGGTTTGATTATTGAAGCCTTTGGAGCAGGAAATCTTCCTAAGGAAATAGCTGAGAAACTCTTTGAATTTCAGGAAGCCGGTCTTCCCATTGCCTTGGTTTCCCGTTGTTTTAACGGGATTGCAGAACCCGTCTATGCTTACGACGGGGGCGGAGTTCAACTTCACGATCGTGGCATCTTCTTTGTGAAAGAGCTCAATGCCGCCAAGGCTCGGTTAAAACTCTTGATTGCCATCAATGCTGGCTTAAAAGATGAAGAATTAAGAGACTATATGGAAGGGTAAAATAAGGATAGAAGGCGTGATGGTTAATCCATCCGCCTTTTGAAGTTAAAAATAGCTTTGATGAACTGAGATAATGACGGACAAAATGAATTTTAACATGGTTCTCATAGCTAGGACCTCTTTTCTGTTTTTTAGAATTATAGGTCCACAAACTTAAAATAAGATAAAAGAGGCTGGGACAAAAGTCCCAGCCTCTCAATTGTCTTTGGATTGTCGAGCAAGATGCAGTGGTTGAGTGGGCTCTACTACGCTGATTTCATCAGCTTTTACAGCCCTACTCAACTGTGCGGAGGTGGGACGACGAAATCGAATTCTAACGAATGACCGATTTCTGTCTCACTCTCTTTTATCACTTCTTAATCCAGGTGTTCTTTCTGTTCCAAATGTAGAGACAGACAGTGCCAGTCTGGGTGTTCCCGCCAATTAGGAGTTGTCACCACCTGAACAGCTACCTTTCGCGCTTCCTCTAAGATTGGATAATCTTCAATGAGGTTGGCCACTTGAAATTCTGGTATGCCTGATTGACGCGTTCCAAAGATTTCCCCAGAGCCCCTTAGCTTGAGATCTTCTTCTGCCAAGACAAACCCATTGGTTGTTTCAGTCATGATTTTCATCCGACGCTTGCCAGATTCTGTTTTGGGATTGGCAACTAAGACCGCGTAAGACTGCTTATCACCACGTCCTACCCGACCTCTCAGCTGGTGCAATTGGCTCAAGCCAAAGCGGTCTGCATCTATGATAATCATGACGGTGGCATTGGGAACATTGACCCCGACTTCGATAACGGTTGTCGAAACTAGCAAGTCAATTTCTCCCTGCTTGAAGGCCTGCATAATGGCCTCTTTTTCTTCCCCCTTCATCTTGCCATGGAGGAGGGCAATACGGGCACGATCTCCGAAGTAGGCAATCAATTCTTCCTCTAAGGCAATAGCATTTTTGAGGTCCAGGGCTTCAGATTCTTCAATCAAGGGAGAAATAACATAGGCTTGGGATCCTTTTTGAATTTCTTTAACCAACCAATCCAAAACCAAGTTTAACTGTTGGTGCTTGACCCATCGGGTGATGATGTCTTTTCGACCAGCTGGCATTTGGTCGATAATCGAAACATCCATATCACCAAAAGCAGTGATCGCCAAGGTCCGAGGGATTGGGGTTGCTGTCATCATCAAGACATCAGGATTTTGGCCCTTTTCACGCAGGATCCGTCTTTGGGCTACACCAAAACGGTGCTGCTCATCAATAATGACCAAGCCTAAATCATGGAAATGGACTCCCTCCTGAATCAAGGCATGGGTTCCCACAATAAGGTCCACTTCCCCTGCTTCAATCGAAGCCAATCGCTCTCGTCTCTCCGCAGCTTTCAGACTTCCTGTCAAAAGAAGGATTCTAAGATTAGGAAAAAGAGAGGTCAAACTTTGTAAATGCTGCTCGGCCAAAATTTCTGTCGGTACCATCAAAGCTGCTTGCTTGCCAGCTGTCACAGCAGCATACATGGCTAGTCCAGCAACGACAGTTTTTCCACTTCCGACATCCCCTTGCAAGAGACGATTCATGTGGTAAGGAGAGCGCATATCTGCTAGAATTTCCTTCAGACTCCGCTCCTGGGCTTCTGTCAAAGCAAAGGGAAGATTGGCTTGAAGAGCTTTTAGCTTCTTCTCATCCCAATCCAGTACAATTCCCTGCCCGACTGAACGATTTTCTTCCTTCAAGACCTGCAGTTGCAATTGGAAAAAGAGCAGTTCTTCAAATTTCACTCGTCTCAGGGCCTGCTTGTATTCCTCAAGATCCTTGGGAAAATGCATGGCTCTAACCGCCTGCCTGCGAGAAAGCAACTGGTACTTGTCCATTAGGACTTGGGGCAAATTTTCTTCCAATAGTTGGTCCAAGCCTGCTTCAAAAGCTGTTTTGATAACCTTCACTAGAGCAGTCTGACTCACCCCTTGAGCCAAGCGGTAGACCGGTTGAAGGTCATCTTCGACTTGCGCGAGTAGCTTCATCCCTGTCAAGGCTCCCTTGGCCTTGTCCCATTTACCAAAGACAGCCACCGTTTGCCCCAGTTCAATCTTGTCCGCTAGATAGGGCTGGTTAAAGAAACTAACTGCTAACACCAGCTCCCCTTGTTTAATGGTGAAGCGAAGACGGTTGCGTTTGTAGCCGTAATATTGAACATTGGCTGGAGTTGCGACAAGTCCAGAAACGACCGCTTTTTCTCCATCTTCCAAGTCTAAAACATTTTTTGATTTAAAATCTTCATATCGAAATGGAAAGTAGAGCAAGAGATCTTCAACCGTTTCGATTCCCAATTTCTTGTATTTCTCTGCTGATTTTGGTCCAATTCCTGGTAGGACAGAGAGTGGTTGGTGTAAGTTCATTCATTCCTCCTAGATAAGAAAGGAGGCTGGGACCTCCGTCATCAACCTCTTTCATCTCGAACTTTTTATGAAAGGAAGCTAGGAAAACTTAAACAGCTTACTTCCCACTGACTTCCTTTGTTGGACGATAAACTCTTGGTACGCGATCGCTCAAGACACAAACCACCTCATAGTTGATCGTGCCTCTATAGGCTGCTACATCCGTTGCCGTGATAGCTAGATTACCATCCGATCCGATCAATACCACCTTGGTCCCAATCGGATAGGCCTTGGGTAGGCGAATGGTGATTTGGTCCATGGATACGCGACCGACAATTGGACAGAATTGCCCATCAATAAGGACATGGAAACCTTTCATATCTCTAGTCCAGCCATCTGCATAGCCAATCGGAATGGTCCCAATCCACTCTTCCTCAGTAGTCTGATAGGTCGCTCCATAGCCAACTGTCTGCCCCACCTCTAGTGGCTTGACATGCACCAATTCTGTTTCCAAACTTAAAGCAGGTCGAATATTGTAAGGTAGTTCTAACTCTCTTCCACTTGGATTGAGGCCATACATGACATCGCCCAGTCGGACAGCATTAAAAATGGTATTAGCATGCCATAAAGTCGTTGCTGAATTGCTGGCATGAACGATTTCTGGAGTATAGGGTAAGAGCTCCAACAGGGTCCTAAACCGTTGCAATTGTCCTTGGAAATGACGGTCATCTTTCTCGTCAGCTGTAGCAAAATGAGTAAAGATCCCTTCCACTTCTGCTCCATGGTCTCTTAATAAGATCATAGCCTCTTGCAAGTCTTCGGCTGAACGAAAACCAATCCGTCCCATTCCTGAATCCACTTTAATATGAAGCTTCAAACCAGTCAAATCAGACTTTTTAGCTAATAAAGATTTCAACCACTCGAGACTAGCCACTGTATAACGAATTCCTTCTTTGATGGCAATCTCTATGAAATCTATTGGAGCAACTCCCAAAATTAAAATCGGCTTTTCACCAGCTACTTGGCGAACTTCTATGGCTTCGTCTAGGTTGGAGACACAAAAAGCATCTACCATTGGCAATAAGCGTTCTACCACTGGCTGAACCCCATGGCCGTATGCATTGGCCTTGACAACCGCAAAGGTCAAGGTCTCTTTCGGAATATGGTCCTGTATTTGTCGAACATTATAGGCAATAGCCTCCACATCCACATATGCTCGCGTTGGTCTATGTATACTAGCTTTCATTTCTTTCCTCCAAAATGACACTGGTCGAAACTAAATCGCCTGAGTGACTAATCGAAACCCATATCTTTCCACTAAAAGGGGCTTTAGAAAAATAGGGAGCTCCTTTTTGATTGGTTAGAATTTCCAGATCCTGAAATCCTACTGGACCAATTCCTGTTCCCCAAGCCTTGGAAAAGGCTTCTTTTGCAGACCATCGTCCGGCCAGGTATTCCATTTTCCGTTTCCCGGATAATTGATCGAACCGTTCTCGTTCTGTCTCTGTCAATACCTTGGTAGCAAATCTGGGATGTCTCTGGTAGGCCTCTTCAATGGATTGGATCGATTCGATATCTATCCCATGTCCAACAATCATATCTATTCCTCTTTGATAATTCTCTATCCGCAACTCCATTTAAGAAGGAAAGGGCTGAGAATGTTTTCTCCAGCCCTCTCCTCTTATTCAGCTACATACTGATATATTTCTCGTACTAAGCTTTCTGTCTTTTCCCAACCCAAGCATGGGTCTGTGATTGATTGACCAAATACTTCTGGTTGATCTTGACGACCGTCCTCCAGATAAGATTCAATCATAAATCCACGAACCACATCATGGATAATTGGATTCCAGCTTCGATTACTAAGGGTCTCTCTGACAATGCGAATCTGTTCAGCAAATTTTTTCCCAGAATTATCATGATTGGTATCAACCAAGATAAATGGATGTTGCAAGCCCAAGGCTTGGTAACGATGAGCAGCTTCTAGCAAATCTTCATAGTGGTAGTTTGGAATGTTTTTCCCATTCGTGTCTAAAGCTCCACGCAGAATAGCGTGTCCGAATGGATTTCCATTTGTCTCCACAGAACGACCATTATAGAAGAAATGATGCCCATGCTGTGCAGCATAAATCGCATTAAACATGACAGACAGATTTCCAGATGTTGGATTTTTCAATCCCGTTGGGACTGAGATTCCACTTGCCACAAAGCGGTGGCCTTGATC
The DNA here is from genome assembly GCF_015552665.1 of Streptococcus sp. 1001283B150225_161107_H12. Lineage (NCBI taxonomy): Bacteria > Bacillati > Bacillota > Bacilli > Lactobacillales > Streptococcaceae > Streptococcus > Streptococcus sp. 1001283B150225_161107_H12. The sequence goes on along the minus strand of NZ_JADNFC010000001.1, from coordinate 97,726 downwards.
TTCTACAGAACGGGCCCCAATAGCAACATAGGAAAGTAAATCTTCAACAAATGGGTAGGTCTCAGGATACAAAAGTTCGTCTGCTGTAGTCAATCCGGTTTCGGTAATCACTCGATGATGTAGGCGACGAACTGCCTTTAAACCAGCTACAAAACTTGGTTCTGAAGCAGTATCCGGCTGATGCATCAAACCTTTATAGCCATCTCCATTGGTCCGAGGCTTGGCAGTATAGACCCGCATCACAATGAAGACCCGATCTTTGACTTCTTCTTGAAGGGCTGCAAGGCGACGAGCATACTCCATCACCGCTTCCTCATTATCTGATGAACATGGTCCCATCACAAGCAAGATACGCTTGTCTTCTCCCTTTAAAATAGAGGCTAGTTCACGGTCACGCGCTTCTTTGCGAGCCAACTGTTCACCTTCTAAGCGATAAAGAGAAGTTACTGCTGTTTCATCAATGATTGGGCTAGTAGCTGTAAAAGACATAGGCAGATCCTTTCATACGATTAGAGTTTTTTACCGTGGCAGTTTTTAAATTTCTTACCAGATCCACATGGACAGATGTCATTGCGTTTGATTTGACTCAAATCAAGATCTTCTGGTAAATCAGTTTTTTGAGCGGCAATGTTACGAGTCGCTGTCGTTGAAATACTATGTTCAGTACGTGGGCGTTCTTGTTCGTGAATTTGAGCTTTCATCATCAAACGAGTCACATCAAACTCGATAGAGCCAATCATATCGTTGAACATACGGAATCCTTCAGATTGGTATTCGACCACTGGATTGTTTTGCGCATAGCCACGGAGACCGACAGCATTACGCAATTGGTCTAAGGCATCGATGTGATCTGTCCATTTACTATCCACAACACGAAGGATCAAGACCTTTTGGAATTCTCTAACTGCTTCTTCATCGCGTAATTTCGCTACTTGGTTTTCATAAACCTCTTCAGCTCGTTGGAATAAGTAATCAATCACATCTTTATCAGATTTGCCTTCAATATCGCTCTCTGAAATGGTATCTTCAGGGACCAAATTGTATTTGGCAAAGTTCAAGATAGCTTCCGTACGTTCTTCCTTGCTTGAGTGACTTGCCCCTTCAACGATCCGTTTAATGGTTCGTTTGATCATGGCCTTGATTTCTGGAGCCAAATCACGATCCGCTGTAATCACATCATAGCGTTGAGAGTAGATAATCTCGCGTTGCTCCCGCATGACGTCATCATACTGAAGGACTTGCTTACGAGTGTCATAGTTGTTCCCTTCCACTCGTTTTTGGGCTGCTTCAACTTGACGTGTAAACATGTTAGATCGGATGACAGATTCTTCTTCGCTTAGTTTGAAGCGGTCTAGCAAGGCTTTGATGCGCTCTGAACCGAAACGACGCATCAACTCATCTTCAAGAGAAAGGTAGAATTGAGATTCACCTGGGTCCCCTTGACGTCCAGAACGTCCACGCAACTGGTTATCAATACGACGGCTTTCATGACGCTCTGTACCAATGACACATAGTCCGCCCAATTCACGAACTCCTTCACCGAGCTTGATATCGGTACCACGTCCGGCCATGTTAGTCGCGATGGTAACGGCACCACGTTGACCCGCATTCATGATGATTTGAGCTTCTTTGTAGTGGTTTTTCGCATTCAAAACTTCGTGGGGAACTCCTGCTTCGACCAAGAGACGAGATAAATAGTCACTGGTTTCAACGGCAACGGTACCCACCAAGACTGGTTGCCCTTTTTCGTAACGTGCTTTTACATCTTCTACTACAGCCTTAAACTTCGATTTCAAGCTTGGGTAGAGAAGATCTGGATGGTCGATACGAGCAATCGGACGGTTTGTTGGAATTGGAATGACGCGAATGTTGTAAATTTCACGGAATTCTTCTTCTTCTGTCTTACCAGTACCTGTCATCCCTGAAAGTTTTTTGTACATCCGGAAGAGGTTTTGGTAAGTAATAGAAGCTGATGTTTTGGTTTCTTCTTGGACTGGTACACCTTCTTTAGCCTCAATCGCTTGGTGCAAGCCGTCTGAATAACGACGTCCTTCCATGGTCCGACCTGTAAATTGGTCGACGATCAAGATTTCTTGATCCTCACTGACCACATAGTCGATGTCCAAAATCATGATATAGTTGGCACGGAGGGCATTGTCAATGTAATGCGTTAAAGCAACATTTTCGATGTCATACAAGTTTTCAAGCTTAAAGTAGCTTTCAGCCTTATCAATCCCAGAATCTGACAAACCAATCGTTTTTGAAGGAACATCAATGATATAGTCTTCTTCTTCCAAAGATTTCACAAAGGCATCCGCCATGTGATAGAGTTGGCTAGTTTCTGTAGAAGTCTGACCTGAAACAATCAATGGAGTACGGGCTTCATCAATCAAGATCGAGTCTACCTCATCGACCAAGGCATAGTTCAAAGGACGTTGTACCATATTTTCGGCACGAACAACCATGTTATCACGCAAGTAGTCGAAACCGATTTCCGCGTTGGTTGAATAGGTGATATCACAAGCATAAGCTTCTTGTTTTTCAGAAGGTGATTTTGCAGCCAGGTTGATCCCAACTGACAAACCAAGCCATGAGTACAATTCACCCATCTCTGTCGCATCACGTTCTGTCAGGTATTCATTGACCGTAACAACGTGAACCCCTTTACCAGATAGGGCATTCAAATACACCGGCATGGTCGCAGTCAAGGTTTTCCCTTCCCCTGTACGCATTTCTGGAACGTCACCATGGTGAAGAACAATCCCCCCCATGACCTGTACTTTATAAGGGAACAAGCCCAAGACACGCTTAGCACCTTCACGAACTACTGCGAAAGCTTCATAGAGGAGATCATCCAATGATTCACCATCTTGGTAGCGTTGTTTGAACTCTTCTGTTTTCGCCTTCAGTTCATCATCTGACAAGGCAGCCATTTGATCTTCATAGGAGAAGACCTTGTCTGCCATCTTTTCCAATCGTCTTAATTCACCTTTATCATTTTCGATAATTGTTTTTAATAAATTAGCCATTAGTATCCTTACTTTTCAAATTTCTTAAATTTTAAACGTTCTTTTTATTATAGCACACTGTAGCTTATCCATCAAGAAATTCCATTGATTAGAAGATGGTTTCCCCCTCTTTTTTCCCTTATCCATTTCACCTTTTGCTCATCTATTAGAAAAATCCTTAAAACAACAAAAGGCTGAGCACTTGATGACTCAACCTTCTACCTACATTTATGGATGACTGACAATTAATTCCATCTCTTCTCCTGATAAGGTCCAATTCTGGATATCACTCGTTAAGATAAAATGTTCTCCTTTTCCAATCGGATAATCTACCCCATCTACCCGAAGACTTCCTTGCCCTGAGAGAACGCTCATCAAACTATAATCATGGGTCTTTTCAAATCGAACTTCCCCATTGATGACCCATTTGTGAACACCAAAGAAGTCATTGGCCACTAACAAAGTCGATGACAAGTGGTCAACTTTTTCCTCAACTGGTCGGCTATTTGCCGGAGCACCTAAGTTCAGTACATCAATAGACTGTTCAATGTGCAATTCACGTAAATTCCCTTGATCATCTTTGCGATCAAAGTCGTAAACTCGATACGTCGTGTCGCTTGATTGCTGAGTTTCCAAAATCAAGATACCCGAACCAATGGCATGCATGGTTCCACTTGGAACATAGAAGAAATCTCCCGCTTTCACAGGAACCCGTGCTAAAAGATCATCCCATTCTTTGGCTTCGATCATCTGACGTAATTCTTCCTTGGACTGGGCGTGGTGACCATAGATAATCTCCGCACCTTCATCAGCAGCAATAATATACCAGCATTCGGTTTTCCCAAGTTCTCCTTCATGCTCCATTCCATAGGCATCATCTGGATGAACCTGAACACTGAGCCAGTCATTGGCATCCAGAATCTTTGTCAATAAAGGAAAGACCGGTTCTGTTCGATCTCCAAATAATTCACGATGCTCTGCATAAAGTTGGTCTAACCCCATTCCAGCAAATGGCCCATTTTTAACAACAGAAACACCATGTGGATGGGCCGAAATCGCCCAATATTCACCAACATGATCGCTCGGGATTTCATAGCCAAACTCATCTCGTAATCTAGTTCCACCCCAAATTTTTTCCTGCATGACGGATTGTAAAAATAACGGTTGTGACATACCTGCCTCCATATATCCTTGTATTCAATACCTTATTATACAAAATTTCATTCGTTTTTGAAAGCCCTGCCAAGCCCTTCATCCCCTTTTTAATTTTTTGCACGTTTTTCGCATTTTTACCGGCTTTTCGCTATAATAGGTATATGAATCTCAAAGAATCCATTATCGAGTTGGCTCACTCCATCGGTATTTCAAAAATCGGTTTTACCACTGCAGATGATTTTTCCTATTTAGAAAAATCTCTCCGCCTAGCTGTAGAGGAAGGCCGAAATTCAGGGTTTGAGCACAAAAATATCGAAGAACGAATCCAGCCGCGCTTAAGTTTAGCTTCTGCTAAAACGATTATTTCCATTGCCGTTGCATATCCTCACAAGTTAAAACAACAACCTCAGAAGACAGCCTATAAACGCGGAAAATTCACTCCCAACAGTTGGGGCATAGACTATCACTATGTCCTACAGGATAAGTTGGACCGCCTGGCTAAAGGGATTGAAGAATTGACGGCTAACTTCGAATACAAGGGCATGGTAGATACCGGAGCCTTGGTGGATACTGCCGTTGCTCAACGGGCTGGCATTGGATTTATCGGCAAGAATGGCCTCGTCATCTCAAAAGAATATGGTTCTTATATGTTTTTAGGGGAGCTTATCACTAACCTAGAAATTGAACCCGACCAAGCAGTCGACTATGGTTGTGGAGATTGTAACCGCTGTGTAGAAGCCTGCCCGACATCTTGCTTAATTGGAGATGGCACCATGAATGCCCGACGTTGTTTATCCTTTCAGACCCAAGACAAGGGGATGATGGATATGGAATTCCGTAAAAAGATTAAAACGGTCATTTACGGCTGTGATATCTGTCAAATCTGTTGCCCCTACAATCGTGGTCTGGATAACCCACTAGCCACTGACATTGATCCAGAACTCGCTCACCCAGAATTAATCCCCTTTATCGAGCTATCCAATGGACAATTCAAAGAAAAATTCGGAATGGTTGCTGGTAGTTGGCGGGGGAAAAATATCCTTCAGCGAAATGCCATTATTGCCTTGGCCAATGCGAACAACCGGTCTGCTATCCCTAAACTTCTAGAAATTATCGAAACCTCGCAAAACCAGATTCATATTGCAACAGCCATTTGGTCACTGGGAGAGCTGATTCGAGAAGTCACACCTGACTTGGTCGATTTATTAACTTCCCTCAAAAATCCAAGTCCTGCTATTATAGAAGAACGCGAACGGTTTTTCCAAAAATTCCATCAAGATGAAATAACGATACAAAAATAGAGAGTGGGACAGAAATCGGTCATTCGTTAGACTTCGATTTCGTCGTCCCACCTCCGCACAGTTGAGTAGGGCTGTAAAAGCTGATGAAATCAGCCTAGTAGAGCCCACTCAACCACTGCGTCTTGCTCGACAATCCAAAGATAATTGAGAGGCTAGGACTTTTGTCCCAGCCTCTTTTATCGTTCACTTCATCCTTCTTCCTGACCTTATTCTTAAAAAAGCCCTAAGAGATAAAACCAAAAGAACCCCCAAAGAATAGCAGATAAAAAACCGACCACAACATCACGGACAAAATGGAGTCCAGCCAGAACACGAACCCCCGCCAATAGAAGAGCCAAGGACAGACCAAGGACAGATAGAAGAGGGTTCACTCCCCAGGCTACTGTAGAAATGATCGCCGCAGAAAAGACGTGCCGACTTGGCATGGAACTTCCCTTCCCCTCTCGATTCAGTAACGGAGGGAAAGTCCCAAGCTCATAGGGACGCGGCCAATCCATTCGTTTTCGAATGACACTTAATACAATAAAACCAGTTGCTGGTACCAAAAGATAAGCAAGCACAATCCAAGTCTTGGTAGTCTTTAGATAGGCTGCCCAAAGAACATAGAAATAAAGGAGAGGCATCAACAAGGTGACAAGCCGATTGGTCCACTTTAATAAAGAAAGATAATAGGGATGGGTCACAAAAAATGGTCTAACCCGTTCATAGAACAAACATTCTTTTTTCATAAGGATTTTCTCTTCAATCAGTCATTTAACAAGCAACAGCTCAGCTAGATCAAAATCCCTTCCAGGTGATCGAGCTCATGCTGGCAAATCTGGGCCACAAAACCTTCTAAGCTTATGAGCTGAGGTTTCCAATTTGTATCACGGTAGGAAACTTGAATCTTTTCAAAGCGACTTGTCTTTCGACTTCCTGGCAAAGAAAGACAGCCTTCTTCTGTCTCATAAATCCCTTCTTTCTTAACTAGAACAGGATTAAAGAGAACCAAGGGCATCAAACCTAGTTGGATGATGATGACTCGCTTACGTACACCAATCATATTAGCAGCCATGCCAACACAGGCTTCCTGGTGAGCTCGTAGGGTATCTTGTAAATCTTGCGCCAAATACAAATCCTCTTTTGTCGCTTCTTCAGACACTTGACTCAAAAAGAAGGGATCCTTCATAATGGCTTTTTCCATCATTTCTCCTCTCTTGCTAAAAAAGAGAAGGTCATTCATCCATCTTCCCGACGAAGAACTCCCTCCCCCTAGCATTTTGATGCTTTATGTTATTTCAACCTTAACTTATTAGTCTTTTTTGCTGACTTGTTTTGCTAAGACAAAGTTACCCAAGGTCGCTGAACCATTTCCTGCTACTGCTGGTGTTACGATATAGTCACGAACATCTGGCACTGGTAAATAGCCGTTCAATAAGACGGTGAATTTTTCACGAACGCGATCCAACATGTGTTGTTGTGCCATCACTCCTCCACCAAATACAATCACATCTGGGCGGAAGGTTACAGTTGCATTGACAGCAGCTTGGGCAATATAGTAGGCTTGGATATCCCATACAGAGCTATTCAGTTCAATATTTTCCCCACGAATACCGGTACGAGCTTCCAAGCTTGGACCAGCCGCAAAACCTTCTAAACAGCCTCTGTGGAATGGACAAACTCCATTAAATTCTTTTTCAACATCCATTGGGTGTTTAGCAACATAGTAGTGCCCCATCTCAGGATGTCCCACTCCACCAATGAATTCACCACGCTGGATGACACCTGCACCAATCCCTGTACCAATTGTGTAGTAAACTAAGTTCTCAATACGACCACCCGCATTATTACGAGCCACGACCTCACCATAAGCTGAGCTATTCACATCAGTGGTGAAGTAAATCGGTACATTCAAGGATCGACGGAAAGCTCCCACCACATCTACATTTGCCCAATGTGGTTTGGGAGTTGTTGTAATAAAACCATAGGTCTTTGAATTCTTATCAATATCAATCGGTCCAAATGAACCAATGGCTAAACCAGCAAGACTTTCAAATTTAGAGAAAAACTCAATACATTTATCAAGGGTTTCAATTGGGGTTGTTGTCGGAAACTGTGTCTTTTCAATGACGTTATTATTTTCGTCACCTACAGCACAAACAAACTTTGTTCCACCAGCTTCAAGACTTCCATATAATTTAGTCATATCAAACCTCTTTTTCAATTCTCTTTTTTTCTATTATATCACAAAGGGAAACGGTTCACTTCTATTCCTTATAGAAAAAACTACTCTTATTTATGTTTAAACATTAGGTGAGCGGCTTTTTTATTCCAAGCCTCACCTCCAAACAAAATTCAAGGACTGGAGGAAGCCCTAACCAGTCCTTGAGTAATCCTATTTTAGATTATGCTTTTACTTCAATAATCGCATCGCCTTTAGCAACTGCACCAGTAGCTACTGGAGTTACTGAAGCATAATCAGCTGTGTTTGTGACGATGACCATTGTTGTATCATCAAGACCAGCTGCTGCAATTTTAGCAGAATCAAATGTTCCAAGAACATCGCCAGCTTTGACCTTGTCACCTTGAGCAACTTTCTGATCAAATCCTTCCCCGTTCATTGAAACTGTATCAATCCCAACGTGGATCAAAACTTCAGCACCATTGGCTGTTTTCAAGCCAAAAGCATGTCCAGTTGCAAAAGCAATGGTTACTTCAGCATCCGCCGGAGCATATACAACACCTTCAGTTGGTTTGATGGCAATCCCTTGTCCCATAGCACCACTTGAGAATACAGGGTCATTTACGTTTTCTAAAGCAACCGCTTGACCAACGATTGGAGAGATGATGGTTTCATCTTGAAGAGATGCTGGAACAGTTCCAGTTGTTTCTTCTTCAATAATTGCACCAGCTTCTTCGTCTTCTGCAGGAACTGATGAAGCTTCATCTTCGTAACCGAACATATATGTCAAACCAAAACTTAGTGCAGTTGTAAATACAACCATAAATACATATTTCAATAATTGACCGTTTAGATAGAGAAGTGTTCCTGGAATAATTGTAATACCAAATCCTGTACCAGCAAGGTTTAACATAGATGCAATCCAACCACCTACAGCACCTGCTCCCAAAGCAATAACGAATGGTTTCACATAACGCAAGTTCACACCAAAGATTGCAGGCTCAGTAATACCTAATAAGGCAGAAATAGTTGCAGGAAATGCTAAAGCTTTCACTTTTTGAGATTTTGATTTCACTGCCACCGCTAAAGTCGCACCAGCTTGTGCAGTCATAGCAGCTGTAATAATTGCATTAAATGGATCTTTTTTATCCGAAGTAATTAATTGCGATTCAAGAAGGTTAAAAATATGATGGACACCAGTAACGACAATCAACTGATGAACCCCACCGATAAGAAGACCTGCAAGGCCGAATGGTAAATTTAAAATAAACTTAGTTGCATTCAGTACATGTTCCTCGATGCTGTGGAAGAATGGTCCAATAATAAACAAAGCGAGGAATGACATGATTGTTAATGTAAATAATGGAACCAATAACAAATCTAAGACATCTGGAATTTTCTTATGGAGCCATTTTTCAAGTTTTGCACCAATTAGACCAACGAAGAAAGCGGGAAGAACTGAGTTCTGGAATCCAACTACATGATGGAAGATACCAAAGAATGTTGCTGCTTTAGAAGGATCTTCCGCTACAACCCACGCATTAGGAAGTGTCGGACTAACCATCATCAAACCAATTACAATTCCAAGAACAGGATTTCCTCCAAACACTCGGAACGCAGACCATGAAATCAAGGCTGGGAAGAAAGCAAACGCAGTATCTGTCAAAATTGTTGAATAGGTATAGAAATCTGTAGATTTAAATGCGTCTGCTGTAGTACCAAACAAAGCCAGCACTTGATCTTGAGCAATAGCACCACGAATTCCCATAAACAAACCAGTTGCAACGATTGCTGGCAAAATTGGGACAAAAACATCTCCGAAGGTACGGATTGCGCGTTGGAACCAATTTCCTTGTTTCGCTGCTTCAGCTTTCATTTCATCTTTTGAAGAAGTTGGCAAGCCTAGAGCTACTACTTCATCGTAGATCTTATTTACAGTACCAGTACCAAAGATGATTTGGTATTGACCTGAGTTAAAGAAAGCTCCCTGTACTTTTTCAATGTTCTCAACAACATCTTTGTTGATTTTTGATTCATCTTTAACCATCACGCGAAGACGAGTCGCACAGTGAGCAACACTGCTAACGTTCTCAACTCCACCGATTGCATCGATGACTTTTTTTGCAATTTCTGTATTTGACATTTGCAAAAATCTCCTTATTTTTTATTGTTTTGAAAACGGTTAAACCATCTCTACGCTCTTAATTGTACCACGTATTAAGAATATGTCAACCGTTTTGCAGAATGTTTTTGGTGTTTATTTGCGATTTTTGATTGTTTGAAAGATGGATTTCTTATTTTCATTCACTAAAAAGCCCGTATGCTCTATATAAAAACCTCTATCTTGTTTTTGAATTTTCAAAAACTTTCATACTTTCATTTATTTTCATAAACCGAAACTAGGCTTGACTTCGATATTTTATGATAAACGTTTGACATTTTTTCTCAATTATTTGGCCAAATTCTTGCTTTTTTTTTTAGAAATCGGTACTATGGAAGTAAGAAAAATTTTGGAGGAGTCAAATGGAATGGACAACCGAACTTCGGTACAAACGGTATGAAGACTGGACCGAAGAAGAAAAGAAACAAATTAAAGAAAATATGGCCAAATCCCCTTGGCATACTCACTACCATGTTGAACCAACATCTGGTCTCTTAAATGATCCAAATGGTTTCTCTTATTTTGACGGCAAATGGATCCTCTTTTACCAAAACTTTCCGTTTGGAGCCGCACATGGATTGAAGTCTTGGGTACAACTCGAAAGTGACGATTTAGTCCATTTTAACGAAACCGGAGTGAAGGTCTTTCCAGACACACCTTTAGATAGCCATGGAGCCTATTCTGGTTCTGCTATGCAGTTTGATGACAAACTATTCTTATTCTATACTGGAAATGTTCGCGATGCAGAATGGATCCGTCATCCCTACCAAGTCGGCGCTTTGATGGACAAAGAAGGAAAGATTGAAAAAATTAACAAAATCTTGATTGATCAACCTGCTGATTCTACTGATCACTTCCGCGACCCACAAATTTTTAATTTCAAAGGCCAATACTATGCCATTGTCGGTGGTCAAGATCTTGAGAAAAAAGGATTCGTTCGTCTTTACAAAGCAGTGAATAACGATTATACCAACTGGGTTGAAGTAGGAGATCTTGATTTCAACAATGATCGTACAGCTTATATGATGGAATGTCCTAACTTGGTCTTCGTCGGCGAGCAACCTATCCTTCTTTATTGCCCTCAAGGTTTGGACAAAGCGGTCCTCGATTACGACAATATCTACCCAAATATGTATAAGATTGGGGCTTCTTTTGATCCTGAACAGGCTCGTTTAGTTGATGTATCTGAATTGCAAAACTTAGACTATGGCTTCGAAGCCTATGCAACTCAAGGCTTCAATGCTCCTGATGGAAGAGCCTTAACTGTTAGCTGGTTAGGTCTACCAGATGTCGCTTATCCATCTGATCGTTATGACCACCAAGGAGCTTTCTCTTTGGTCAAAGAGCTAAGTATTAAGGACGGTAAACTTTATCAATATCCAGTTGAAGCTATAAAAGAGCTCCGCTCCTCTTCATCCGAGTTTCGTAACAAAGAGGTTACCAACAATTGTTACGAGTTAGAATTAGCCTTTGAAGCGAATAGCAAAAGTGAGATTGTTCTCCTAGCAGATAAAGAAGGAAAAGGTCTTTCTATTACTTTCGATATTGCAAATGGTCAAGTCATTGTCGATCGTAGTCAAGCTGGTGAACAATATGCCCAAGAGTTTGGGACTACTCGTACTTGCCCGATCGAAAACCAAGCTACAACTGCTACTATTTTCATCGATCATTCTATTTTTGAAATTTTTATCAACAAAGGAGAAAAAGTATTCTCTGGTCGCGTCTTCCCGCATGCTAATCAAACTGGTATTTTGATTAAATCTGGAACACCTACTGGAACATACTACGAACTAGACTATGGTCGCAAAGCTCACTGATGTCGCCAAATTAGCTGGCGTCAGCCCTACGACAGTTTCACGAGTCATCAATAAAAAGGGCTATTTATCTGAAAAAACTATCTCAAAAGTCAAAGAGGCCATGAGGGAGTTGGGCTACAAGCCTAATACAATCGCTCGGAGCCTACAAGGAAAATCAGCCAAATTAATCGGCTTAATCTTCCCAAAAATCAGTCATGTCTTCTATGCAGAATTAATCGATAAATTGGAAGAAGAACTGTTCAAACATGGGTATAAAACCATTATTTGTAATAGCGAGCATGATTCTGAAAAAGAACGTGAATACATTGAAATGCTAGAAGCCAATCAAGTAGATGGTATTATTTCTGGTAGTCATAATCTGGGAATTGAAGATTATAACCGAGTTACAGCTCCTATCATCGCTTTTGACCGAAACCTATCACCTGAGATCCCTGTCGTCTCCTCAGATAACTACGCCGGTGGCGTCCTTGCTGCGGAAACCCTTGCCAAGACAGGTGCAAAGAAGATTATCATGATTACGGGGAATGATAACTCCAATTCCCCAACAGGTCTTCGCCATGCAGGGTTTGCTTCGGTACTGCCAGGAGCACAAATCATTAATGTTTCTAGTGATTATTCCCCCATTCGCAAAGAAATGGAAATCAAGTCTATCTTGACCCAGCAAAAACCTGATGCTATCTTTGCATCTGACGATCTAACGGCGATTTTGGTGATGAAAATTGCTGATGAACTCGGCATTTCAATTCCAGAAGACCTCAAAGTCATTGGCTACGACGGGACCTACTTTATTGAAAAATTTTTCCCCCGTCTAACCACCATCAAGCAACCTTTACAAGAGATTGCTCACCTGACGGTCGATCTTCTTCTACAGAAAATCGAAGGGAAAGAGGTAAAGACTACAGGCTATTTTCTCCCTGTTAGTGTTTTACCCGGCAAAAGTGTGTAAATGAGTAAGAAATTAATCACAAAAAAGAAGCCACCTTTTAGGTAGCTTCTTTTTTATTCTGCTTCCGTCACAAATTGGCTTAAGACACCATTCACAAACCGAGCAGATTTCTCATCTGAAAAAGTTTTTGCTAATTCAATTGCTTCATTCACCGCAACCAATTGAGGTGTATCAAAGGAAGTCATTTCAAACACACCCAAGCGAAGAATGTTTTTCTCCACTAGAGTCAAGCGTTCTACGGTCCAGCCAGTTTTCAAGTGTTGGGCAATCTGTTGATCCAATTCATCCTTTGATTGACGAACACCCGATACCAAATTGAGGAGAAAAGCTGGAATTTCCACTTCCTGGTCTGTTTCCTCTTTGTCATGAGTAAAAGCAAATCGACACGCTTCTACAACATCCCCTTCATACTCTAAACTCATCAGAGCTTGAAAGGCACGCTCCCGTAGATCACGACGTGATTCAAATAAAATATCAGTCATTGAGGAAATCCTCATTAAACAAATCTTTCAAATCAGGTTTCGCTGCTTTTTCAGTCACGATTCCAACTACATGGATGTTGACATCATCCAATGTGACATCCGCCATATTGTAGACAGCTGTTTTTACTGCTTTTTGGATTGCAACCGCTACTTTAGGGACTGCCACACCATACTCTAGATAGAGGTAAATATCAACAGAGATTTGACCATCTTCTTGTGTACGAAGGTAAACCCCACGACCAAGAGCACGTTTTGAAAGGCTATCCGATACACTCTTGTTTTCAAGAGAATGAACACCATCTACTTTTGCAGTCGCAATCGCAATAATTTTTTCTAGCACACGAGGTGCAATGACGATTTCGCCGTATTGTTCAGTTGCCATAGAAGTTCCTTTCTATCAGACCTATTTTAGAGCTGATTAGGCACGAGAAACGTAAGTTCCTTCAGCTGTATTGATAATCAATTTTTGTCCTGCTTCGATGAAGTCTGGAACGTTAACCACAAGACCTGTTTCCATTGTAGCTGGTTTACCAGAACCTGTAACTGTAGCACCTTTAATAGATGGTTGAGTTTCAGCAACTGTCAATTCAACAGTTGTAGGAACAGTCACCCCAATCACTTCGTTTCCATAGAATTGGATTTTCACTTCTGAGTTTTCAAGGATGTAAAGCAATTCGTTCTCAACATTGGCAACAGGAATTTCATATTGGTCGTATGTTTCAGTATTCATGAAGTAAGCTGTATCATCCATTTTATACAAATATTGAGCTGGTACTGTTTCAATAATAGCTTGCTCAAATTTTTCTTCTGGACGGTAGCTTGTATCAAAAGTTGAACCAGTACGTACATCACGCAATTTCATACGCATGATGGTGTTTCCTTTACCTGGTTTGTGGTGGCTAGCTTCCAAAACGCGGATCAATTTTCCATCAGCTGTTTCAAAGGTCATACCAGCTTTCAACTTACTTGCTTCAATCATGTTTTCATACCTCTTTTTAAAAATATATTACTCTTTATTTTATCACAAATGCTCAGATTTCTCAAATCTGTCTCTGCAAATTTCCTTAGATCACAATCAATTCTTTCGGTGCCAAGGTCAAGACTTCACAGCCAGTTTCCGTAATCAGGAGATCATCTTCAATCCGGACACCAGATAAGCCTTCAATGTAGATCCCTGGCTCATCTGTCAAAACCATCCCCGCCTTGATAACTTCTTTTGAAGTTTGACTGAAATAAGGCTCTTCATGGATGTCCAAGCCAATTCCATGGCCAATTCCATGAGTAAAGTACTGACCGTATCCTGCAGCCTCAATAATATCCCGAGGAATTTTATCAAAATCACGGAAACCGAGTCCAGCCTTGGCTTCAGAAATGAGAGCTTGGTTGGCTTTCAAGACCGTTTCGTAAATTTCTCTTTCCTTGTCGCTGACATGACCTGCATAAATGGTCCGGGTCATATCACTGACGTAATGGTTGTAGAGACAGCCAAAGTCCAAGGTCAAGGCATCCCCAGCAGAGATGATGCGATCACTTGGAGTCGCATGGGGCATAGCAGAGCGCTCTCCCGCAGCGGAGATGATATCAAAGGATACACCTGACGCTCCCAATTCCCGCATTCTGAAATCCAGGAAAGTTGCCGCTTCTAACTCTGTTGTTCGACCAACCTTGATAAACTCCAGCACATCTAGGAAGGCTTGATCTGAAATACTGCAGGCCTTGCGGATGGTTGCCACTTCTGTCTCATCCTTAATCAAACGAAACTCCATCACAAAATCAGACAAGGCTCTTAGAGAGACTCCTGAGAAAACTGTCGCCAGACGAGTATGATAGGCAACTGTGATCTCATCCTCAAAGCCAAGTTCTTGGATCGCTGCGTCTTTGACAATTTTTGCCGCTTCTTCCAATTCATTGCGGGTTTCAACAATCTCAACAAAGGGGAAACAAGTCGCATGGGCATGAATGGTATAGCGCGAATCGGTGAAGAGGACCACGCGCTCTTCTGTCACCAAAACAGTCCCATTTGATCCCCAGAAACCTGTCAAATAGTAGACATTTTTCAAGTTGTTAATGAGGACAGCTTTTAAATCCTGTGCCTTCATTTTAGTTCGTAGATTTGTAATTCGTTGGTTCATTGTAATTTCCCTTTCAAATACTGTCCTGTAAAGCTAGCTGGGTTGCTGGCTACTTCTTCTGGTGTTCCTGTCGCAATAATGGTACCACCACCGACACCACCTTCTGGTCCTAAGTCGATGATATGGTCCGCTGTCTTAATGACATCTAAGTTGTGCTCAATAACCAAAACGGTATTGCCATCGTCCACAAAGCGTTCCAAAACCTTGAGCAAACGAGAGATATCCTCTGTATGAAGTCCTGTTGTCGGCTCATCCAAGATATAGAAGGACTTGCCAGTTGAGCGCTTATGAAGCTCTGAAGCCAACTTCATCCGCTGGGCTTCTCCACCAGAAAGCGTCGTTGCCGGCTGTCCCAGGGTCACATAGCCCAAGCCGACATCCTTGATGGTTTGTAATTTGCGATTAATCTTTGGAATATGTTTAAAGAAATCCACCGCATCATTGACGGTCATGTCCAAAATCTGGGAGATATTTTTTTCTTTATAGTGAACTTCTAGGGTTTCACTATTGTAGCGTCGTCCATGACAGACTTCACACGGTACATAGACATCCGGTAGGAAATGCATCTCAATCTTGATAATCCCATCTCCCGAACAGGCCTCACACCGGCCTCCTTTGACGTTGAAACTAAAGCGGCCTTTTTTATAGCCTCTAATCTTGGCTTCATTGGTTTGGGCAAAGAGGTCACGAATGTCGTCAAATACACCTGTATAGGTAGCCGGATTGGAGCGTGGAGTGCGGCCAATCGGACTTTGGTCGATATCAATCAGTCGATCAATGTGCTCGACACCTGAAATGGTTTTGTATTTCCCGGGTTTCTCTGAATTGCGGTTCAACTTTTGCGCCAGCGTTTTTTTCAAAATACTGTTGACTAAGGTTGACTTCCCTGATCCAGAAACGCCAGTAACAGCAATGAACTTGCCCAGCGGGAAGCGTGCGGTCACCTCTTTTAAGTTATTTTCAGCAGCCCCTGTCAATTCGATAAAGCGACCGTTGCCCACCCGTCGTTCCGTTGGTACAGGGATAGCCCGTTTTCCAGAGAGGTACTGACCAGTGATGGATTTGCTATTGCGGGCTACCTGCTTAGGCGTTCCAGCCGCAACAATCTCGCCTCCAAAGACACCGGCTCCTGGACCGACGTCGATCAGGTAATCAGCCTCTCTCATGGTATCCTCATCGTGTTCGACAACGATCAAGGTATTGCCCAAATCACGCATCTTCTTGAGGCTAGCAATCAAGCGATCATTGTCCCGTTGATGAAGACCGATCGAAGGCTCATCCAGGATATAGAGGACACCTGAGAGGTTGGATCCGATCTGGGTCGCCAAGCGAATCCGCTGACTCTCTCCCCCTGATAGAGTCCCGGCCGAGCGAGACAGGGTCAGATAGCTCAAGCCAACATTGTTCAGGAAGGTCAAACGATCCTTGACTTCTTTGAGAATCGGTCGCGCAATGGTCTCCTCATTCTTGGTTAATTTTAGATCAGCTACCAACTTAAGATGGTCCTCAATGGACAAGTCCGAGATCTGCCCGATATGTAGCCCCTTCTCTCCTCCTACTCGGACAGACAAGGCCTGGTCATTCAAGCGATAACCATGGCAGGTAGCACAAGTCAATTCATTCATGTAGGACAACATCTGATTGCGAGTAAAGTCGCTAGAGGTTTCGTGGTAGCGGCGATTGATGTTGGTAACGACCCCTTCAAAAGGAATGTCAATATCTCGAACCCCACCAAATTCATTCTCATAATGGAAATGGAATTCCTTGCCCTCAGAACCATAGAAAACCAAGTGCCGCTCTTCTGGAGACAAGTCTTCAAAGGGCTTGTCCATATCAATCCCAAACTGGATCATGGCCTGCTCCAACATCTGAGGATAGTAGTTAGAAGAAATCGGATTCCATGGTGCTAGTGCTCCTTCACGGAGAGTCTTGCTAGCATCTGGAACAACCAAATCCAAGTCCACCTCTAGCTTGATCCCTAGTCCATCACAATCTGGACAAGAGCCAAAGGGGGCATTAAATGAAAAGAGACGAGGTTCCAACTCAGGGACGGTAAAGCCACAAACCGGGCAAGCGTAGTGCTCTGAAAAGAGCAATTCATTTTCATCCATGGTATCGATGACCACGTAGCCATCTGCGATCCGAAGGGCCGCTTCGACAGAATCAAAGAGACGGGAACGAATGCCATCTTTGATGACAATCCGGTCTACGACAACCTCAATTGTGTGCTGTTGGCTTTTGGATAATTCTGGGACCTCTGTCACATCAAAAATCTCGCCATCCACCCGCACCCGGACATAGCCGTCTTTTTGCACCTTTTCGATGATATTCTTATGCTGGCCTTTTTTCTTACGAACAATGGGCGCTAAAATTTGCAGGCGTTGGCGCTCCGGCAATTCCAAAACTTGGTCAACGATCTGCTCGACCGAAGAAGCCGTAATCGCTCCATGCCCATTGATACAGTAAGGAGTCCCCACACGAGCATAGAGAAGACGTAAATAATCGTTGATTTCAGTAGTCGTTCCAACCGTTGACCGCGGATTTTTGCTGGTTGTTTTTTGGTCAATGGAGATGGCTGGACTTAAGCCATCAATCGAGTCCACATCGGGTTTTTCCATATTTCCTAAAAACTGACGAGCATAGGCTGACAGACTCTCTACATAACGTCTTTGTCCTTCCGCATAGAGAGTGTCAAAGGCTAAGCTCGATTTCCCAGAACCTGATAGACCAGTGACCACGACCAGCTTATCTCGAGGGATTTCAACATCAATATTTTTTAAATTATGAGCACGCGCTCCATGAATGACAATTTTATCGAGCATTTCTTCCACTTTTCATCAATTTATTTATCCTTCATTATATCAAATTTTTCAGCATTCTTTTATCCAAAAGCGTGCTTTTTCTGTTATAATGTTAAGGTGTAAAAAAACAAGGGGAGGCACCATGAAACAGGTCTTTTTATCGACAACGACTGAATTTAAAGAAATAGAGACACTGGAACCCGGTAGCTGGATCAACCTTGTCAATCCTTCCCAAAGTGAATCGATGGAAATCGCCTCTGCTTTTAATATTGATATTGCCGACTTACGGGCACCACTCGATGCGGAAGAAATGTCTCGTATGACCATTGAAGATGAGTATACCTTGATCATCGTAGACGTTCCCATCAAGGAAGAGCGTAACAATCAGACCTACTATGTCACCATCCCTTTGGGAATCATCCTAACAGAAGAGGCTATCATCACCACTTGCTTGGAAGAGTTGCCTCTCCTAGACACCTTTATCAATCGTCGCTTGCGGAATTTCTATACCTTCATGCGATCCCGCTTCATCTTTCAGATCCTTTATCGAAATGCCGAGCTCTACTTGACCGCACTTCGTACCCTGGATCGTAAGAGTGAACAGATTGAAAGTCAACTGCACAAGTCGACTCGAAACGAAGAACTGATTGAACTGATGGAGCTGGAAAAGACCATCGTCTACTTTAAGGCCTCTCTGAAAACTAATGAGCGCGTGATCAAGAAATTGACCAGTGCCACTAGTAACATCAAGAAATACCTGGAAGACGAGGATCTCTTGGAAGATACCTTGATTGAAACTCAACAGGCCATTGAGATGGCGGATATTTATGGAAACATTCTCCACTCTATGACCGATACCTTCGCATCGATCATCTCCAACAACCAGAACAATATCATGAAAACCTTGGCCATGGTGACCATTGTCATGTCCATCCCAACTATGATTTTCTCGGCCTATGGCATGAACTTTAAGAACAATGATCTCCCCCTCAACGGAGAACCTAATGCTTTCTGGCTCATTATCTTTATTGCCTTTGCCATGACCGGATCGCTCGTTGTCTACCTCATCCATAAAAAATGGTTCTAACACCTACTAATAACACTAAGGAGTATTTATGTCTCAATTTGATTTGACCCAATTAAGTAAAAAGAATCAAGAATTCGTTCGCATCGCTAAACACCAATTGATTGAAAACGGCAAAACAGAAGAAGAGGCTACTAGCCTGATTGAAGAAATTCTTCCAGCTATCTTTGAAAACCAACCAAAAGGAGTAACGGCGCGAACTCTCTTTGGAGCGCCAACTGTTTGGGCCAATGCTTTTAGTGATCAGGAACGCTACGAAAAAGAGCATCCAAAAGAGAATGATGCTCCTCATCTCATGATCACAGATTCTTTCCTTCTCGTCTTTGGTCTCTTTGCTGCCATTTCAGCCTTCATGAACCTTTTTGCACCTCAGGGAACCACTTATGGACTCCTCACTTTGACTCTTGGTAGCTTGGCTGGTGGGGTTGTGCTCTATTTGATGTATTACTACTTCTACCAATACTACGAAGTTTCTAAACGAGGAATGAAACGGCCTGCTTTAACCAAGTCACTTCCTATCCTAATGTTAGCCATGATTCTTTGGGTTGTGATTCTCATGGTCACTGCTTTGCTCCCACAATTCCTCAATCCGCGTGTACCAAACTGGTTCATGCTCTTACTCGGTGGTGGTGCTCTTCTCCTCCGCTACTATTTGAAGAAAAAATACAATATCAAGAGCGCCAATACAGCACCTCAACGACGCTAAAAAGAAACGGATGAAGTTTTCATCCGTTTTTGTTTTACTGTATTTCCCTGTTCAACCTTTTTGAAAAATAGAGGACTAAGTCATCATTGTTTTCACAAGAACTGTAAGGGGCCAAGGGCTGATCCCTAAACCAAACTCCAGATCCATCTGGGATATAGCCCCGTTTGACATACAGTCTTTGAGCTGGGCCATAACCCGAGTGTAAACCAACCCCTAAAGTAACAATCTCTGATAGTAGCCGGACTCTTTTTTCTGCCTCCTCTAAGAGTTGATTCCCAATCCCTCGATTTCTAAATGGTTCAAAAACATTAAAATCAGATAGTTCAGGATAGACTCCCACGAAAGGGCCGTGCTTGGCAGCAGGCAATATAGTGATATAGCCTGCCACAAATCCATCCGACTCAGCTACTAATACGTCCCTCTCTCTATTCTCCTGCTCTTGAAAATAGCTAGTCAAGATATCCTCTCTACCTGGCCACCTTTGGTGGATAAAGGCTTGAGAGATGTGCTCAATATCTGCCTTTATCATCCTCCTGATGATTACACCTTCCTTCATGTTGCGCTCCTTGATACCTTTCTCCCCATCATTATAGCATAATTAGAGCTTGGGAAAGGGCAAAGAGCTTCACACGGACCTAACTCACTATCACATTTCTATGCTCGCAAAAAAGACCCGTAAGGGTCTTACTCGCTCTCTTGTTTTCAAGCTCATGAAAAAGAGGTCCACTGGACCTCAACTCGCTCTTACATTTCCAGGCTCGTGAAAAAAAGACCCGTAAGGGTCTTTTCTTTAATCTTCGTTTACGAAAGGCATCAAAGCCATTACGCGAGCGCGTTTGATAGCTGTTGTTACTTTACGTTGGTTCTTCGCTGAAGTTCCAGTTACACGACGAGGAAGGATTTTCCCACGTTCTGAAACGAAACGGCTAAGAAGCTCAGTATCTTTGTAATCAACATATTCAATTTTGTTTGCTGCGATGTAATCAACTTTTTTACGGCGTTTGAATCCGCCACGACGTTGTTGAGCCATGTTTATTTCTCCTTTATAGTTTTAATTCGTTAAACCCATTCTTAGAATGGTAGATCGTCATCCGAGATGTCCATTGGATTAGCACCGAATGGATTGTCATCACGTCCAAAGTTTGGTGTTGCGTTCGATGGTTCAGATCCTCCAAAGCTTGGAGCTGCATTTCCTGCAAATCCTCCAGCTGAAGAATAACCTCCACCAGCTTGTCCTTCACGATTCGCGCGGCTTTCCAACAATTGGAAGCTGTCCGCTACGACTTCAGTGACATAAACACGTTGACCTTGCTGATTCTCATAATTACGAGTCTGGATACGACCTGTAATCCCAACTAAGGCACCCTTTTTAGCCCAATTTGCTAAATTTTCAGCTTGTTGACGCCAAATCACACAGTTGATAAAGTCCGCATCTCGTTCACCATTTTGGTTTTTAAAATTACGGTTAACCGCGAGTGAGAATGTCGCAACAGCCTGATTCTGAGGGGTATAACGAAGTTCAGCATCTCGAGTCATACGACCTACAAGTACAACATTGTTAATCATTAGTCACCTTCTTTATTCGTTAGGGCTTACGCGTCAACTTTTACGATCATGTGACGAAGAATGTCACCGTTGATTTTTGAAAGACGGTCGAACTCGTTAAGAGCTGCATCGTCGTTCGCTTCAACGTTTACGATGTGGTAAAGTCCTTCACGGAAATCTTGGATTTCGTATGCAAGACGACGTTTTTCCCAATCTTTTGATTCAACAACAGTTGCACCGTTGTCAGTCAAGATAGAGTCAAAGCGTGCTACCAAAGCGTTTTTAGCTTCTTCTTCAATGTTTGGACGAATAATATAAAGAATTTCGTATTTAGCCATTGATATGTTCCTCCTTTTGGTCTAATGACCCCAAGTCTTTGCAAGGGGTAAGTGAGGTTTGCTCACAAGAAACTATTATACCAGACTTTGGGATAGAAGGCAAGTAAAAATACCTTCTCTACATTCTTTTCGAAAAGTTTTATTTTTCTTCTATTATTTTCTCTCCTTTTTTACAACAAGGAAATCTCTCCCTTTCCTTAAAGAAAACTGATATCAGTTAGCTTTAAGAAAGGGCCGTTATACTACCTTCATCACAAACAAGAAACGAGGAACGGTTATGAATTATTTAGTCATCCCCGCTTATCAACCCGATCAAAAACTTCTCAAACTGGTAAAAAAACTGATAGAAAAATGTGACTTCTCCATTATCGTTGTGGACGATGGTAGTTCCGAGGACTGCCAAGCGATTTTTGAAAAATTAGACGGGCTAGCTACAGTCCTTCACCACGAAACCAACCTTGGAAAAGGAGGGGCTCTCAAAACAGCCTACACCTACATTCAAGAACAAGGGCAATATGGAACAGTCATCACAGCTGATGCTGATGGTCAACATAAGGTTTGGGATATCTTCCGCGTAGCCAATCAATCGCAAGAAAATCCGAACCAATTGGTTCTAGGGGCACGCGCCTTTTCAGGCAAGGTTCCTTTGCGTTCTGCTTTCGGAAATAAATTGACCCGCTTCTTGTTCAAGCAACAAACAGGGGTCGCTGTGACAGATACGCAGACTGGCCTTCGAGCCTTTACAACCAACATGATCCCCTTTATGTTAGATATCGAGGGACAACGGTATGAGTACGAAATGAATGTGCTTCTTGCAGCTAGCAAGGCCTTCCCCATCTTGGAAGTTCCGATTAAAACAGTTTATATCAATGACAATGAAGGGTCCCACTTCCGTCCTATTCGCGACGGTCTCATGATCTACAAGGACATGTTCAAGTTTGCCCTCTCTTCCCTGAGTAGCTTTATCGTGGATTACCTGGTCTATGCCTTCTTCCTTTTCGTGATGATGGCTGTGCCGATTAGTCTTCGGATCCTCCTTGCAAACGGGATCGCTCGTGTGACCAGCTCCATCTTTAACTACTCGACCAACAAACATCTAGTCTTTAAGAACAAAGACAGCGTGGCTCGAACCGGAAGTGGTTACTTGGGACTTGCGATTGGACTCTTTATTCTCGATACCCTCTTGATTCGACTCTTCTATACAAGCTTTGGTCTCCATTTGCTCCTCAGCAAAGTGATCGTCGGACTCTTGCTTTTCGTCGTCTCATGGTTGATTCAGAAAAAAATCATTTTCAAGGAAAGGACTGCACCTACTCATGAAATTCTTTAAAAAATCTTATACCTATGCTGCTTGTTTCGGCATCCTGCTAACAAGCTCCTTCAGCTATTCTATGCTCAAGACCTTTGTCTTATCGGATGCTATCCAAACAGTCAAAGCTACGACCACTGATACCAAGTCGGCTGAGGAGGCAGCAGCCTCTGCTACTACAACAGATACCAGTTACTCCGATAACAATATCCAGGTAAGCCTGACAGAAACAACAGTTGAAAACACCCAAGTTTACATTGCAGATATTACGGTTAGCTCTTCTGACTATCTAAAAACTGCTTTTGCGCAAAATACCTATGGGACCAATGTGACGGCTAAAACTTCCGTCACTGCAGCTGAGAACAATGCTATTCTAGCCGTCAATGGAGACTACTATGGAGCTAATAGCACCGGCTATGTCATCCGAAATGGAGTGGTCTACCGTGATACGGTTCGTGAAGACTCTAGCAATGGCGACCTGGCGATTTATAAAGATGGTTCCTTCAAGGTTATCTACGAAGATGAAATCTCTGCGGATCAGTTGGTCGAAGATGGCGTCGTCAATCTCCTTGCCTTCGGACCTTCCTTGGTTGAAGATGGAGAAATTACAGTCGATACGAACTCAGAGGTAGGACAATCCATGGCGTCTAATCCACGGACAGCGATTGGGATCATCGATGAAAACCACTACATTATCGTAGTGTCAGACGGACGGACTTCTGAGAGTGAAGGGCTTTCTCTCTACCAATTAGCGGAAGTGATGAAGTCTTATGGCGTTAAAACAGCCTACAACCTAGACGGGGGTGGATCTTCTACACTTTACTTCAATGGCCAAGTTATTAACAAACCAACAACAAATGGTACTATCTCAGAAAGGGCGGTGAGTGACATTGTCTACATCGGTTACTAATCCTATCAAACAACGGTTGAAAAAGACCATCCTCTGGTACAGTCTGATTTCAGCTTTCTTCTTCGTCGGTAGTCGCATCTACGAACACTTTAGTTTTGGCGAAACCTCTGCCTTCATGCACTACCTTTTCTTGATTCCTTTGATCGGCGGCATCCTGCTAGTGGCCCTGCAACTAGTGGTAAAAGGCCTTTCTCGACTCACTCTCAATCTTTGGAACTCAGCAGTTGCTACGGCAACTGCGGGGGCCCTCTACCGAGGTATTGTTAACCTCTCTGGTCGTTCAACAACTCTCGACCAACCCTACTATTATGTTGCAGGGATCTTCCTAGCCCTCGCCCTCAT
Source organism: Streptococcus sp. 1001283B150225_161107_H12 (assembly GCF_015552665.1). Taxonomy (NCBI): domain Bacteria; kingdom Bacillati; phylum Bacillota; class Bacilli; order Lactobacillales; family Streptococcaceae; genus Streptococcus; species Streptococcus sp. 1001283B150225_161107_H12. The sequence continues at coordinate 73,528 of NZ_JADNFC010000001.1, read as the reverse complement.
CAGCCTCTTCTTTATCCGCAGTGTTTGGATGGAGAAAACAGCTTAAAACATTCAAAACGTCCGTTTCTAAAATTAAACGGACGTTTTTTTGATTAACCTAATACATGAACGACTTAATCTTGCCGTTTTTTACTTGCTACAAAACCTGCCAAAGCTAGTGAGGTCATGCCAAAGAGGCTAAGGACTGTTGAAGCCAATTCATCTTGACCTGTTTTTGGAAGACCAGTTGCTGATGTAGCAGCTACTTCTGCTTGACCACCTGTATGATAGGTAACAGCGACTGGTTTGTTTGTTGCAACTTCTTTCGTTTCAGGTGTAGTTGGTTGAGCTGGGGTAACTGGGCCTTTGGATACCGCTGGTTGGACAGGCGTCACTGGAGTTTCCGGTATCTCTAGTGTCGGATTTTCTGGTTGAATCCATGGTTCCACAATCGCTCCACTATGCACCTCTGGGTTTGGCTTGATAACGTCTTTGACCAAAGAAAGAAGGTGGAAATTGATTTGATTGCTCACTTCATAAAGGAAATCATTTTCCGATGCACGATACCCCGCTGGGAGATCCACATGAACACGATAGGAGCCGTTCATCAACATGGTCTCAAAGCGTTTCAAATCATAGATACTTTGTGGGAGAAGGCGACTGATACCATCATTCCCCACCACTTTTACGACTGTTCCTGTCGGAACCGGCTGATTAAATCCAATAGTGAGTTTGTTTTCATCTAAATAATGGAAGGCAAAGGTCACTTTCGGATGTGGATTTTCGGCTGAAACCGTCACCTTCTTCACTAGCTCTGTTCCCCAATCATAATGGTAATCAGACAAGGTGATTTTCACTGTATAAGTGCCAAAAGGTAAGTCTGGGAAGGTGCCAGCATTGTAGGACGCATTGAACTCTCCTTCTACTACACGGCCTTGGTCATCCACTACCTGATAACGAACGACGGATGGATAATACGAAATGACTTCTCCACTGCTATCTGTGAAGACCACCTCCAAGGTGCTCTTTTCAGCCTTTGGTTTTTCAGTCTCTGTCTCGCCTGGTTGTTCATCTGAACTGGCTTCATTCGTCGAAGTCGTTGCCTCTACTTTCTTTCCTTCGATGTCCATCTCAGTGGTATTGTAGACCTTATCCCAGATGGTATAGCGAACAGTAGAAGGGTCCACCCCTTCCGGAAGCAGATAGCTACCGTCCTCTTGGGGTTCCAAGGCCACGGTTTCCCCATTTTTGACGTAGGACAGATAAGTCCCTGCTAGTCCACTACCAGTTTCAATCACCTTACCTGGTCGGAAAATCCGTGTTGCTGGATTGTACTGAGCACTTCCAGACTCGATGCTTGGAGCCGTATTGTCAATCTTAACCTTGAAGTTAAGCTCTTGTTTCTTAGCCCCTGAAGCAGTTGGACGGTAGGTGATCACAAATTGGTATTCTCCATCTGGTAATTGCTTGCCGTCTTTGTCCAAACCTTCCCAAGAGATTTCATAAAACTCTTCGCTACGATTCCCAATCCGGTAACTCCAGTCTGTCTTACGGTGGACTTCATTTCCGACCTCGTAAATCGGGTTAGTACGAGCTGTGTCCTCCTTCTTGTAAACTGATAGGTGGACATTTTCAACATTGCGAAGCATGACGGCTTTGACCTTGATGCTATCAAAGCTGGAATCATTGTTTGGAGAGAAGTAAAGTTGGTCCCCATCAAAGCGATCCCCATCCTGGCCAAGAGTTTTGGCTACGGATTCTCCATTTTCATAGACATAACTGATCAAAGATGTAAAGTGATTGTCTGGATGACGCTCTGGCGTTTCTGGGACCTTTTCATCTGGATAATCCGTCTTGTCCTTGTAGTAATAAAACGGCTTGTCGCTACCTGTGTATTCGTAGATTGGCTTTTCAATGCCACGCAGATTTTGATAATCTCCATGGAAGCCAACATAAGGGAGGCTGACCAGATGTTTTTGGTTGCTGGCATCTTTGACCAGTACAAACCCTTCTAAGAAATAACCATTTGGCATTTGCTTGCTGAGCTCTTCCTTGTACTTGCTCGCATCAACCGTTACATGGATGGTCCGCTGACCATTGGCTGGAACAGTAATGGTTTCCTTGCCATCTATGGTTTCTAATAGCCGAGGATGGAGGGTGAATTTGCCATCTTGAACTTGATCTGTCTGAAGGGTCGTTTCATAACGAAGAGACTTCTCTTGATTGGAAAGATTGTGGATGGTCACGTCAAACTCAAAAGTATCTGTGACATTACCTAGTGTCAGACTACTTTTAGCATCTTTCGCCGTTACATAGAGATCACCTAGTGCTGCAGCTGTGACATCCATAACCCCTGCTCCTTGCTGACGAACAGAGGAATAGGCATGCGTTTCCTCATCCACATGCGGAACAGCTGTACTCATGGTCATCTGTTTGACAAGAACTTGTAACTGTTCTGGACTGAGATGAGGGAAGCGCTCCTTCAAGGCTTGTTTCACCAGTGCAGTGGCACCCGCTGCGTGAGGAGAGGCCATACTGGTCCCCCTATCCATATAGTACTCTCCATTATTAACAGATGAGTAGATCATCCCTCCTGGAAGGGTGACATCCGGTTTGAGGTCGCCATCAGCTGACAGCCCCCAAGAGGAGAAGTCGGATAATTGATTGGCTGCGTCGTACGGCACCCGTTTGAATTTGTTGGCAATATGGAGCTGGTAGTCCTTGGCATGTTGTGCTAGGACACTTCCAGCATCGTGGCCAATAACCCCAACTGGGAATCGTTCCCCCAACCCTTCTAAGTCAAAGCTTACAGGATTATTGCCCTGCTCCTTAGTCTGGTAGAAGATCACCCCTGTAGCACCAGCTCTTTTGAGCTCTTTGACCTTATCCACATCCGAAACTTCGCCACCTCGCTCCGTAAGGACTAAGTGCCCATTGATACTATCAGCTTGGTAGTGGTCGATTCCTCCCTTTTCCACATGGAGATAACTTTGAGGGATGGTTGTCCGAAAGGCATCGCGTTCTACAAAGGAGTGCATCGGAATTTTACCATCAGGAAAGTCCACGGAACCTTTTAAGGCTTCTACGGTCAGGCTTGCTTCTGTCGACTCATGCTTAGTCAGACTATTAATAGACGCGACTGAGATGACATTTGGATTGACGGATGGGGTTCCTGTCATCCCATAATCCGGTGTGCTTGCAAGTGGTTTGCTGTGCCAGAAGCCATTGGTCGCCATATTGGTAGAGGCAACTGTAATGGTCACTCCAGCCTTTCTTGCGGCCTCAAAGGCCTGGCGCGTAATTTCTCCCACATCATAAATCGAGCCTGATGCGGTTCCCAAACTCATGTTGATGGAATCCGCCCCTAATTTGACGGCGTCTTCTACTGCTTTAGTGTAGATGAAATTTTGCACCTGCCCGCCCTTGGTGTCTGAGAAAACACGCAAAAACATAAGCTGGGCTTCGGGAGCGACACCTCGGATAATCTCACCATTTGGAGATGGTTGGGAGGCATTTCCCACAGCGGTTCCAGCTACGTGGGCACCGTGAGAGATTGGATCATCTTCTTTAACATTGTCATCCATATCACTATAGTTGTGAACGTAGACGACTTTATTGTTGTACCATTTACCGTAAGTGATGCCGGCCTTCTTCTTAGCCTCTTCAATTTCCGCTTCACTCTTGTACTTGGCCTTGCTGATATCTGTTAGACGGAAAATATCGTGGGCAGGGTCGACCCCCGAATCGATGACCGCTACAACCTGACCTTGACCCTTAATCCCCTTATCCCAGAGTGGCTGTAAATTGATCAGACTATTTTCTTCACTGACCTTGGTCCTAGTTGAAGTCGGTGATGCAGGAGCAGGCTGGTTTTCCTCCACTCTAGTCCGACCTAGTGGAGCATAATCTAGGGCATCTACACGCGCTAGTCCCCGAATCTTTTTAGCATCTCCATAAGTCGTCTCTAGAGCCAGTCCATTAAAGAGCAAATTAACGTCATACAATTTTTTGAACTGAATGGATTGCTTTTCGAGTTCTTTCAAAAATTGTTCATGATCTTGGTTGGTTTGTTCGATACGCGCTTCTTTTGAGACTGGTGATGATTCTCCAACCCCATCAGAAACTTTTTCTTTCAGACGAACTAGGACCTCAACTGGACTTGAATCCTCTAGAGTTTCTTTCGTTCCTTCCTTGGGAGTGTCCGTCGTAGCAAGCTCAGGATTAGCTGTTGGACTTGCCATAACAGAAGCTGACAAGGTCTTCTCTTCTTTTGGTTTCTCATTTGAAGAATCGCTAGTAGCAGAAGAGGTAATTTGTGGTTGCTTGGTTTGGTCCTTACCATCAGTCTCTGCCGGAACATGGACAGTAGAAGGCACTTCTTCTATCGGCCTAGTAGGGGTATCCTCCTTAGCAACCGTATTGGGCTCAATTCCCTTTTCATCTGTCGCTGTGCTATCAGGTACTACGGCTGATGACTCGACTGTGGATGGTGCTGGTGTTACAGTATCGGCCGAAACCACTGATCCCATCAAGACCATACTGATTAAAACGGAAGCAACTCCAACCGCATATTTACGAATGGAAAAACGTTGTTGTCGATGAAATTCCATAAAAACTCCTTTTTATATACCAGGTTCAGGTGGCTGTTACACCACCTGAACCCCACTCAATTTTCTCTACTAGGAGAACGTTATACTTGGTCTAGATGATTTTTCTTCATTCGGATCGCACCGAAAGTGAGAAGAAGAACCATCAATCCTACAAGACCCAGCTGGTCATTTTCCTGTCCTGTTTTTGGAAGAGAAGTTGCTGGTCGATGAGAGACTTGTTGAGACTCCTGATCCATTTCAGATTGACCTTTTTGTGTCATAGGTGACGGTTGAGGAGTGACTTGTTGAGACTCCTGATCCATCTTTATTCTACCTTTTTGTGTCATAGGTGACAGTTGAGGAGTGGATGGGACAGCCGGATTTTCTACCTGATCTTCTGAGATTTTTACAAAACTGGTCAAGTAGCGATTGATACCATTAGTTACGGTATAGACGAAATCATTTTCCACTGCCCGATAACCTGTTGGCAGATCAATATGGATCTGATACTCTCCATTGATCAGGATGCTTTCAAATGTCTTTGGTTCATATAGGGTTTGATCCAACTCCACTTTTTCCCCTGTCTTCTGATCAATGGCAAAGACGCGGGTTCCATCTGGAAGTTCTTTGTCAAAGACGAGGTCAAAGCGATTTTTATCAATATAGTGGTAGACAAATTTGACCAGTCCTTTAGGGTGCTCCTTGCTTAATTCCACTGTCACAGTGGTTGGAGATACCCAAGAGTAGTTTTGATCTTGAGCGACAACTTTTACAGTGTAGGTTCCAAATGGAAGAGTCGGTAGCGGATCTTCGTAGTAGCTATTAAATTCCTGATCCACCCGATTTCCCTTGCTGTCAAAGACTTGGTAACGCATCATTTCTGGGTATTGGTTGGTTGCCTCGCCTTTTTCATCGACAATTTGAACCTCTAAGCGACCGACGGTTGCTTCGCTGCTTGCAGCTGTCAGGCTTGCCCCTTCAGTCCCTGCTCTTTCTGTCGTTTTTTCTTCTGAAACGGTCTTACCATCCAAGGTCAGGGTGTTGGTATTATTGACCTGATCCCAGATATAGAAGCGCACAGTTTTTAGATCCACTCCTTCAGGAATCGTGTAGGTTCCATCTTCGTTTGGACTGATCTCTACTTCTTGATTATCCTTTTGGTAGGAGAGGTATTTTCCACCCAGCCCACTGCCCGTTTCAATAATCTCACCTGGCTTAAAGATACGAGTTGCTGGATCAAAGAGATCCTTGGTATTCGCCAGTTGTGGCACTTGCTTATCGACTCGGACTTTTAGAACAATCTCTTGAGGTTTGGCACCTGGTGTGCTTGGACGATAAGTGACTACATATTGATAGTCCCCATCTGGCACTAGCTGATTGTTATTGTCCTTGCCTGCCCACTGTGTCGCATTAAGAATCTTACTACGGTCATTAATCCGCCAACCGTAGTCGGATTTCTTCTGACTTTCATTGCCTTGTTCAAAAATAGGATGTTCGCGTTTGAGGTCATCTGCACGATAGACTGATAAATGAATATTGTCTACATTTCTCAAAACGACTGCATTGAGCTTGACACTATCATAGGAACCATCATCATTTGGCGAGAAGACGAGCTGATTCCCATCGTAATGCCCATCTTTTTCTCCCAGGACAACCTGTACTTCTTTGCCTCCGCGCCAAATAGTGCTGACCAAGGCTGTAAAGTGATCCCCTGAATCTTTTTCAGGTTTCTCTGCTTTTTCGTTTGCGTAATAGTAGAATGGTTTTTCATCCCCAGTGAAGGCATAGATAGGCTTTTCGATACCCGGTAAATCCTGATACTGCCCTTTGAAGCCAATATATGGAAGACTTACGAGATCTTTCTTGGTTTTGGCATCTTTAAAGAAGACAAATCCTTCTAAAAAGTAACCGTTCTTCATTTGATTGGTGAGTTCACTTGTAAAGGTACTGGTATCTACAGAAATTGGAACCATCACACTTCCCTTAGCTGGAACATGAATGGTTTTTTCTCCCACTTGATCCAATAGCTGACGCATCTTCAAGCTGATGCGACCATTTTCCACCTGATCGGTATTAACAACCGTGTGATAAGTGAATTCTTTTGCTTCTGAGCCTAAATTGTGTACCGTAACTTCAAACGTAAAGGCATCTTTGACATTGCCAAGCGTCAAGCTGCTATTGGTTCCTTTTCCACCTGTTACAAAGACTTCGCCAAAGGCTGCCGCTGCAGCATCCATGAGACCAGATCCTTGTTGACGGACAGATGAGTAGCTCTTGCTTTCCTGATCAAAATGAGGTTTGGCTGTACTCATGACTAACTGGCGTAACAGCGTATGGATTTGCTCTGGACTATAAGTTGGGAAACGTTGTTCTAGAGCTTGCTTGATCAAGGCTGTCGCCCCTGCCGCATGGGGCGTTGCCATACTGGTTCCCTCATCCATATCATACATACCATCTGGAATCGCCGAATAAACCATTCCGCCAGGTAGGGTAACATCTGGCTTAAGTTTTCCTTCGGCAGAAAGCCCCCAACCAGTAAAGAAGAGCATCTTGTTGGCTTCGCTATAAGGTACTTTCTTAACTTCTTGATGGAAGATTAGCTCGTATTCTCCAGCGTGGGAGGCTAGTTCTTTTCCGATAGCATGGTTCAAGACGCTGACCGGATAGAAGGATCCCCAATAGCCCATCGGAAGTTTTTGGAGGTTGTCTCCTTGCTCTTCATTCTGATAAACGAGGACACCTTTTGCACCAGCTTGTCTGAGGGCGTTGACCTTCTCTTCGTCCGTCACATCTCCACCGCTTTCAACCAGAGCAATTTTGCCTTTCACCGTAGCATTTCGGTAAGTATCTAGTCCACCTTTTGAAACTGAAACGTAAGACTGAGGACCTTCTACTGGGAAAATCAGCCGGTAAACAGGGAGATCAACGAGGCCATTTTGGAATTCTTTCTTATCCTTTAGAGCTGGGATTTCCAGACGCATGGTTGTTTCGTGATTAATCTGATTATTGAAGGCACCAATGGCTAGAACTCCATCTTCTATGGCGGGTTCATCAATCGTTCCAGTATCCGGTGCATCTGCTTTTGGCTTAGCCTGCCAGTATCCACTCACGGCGTAATTCCCTGCTGCAGCATTGATGACAACACCGGATTTACGCGCGAATTCAAAGGCTTGGCGGGTTAGGGGATTGGTATCTGCTTCAGACCCATTAACTCCACCAAAACTCATATTGATAGTATCAGCACCAAGCTTGACCGCATCTTCAACAGCCTTAGCGACGACAAAGCCTTGTTCTGTCATTCCCTTCTTATCAGAGAAAACGCGCATAAAGATAAGCTGGGCTTCTGGTGCGACTCCCTTTAGGTATTCACCAGTTGGCACTGGCTTGGTCGCATTTCCAACGGCTGAGCCTGCTACGTGGGTCCCATGTGAACGCGGATCATCTTCTCGAATCTCATCGTTCATATCTGAATAGTTATAGGCATAGACTACCTTATCGTTGTACCACTTCCCATAAGTGATGCCTGCCTTTTTCATAGCCGCTTCCATCTGCTCTTTATTCTGAAATTTGGCTTTGCTTTTATCCGTTAGACTAAAGAAATTATGGTGGACATCAAGGCCCGTATCCAAAACGGCTACCACCCGACCTTGCCCCTTGATCCCTTTGTCCCAGAGAGGCTGTAGATTAATCAACTCATTTTCATCACTAACTTTTGTAGGAAGGAGGGTATTCTGCTTCGTTGGGCTAGGTTGTGCATCCGTCCGATCCGTTAGTGGCGTAATTTCTACCTTTTCAACACGCGCTAACTGACGAATCTTCAAGGCATCCTTGTACTTGGTTTCTAAAACAAAACCATTAAAGACCAAATCAAAATCAGCTAGTTTTGTATACTGAATGCCTTTTTCCTTCAATTCATTCAATACAGCTTCCTTGATTGGTGCATTATCCTTGATCTGCTCCGCAATACTAAGAGGAGCAGCTTCATCTTGCTTTTTCGTCTCCAAACGTACCAGGGCCTGAACACGGGCTTCATCTGCCACGGTTGCTGAAACAGCGTCCTTATTAGCTACTGGCTGAGATTCTGAAACAGTGTGATCTTCTTGCTCCTTCTTTTCAATACCTTCCTTTTCAGGTGTAGGGTCCGAAGCTGGATTTGCTAGAGCATTGGAAGGTGAGATCTCGGCAGTTTTCTCAGTCTTGGCTTGCTCTTGTGAAGAAGACTCCTCCTTCACTGCATCAGTTGCATGAGCTCCGTCCAAACCTTTGCCCTGTCCGACTGTCGGACTCACCTCCTGACTTTCTTCCTTGACTACAAGAGCGGATACATCTGTCTGCCCTTCCTGCTCCTGGGCTGAAACAGTCACCCCACAAAAAAAGCATCCGACAAGTACCGATACTAAGCCGACTGCATATTTTCGTAAAGAAAAACGTTGTTGTCTGTCGCTTCCCATAAACAGACCTCCTTTATATTTTGTAAGCGGTTTCCGCACCTATATTTTAGTCCTTATCTTATGCAAAGTCAATGCAATCTAAAAAAATATACTATTTCATTGATTTTTGTCAGATTTCTTTATCCATTATTGAAGAATTTTTTCTTGCCAAGGGGAATTCCTTAGCCAAAGTTTCTTTCTTTAAAAAGGTACAAAAAAAGAAATCAGAATAACTTCTGATTTCTTTTGGAATAAACTTATTTATTTACGTTTTCCCATTTCCAGTTGTGTACTTCTGGAATATCATCACCATGTTCACGGATGTAAGCGTTGTGGAAGGCGATTGTTTCGTCCATTTGAGCTGCGAATTCAGCTGCTTCTACTCCAAGAGCTGCATTGGCTGCATCTTGTGCCAAGTGGAAGCGATCCAATTCAGACATGACACGCATATCGAATGGTGTCGTGATATCTCCGTTTTCACGGTAACCATGTACACGAAGGTTATGGTTGTGACGGTTGAAGAAGATATCACGGATCATGCCTTCATAACCGTGGAAGGCAAAGATCACAGGTTTATCAGTTGTGAAGACTTTGTCGAACTCTTCATCTGAAAGTCCACGCGCATCGACGGATGGGTGACGCAATTTCAAGATATCTACCACATTGACAAAGCGGATCTTCAATTCTGGGAAGGCCTTGTGCAAGATTGTAATGGCTGCAAGAGCTTCAAGGTTTGGCTCTGTACCTGCAGCTGCAATGACAAGATCTGGCTCTTCATCTGCTGAAACAGTTGATGCCCAATCGATCACCTTGTATCCTTCACGAACCAATTCTTCCGCTTCATCAGCTGAGTAGAATTGAGGACGTGGGTGTTTAGAAGAAACGATCAAGTTAATCATATCTTCTGCCTTGAAGGCTTGGTCCATCACCGCAAGCAACGTATTCGTATCTGCTGGCAAGTACTCACGGATGTATTCTGGAGTTTTTTCTGCCAAGTGAGTCAAGATACCTGGATCTTGGTGAGTGTAGCCATTGTGATCTTGTTGGAAAACAGTTGAAGTCGCAATCAAGTTCAAGGCAGGGTAGTTTTTACGCCATGTCGTGTGAGTCTTAGATTTACGCAACCATTTGAAGTGTTGAGTAATCATAGAGTCCACGACACGAAGGAATGATTCGTAAGAAGCGAAGAAGCCATGACGACCTGTCAAGACATATCCTTCGAGCATACCTTCTGCTTGGTGCTCTGACAATTGAGAGTCAATGACACGTCCAGCAGGGCTCAAAGCTTCATCGTAGTCTGGTTTCGTACGTCCTAACCATTGACGGCTTGTACGAGTGAAGACTTCTTGAAGACGGTTTGATTTAGTTTCATCTGGTCCAAAGATACGGAAGTTATGTGGGTTCGCATCCACAAGATCTGCTGCATACTTACCAAACTCGATCATATCTTGGGCCATGATAGCACCTGGTGTTTCAATCTTGAAGGCATGTTTCTTCCAATCAGCAGTGTCCATTGGTTCGATGACACCTGCGTTTGTGATTGGGTTCATAGCCATGCGACGGTCACCTTTTGGTGCAATTTCAGCAATTTCAGGAAGCAATTTACCAGTTTCGTCGAACAATTCAGCTGGACGATATGATTCCAACCAAGAAAGGAGGGCATCTACATGCTCCATATGGTGAGCATCTACTGGGATTGGCACTTGGTGAGCACGGAATCCACCCTCGATTGGTGTACCTTCCCAAGCTTTTGGTCCAGTCCAACCTTTAGGAATACGAGCAATCAAGACAGGGTATACTGGTTGAGTTGCTTCTTCTGCAGAACCTTTACGAGCTTCTGCTTGGACTTTCTTGATTTCTTCAATCGCTTCGTCCAATTTTTCTGCAAACAAAGCATGAGCTGCTTCGTGGTCGTCAGAAATAGCTGTTACGTCTGCAAAGATTGGTTTCCATCCAAGACCTTCAAAGAAGAGGGCCAATTCTTCGTCTGTTTTGCGTTCAAAGATCGTTGGGTTGTGGATCTTCCCACCGTTGAGGTAGAAGATTGGAAGAACAGCACCATCGTTAACTGGGTTCAAGAAGGTATTGGCCAACCAACCAGCCATCAATGGACCAGTTTCTCCTTCACCATCACCGATTACGGTTGCAGCAATCACATCTGGATTGTCCAAAACAGCTCCAGCTGCGTGAGAAAGAGCATAACCAAGCTCTCCACCTTCATGGATAGATCCTGGAGTTTCAGGTGCCGCGTGAGAGGCAATCCCTCCTGGGAATGAGAAGATTTTACATAGGTGTTTAAATCCTTCTTCATTTTGTGGGATATTTGGATTCAATTCTGTGTAAGAACCATCTAAGTAAGAGTTGGACACCATAACTTGTCCACCATGACCTGGTCCTTCAATGTAAAACATATCCAAGTCGTATTTGTTGATGGCACGGTTCAAGTGAGCATAGATAAAGTTTTGTCCTGGTACAGTTCCCCAGTGTCCGATTGGGTGAGCCTTCAAGTCGTTTTCAACCACTTCACGTTTCAACAATGGGTTGTCTTTTAAGTACATTTGAGCAGCCGAAATGTAGTTGGCTGCACGCCACCACGCATCCACTTTATCCAAGTAAGCTTTGCTGTTAAAATCAACAGTCATATTGTCTCCTCTCAAATTCTAGCTATGATTCTGATGAATTAGAATCCAGTGCAAGTATTTAGGTATAAACATTCTGTTTCACTAACATGAAGACAGAACGAACGCGAACCAAATTTAATTCAATTCTTTTCTATTCTATCAATAATTTATCTTTTTGTATATAGAAAAAATTAAAAAAAAATATAGTTTTTTATAAAAAGTTGCAAATCTCTTTTAAAATCAAAGCATTTTTCAATCATTTTACAAACAGATTTTTGCTTAGACCGCTCGAAAATCCTTTGAAATCAGCTTTCTATAAATCCCCTTGTCACATAAAATCTTTCATGATATACTTTAGATATCAAACTAAAGGAGGTCGTTATGATGACGGAAAAACGCAATAAAGGATTTGTGTCAGGTCTAGTGCTTGCCCTTGTCTTTCTTGCATTCGCAGGATTAGTATTTTCATTATGGATGGGACGCCAGAACCCTTCTACTAGCTTTGCGAAGGCAGAAAAGTCTGGGGACCCTGTAACGATGAAGGTCTATGATATTACACGAGAACCTGTCGGAACTGTGGACAACGGCCACGTCCTCTATATCGTCCAATACGATAACCAAAACGATGGTAAGTTTGCAGGGATCGAAGCCAAAAAAGACGATGCGACGATTAAAGAGGTCATTGATAAGGCAAAAAATGGGGAACTGCAGACCCATCCTTATCAACTAAAGGGAACGCAATTAGCCCCTTTGGCAAAGGATAGCAAAAATACGTCTCGTAACGGTCGCCTTGTCGGCTATAGCGACTACATCCATTCCCTTCTCGACCCGACTTCTGTCGTGTCACTTAATATGACGACCAGCTATTACTTAAGCCTCACAGAGTACAACAAAGACTCCTTATTCCTCTTAATTGGTTCAGCTGCTCTTGCTGGACTTTCTATCATAATGGTCGTAGCCAGCTTCTCCGTTCGGAAACGGACCATTGCTTCCTATCAGGAACTCCACCAAAACTATCCCGAACTCCAAGGAGATCTGTCTCGCCTGTCTGATGAAGCCAGCTACTACAATCAAGACTTAAAAGTTATCTTGTACAAAAATCATTTGATCACCTATTTCAGAGGAACTCAAACGATTGATTTACGAGAGGTTCAACAACTATACTTACATGTCACTCGAGTTCGTCAATCAGGGATTGCTCGCTCAATCTTCCAATTGTGCTACATCCGCAAGGACAAACCAAAGAAACAGCACCGCCTAGCCATTAAGAATAAGAAGAACGCTGAAGAACAACTCTACACTCTTTTTGCACAGGTGTCTGAGAGATTCCCAGATGTCAAGGTTGGAATTTAAAGCTTTCCAACTCCCTTTGGAAATACTGTTCTCAGCACTAAAATCCCCTCATCAGAATCAATTGATGAGGGGATTTTTTCTATTTAGGTCACATTTGAAACGAGAGGATCAAATCACTTTTTTACCATTTTTATAGACATCTGTCACTAGGTTGGTCGCGAAGAAATAGAAGAGATAATCTAGATTTGGTGCATCGTAAATCGTGATATCGGCTTGTTTTCCAGTATCAAAAGAGCCAATGGTTTTGGCACGATCTACTGAATAAGCTGCATTAATAGTTACCGCATTGAGAATCTCAACTGGCGTCAAACGCATCATGAAGCAACCCAGGTGCATGGCAAACTGGAGATTGGCTGTCGGACAGGATCCTGGATTGCTATCTGTTGTTAGGGTGATGGCCATCCCAGCATCCAGCATCTTACGAGCCGGTGCATAGGTATCTTCCATGAGGCTGAAGGTTGTAGCAGGCAACAGATTGCCGATAACTTTTGCTTTTGCTAGTTTTTGAATGCCTTCATCGGTAATCACCATCAAGTGTTCTGCGCTAGTAGATTCCAATTCAGCTGCAACATCCACACCACCGATAGACTCGATTTCATCCGCATGAATCCGCAGTTTGAAGCCCATTTCCTTGGCTTTTGACAGAAGATAGCGAGACTCATCTGCTGTAAAGACACCCTTTTCACAGAAGATATCACAGAATTCAGCTAACTTTTCTTCCTTCACTTTTGGAAGCATTTGCTCAATGATGAGATCCAAATACTCTTGAGAACGGCCCTTATACTCTGTCGGGATCGCATGAGCTGCCATAAAGGTCGAAACCAGATCAATTTCATGGTCACGGTCCAAGGCTGCAACCACATCTAATTGGCGTTTTTCCGTTTCCCAATCCAAACCATAGCCACTCTTAGCTTCAACGGTGGTCACTCCATGACGCAACATATAGTCCAACAATCGTTTGGACTTGTTATAAAGATTGTCAAAAGATGCTTCACGAGTTGCCCGAACAGTGCTCAGAATTCCACCGCCTTGAGCGAGGATGTCTAAGTAGGAAACACCCGCTAGCTTTTTCGCAAATTCATGCTCACGACTACCTCCGTAGACCAGGTGGGTATGGCAGTCGATCAAACCAGGAGTCGCAACTTTCCCTTCACAAGATTTTACTTCCGTATGGTCATCGATCAGTTCTGGATCGGGTTGACCTGTCCCAACTGCGAGGATTTTTCCATCCTTAATAGCAATATAAGCATCGGAAAGGATTTGCGCTTCTGCCATCTCTTTTCCATAGAGAGGATGGCCTAAATCATTTGGACAAAACAACTGGTTAAAGTGGGTTAAGATTACATCAGCAGACATATGAAAACATTCCTTTCTATTTCCATTGTTATTCATTTTACAATTCTAAAGAAAAAGCGTCAAAAAAAAGTCAAAAAGTTTCTCCCTCATTTTTTTTTGCTTTATTAAAAATTAAATTTATTTTTGACTCTTTATTGACGTTTCTTGGATACAATAAAGAAAATATAAATTCATAGTCTACACATAAGGAGGTTCCTACTATGTCATTTATAGACGATAAAGAAATTGCAGCTGCTATGTCTGTCAAACTTGACTTTGATGTCCTACCTGAAAAGGCAACTTTTCAAGAAGGCATCCGTCGTGCACCTGATAGAGGCTTCCGCTTAACGCAAGCTCAGACTGAGATTGCTCTTAAGAACGCTCTGCGTTACATCCCTAAAAAATTCCACCAAGAATTGATCCCAGAATTTCTGGAAGAACTAAAAACTCGCGGTCGGATTTATGGCTATCGCTTCCGTCCAAAAGATCGGATCTATGGAAAACCAATTGATGAGTACAAAGGAAAATGCACCGCCGCTAAGGCTATGCAAGTCATGATTGACAACAACTTGAGCTTTGAAATTGCCCTTTATCCATATGAATTGGTCACTTACGGAGAAACAGGTTCTGTCTGTGCTAACTGGATGCAATACAACTTGATCAAGAAATACTTAGAAGTCATGACAGAAGACCAAACCTTGGTGGTTGAATCTGGTCACCCTCTCGGCCTCTTCAAGTCTAAACCAGAAGCTCCTCGCGTCATCATTACCAACGGTCTCTTGATCGGTGAGTATGACAATATGCGCGACTGGGAAATCGCTGAAGAGATGGGCGTTACCAACTACGGTCAAATGACGGCTGGTGGTTGGATGTACATTGGTCCTCAAGGAATCGTCCATGGTACCTTCAACACCCTTCTCAACGCTGGACGTCTTAAACTCGGTGTGCCTGATGATGGCGACTTAACTGGTAAACTCTTCATCTCGTCTGGTCTTGGTGGGATGAGTGGAGCTCAAGGGAAAGCAGCTGAAATTGCAAAAGCTGTTGCCATCGTTGCAGAAGTAGACCGCTCTCGGATCGAAACCCGTCACTCTCAAGGCTGGATTAGCCAAGTGACCGACAGTGCCGAAGAAGCTGTGAAATTGGCTCAAGCAGCCCTTGAAGCTGGTGAATCAACTTCTATTGCCTACCATGGTAATATCGTAGACTTGCTCGAATATGTCAATGAACACCAAGTCCACGTTCATCTCTTGTCTGACCAAACCTCTTGCCACAACGTTTATGATGGTGGCTATTGCCCAGTTGGGATTAGCTTTGAAGAACGGACACGTTTGTTGGCAGAAGACAAAGAAACCTTCCATCGCTTGGTCGATGAAACCTTGGCTCGTCACTTCGCAGTAATTAAAGATTTGACGGCTAAAGGCACCTACTTCTTCGACTACGGTAATGCCTTCATGAAATCTGTTTACGACTCTGGCATCAAGGAAATTTCTAAGAATGGATTGGATGACAAAGACGGCTTCATTTGGCCATCTTATGTTGAAGATATCATGGGACCTATGCTCTTTGACTATGGTTATGGTCCATTCCGTTGGGTCTGCCTCAGCGGTAAACACGAAGACTTGATTGCAACTGACCATGCAGCTATGGAAGCGATCGATCCAACTCGTCGCTACCAAGACCGCGACAACTACAACTGGATTCGCGATGCTGAAAAGAACCAATTAGTCGTTGGTACACAGGCTCGTATCCTCTATCAAGATTGTATGGGTCGTGTCAACATTGCATTGAAATTCAATGAACTCATTCGCCAAGGTAAGATTGGACCTGTCATGATTGGACGTGACCACCATGACGTGTCTGGTACAGATGCTCCATTCCGTGAAACATCCAATATCAAAGATGGATCAAATGTTACTTGTGATATGGCCGTTCAATGTTACGCCGGTAACGCCGCTCGCGGTATGAGTCTCGTGGCTCTCCACAATGGTGGTGGTACTGGTATCGGTAAGGCCATCAACGGAGGATTTGGTCTCGTTCTAGACGGTAGCCACCGGATCGACGAAATCATCAAATCTGCGATTGCATGGGATACCATGGGTGGGGTTGCTCGTCGGAACTGGGCAAGAAATAACCATGCCATCGAAACAGCCATCGAATACA
Source organism: Streptococcus sp. 1001283B150225_161107_H12 (assembly GCF_015552665.1). Classification (NCBI taxonomy): domain Bacteria; kingdom Bacillati; phylum Bacillota; class Bacilli; order Lactobacillales; family Streptococcaceae; genus Streptococcus; species Streptococcus sp. 1001283B150225_161107_H12. The sequence continues at coordinate 57,058 of NZ_JADNFC010000001.1, read as the reverse complement.
ACCGTCTCCATGCAGGAACAGACCACATCACCATTCCGTATCTGGCAGATGAAGATTTGGTCAAAGATGCGGTTCAAAAATTGTTTTAACATCAAAAAATAAAAATTGAGAAAGGGGAGGAAATACAAAGACTCCTCCTCCCCAACTTCTCCTATAAAAAGAGGTAATCATATGGCAAAAATTGTTGAGTGTATTCCAAACTTCTCTGAAGGACGCAATCAAGCTGTGATCGACGGATTAGCAGCCACAGCAAAAAGTATTCCAGGTGTTACATTGCTGGACTACTCGTCTGACGCCAGTCACAACCGTAGCGTCTTTACACTCGTTGGGGATGAAGAAAGCATTCAAGAAGTTGCTTTCCAATTGGTAAAATACGCATCTGAAAACATCGATATGACCAAGCACGAAGGCGAACACCCTCGGATGGGGGCAACAGACGTTTGCCCATTCGTTCCAGTCAAAGATATCACAACAGATGAATGTGTCGAAATCGCCAATAAAGTAGCCGAACGCATCAATCGTGAATTAGGTATTCCAATCTTCCTTTATGAAGATGCTGCAACTCGCCCAGAACGGAAAAACTTGGCTAAAGTGCGTAAAGGACAATTTGAAGGAATGCCAGAAAAATTGTTGGAAGAAGACTGGAAGCCAGACTACGGTGAACGCAAGATTCACCCAACTGCAGGGGTCACAGCTGTTGGTGTCCGTATGCCACTCGTTGCCTTCAATATCAACCTTGACACAGATGATTTAGAAATTGCCAACAACATTTCTAAAATCATTCGTGGATCCAGCGGTGGATACAAATACTGTAAAGCAATCGGTGTCATGCTAGAAGATCGCAACATCGCCCAAGTCTCTATCAACATGGTCAACTTGGAAAAATTCCCATTGTATCGCGTCGTTGAAACCGTTCGTTTCGAAGCACAACGCTACGGGGTTCGCATCACTGGAACAGAACTCATTGGACTGGCTCCTGCTAAGGCTTTGATTGACTCTGCTGAATACTACTTACAATTAGAAGACTTTGACTATAGCAAACAAGTCTTGGAAAATCACTTGTTGGGTTAGAAAGGGAGTTCTATGAAACTAGTTGACTTAAGTATTACAGAGTTTGCCAAGGTTCTTGGTTCAGATGCCCCAGCTCCAGGTGGCGGTTCTGCTGCTGCCCTATCTGCTGCAAACGGGATTTCCCTTACAAAAATGGTCTGTGAACTGACCATTGGTAAGAAAAAATACACTGAATTTGAAGACCACATCAAAGGGGTTCACGAAAAAAGTGCCCACCTCCAAGACCAATTACTAGAAGCCATCGACAAAGATACAGAAGCTTTCAACGTGGTATCAGCAGTCTTTGATCTTCCAAAAGAAACGGAAGAAGAGAAAGCCGCTCGTCGTGAAGCCATGCAAAAAGCTTTGAAACATGCGACAGTATCTCCTTTCTCTATGATGGAGCTCATCGTTGAAGCGCTTGAAACAACAAAAGAAGCTGTTGGTAAGTCCAACACCAATGCGGCGAGTGACTTAGGAGTGGCTGCTCTCAATCTCAAGGCTGGACTTCAGGGGGCTTGGCTCAATGTCCTGATCAACATTTCAGGAATCAAGGACCAAGACTTCGTCCAAGAATACCATAGCAAGGGACTCGAACTCCTCCAAACAGGCTCTGAGCTTGCAGATAACATTTACCAAAGCATTTTAGAAAGCCTTTCATAAGCCTATCAATCAACTTTATAACTTCAATACTTACAAAGAAAGAAGGGATTCTATGGTTTTATCGGATATTGAAATTGCCAATTCTGTCCAAATGAAGCCCATCACGGAAATCGCTGCTGAACTTGGATTGACTGAAGACGACATTTCGCTCTACGGAAAATACAAGGCAAAAATTGATAGCAATCAACTGGAACAACTAAAGGACAAGGAAGATGGAAAGCTGATCCTCGTGACAGCTATCTCTCCGACACCTGCTGGAGAAGGAAAGACTACCACCTCTGTTGGACTAGTGGATGCCCTCTCAGCTATTGGTGAGAAAGCGGTCATTGCCCTCCGCGAACCTTCACTTGGCCCTGTCTTTGGGATCAAGGGTGGAGCTGCCGGTGGTGGGTACGCTCAAGTGGTTCCAATGGAAGATATCAACCTTCACTTTACCGGAGACTTCCATGCCATTGGGATTGCCAACAACTTGCTTGCAGCCTTGATTGACAACCACATCCATCATGGCAATGAGTTGGGTATCGATTCTCGTCGCATCACCTGGAAACGGGTGGTCGACATGAACGACCGTCAACTCCGCCATATTGTCGATGGCCTTCAAGGAAAAACGAACGGGGTTCCTCGTGAAGATGGCTTCGACATCACAGTGGCGTCTGAAATCATGGCTATTCTCTGTCTCTCAGAAAATATCCTTGACCTCAAAGAACGCCTCGATCGCATCATTATTGGGTACAACTACCAAGGACAACCAGTGACAGCCAAAGACCTCAAGGCTGGAGGTGCCATGGCAGCTGTTCTCAAAGATGCCATCCATCCAAACTTGGTACAAACCTTGGAGCATACTCCGGCTATCATCCACGGCGGACCATTTGCCAATATTGCTCATGGCTGTAACAGTGTGCTAGCTACTAAACTAGCTCTCAAATATGCAGACTATGTCGTGACAGAAGCTGGCTTCGGAGCAGACTTAGGCGCTGAAAAATTCATCGACATCAAGTGCCGTATAGCAGGACTCAAACCTGCTGCCGTTGTCCTCGTCGCAACCATTCGTGCTCTCAAGATGCATGGTGGAGTTGCCAAAGCGGACCTGGCTACTGAAAATGTCCAAGCCGTGATTGATGGTCTGCCAAACCTGGACAAACACTTGGCCAACATCCAAGAAGTCTACGGTCTACCTGTGGTCGTTGCCATCAACAAATTCCCGCTGGATACAGAGGCTGAGCTACAAGCTGTCTATGAATCTTGTAAAAAACGCAATGTAGATGTTGTTATTTCAGATGTCTGGGCAAATGGTGGAGCTGGTGGTCGTGACCTAGCTGAAAAAGTCATTCAACTAGCTCAAGAAGAAAACCACTTCTCTTATGTCTATGACGAAGAAGACAGTATTGAAACAAAATTGACCAAGATTGTCACAAAAGTATATGGTGGTAAAGGCATTAGCTTAACACCGGCGGCCAAACGCGAACTAAAAGAATTGGAAGCACTTGGTTTCTCCAACTACCCAATCTGTATGGCCAAAACGCAATATTCCTTCTCGGATGATGCCAAGAAAATGGGAGCACCAAAAGACTTCACTGTCAAAATCAGTAACCTCAAGGTGGCTGCTGGAGCTGGCTTTATCGTCGCTCTCACTGGTACCATTATGACCATGCCTGGCCTACCTAAAGTTCCTGCCAGTGAAAAGATTGATATCGATGCCCAAGGCAATATCACTGGTCTCTTTTAAGAAAGAGGACGTCCTATGGTGACTATCCTTCATCTTACCCCCGCAGATTATCAGATTTCTACTTGGTCCGGTGGCCAAACTACCCAACTCTTCCTCTCTCCAAAAGAGGGAAGTTATCAGGATCGAACCTTTGATTTCCGACTCTCTACTGCAACGGTAGAGGTTGAAACAAGTGACTTTACCGATCTCACAGGCTACCATCGAATCTTGATGCCTCTGACTTCATCGATTACACTCACCCATCAACATAAAAAAGTGGTTTTGAAGCCATTTCAAAGCTACTTCTTTGACGGGGGAGACCCTGTATCTAGCCAAGGGACCTGTCAAGATTTTAATCTCATCTATAAACCTTCCTATCAGGGGCATATGAGTGCTATATCCCCAAATGAAAGTGTCACGAGCCAGAGTCGCTATCAATGGATCTATGCTCTCTGTCCTCTCACACTCCAATGGGAAATAGGGCAATCTCAAACCCTCCAAACTCACGAGCTCCTGTTTATTGAACAAGCATCTCCTCTTCAAGAGATGACAATCACGTTTTCACCCCTTCAGTCTGGGAAGCAACCGATTGCTATCTGGACTGCGCTAAAATAATGTTTAAAAGGAGAGACATTATGAACGGAGCACATAAACAGTCGATTGAGGAACAAGAAAAAGCGAAATTCAGCTTTAGCGGTGCCACTCTATACGGTATCAATGCCGTGATCGGGTCTGGTATCTTCCTCTTACCTCAAAAAATTTATGCCGGTTTAGGACCAGCTTCTCTAGCTGTCATGTTCGGGGTAGCCGTTCTCGTCATGCTATTATCAGCCTGTCTGGCTGAAACGGCTGGCTACTTCGACAAAAACGGTGGAGCCATGCAATACTCAAAAGCAGCTTTCGGAGACTTCGTCGGCTTTAACGTCGGGATTCTAGGATGGGCCGTTACCGTTATTGCTTGGGCTGCCATGTTGGCCGGTTTTGCCAAAATTTTCATCATTACTTTCCCAGCATTCGAAGGCTATAACCTACCGATTAGTATCGTTATGTTGGTTCTCTTGAGTATTATGAACATTGCCGGTCTGAAAACATCTAAGATGTTCACTCTGACAGCTACTGTTGCAAAATTAATTCCGATTGTCCTCTTCTCTCTCTTCGCTATCTTCTTCATTTCAGGTGGCGTAAGCAAGGGCAACTTCACACCTTTCCTTCAATTGGAAAGTGGATCAAATCTCTTTAGTGCTATTTCGAGTACCGCCGTTTACATCTTCTACGGATTTATCGGATTCGAAACCATGTCCATCGTTGCAGGGGAAATGCGCAACCCTGAAAAGAACGTTCCCCGCGCTATCTTGGGATCCATCAGTATCGTATCTGTCCTCTACATGTTGATCATCGCAGGAACAATCGCTATGCTGGGTGGACGTATCATGGAAACCGGTGCACCTGTTCAAGACGCATTTGTTGAAATGATTGGCCCTATCGGAGCTCCTCTTGTTTCTTATGGTGCCCTCATTTCAATTGCCGGTCTCAACATCGGTGAATCTATCATGGTTCCTCGTTTCGGTGCTGCCCTAGCAGATGAAAAACTCTTGCCCGCAGATCTTGGAAAAACAAACTCTAAGAATGCTCCAGTCATTGCCATTATCATTTCCGGTGCCTTTGCGTTCTTACTCTTGTTATCTGGCTCTTTCGAATCATTAGCAACTTTCAGTGTTGTCTTCCGTTTCTTCCAATATATTCCAACTGCTTTGGCTGCTATCAAACTTAGAAAAATGTACCCAGACAAAAAGGTTACCTTCCGAGTGCCATTTGGTCCTGTTATCCCAATTTTAGCTGTTGTCATCAGTATCTTGATGATTGCAGGGGACAATCTAATGAACTTTGCATGGGGAGCTATCGGTCTAGTGATCGCTAGTGGACTCTATTTCGTTTTCCACGGTGATAAACTACCTAAGAAATAAAACAGTCCTCACCAATTCTATTTACACACTAGATGGGAACTTAGGAGGAGCAAAGAATTTCTTTGCTCCCTAGCCCATCTAAGAAGCTACGAATATCAAACCTGAGCTCTTTTCTCTAAGACTTCTTTCAATCTTCCTAAGAGCAATAGACAATGGGCTCACGTTTGGTATTCAAACCGAAGTAAACACATCTACTTCTACAGAACAATTCATAATCGGAGGTTTTATATGACTCAATTGATTCATTTAGATGGTAACAGCTTAACACTGGAAGAAGTCATCGCAGTCGCTCGGCACGGTGCCCAATGTGAGTTAGACGAAACAGCCAAAGAAGCTGTTATCGCATCTCGTAAAATTGTTGATGATATCGTCCGTGAAAAACGTGTTGTCTATGGTGTGACCACTGGATTTGGCTCCCTCTGTAATGTCAGCATTTCTCCAGAAGATACTGTCCAACTGCAAGAAAACTTGATTCGTACCCACGCATCTGGTTTTGGTGATCCACTTCCAGAAGATGCCGTTCGTGCCATCATGCTCATCCGGATCAACTCGCTCTTAAAAGGCTATTCTGGCATTCGTCTGTCAACTGTTGAAAAACTATTAGAATTGCTTAACAAAGGAGTGACTCCTTATATTCCAGAAAAAGGATCACTCGGAGCTTCCGGAGACCTTGCCCCCCTTTCTCATATGGTGCTCCCAATGTTGGGACTTGGACATGCCTACTACAAAGGTCAACTCTTGAGCGGTCAAGAAGCTCTCGACCAAGCTGGTATTGAAAAGATCCAATTGGCTGCCAAAGAAGGGCTTGCTTTGATCAATGGTACGACTGTCCTAACCGGTATCGGCGCTCTTGCGACTTATGATGGTATCCAATTGCTCAAACTGTCTGACATTGCCGGTGCTCTTTCAATGGAAGTCCACAATGGTATTACCAGCCCATTTGAAGAAGACCTTCATACCATCCGTCCTCAAAGTGGACAATTGGCAACCGCTCGTAATATCCGTAACCTCCTTGAAGGAAGCAAAAACACAACCGTTGCAACCCAACAACGGGTCCAAGATCCTTATACACTCCGTTGTATCCCTCAAATCCATGGAGCCAGCAAAGACTCTATTGCTTATGTAAAAACAAAAGTTGAAATCGAAATCAACTCTGTGACAGATAACCCAATCATCACCAAGGAAGGACACGTCATCTCCGGAGGTAACTTCCACGGTGAACCAATGGCACAACCATTTGACTTCTTGGGTATTGCCCTTTCTGAAATCGGAAACGTATCTGAACGTCGGGTGGAACGCTTGGTCAACAGCCAACTTAGCAAATTGCCATCCTTCTTGGTCAAACATCCTGGCCTCAACTCAGGCTTCATGATTACGCAGTATGCTTGTGCTTCTCTTGCATCTGAAAACAAAATCTTGTCTCACCCAGCCAGCGTTGACTCAATCCCATCTTGTGAAAACCAAGAAGACTTCGTCAGCATGGGAACTACAGCAGCTCGTAAAGCAGCAGAAATCCTTAAGAATTCACGTCGCATCGTTGCCACTGAAATCATGGCCGCTTGCCAAGCCTTAGATCTCAAACCAGAAAATCATGAACTTGGTAAAGGTACAAAACCAGCCTATGACATGATTCGCAACAAGGTGGCCTTCATTGAATTTGACAAAGACATCGAAATCTTCGAAGAACTCAATAAAGCATCTGCCGTTGTTGAAAGTGAAGAATTCTTAGCAACCATCGAAAAAGCAGTTGACTTAAGCATTCAATACTGATACAGTAAGTATACAGCAGAAAAAGGCTGAGAAAATTTCTCAGCCTTTCCAATTCTAGCCAAATACAAACAAACGGAGGCATGTAACGTGCTTAGAGATTATTACCCAACGACTTACAGTTATTACCAAGGCAGTATTGAAGACAATCCTTATACAGCCAAATGGGGAATGCTAACGAAGTTTTTGGATTTGAATGATGAAACCTTGACTCCTTTTGAAGAAATCACCTTTGGAATCCTTGGCTTTAAAAGCGATAAAGGAGTCTATATCAATAATGGTCGTGTCGGTGCCGTCGAAAGTCCTAATGCTATTCGCACCCAGCTCGCTAAACTTCCTTGGCACTGGGGCACCAACGTCACAGTTTTTGATGTTGGAAATATCGATGGCCCCAATCGTTCTCTTGAAGATTTGCAAGAGAGCCTCTCTCTAACTGTCAAACGGATGTTGGAGTTAAATATTCAACCAATCGTCCTTGGTGGAGGGCATGAAACGGCTTATGGTCACTACCTGGGCCTCAAATCCTCCTTGCAACCAGATGAACAATTGGCCGTCATCAACCTAGATGCTCACTTTGACCTGCGTCCTTACGACCAAACTGGTCCCAACTCTGGAACAGGATTTCGCCAGATGGCAGACCACGCAAAAGAAGAGAGCCAGGATTTCCCTTACTTAATCTTGGGCATTCAGGAACACAGCAATAACCTGTTCCTATTCAACTATGTAGCTAAAACACCAAGCATTGATTTCTTAACAGGACAAGATCTCTTCCGGATGAGCCACCAGGCTATTCTTGATCGGATTGATCAATTCTTAGAAAAACAGACAGCGATTTACCTCTCCATCGATATGGACTGCTTTGCCGTTGGTTCTGCCCCTGGTGTCAGTGCCATCCAGTCACTTGGTGTGGATCCAAAACTAGCCTTGATGTTGCTCCAACACATTGCAGCTAGTGGCAAACTGATTGGCTTTGATATTGTGGAAGTTTCCCCTCCTCATGATATTGACAACCACACCTCCAACCTGGCTGCAACCTTTATCTTTTACTTGACCCAAATCTTGTCCCAACAAAAATAAGATTCAAAACCTCTCTAACAATACAAAAGGCTTCGCAACATCCACCCCTAGGGCGTTGCAAAGCCTTTTTTATTCTTCCTTCATAACACTTGATAAGATATACTAGAGGACTTTTAATCTCTTGAGGAAGGGACGATCTCTATATGGAGTCAAGTGTTGCTCTGCCAGTTTCTTGTAGTAGTTTTTATCTTCTCTCAAGAAGATGCTCAAAGGAGGATTCAGATGCTCTCCTTGCTCCTTCTGGGCCGATAGGAAAGCCAAGAGATAATACACCATCCCCTTATCCCGTGAATGAGTCGCTTGCTTTATGGTTCCTTCTTTACGAGCCAGGTAATGTGCTACCTTCTCTTGTTCCCCAAAATGACAAGCAATTAAGGCTTGATAAAATTCGAGCAATTCTTCCTTCCAAGGGAAGCGAACGCTGGACAAAACCTTTTGAGCCCTGTCAAAATAGAGACGGGCTTGGACCAAGTCTCCCTTCCAATAGTAGGCAATCCCAAGATCAATTTCAAACACCACTCGGACCGAATCAACAGATTGATCTCCCACCAGGCGAAGGACCTCTTCCAAGTGGGTAACAGCTACTTGAAAATGTCCCCTGACTTGCTCTATCTCAGCCAGGTAGGCTAAAGAAGCCGCAATTTGAATGGCATACTTGGCCTGCATGCTATTGGTCAGACTAAAGCAATCAATGGAGCGATAGAGGTGGCGGGTCGCCTGCTCCTCATCCCCCACCATCAAATGGTACAAACCCTTCAAGCGCAACTGAATCGCAATCGCTTCATGGTTGTTGGCCTGAATCGCATCTTCTAAAGCCAAATCTGTGTAATAGGCCATTTCAGAAATATTTTCTGTTTGAATGCAATAATAAATGATTTGCCGGTACCCTTCTAAAAGGAAGTCGAGCTGTTTGAGTTCCCGCGCATAGGAGATGACCTTTTGTATATCATGAATCCCCTTTTGGTACTCTCCGCTTCGAATAAAGTAGCGCCCCTCTAGATACAAGTAACGCAGTTGCAAATACTTGTAATCTCTATCTTTTTGGTGCCTTGAAAAAAGCTGATCCAGTTCTCGACGAAGACGAGAGAGTTCCCCAAAAATGTCCAAATGGCTATTTTTCCCATCGGATACTCCCCCTTCTTCTCCCTTGGAGTATATTGGGAATAGTTCATGTTCTAGCTGGAGGATTTCTTCCAAGTAGGTCAGCTCAAAGGATAGAGAACGCAAGAGATTTTGGGACTGCTTGTATTGGTAAGCAATTTCCTTATAGAAGAGCAAATCTGTCGAATCTTCTAAGGTTTCTTCCAGTTTTTGCGCGATTTGTTGGTGGAAGAGACGCCGTCTGGCTGGTGACAGGAGTTGGTAGAAGTACATGGCTACCAATTGCTTGCAAAATTGGACCAAGAGATCCTCCCCTTCCTCCACTATTGAGATGATTCCTCTTTGAGTTAAAGGATCTAATAATGCAGTTAAAACAGAAAGATCTGTAGCTGTCAAATCGGCCAAGATAGACATGGATATCGGCTTATGAAAACAAGACAAATAATGAAGAAGGGACTCCTCTTCACTGCTCAAGTCACCCAACTCTTGAGACAGATAAGCTTGAATGATATCAGGTAAGGGCTCTAAACTTTCCTTCTCTTTCCACTCTTCTATATAGCTGGACAACAAGAAGGGACTACCTTCACTCCACTCCATCATTTGCTCGATCAGGGCTGGTTCTATCTGCCCCAGTTGCCCTTGCAAGAGTAATCGACTTTCACTCGGATCAAAATTGGTCAACTCGAGCTGGGACAACCGTCTCTCTACTTTTAAGCTCCCAAAGAAGGTGAGCAAGAATTCCGGCAAAGGCCCCTCAGCTGTAACAATCAGTTGCCATCTTTCCCCGCTACTTTTCTCCTCCAATTGCTTTACTTTATTGAATGAGGCCGCATCCATCCACTGAGCATTTTCAAGCAGAATCAGGAGAGGTTTTTCTTGGCTGAGTCTTTGAAGGTGCTTCCGGACAGCAGGGAGATTGTCCGCTTTTCCTAGAGGAGGAGCTTCCAAGCCCCCACTCACTTTCTCTAGGGAAGCTTTGAGGTCGTCCCAGATCCCTCCTTCTTCTTGGCGACTGCCGACTTTGCCTTCCAGCTTGACAAAGCTAAAACTACGATTGGACAGCAAGACCAATTGACGCAATAAACGTTTTTTGCCTGTTCCAGATTGCCCCATGACCAAGAGAGGGCCAACCGCTTCCCCCTTCTCTACTAAGGAGAGGTATTCTTCCAGTTGGGACAGTTCTTGTTTGCGACCAAAGAAAGGGAGTTCTCGGACATTCACACGATTGCTCTGTTTACGGGTGCGTTTAGCTTCCAAAACAGAATGATACAGTTCTTCTATCACTCGACTGGGACGAACATTCAGCTCACGATCCAATAAATCCACCAGCTTGTAATAGGTCTCAAAAAATTTCCCCAGCTGGTGATGAACTCTATAATACTCCATCAAGAGCTGGTAGTTCTTTTCTTCAAATTCATCCAGCTCTACTAAATGGTGGAGTAAGGACTCTATACCAGGGTCTCCCAGCCCCTCTTTGTCAATCTTTTGATAACAGCTTTCAATATAGAGTTGCTTATAAGCGCTCCGTTTACGGGAAGCCCACTGGTCAAAGTCCTCATCATCCTTGACGTAGAAGCCTTCTAGAAAATCTCCCTGATAAAGATGTAAATTGCTTATTGGATCCCTTTCAAAAAGCTGGACATCCAAAGAAAGATTCAACTCAGGATTAAGGGCCAGGCTACTCCTACTTGGAGAAACAATGACATCTCCTTCAAAGATTTTATTGGCTTGGTAAACAGTATTCCGTAGATTTTTCCGAGCGACTTGGTTTTCCTTATCCCCCCAGAGAATACCCGCAATTTCATCACGGTTGACCTCACCCGATACGGCTAAGTAATAAAATAAAGCCTCCATCTTCGAGAAGGAAAAACGGATGTCTTTCTGTTGAAAAACAACCTTAGGGGGTCCAAATAACTTCAACGTGAGTTCTCTCTTCATTGCAAGCGCCTCCAAAATCTTCATATTAATACTATAAAAAAAAAGTTGTCTTTTAGCAAGCGATTGGCCCAAGTAAAAAAGAGACTGAGAAAAATTTTTCTCAATCTCTACAATTCCTGCTTAGACTGTTGATTAAATCACTTCCAAATTTGGTTGGTGTTCAAATAAGGCTTTTGTTGCATGGTGGACATGATAGGCTACATCTTCATTGTTCATGGTGTAGAGATGGACACCGGCAACATCTTGTGTGACCAAATCAACGATTTGATCCACCGCATAGGCTAAACCAGCTGCACGAAGGGATTTTGGATCATGTTCATACTTATCCAGAATGGCTTTGAATTTCCGTGGGATATGAACATTTTCACAAGTCTTCAACAAGCGAAGGGCCTGGTTTCTGTTAAGAATTGGCATCACTCCTGCATGAATGGGCACATCAATTCCCGCCAAAATACACTTATCTTGAAAATCGTAGAAACGCTCATTGTCAAAGAAAAGCTGAGTCACTAGGCTCGAACATCCAGCATCCACTTTCTTTTTCAGATTTTGAATATCTGAAATTTGGTTTGGCGAATCGGGGTGACCTTCTGGGTAACAAGCACCGATCACATCAAAGTGAGGAGCTTCTGTTTTAATAAATTCAATCAAGTCCGTTGCATAACGAAAGTCTTTTAAAGGCTCAATACCAGGAATAATATCACCACGAAGGGCCAAGATCCGATGAACCCCTACTTGATCTAATTCATGAAGGGTATCTGCTACTTTTTCCTTGCTTAGATAGATGGCAGGTAAGTGGGCAATGGTCGGAATAGACAATTCATTCTGAATATGATTGGCTAAAGCAACCGTCGTCTCTTTGATATTGTATTTATTATTGCTAGCTGTCACACTGATAAAGTGTGGAGCTAATTCCTGCATATTTTCCAAGGCACGTAAGAGCTTGGCATTGCCTACTTCAGGATTTGGAGGGAAAACCTCAAAGGAGAGCGACGGTGTTTGCTTAGTCATCAAATGTATTCCTTTCTTGATTGAGCAATTCTTTTTTTGCTATCGAGCAAGCTTAGGAATTTCTACTTGCTTTATAGCGCTTTACGAGCAGCTTTTGCCGCTTCTACAAGACGGATCAAGCTTTCTTTTGTTTCTTTAATACCACGTGTTTTCAAACCACAGTCAGGGTTAATCCAAACTTTTCTGCTTGGTACTTTGGCAAGGATAGCTTCGATAGTGTGATCGATTTCGCCTTCGTTAGGCACACGAGGTGAGTGGATATCGTAAACCCCAGGTCCAACTTCTGTTTGGAAGTTTTTCGCTTTGAGTTCGTCCAAGATTTCAAGGTTTGAACGGCTTGCCTCAAATGAGATAACGTCTGCATCCATGTTGTCGATGGCTGGGATGATATCTGTAAATTCTGAGTAACACATGTGCGTGTGGATTTGTGTGTCTGGTGCTACGGTTGAGTGTACCAAGCGGAAGGCTGGAATAGCCCAGTCAAGGTAGTCTTCGTACCAGTCACTACGACGGAGTGGCAATTTCTCACGAAGAGCAGCCTCGTCGATTTGGATAATCTTCACGCCTGCAGCTTCAAGGTCAAGAACTTCATCCTTGATCGCAAGAGCGATTTGAAGAGTAGAATCCTTGATAGAGATGTCTTCACGTGGGAATGACCAGTTAAGAATTGTAACAGGTCCAGTCAACATACCTTTAACAGGTTTGTCCGTACGACTTTGTGCGTAGCTAGACCATTTCACAGTGATAGGGTTGAGACGAGTCACATCACCCCAGATGATTGGTGGTTTAACCCCACGCATACCATATGATTGTACCCAACCATTCTTAGAGAAGAGGTAACCTGACAAGTTTTGACCGAAGTACTCAACCATGTCGTTACGCTCGAATTCACCGTGTACAAGCACGTCAAATCCAACTTCTTCTTGCCATTTGATCCATTCGTCGATAGTCTCAGCAAGGAAGGCATCGTATTCTTCTTGTGACAATTCACCCTTACGGAAGGCCAAACGTTTCGCACGAACTTCTTTCGTTTGAGGGAAGGATCCGATGGTTGTTGTTGGAAGGGCTGGAAGTTTGAATGCTTCTTCTTGGATAGCTTCACGTTCTGCAAAGGCTGGCAAACGAGTGTAGTCTGCTTCTGTCAATCCAGCAATACGTGCACGAAGTTCCGCATTTGCTCCGACACGTTCAGTCGCAAAGAGTTCTTTGTTTGCTGCAAGAGCTTCTTCACCTTGACCATTGCGGATAGCATCCAAGTCACGAAGTTCTTCCAATTTTTCAACTGCAAAAGCAAAGTGGTTCAAGATAGCTGGTTCAAAGTCTTCATTGGCAGTTGTAAATGGCACATGAAGCAGTGAGCAAGAAGTTGTCAAAACAATGTTTTCAGCTGGTACTTGTTTCAAGATTTCCAAGCTTGCTTCGTAGTTGTTGCGCCAGATGTTCTTACCATTGACAATCCCTGCATAAAGAGTCTTGTCAGCTGGGAATCCACCTTTCACGAGTTCAAGAGTTTTCTTCCCTTCCACAAAGTCCAAACCGATCGCATCTACTGGCAAGTTCACAAGGTCATTGTAGACATCACGAACATCACCAAAGTAAGTTTGGATCAGAACCTCAAGACCTTTCTTGTCAGCCAAGAGTTTGTTGTAGAGGTTCAAGAAGAGCGCTTTTTCTTCAGCTGATAAATCTTTGACAAGAGCTGCTTCATCCAGTTGAATACGAGTTGCCCCAAGTTCAGCCAATTTAGCAAAAACATCTTGGTAAGCAGCTACTAAGCTATCCACGAAGTCTTCTGCTTTCACGCCTTCTTCAAAGTCTGATAATTGAAGGAAAGTGAATGGTCCAACCACAACCGGACGAGTGTCAAGACCCAAGTCTTTCGCTTCTTGGTACTCATCAAAAATCTTGTGAACAGCCAATTTGACTTCTGTTGTTTTTTCAAATTTTGGAACAATGTAGTGGTAGTTGGTGTTGAACCATTTCTTCATTGGAAGGGCACGCACATCCCCTTTTTCTCCTTGGTAACCACGCGCCAAAGCGAAGTAGCGTTCAAGGTCAGACAAGTCCAAGTTTTGAACCGATGCAGGAACCACGTTGAAGAGGAAAGCAGCATCGAGGAAGTTGTCATAGTGAGAAAAGTCATTTGATGGGATTTCAGTAATGCCTTTTTCTTTGACAATGTTCCAGTGTTTGGCACGCAATTCTTTTGCAGCATCCAACAAATCTTCAGCTGTAATTTCGTTTCTAAAATATTTCTCAGTTGTAAATTTTAGTTCGCGGAATTCACCCAAACGAGGGAATCCGATGATTGTAGTTGACATGTTTTGTCCTCCAAAAATTCAAGTTGAGTCTATCTTATCAGAAGAAGCCCCTTCTGTATAATTGCTTTTCAATGGTTTACGATATAGCCAGAAGCTATAACCTTATAGATCAAGGGTTTCCGCCTCTTGCCATTGACCAGAACTAATAGTCCTTATAAAAAATAACTATAAGGCTTCTACCAGACAGACTGAGCCCCCCTCCCATTGGACAGACCTCGTCCCCTCTAAAACAAAAAAAGAAGCTATCCGCTTCTTTTAGAATGTAGATAAACATTTCTTTACATAAAATAGCTAATTTATTTTTCAAAAAAATTGGTTTCTTTTTTAGTCATTCAAGCAGATTTAAAACTTTCCGCTGTGAGAAAAGTGCCTAAAACAATTACGTTTTAGGCACTCGGGAGTTTTGGGAGTAAAACAGTTTGGGAAACTGTTTTAGCCTGAGCTTTGAAATTAATAAGCGAAGGGGTTCAAAACAAATTGAACACAGGCTGCGGATTGTGTCAAAAAGATAAGTTCTCCTAGAATCGAAAGATTCTGCGTCAAACTTCCTATTTTGACTTTATCCGCAGACGCCCTTTGTATCTTGATTTAGTCATGGAACTTCTACGAAGTTCGCTGACGTCCGTACTCACCTAAGGAAAGTTTTAAAGAAGACTTTATATGCAATCTGAAAAGCTATCCGCTTCTTTTTTTGTAGAAACTTATGCTCAAGTTAGTTGCACACAAAAAGCATCCCAAGGTTCCAATACTTTTGTCTGTTTGACCTGCTCTACATTGGTATTGCTAATGAGGACCTCCTGATAGTCTTCCTCCAGTTTAAAGCTCTGGACTTGACTAGACAAATTGACCACAATCAAATAGCGTTGATTCCCATCTACTCGTTGGTAGGCAAAGACCTGATCAGTTGTATCCACTAACTCAAAGTCTGCCGAGATCAACCAGTCTTGCTCCTTACGGAGGGCAACCAATTGTTGGTAGGTATAAAAAATGGATGAAGGATCAGCCAAAGCCGCTTCTACATTGATTTCCTGATAGTTTGGATTGACAGCTAGCCAAGGGTAGCCAGTCGTAAAACCAGCCTGTGGTTGCTTGGACCACTGCATCGGAGTCCGAGCATTGTCCCGGCCAATATGTCGGATCTGGTCCATAATGGTGTCGAGATCCACTCCCTTTTCGAGGCTTTCCTCGGCGTAGTTAATAGATTCAATATCTTCGATTTCGTCTAGGCTCTTAAAAGGATAGTTGGTCATGCCAATCTCTTCCCCCTGGTAGATATAAGGCGTTCCTCTCATCAAATGAAGAAGAATGGCTAGGGCCTTAGCGGACTTCACCCGATAGGCTTGGTCATCTCCCCAGGCAGAAACAATCCGAGGGAGGTCATGGTTGTTCCAAAAGAGAGAGTTCCAGCCTTCGTCCATGCCCAGCTCCGTCTGCCACTTGTTAAAGATTTCTTTCAACTTAGGAACATTGAGCTTCTTCGCATAGTGCCATTTGGGCTGACCCTCTTGGAAGAGAAGCCCAATGTGTTCAAATTGAAAGACCATCGATAATTCTTCATTGTCAGGACCAGAGTATTGCTTAGCAATCTCAGGTGTCGCTCCCCAGGTCTCCCCGACCGTTAACAAATCCTTATCCCCGAAAGTCGCTCGATTCATTTCTTTCAGATAAGGGTGGAGCATGGGACCATTGGCTACGATCTTCTGATCAGGAATTTTCCCAATCATGTCGATGACATCCATCCGAAAACCACCGATCCCCTTGTCGATCCAAAAGTTCATCATGTCATAAATCTTCTGCCGAAGGGTCTCATTTTCCCAATTCAGGTCTGGTTGCTTCTTACTAAAGAAGTGCAAATAATACTGCTGGGAAGCCGGATCAAATTCCCAAGCTGAACCACTAAAGGTAGAGACAAGATCATTGGGTTGGTCCCGCCAAATATAGTAGTCCCGCTCCGGACTGTTTGGATTTTCTTTCGCTTCGATAAACCAGGCATGCTCATCAGAGGTATGGTTGACCACCAAATCCATGATCATCTTAATACCGCGCTTTTGCCCCTCCTCAATCAATGTTTCCATATCTTCCATGGTGCCAAAGATGGAAGCAATATCCTCGTAATCAGATATATCGTAGCCATTATCATCCATAGGGCTTTGGTAGACAGGAGACAGCCAAATGGCCGTAATACCTAACTTCTCCAAATAATCCAGCTTACTGATGATCCCCTTGAGGTCACCGATTCCATCTCCATTGCTATCTAAAAAACTCTTGGGATAGATTTGATAAATCACGGCATCATGCCACCATTTTTTCTTCATGCGCTTCTCCTTTTTGGTTTTACTTGTAATCCCTTACATCATAACCAAACTGGAAAAGAATTGCAACCCTCAGCTGACCTATCTGTCTCCCTTAAAATAAAAAAAGAAGTCTCTCTAGAGAACTTCCTTTTCAAGACTTCTGTTTTTCTTTTCTTTTTGCCAAGAGTGATAAGAGAGCATGGCCAATCCAAAGAGATGACTTCCCAACAAGGCCGTCACAAAAATCAACTTGCCCCTGTCTGGATAAGAAAGCGGGACATTGCTAAAGCCATAGCGAGCCCATTCGATAAAAATCGGATGCGAAAAGTAAAGCGCCATGCTCATCTGCTTTAAGTACTGCAAATCATAGCTTTTCAAAAAGGACGATCGCAGGCAGGCATTGACCAAATAGACCGTCACAAAGGGAAGGAGCAAGTAAAAGTTCTTATCGATTCCTTCATGTTGAAAAATGATGATGCCTTCCATACAGAACAAGCCAAAGGCGAGAGATAGCTTTTCCCAACGGTGAACCCTAAAGGTTTGTGCATGAAAATGATCATAGAGATAGTAACCCATAAAGATAAAAATGGGCGTGTAAAAGAGACCATTTCGAGCTGTAAAAAATAAATTGCTGTAGAGCTGGTAACCCTCGAGAAGACTCGTGGTGTCCAGATAAGCTGAATAGGTCTCGATCAAGCCCCAGCAGTAAAGAAGAAAGGTGATCACCCCCGTCCAAACCATACCTAAGCGTTTGACCAATTGATTGACCAAAAACAGGCCCAGCAAAAAGGCAGGGATATACCAGAGTTGGTAACACATTCCCAGATAGAGCAGAGCAATCAGAACGCCTGCTGGAAAGAGATAGACAGGGAGATGGAGACTAGAAAAAAAGACCCAGGCATAGGGAAGATAGACACAACTCCAAAATAAATAGGTTTTTACGATTTTGACCAGGTAGGCCTTCATTTTCCTTGCATCTCTTAGTGATGGCTTTAGGAAAAAGCTGGCACAGACGATAAAAAATGGCACCGCTAGCCGTCCAAGGATACTCTTAAGGCCAAAATGCACTGGCTCATAGGAAGTTAAGCGACCACTATGCACCAAAATCACTGCAATCGCAAAGAGGTATTGAAAAAGACTAATACTGGAAGTGTTATAGAGGGAATTCTTTTTCATGGTCCTACTCCTTCGCCAAATGCAGATTCTATGGTTATTTTAGCATGAAAGAGAGGACCAAGCAAGGAATCCTTGCCTCCTTATCTACCTTTTTTCCTCTATTTTTGATATACTCAAAGCATGCACAAACAAACGATTATTGATTTTAAAGAGCTTGGATTGCGACACATTTTCACCAAGCCGCTAAAGGAATTAAAAACAAGAGACCTCGACCAAGTAGAGACTCTTCTGAGAGAGGCGGAAGCCTATCAGGAGGCTGGTTATTATGCCGTAGGCTATGTCAGTTATGAAGCCGCTCCTGCTTTTGAGAAAAAATTAGCCGTCCACCCAGCACCACTCATGGGAGAGTATCTCCTCTATTTCACCATTCATGAGGAGGTCGAGACCCTTCCTTTCCCAGAGGACTACGAGGCAGTGGATCTTCCAGCCAATTGGCAGGAAGAGGTAGAGGCGCCTGCTTATCGAAAAGCTATCGAGACCATCCAGCACCATATCCGCCAAGGGGATACCTACCAGGTCAACTACACCGTCCAGCTTTCTCAAGAGCTAAAAGCTGACCCTTTGGCCATCTACAATCGCTTGGTGGTAGAACAGAGGGCCCATTACAATGCCTTCATTCAGCACGATGATGTGTCCATCCTCTCTATTAGTCCTGAGCTCTTTTTTAAACAAGATGACAGGCTACTGACCACGCGCCCTATGAAGGGGACGACTCGTCGTGGGCTTACCAACCAAACAGATCTTCAAGAGGCTGCTTGGCTAGAAGCTGATCCCAAAAATCGAGCAGAAAACATGATGATTGTCGATCTCCTCCGCAATGACATGAACCGGATTTCGGAAATTGGAAGTGAGCAGGTGACCCGTCTCTGCCAGGTTGAGCAATACTCTACTGTTTGGCAGATGACCTCGACCATTGAAAGTCGCTTGCGCCCCGAAGTCGACCTAGTCCAAACCTTCCAGGCCCTCTTTCCTTGTGGTTCTATCACAGGGGCACCGAAGATTTCTACTATGGAAATTATTCAACAGACAGAGGTTGCTCCTCGTGGCGTCTACTGTGGAACGATCGGTATCCTTCTTCCAAAAGGTAAACGAATTTTTAATGTGGCCATCCGAACCCTCCAAATGCAAGGGCATCAAGCCATCTATGGCGTAGGTGGAGGCATCACTTGGGACAGCAAATGGGAAAGTGAATACCGAGAGACCAAGCAAAAATCAGCAGTCCTCTACCGACAAGAGCCTCGCTTTGAGCTCCTGACGACCGGCCGCATCCACCAAGGAAAACTGACCTTCCTGGAGCAACACCTGACCCGTTTGAGAGAGGCCAGCCGCTACTTTGCCTACCCTTATGATGAGCCAAAACTCCTGAAAGAACTTCAAGAAGAGCTTGCTCGTTGTGATTCCAACCTTGACTATCGTTGTCGGATTGCCTTGCAAAAAAACGGGTCCTTCCAGCTGGCTATCACCGAACTGAAGGACTTGCCAGCTAGCTATCTGCAGGCTCAACTGACCGAGCAAAAGCTTGATTTAGCAAAGCCATTTACTTATTTTAAGACTAGCCAGCGAGCCCATCTAGTAGCTAAAGATCACGAGCAGATCTTCTATCTTCCTGATGGCAGCTTGTTAGAAACGACAATTGGCAATCTCATCCTTGAAATCAAAGGTAATCTCTATACCCCACCAGCTCACCTCCCTATCCTCGACGGGATTTACCGCCGCCATCTCTTAGAAACTGGACAAGTAGAAGAAAAACTGTTAACGCTGAAGGATTTAGGAGTCGCTGACCAAGTCTATGCCTGTAATGCCCTGCGTGGCCTCTATCCACTCGATTTCACTAGAGAGGAGTCAGAATGAAACTTATTTTTTTACATGGCCTAGGCCAGGATGCCCACTCTTGGAAAGGGGTCCAAGATGCACTTTCCCCCTTGCAATCTGAATCTTTCGCTATTTTCTCACATACAAGCGAAAGCTACCAGGAGGCTAAAGAAAGATTGACGGAGTACCTCCAACAAGAAAGCGAACCCTTTATTCTGGTCGGACTCTCACTGGGAGGCGTTCTCGCTCTCGAACTCTCCAGCCAAGACTTGCCACAACTCAAGGGCTTGGTGCTTTCAGGGACGCAATACAAACTCAGCACCAATCTCCTCTATAGGCTCCAAATTCTCCTATTTCGTATGATTCCCAAGCGTGTCTTTGAAAAGCAGGGTGCCAATAAACAGCACATGCTACAAATCTTTACCGAATTAAAAAGTCTCAATCTAACCGATACTGCTAAAACCTGCCCCCTTCCTAGCTTAGTGATCTGTGGCAGCAAAGATGGGGCCAATCAGGCTTCTTCTAAAAAGTTGGCAAATCTTCTGCCAAAAGGTCGCTATCTAGAAATCGCAGACGGAGGTCATCTACTCAATACTCAGAAACCCCATGAACTGGCAGAAGCTATCAAAGAGTTTGTCGCTAGGTTTTAAAATGAGGAGGCTAGCTTAAAAAACAGTTCCTCTTAATGTAGATAACGTATTTTTTCATGTTACATAACTTAAAAATCAAGAAATGTTTATATTTTTAAGTTATGCATGAATATCTAGAGGCTTTCCGCCGTGAGAAAAGTGCCTGAAACACAATTGTTTCAGGCACTCGGGAGTTTTGGAACCTTAGGTCCAAAACTAAGTCATGGAACTTCTTCGAAGTTCGCTGACGTCCATACTCACCTAAGGAAAGCCTCTAAGAAAATTTATTCTTAAAGTCACGGCTAACTTTTAAAAGGTTAGTCTTTTTTTTAGAAATATTTTAGAATTGCTTGATAGTTATTTGAAAAGCAAGCTGTAAACTAAGAGTGTAAAGAAAACAACTAGTCATTTGGACGAAGGAGAAAACCATGGAAAAAGTATTAGAAATTTCCCATTTGAGTAAAAAATTTGGTCATCAATACGCCTTAAATGATGTGAATCTCACCATTCGCAAAGGCGACGTCTACGGCCTGATCGGTAAAAATGGCGCAGGGAAAACCACCCTCATCAAGGTCATCACCCAACTAATTCAGGAAACTGATGGAAGCGTCTCCCTCTTCGCTTCCACGAATCGCTCTCAGTGGACACAAGCCTTGAAACGGGTTGGATCCGTCATCGAGAGTCCCGTGGCCCACAAGCATATGACCGCTTATCAAAATCTGGTCTATTATTGCAAGGCTCGCCATATCCCCAATCCCGACCAGGTCATCAAAGAAACCTTGAACTATGTTGGCCTGAATAATACGGGTAAGAAGAAATTCCGTGATTTTTCACTCGGGATGAAACAACGGTTGGGAATTGCGATTGCGCTCATTGCCAAGCCCGACTTCCTCATTTTGGATGAACCCATCAATGGTCTCGATCCAGTCGGAATCAAGGAATTCCGTCAGATGATCAAGCGCCTCAACGATGAACTCGGCATGACCATCCTCATTTCCAGTCATATCCTGTCCGAACTTTATCTGGTGGCCAATCGTTTTGGTATTGTCGACCAAGGACGCCTGATCAAAGAAATTAGCAAGGCTGAATTCGAAGAACAGGGAGAAGATTACATCATCCTCAAAACTAGCCAACTAGCTCTTGCCAGTCAACTGATCCAGGATCAACTCCATCACCGTATCAAGGTCATCGATAAGGATGGAGAAATCCATATCTTCGGACAGACTCACGATATTAAAGTCATTGTCAAAGTCCTCGTTCAAGCGGATATTGACGTGGACGAAATCTACTATGCCCGTCAAGATCTGGAAAAATTCTTTACGGACTTGGTAGACTAGTCAACCCATCGTCTTGTTTTACTTATCCCACATATTTCATTTAGGAGATTTATCATGTTGCATACCATTCAAGCAGATTTTTATAGACTTTTTCGCTCTAAAGGTTTTTGGATTACAGAAGCCATTCTCGTTCTCAACATCCTGTCTGGAGTCATCTTTGGAGCCACTGGCCACGTCGGCGTCAATACGGAATCCAAATTACCCCAAGCGACCGAAGTTTGGACAGGCTTTAAAGCCTTGACCAACTACTCTTCCAGCATCAGTGTGACCATCCTCTTTACCATTATTGTCATCACCTTGGTCCTGGGAACAGACTTAACACAAAACTTATACAAAAATAGCCTGACCTACGGCGTTTCGCGCACCAGTTACTACTTTGCCAAAAGCGCCGTTGTCCTGACCATCGCTCTCTTCCAATTTCTCGTTTCTTATGGTCTTGTCTTCTTGATCGCGACCCTCTACAATGGACTTGGCACCATGCCTGAGCACTTCCTTGCTCATTTTGGACTGACCGTGCTGATTCAGTTCCTTTCCACCCTGGCTTGGGTCAGCATCATTTCCTTCCTCCTTTACGCTAGCCAATCCATCACCTTGGCTTTCGTTGGCTACTTCATTGGAAATATCCTCTTAAGCCTGCCTGCGCTCTTCTTTAAAGAGATTGACATTCTCCACTATCTAAACTTGGAATTCCAATATTCCATGGTCCAAAGCACCACAGCAACGAACAACACCCTCTCGATTGCCCTTGGCTTCATCCTTGTTTTCGGCTTCCTAGGACTCGCAACTTTCAAACACAAAGATTTATAACAAAAAAGCTTGAGCGGTGCTCAAGCCTTTTTTCTTAGTGTAATAGTCAAAACAAACCAATCTGCCTCCGTTGCCAGTTGCAAGTCGCCCCCCAAGATCTCTACAAAATTTTGAATAATGTAGAGACCCAAGCCAGAAGACTCTTCTGTATCCGACAGATTTTCAGAGTAGAAGCGACTAGCCAATTGGTCTAAATGCTGGATCGGTTGTTGCACAATATTGCGCAGCTCAACCCGAATCGTGTCCGCATCTGACACCAAGGTCAAGCGAGCCTGATCCTTTCCATGCTTGAGGACATTGCTGAGCATATTTTGCAAGAGGCGCTCCCAAAGCTCAGGATCCGTAGCATAATGAAGATGCTCCTCTATCTCCACTTCTAAGGCAATCCCCGCCTCAGACAAGCTATCATAATACTGGAACAACTGCTGGGTTAAGACTTGACTGAGATTAACGTTTGAAATCCGAGGCTGAATAGCTCCCTCCATCAAGCGTCTGTATTCCAAGAGAGATTCCAAGCGTTTTGAGACGACTTGAAGATTGGAAGCAATTTTCTTCAGCTTCTCCTCTTCCTGCGTCCCACCCTTAATGATTTGTTGGGTATAGCCCGACGCAATGGTCAAAGGTGTCCGAATATCGTGAGCAATATTACTGATGGCCATATCCAAGGTCTTTTTCTCTTGAAAGGCAATCCGATTGGTCCGCTCGATCTGATCAAAGAGATCACTGACCTGCTTGGTCAAGGCGACCATTTCTTTTTTTGAAACACGTGACGTTAACCGCACTCCACTCCCATTTTGGAGCTTCTGTTGAATCTGCTCCTGCAAATCTTTGAGAGCAGAGAGTAGGCGAAGGTAGCCAAGTCCCAAGAGAAGGACAAGGACGACTAGAATTAGAACCAATCCCCACATTACTTGTCTCCTTTCAAGCGAACACCCAAGCCCCAGACGGTTTCAATGTATTCCTCATTCGGATCGAGTTGGGCAATTTTCTTTCGGAGATTGCTCAATTGGGCATTGAGGGTATTGTCTCCAGGCAGATAAACTTCTTCCCAGACCGCCTCATACAATTCTTCCTTGGTGAAAATCTTCTTTGGATGTGCTAGCAAGGTCTCAAAAATTTGAAATTCTTTTTTGCCCAAGCGAAGCGTCTGTTCGCCAGACTCCAGTTCAAAGGTTTCTGGATTCAGGATCAGATTTTTAAAGGAGAGCTTTTGCGACGCTTGAGCTTCCTGTGCTACCGTCGGTTGATTTCGCAGCTGCACCGTCACCCGAGCCGCCACTTCGTCCAGATTAAAGGGCTTGACAATATAATCATTGGCACCGGCAAGGAGGTACTGGCTAATGAGGTGTTTATCCCCAAGAGCGGTCATCATGATGACCGGCGCTTGACTCTGCAAACGGATCTCCTCCAGGACCTGATCGCCATTTTTCCCAGGAAGCATGATATCCAGAAGGACCAAATCAATAGCTTCTTGCTGGAAGAGCCGCAGCCCTTCTGTACCTGAAAAAGCCTGAAGGACCTCATAGTCTTCACTTAAGAGACTGCATAAAATTTCTTGGATATCATTATTATCCTCGATTAATAAAATCCGTGCCACTTGCCTCGCTCCTTTTTCCTTTGAACTCCAAATCATTTCTATTCCCCTAGCCTATCAAATAAAAGCTCCTTCGTCAATGAAAATATGAGAAAATTCTATAGTACCCAGGTAGATCTGCATGTTAGGTCATCACAGGATGAACTTGACTATCCTTTCTTTCAAAGGGTATAATAGGACCAATGACAGAATAGGGAGAATCATCTATGAAAAAAAATGCCAAAACTAAAATCAGCCTTGTATCCATCCTCATTATCCTGGGCGTTGCTGGAAAAATGATGCGAGTCATCCACCGACACCAAATTAGAGAGCAACAAAAGCAAACCATCCAAACGACTAAAAAGGTTGCAGAGTTTCAGAAAACACTAGACGAGGAAGAAACGAAGAAACGCAACGAAACCTTCAACAAGGTTTTTAATGAATCCCTAGTTCAGAAAAATTTTGAAAATTGGCAAAAGGTCGACGAACTTCATGGTTTGGGACAAAGAACTGGGCAATTTTATATCTATAACTTTGAAAAAAAAGAAGAGATTCTCTTAGAGAATACTGATCAAGCATTTGTTCTACCCATTCGAAACAAGAGTGATAACGTCACATTTCAGGCCATTTTTGCCCATAAGGACGGTCAGTGGCATATCATGAAGCCAGACGGAAGTTCGCAGTTACAACTAGGAGAAGCCAACATTTCCGCTGAATCTAAGTTTGTCATCGAGAACAATGTCTTAGACTACGACCAGTAAATCAGTAAGGACTCGGCTAAACGACATACAAAAAGCTTAGGACCCCAACTTGTGGTTGGAATTCTAAGCTTTTTAGTTTGCTGCCAGAGAGTCATCCAGAAGATGGTTTAGATCTAGAGGAGACTTTTATTTAACAGAAGCTCCATTGGTCGCAATGACTTCTTTATACCAATAGGAGGATTTCTTGCGCGAACGGGCTAGGGTTCCTTTCCCTTCGTTGTCCCGATCGACATAGATAAAGCCATAGCGCTTCTTCATTTCTCCAGTCCCGGCAGAGACCAGGTCAATACAGCCCCAAGTCGTATATCCCCAGAGGACAACACCATCTTCGTTAATGGCATCTCGCATGGCCTTGACATGGGCAGCCAGGTAGTCAATCCGGTAATCATCAGCTACATAGCCATTTTCATCTGGAGTATCTACTGCACCAAGACCATTTTCCACGATAAACATCGGCTTTTGATAACGATCCCAGATGGTATTGAGGGTAATGCGGAGACCAAGAGGATCAATTTGCCAACCCCATTCCGAGCTTTCTAGGTAGGGGTTCTTCAGAGAGGCAAAGATATTGCCCGCTGTTTTCTCCCTTTCAGCTGGATCCCCTGAAGCGACGCGACTAGCATAGTAGGAGAAGGAAATAAAGTCCACCGTATGCTCTTTCAATAATTGAAGGTCCTGCTCGGTCATCTCAACCGTGATTCCCTGACGCTCCCACTCTTTCTTAGCATAGTTTGGGTATTCCCCACGCGCCTGCACATCGATGAAGAAATAGTTCTTGCGGTCTTCTTCTAGACCAGCCCAGACATCTCGCGGAGCAGAGGTATGCGGATAGTTTGGTCCTGCTGCCAACATACAGCCCACCTTGTTGTTCGGATCAATCTCATGGGCTATCTTAGTGGCAATGGCTGAAGCGACCAATTCATGGTGAGCCGCCTGGTATTTGACTTGCTCCTCATTCTCCCCTTCTTCAAAGCAGAGCCCCGCTCCCATAAAGGGGGCGTGAAGGATCATATTGATCTCATTAAAGGTCAGCCAGTAGTTGACCAAGCCTTTGTAACGAGTGAAGAGCGTTCGGCAGAGGCGTTCGTAGTATTCCAACATCTTGCGACTACGCCACCCTCCATACTCTGTAATCAAATGCATGGGGCAGTCAAAGTGGGTAATGGTCACCAAGGGCTCAATGCCATACTTGTGGCACTCCTTAAAGAGGTCTTCATAGAACTGTAGACCCGCTTCATTCGGCTCCAGTTCATCCCCTTTCGGGAAGATCCGAGACCAGGCAATGGACAAGCGATAGGTTTTAAAGCCCATTTCCCCAAATAGAGCAATATCTTCCTTGTAGCGATGGTACATATCAATGCCATCTTTAGCCGGGTAAAAATAGCCCTCTTCAAAGTCGAACATCTTTTTCTGACCCGTAATAATCGCATGACGATCAGGCCCAATCGGTACCACATCCACATTGGCCAAGCCACGGCCATCTTCATTATAAGCTCCCTCACACTGGTTAGCAGCCGTCGCCCCACCCCAAAGGAAACCATCTGGAAATTGAAGTTTGTCGGTCATTTCTCTACCTCACTTGATTTGATAGGTCTATTATATCCTTCTTTAACCCGAAAGTCTTACAACATCCTAGGGAAAACTGATACTATTCTATGAATACTGCTGTTCACTCGCAACACAAAAAGACCGGATTGCTCCGATCTTTCAATAGTTCATATTCTCACATTCTGTTTTAAGAATCATTAAGGTTAACTTCAAATGACTAAGCACCCTTATTTCATTCTATAAAAATCAATTACTAGACCAGCAGGGCCTTTAACTAATAAGGACTCTGTTCCCCAATCCGTTTCACAAGGACCGTGTAAAATCTCGACACCAATCTCTTTTAACCGCTTTTGGTTCTGGTCGACATCCTCAACCTCAATGTGTAGAATGATTCCTGACTGAAAATTTTCCAAAGGAATCAAATGATTTTGGGATAACATGAGACAGTGACTGCCAATCGTGAACTGAGCAAAACTGTTATCTACATAGTCCGCCTTTTTATCCAAGATACTCTCTAATTCAGCACAAACTTGGGGAACATCTGACACGATAATATCTAATTGATTTAAATTCATTTACTGTCCTCCACAAAAAGACCGGATTACTCCGATCTTTTTAAGTCCCACGTTAGGAATTATTTAATTGCGCGTGATTGCAATCCTTCTTCTTCTAAGAAGAGGCGGAATGGTACAAGCTCTTCTGCTTCGTATTTTTCCTTGAAGGCTTTAATAGCTTCTTCTGAGTGTTGTTTTGGATCCAACTCAAGTACTTCTACTGGAAGTGGACGATGTGGAGTGATGTGAGCATCGATAACAACAGTTTTACCTTCTTTGTTCAATTTAACAGCTTCTGCAACAACTGCATCGATGTCTTCGATACGGTCAACTGTAAATCCTACAGCACCTTGCGCTTCAGAGATTTTCGCATAGTCAGCATTAGGGAAGTCACAACCAAACAAGTGTTTGTTTGTGTCTTCGTATTTGTCCTTGATGAAGGCATATTTACCATTTGAGAAGACAACGTTGATAACTGGAAGGTCGTATTGAACGTTTGTGATAACGTCTGGGTAGCACATGTTGAATGCACCGTCACCCATGATGTTCCATACTTGGCGATCTGGATTGTCTTTCTTAGCAGCGATACCACCAGGAAGGGCAATACCCATTGTCGCAAAGAGTGGAGATGTACGCCACATGTTCTTAGGTGTCATGTGAAGGTGACGAGTAGATGTTTGAGTAGTGTCACCTACGTCGATTGAGTAGATAGCGTCTTGATCAGCATGTTTGTTGATTGCATTGTAGACTTGGTACAATTGCAATTCACCCTCAGTTTTACCTTCGAGTTTGTTCATGTAATCACGCCAGTTTTGGTTGTTCTTCACGTTTGCACGCCACCATGGAGTAGACTCAACTGGGTTTACTTTATCAAGGATAGCTTTAGCTGCTTGACCTGCATCACCAAGGATAGAAGCGTCAAGAGCGTGACGTTTACCAAGTTTGTATGGGTCGATATCCACTTGGATGAATTTTTCAGTGTTTTTGAATGCTTCGTATACTTCAGCAAATGGGAAGTTTGAACCAAGGAAAAGAACTGTGTCTGCTTCAAAGACCACTTCGTTGGCTGGCTTCCAACCAACACGGTAAGCAGAACCTGTCAAACCTTCGTAGTTCCATTCGAAAGCTTCGAAGTTTTTACCAGTTGTGATGATTGGTGCTTTGATTTTACGTGACAATTCAGTGATTACTTCACCAGCTTTAACACCACCGTAACCAGCATAGATTACTGGACGTTCAGCGTTGTTCAAAATTTCAACCGCTTTGTCGATTTCAACTTCGTTCAAAGCAGGAGCGATGAATGAACGCTCGTAAGAACCTGAACCGTAGTATGAGTTTTCGTCGATTTCTTGGAAACCAAAGTTTACTGGAATTTCAACGACAGCTGGACCTTTTTTAGAAACGGCAGCACGGCAAGCTTCGTCAATCACTTTTGGCAATTGCTCTGCGTAAGCTACACGTTTGTTGTAAACAGCGATACCGTTGTACATTGGGTTTTGGTTCAATTCTTGGAAGGCATCCATGTTCAATTCGTTAACTGGACGTGATCCAAGGATAGCAAGGAATGGAGTGTTATCCATAGCTGCATCGTAAACACCGTTGATCAAGTGAGTTGCACCAGGTCCACCTGAACCAACTGCAACACCGATAGATCCGCCAAATTTAGCTTGCATAACCGCTGCAAGAGCACCTGTTTCTTCATGGCGAACTTGCAAGAAACGGATATCTTTGTCTTCAGCCAAAGCGTCCATCAATGAGCTGAGTGTTCCTGATGGGATACCGTAGATAGTATCTACGCCCCATGTTTTCAATACGTTGAGCATTGCTGCAGATGCAGTAATTTTCCCTTGAGTCATTCTAACTCTCCTTTAAATCTATTTTGATCCTTTAAAAATGCAGCATAGCGCTTCTACTTCATCTTTGCGATCAGGTTTCGTTTTGAATTTGAAAATGAGTTTTTTCTGACATTTCTCATGAAAACGATTTACAAAACGATTACAGTATTAATTTATCACAAAGAGATTCACATGTATAAGAATCTGCTCAGAGATGCTCAATCCCTATTCCATAACAGATGCTCTTTTTGAGAAATTTTCACAAACTATCCTACAATAGGGTATTTTACTATAATTTAATACCCTCTTTTCCCTTAGAGCTGTAAGGAAAGATAAAAAAGTGCTACAGCATACTGTAGCACTCCGAACGTATAAAAATGATTTTTTATATAAAATAATATAAAATAAGAAAAACTCTGTAAAAATAAAAGTACTTCCCTATTGTTTTCATTATTTAAATATATCCTGAGAATTTCCGCCGTGAGAAAAGCGCTAGAAACAACTGTGTTTCTAGCGCTCGGGAGTTTTGGAACCTCGTAGAAGTTCGCTGACGTCCGTACTCACCTAAGGAAAATCTCAGGAAAGATTTTATCTTCACTCTACGTGATATGTGTATCACTTTTTATTCCCATTAATCAATTTTCTCAACATTGAGAAGCAGAGAGCTAGCCAAAACAGACAAAGAACTAAGGGCCATGGCAAGACCTGCTAGTTCTGGATTGAGGGTCAATCCCAGTCCTACAAAGACTCCAGCAGCAATTGGAAGCCCAAGGAGATTGTAGATAGAGGCCCAGAAGAGATTGAGTAAAATCCTGCGGAAGGTCTTTTGACTCATGTCAAAGGCGCGCACAACGCCAAGCAAATCATTTTGCGTGAGCACGATGCCACCGGACTCGATCGCAATATCCGTTCCAGATCCCATAGCGATCCCTACATCCGCGATCGAGAGAGCTGGAGCATCATTGATCCCATCTCCAACAAACGCGACCTTGCTAGCTTCTTGCAGTTTTTGGATGGCGCTTGCTTTTTCTTGAGGAAGGACATCAGCAATGACGGTGTCAATTCCCACTTGCTTAGCAATAGCTTGGGCCACCCGTTCATTATCCCCCGTTAACATGACCGTTTTCAAGCCCCGTTCTTTGAGCTTTTTGATCGCTTCTTTTGAGCTGGCCTTCGGAGCATCTTGAATGGCAATCAAGCCAATCACTTGCCCATCCACAGCCAAATTGATCACTGTTTTGGCCTGCTCTTGCAACTCTACCATCCGTTTTTCAAGCTCCGGATCCATCGCTGTCCCGTCATGAAGTTTGCCATTTCCCAAGGTCACCAACTGCTGGTCGATCTGACCTTGGACCCCTTTTCCTTCAATCGCTTGGAAGTTTTCCACAGGGGATAACACCAAACCTTTTTCTTCTGCTTGTGATAACACTGCTTGGGCTAGTGGATGTTCTGAAAAAGTTTCAAGACTAGCAGCCAGTGTCAAGACCCGCGCTTCATCTCCTACAACATCGGTTACAAGTGGTTGGCCAATGGTAATAGTCCCTGTCTTATCAAACACAACGGTTTGAATCTTTTGCACTTCTTGAAGAACTGTTCCATTTTTAATCAGAACCCCCATCTTGGCACTACGGCCGGTTCCGACCATCAGGGCTGTTGGGGTTGCTAAACCAAGGGCACAAGGACAGGCAATAATGAGGACAGAGACTGCATAGAGCATGGCCTCTTGAAGCGACGCGCCCAGAAGCACGGACCAAACCCAGAAAGTCGCAATGGCCAAAATTGTCACCACTGGAACAAAGATACCTGAAATCTTATCCGTCAAATCTTGAATGGGAGCACGACTGGATTGGGCCATTTTGACAAAGTCCACAATTTGAGATAAGAGGGTCTCACTACCGACTTTTTCAGCCTTAAAGAGAATGGTCCCATTGCTGTTGATAGTGGAGCCGATAACTGCATCACCAACTGATTTTTCCACAGGCAAGCTTTCACCTGTCACCATCGACTCATCAATGGTCGTACTTCCTTCTACAATCGTCCCATCAACCGCAATCTTTTCCCCAGGACGGACCCGAATCAAGTCATCAATTTGGATATCTTCTGCCGCCACCTCGACATAGTTCCCATCACGGAGAACTTGAGCCGTTTTTGCCTGCAAATCCAACAACTTTTCCACAGCCTCGGAGGCATTGTTACGCATCCGTTCTTCAAAGATTTGCCCTAAGAGGATAAAGAAGATGATAAAACCCGCAGCCTCAAAGTATACTGGCTGACCAGTAAAAAGGGCAAATACACTATAGACATAGGCTACCAGGGTTCCAAGAGCTACCAAGGTATCCATATTGGAATGGTGCTTCTTAAATGAGGCCCAGGCACTCTTGATAAAAGGTACTCCTGCTACCAACATGATCGGCGTTGTCGCTAGAAAAGTCCCCCAGCGATTGACTGGATGGGATACAAGTCCTGCCCACATCCCGATCATCAAGATCAATAAAGGAAGGGTAAAGATACTAGTAATCCAAAAGCGATCCCGTAAACTTAAGACACGACGGCGTTTTTCCACAACCGTGTAGGAACCCTTTTGCATCTTCATTCCACATGAAAACTCGAAGTCCCCTGTTTCTGTCGGGGTAAAGGATATCACCTTATCCACACCGACTTCCAAAGGATCTAAAATCCCCTGATCTTCAAACAAAATTTCCTTATAACAGCCGGAAGGATTGACCCGATGGAAGGTGATTTCAGCAGGAATCCCTTTTTGAAGTTGAAATTCTTTGGGACTATAGCCCTTTTCTGCTGTAATACGGATCTTTTGCACTCCGTTTTCCACAACTGCTTTTTGTTTTTCTACCATACCTACTCCTTTATTCCACAATCATTTGACCATGCATCATGTTCATTCCACATGAATACCCATATTCGCCCGCTTTTTCTGGCGTAATTTCAATGACATGTTTTTCACCTAAAGGCAAATCTTCATGAACGCCAAAATCTGGAAAGATCACTTGAGCCAGACATGAAGATGGATCCTTGCGATGAAAGATGATCCGGGCTGGAACATTCTTTTTCAGGACAATGGTTTCAGGCGAATACCCCCCCATGACTTCGACTTCAATTTCTTGATAACCTGATTTCTGACGAGCGTGGCCGCTTACCTTTTCATGCTCTGCAAAGAACCACCAAGCAATAAAAGCAACCAAAAGTAAACAAACAATACTAATCAACAATCCAAACATGGAATTTCCTTCTTTCTATTACATACAATTGCAAGGGACTGTTTCGACAGCCTCTGCTTTCTTTTCTTCGAGGACCTGCTGCAGCTGATTAAGATCTACAAGCGTAAAGTCACTCTCCTGAATCAAGTTTTCAAGCACCTGGACAATTCTTTTTGAGCAAACCTTGTCTTTCACATCCTCAACCACCAAGTCTAAACCCTGGTCCTGCTTCAACAAAGCCGAGTAAACAAAGGCTTTGCCTGATTTTTCTCTAGTCAAACATCCTTTCTCCACCAAGCGGGTCAAGAGAGTCTTAATCGTCGACTTCGACCAGTCAAAGCGCTCGGACAAGACGGCGATCAAATCCGTGCTGGTTTGCTTGCCTTCCATCCAGATAATCTTCATGATGCGCCATTCCGCATTGGAAATTTGCATGGCTTCTCCTTTCTAAATCTACATTTGTAAATCTTATGATGCTATTTTACACCTAAGATTTACATTTGTCAACAAAAAGTTTTAAAAAAAACAAATCTTCCTTTGAAGATTTGTCTAGTTGGGCTTTTTTCACTCCCTATTTTTATCTCTATAATATCTCCTGCAAAGCTTGAGCTAGGATGCGATACCCGGCCACACTTAGATGAAGTCCATCTGTTGTATAAGCCGGTTTGAGCTGACCATCTTCTCCAAGCAAATGATCAAAAACATTGATAAATTCAACATTTATCATCCCTTGGGCCAATTCGTGGTAGGCCTGGTTCAAGGTCTGAATCTTCTGATTGGTCCGGATATAGACTGTCCCCTTGTAGGGCTCTCCCTCATTCACAGGAAGAACCGAAACGAGTTTGATTTGCGCTAAGGGCAAGAGTCGCACCATCTCCTGCAAGATGATGCTCATGTTTTCAATGGTTTCCGACAGGGGCATTTCCTTACCAATGTCATTAGTTCCAATCAGCAAAAAAACCTTATCCACTGCTTGACCGAAAATATGGGCATCTAGATGCTCTCTTAAGAGGTCTGTCTTGTAGCCTCTAATCCCCCGGTTCACCATATATTGATCCGTCAACAGCAACTCTTGAAGGGGATAGTATTCGACGATAGAGTCTCCTATAAAAAGAATATCGGGTTCCTTCAAAGGATTTTGATTCAGTTCTCGGTAATTCTTCTGTATTTTTGCCTGTTCTTTCAACAGCCAGGTTTCTAATAATTGTACAGCCATAAAGGCTCCTTTCGATTCGTATAGTAGAAACTGTGCAAGGTAGGATAAGATCCTAGTCGAAGCTGAGCCTTCCATCCAAATAAGCTTCGATGACTTCGTAGACTCCATGATTCTGATGAGAAGGTGCCGTATAGCGGGCTGCTTGTCGCGCATGGGGATCCGCATTTTCCATTGCATAGGAATAGGTCGCTAACTCAAGCATCTCGACATCGTTTTGGCTATCCCCAAATGCCATCAAGTGTCCACCATCCACGCCCCAGCGTTCTTCTAAGAATTGAATGGCCGTAGCCTTATTGACACCCGGTTGCAGAATATCAATGGCCCCATAGCCACTAGCTGCAGGAAGCAGGCGCTCTCCAAACTTTTCTCTCAACTCTTGTACAAAGGCTTCGACTTTTTCAGTCTCCGTGACGACACTTAGTTTCAAAACTTGCTCTCCATGTTCATGGGCCAAATCATCCACAAAGCGCATCCGTTTGTAAAAAGCAGCCGCTAACTCAGGCGTCATCAATTGCTCTAAAAGAGGAAACTCTGTTCCTTTCTTAGCATAGCCTCCCGATAAGCTACTAACGACCAGATGGAGTTCTTCTTCTCGGCCTTCTAGATACTGCAAGACCTCCTGCACCAGCTCTTCCGGCCAGCTACACTCTCGGATGAGCTTTCCCTTCTCTAATATCCGTGCCCCATTGGCCAGCACCAAGGTGACGCGATCTTTCAAGTCTCCCAATACATGAGCCATACGGCTATAGCCGTTCCCTGTCGCAATGACAAAGGGAATCCCTCTTTGGTCTAGCTGATCCAAAATACGGCTCAAGCGCTCATGGTCTACTTCTCCTTGCTCGTCCATCAGAGTGCCATCCATATCTGTCGCAATCATTTGTAGCATACTGCCACCTCTTTCCATCTTTCCCCTATTATACACCATTCCCTCATCATTTTGGAGACTTCTCTCCCTTAAATCGCCCCTCTCCTCCTTCCTTAAAATTTAAGAAATTCCATCGAATCCTCTTTAATTTTTGGTCCAATTTTATTATAATATAGATAGTAGATTTTCCCTGTATGAAGTAACTAGCAGACCCTTTCACACACCTGGTAAAAACGTCTGCTACTCCCGAAAAAGATCTAAGAGGTAGGCATGAACACAAAGACTTTATACCGCCAAACATCCTTTACCAATAGCGATTTCCCTTTTTCAATCAAACAGATTAGCACCCAAAATGGACAGCCAGATATCTTATTTCACTGGCACACCGATATTGAGATTATTTATGTCAATGAAGGGACTGCTCAGTTCCATATCGACTATGAATATTTTAATAGTCAGCCTGGTGATATTATTTTGATCCGCCCCAATGCCCTCCACTCCATCCACCCCATCCAGAGTTCTTCTCATACTATGGATGTCCTGCATTTTAATCTGGACCTGATTGGGATTACCCATAAAAATATCGCCACTCTAAAATATTTACAACCCCTCTACAATGGGGATTTTGAATTCGTCCGACGCATTCAAGCCCAATCACCCGGTTACGAAGAAATCAAACAGAGCCTCTTAACCTGTATGGCAAACGGAAGAGAACAAGGCCCCTTCTATGAACTCCGACTTAAATCCCAGCTCAATGAACTCCTCTATCTCCTCTTCTCCCATAACTATATCGTCGAGAAGAAGTTCTCAACGGACGCTTACCGGAGAGAAGAAAAAATCCGTTTGGTCCTCGACCATATTTCAAACCATTACCAAGAGGAGCTCATGATCGAGCATTTGGCAGAGCTGTGCCATTTTAGCCCGACCCACTTCATGAATTTCTTTAAGAAACAATTAGGGCTCTCTTGCATGGAGTATATCATTCAATATCGACTGAAAAAAGCAGCCCATCTCCTCCAGCATTCCGATCAGGCAATCATTGATATCGCGAGCCAATCCGGCTTCAACAACCTCTCAAACTTTAATCGCCAGTTCAAGAAATACTATCAGGTTACTCCAAGCCAATACCGAAAAGCTTGTCTATAACCAATAGATCAAACAATAAAAGCACATAAAACACAAGTAAAGTTTGCGTTTTATGTGCTTTTAATTTTTTACAACAGAAGGTCTGATAAAGCCTAGCAACCTTCCTCTTTATCACTCAACATTCTATTCAAAGACCATTTCCCTGTCTTTTCATATTGTCCAATTAATTCTTGGGAAGTTTGAGTAATTTCTGAAGGAAAATGAAGGCTTTTTAATGTATTGACCGCATTCTTCGTCACTGCAGCCCCCTGCTTTATCTGATAATCAAAGACAATTTTCCCGTCAACATAGCGACTGTCAAAATGATAATTATCATTGACTGCACCAGATGCCGCAACTAGCTCAATATCATGACTCGAAATCATATACAGGCAATCGTGTCTCGATAGCCAGCGGACAATCCCTAAGCCAGACCCAATTCGCTCAATGGTATTGGTTCCCTTAAAGAGTTCATCAATAAAGAAATAATGAAAACCTGACTTTTCCAGACTCTCAATCATTCGGAGAATTGTTTTACTCTCTGTAATAAAATAACTATCTCCAACCTCGATATCATCGCTGACATCCATAGAGGTCATGACATGTCCATAAGAAAGCTCCAAACTGTCACCATAAGCGAAGCCCAAGCCCTGCGCTAAAATACAGTTAATGGCTACCATTTTCAAATAAGTGGATTTTCCGGAGGCATTATCTCCACTGATCACCATATTTTTTTCAAAAGTGACGTCATTAGCAACCGGATCCGCTAGTAAAGGATGGTAGATCCCCTTTCCTTTAATCCCAGCTTCTTCCTTAAAATTGGGATGACAAACCAAATTACCATCACGCTTATGGCGTAGAAGGCTGATAGCTACTTCCAATTCGCCCAAAAGATTGATTGTTTCCTGCGCTTCTTTCTGATGAGTCCTCACTTGCTGGTAGATATAGATTTGGGCAATCTGCGGAATTAAGAAAAGAAAATTAAGGTAAATCAGGATAATTTCCATCTCGGAGCTTCCTGTTGGACTTTGTAAGATGCTGGAAATGACTTTCGTCTTCTTAAATGGTTGGACAGCCTGTTTGAAGGCTTCTTGTTTTGGTAGCGCTAGACGGCTCAGCTTTTCCGCTGAAGCAAAGATACGAACCAAGTAACTAACTTGATCCAAGCGCAGTTTATTCGACCAATTCCGAATGCTCGAAAAAATGATATTAAACGTCACACTCGCTATCAAGACTGACATGGCTTGAATTTGAAAAAACGGAAGAAAGAAAAGAGAGAGGACTGGCAAACACGCTAAAAAAATATAGAGAGAAAGATAAATCCTCGAATCTTGCTTCCCTGGATTCGCCACAATACTTCTAGCCATATTGTGGTTCTTTTTTCCTAACTGGTTCATAACAACCTGAACCTTCAGACGAAGATCCGTGTGATGTTCAAAGAAATCTTCTAACTCCTGCAAAGATGCATCTGGTTGAAAGTTTATCAAACGCATCTTCTGATACAAGGCCTCTGCCCCAATACTAGACTGTGTATGGTTCAGCTGATCAAAGACTCTATGCATGTCTAAATCATGCCAAGTTTGACCATCTACTTGACTATCCGTTGGCTGGAATGTAGATGCTAAAAGCATCGTTTCCACTAAACTCTCTTCACTATCATTTTTTATAAAAAAAGGTTTCCCCTCCCAAGCCTTGGCTAAATTTTTTCTCAGACGAATCGTTGATATCCGATTTGTTAGAACCATAATGATAATCAGTCCAACAAATCCAATTGGTAACCACTCCAGTTTGTCCATTCCTTAATCCTCCCTTCCTATTGCCAATTCAGATTCACATGTTCCTTCACTTCCTGGTAGGCTGTATCAACACGCGCCTTTGTTTCATCATCCAATTGATCCCGGTACTTGCCGCCTTCAATCCAGTCCTCCAAGATATAGGTATGGAAATGATAGAGTTCATAGCCTTCAGGAGAATAACTGTCCTTGGGCGTCCGGTTGACCCAAGTAGGATGAGCTGTGGCCGTTTTGATCCGTGTCTTGCGCCCTACCTTCTCAATGGTGATATCCATCAGGACACCCCGTTCGGTCCATTGCGCATTGTCTATCCCTTCCATGGTTTCCATCCGCTGATTGGAAAGGAAATTCCCCATAGAATAAATGATCAATTTCTGTTGACCATCCTTATCCACAATCTCAGCAGGCTGGACGACATGAGGATGACCACCCAAGACGATATCCGCTCCCCAAGAAATCATCTTATGGTATAGCTCCTTTTGTTCCTCTGTCGGTTCTAACTCATATTCATTCCCCATCTGAGGCATGACAATGGTCATGTCTGCTTCCATCTCAGCTTTTTGGATTTCTTGACGCATCCGCTCCTCATTGAGGTCCGATAGACGATTATCATAGTCCTCTTGTTCTAGATTATATTCCATCCCATTAAATCCGTAGGAGTAGGCCAAAATTGCAATCTTGATTCCATTTACCTCCTTGATCAGGATAGGGGCTTGATCTCTCGTCTCATGTGGGTAGACACCAACCGTTTGGATCCCCACGTCTTCAAATGCCTTGGCAGTCGAAAACAGCCCTTCCAAGCCAGAATCGAGGATATGGTTATGTCCCAGATCCATCACCTGATAGCCTGCCTCCTTAATCGAAGCAACTACCTCCCCAGGGGCATTGAAAATCGGATAGCCCGAAAGCCCATAATCCGGATTAATGGTCCCTTCAAAATCCCCCAAGACCAAATTCCCTTGCTTTAACCATTCCTGAGCATAGTGATAATTCTCAGAAAAATCATAGCTTCCATCTTCCTTGGCGGCGCTCATATAAATCAAGTCATGATAGAGTTGATCTCCATTTGCCATAATCCGAGCCGTATGCGGTAACTGATCCGGATGAATTTCTTCTTGCTTTTCAACAACTTCCGGCATTTCTAGCGCTGTAATGGGAAAACCATTCCATTTTTGAACCCACAAGACCAGATTTGCTGCCGCAAATACTGTAATCAGCAAACCATAGACAAACTGTTCGTTGGTCAGGCGAAAAGCGGTCACCTTTCCCAAGCCAATATCAAGCCAGTCGTTGAGCATCCTGAGGATATCTTTCCCAAGCTCGCTCCATCTCTTTAAGAGATCCTTCCAATTCTTCATCATCTTCTCTTCCTATTCAATTCTCTTGCACTTCTCAAAGGCCTCTCCCTAGCATCTTGATGCTACCTTTTACATTCTCACACTTCTCTAACATTCCAACTTTCTCATCTCAGGTTTATACAATGAGCCACTAAACTCACATCAAACCTAGTATTCATTGAAATGCTTTCTCTTCATTGTATCACAAATTTTAAGAAGAGAAAAAAGAGAGCAGGACAGAAGCGCCATTGTTTAGAAACGCTTCATCGTCCTGCTCCTGCACAGTTGATTAATTCATGTAAATGATCGTTCATCACTTCTTATCGTTTGATTTGGACAAGCTAATCGCAACCATGACAAGACTTAGGAAAAAGGCCGAAAGCAACCCTTTTGTCGTCCGATTCATAAAAGGTTGATGGAACACAAAATGATTATAGGCAGTAAATCCTAATCCAATCAGAGTTACCATAGCCGAAAGTGAAAAAATTGTTACCCACAAATTTCTATTTTTCATCATAAACTCCGTTTTTCGATTTAATAGAAAGGCCCTCTTATTTCAAAGCATTTAACAAATAACCATAACCTTCTTGCTCCATTTCCTCTTTTGGAATAAAGCGCAGTGAGGCCGAATTGATGCAATAGCGAAGGCCACCTTGGTCTTTGGGTCCATCGGTGAAGACATGGCCGAGATGGGCATTACCCGAGCGGGAACGAACTTCAATCCGCTCCATCCCATGGCTTTGGTCCTGGTAATAGTGGACGACATCTTTGGCAATGGGACGAGAGAAACTTGGCCAGCCACAGCCAGAAGCAAACTTATCCTTTCCAAAGAAAAGAGGTTCCCCAGTCGTAATATCCACATAGATGCCCTCTTCAAAGGTCTGATCATAGACATTGTGGAAAGGGCGTTCCGTCGCGCTTTCTTGGGTGACTTGGTACTGCTCTGCTGTCAGTTTCGCTTTTAAGGTTTCTTGATCTGGCTTCTGATAGGCTGCCGGATCAATCAAGGGTTGGGCAGCATCCGTCACATCGATATGGCAATAACCCCCAGGATTCTTCTTGAGGTAGTCTTGGTGGTAGTCCTCAGCCAGGATGTAGTGACGCAAGGGCTCTAGCTCCACCGCGATCTTGCGGCCCAGTCGCTTCTCTTCTTCCGCAAACACTTGGGCAATCACCTCACGATCCGCCTCGTCTAGGTAATAGACACCGGTCCGATATTGGCGGCCTCGATCATTTCCCTGCTTGTTAACGGACAAGGGATCGATCACCCGGAAATAGTAGAGCAAAATTGCGCGTAAAGTGATCTTGTCTGGATCGTAGATAACTTGTACAGTCTCTGCATGATCCGTTTCTTTGATCAGTTGATAATTGGTCGTCTCTACCTGGCCATTGGCATAGCCCACCGTCGTTTGTTCTACACCGGGGATCCGAGAGAAATACTCCTCTAAGCCCCAAAAACAGCCACCTGCTAGATAAATCTCTGCCATCTTTTTTTCCTCGCTTCCTGCATTCCCTAAGAGGAACGCTTGACATCTATTAGCTCCATCATAATCCAAGAGCCTCAGATTTTCAAGGATTCTGCATCAAAAATCCCTTCTACTATACTAGTAAAAGGGATAAAGGCACTCCCACTTATTTTTCAAATAAGAAAAAGAGCGAGTAACCAATATTCCGTAGAGACACTAAAAACTGATGGAAAAAATCATGCATGAGAGACATGTCCCACACCTCCTCTCAATCATCTGATGTTCCTAAACATCGTTACCAAGATTAAAGAACCACCGTCGGTCCGTAGACCTGTAACTGAGGCTTCACAACCTCGTAATGCCAGTGATCATAAGCTCGCCAAACTTGAAAGGTTTCTTTATTTAAACGCAACCCGCTCAGACCAATCAATAGACTAGCGGTCTGATAAAACTTTTCCAACTCCATCAACAGGCGATTGTCTATCCTTTGAGCCTTCAATAAAACTTTCAACATCTGATCTAGATTTTCTTTAAATCGAAGGGCATCTGGACTGGGGGTGCATCCTTTAGAAAAGGCTGTTTGAAGAAGGCTGACCGTCGTCCTCGCCTCTTGAATCACATCCCTTTCTCCCATCGAAATCACCTTCCTTTTCACCTCCATTGTACACCTTTTTCTCTCTATAAAAATGGGAAATCTCTAAAACTAGGAACAGAATGTCCTCCATTGACAAGAATCCATGAAAAAATCCCCAAGTTTCCACTCGAGGAAGTTCTTTTCAAAAAATTAGTCAATGTAGTGCAATTTTCCACGGAAATCTTCTAGACTTTGGTAGCCTTTTTCTTCCATGATAGCTTTAAGCTCCGCAGTAATGCGTTCAAAAGCCCCCACTCCTTCTTTATGAAGCGTGGTTCCGATTTGTACCATACTAGCGCCACAAAGGATATGTTCAAAGGCATCGCGACCAGTCAAGACGCCCCCAGTCCCCACAATCTGAATTTCTGGATTTAACCGTTGGTAAAAGGCATGGACATTGGCCAGAGCCGTTGGTTTGATGTATTCGCCACCAATCCCACCAAATCCGTTCTTAGGACGGATCACCACGGATTCATCCTCGATGTAAAGTCCATTACCGATTGAGTTGACACAGTTGACAAACTTGAGCGGATATTTGTTAAAGATTGCTGCTGCTTGGTCAAAATGAACGATATCAAAATAAGGTGGCAACTTGATGCCAAGAGGTTTGGTGAAATAGGCAAAGACCTCTGACAAGATCCGATCTGTCGTCTCAAAATCATAGGCGATCTGAGGTTTCCCTGGGACATTGGGGCAGGAAAGGTTCAATTCAGTCAAACCTTTAAAATCACTTTCTTGCACCTTTTTCAAGATGGTATGGGTTTCCTCAGGAGACATGCCGACAAGAGATAGGAAGAAAGTCCGATCGGGATCTGTTTCTTGCAACTCCAATAAGTAATTCAAATAATAGTCCAAGCCTTGGTTAGGTAGCCCCATCGAATTGATTGAGCCCAGTGGGACATCTTGGTAGCGTGGCTCTGGATTTCCAGAACGGAACTCCAAGGTAGCTGTCTTGGTCACAAAGGTCCCAGCAGCCGAATTCTTCACTTCTTCTAATTCCTCAGTGGTCATACAGGCCACACCTGCCGCATTCATCAGGCAGTTGTCAAATTCAAAACCAGCAATTTGCGTCTTTGTCGATACCATCTTCTTCTCCTTGAAATGAATTCTTACAGCCATTATAGCACGAAAAGGAGGATTCATGACTAGAAAACTAAAAAAGGACAAGGATCGTCCGGAAATAGCAAGAAATTACTCAAGAAGGAGTGGATTTCCGCTCAAAGGAAAGCTAAAAATCGTATCATCATTTCAACCGGAGTAAGTCCAAGCTAGGTATCTTTTTTACCATCCTCCATCAGTTGTGAAAATTTTCAGAAAATTCAACTTTTTTCTTTACAAGTCAAAAAAAGTCTGCTATAATTATCGACGTAATAAAACATGACATTGCTTTCAGCAGTGCCTCCATATACCAGTAAGTTCGCCAACCTGCTGGAATTCGTTTCAATGAAAAAAGGAGAAACATGATGACAACTGCAAAAGAATATATCCAAAGCACTTTCGAAACCGTAAAAGCTCGCAACGGCCATGAAGCGGAATTCCTTCAAGCTGTTGAAGAATTCCTCAGCACTTTGGAACCTGTATTTGAAAAACATCCAGAATACATCGAAGAAAACATCTTGGCACGTATCACTGAGCCTGAGCGCGTAATTTCTTTCCGTGTTCCTTGGGTTGACCGTGATGGAAAGGTTCAAGTGAACCGTGGTTACCGTGTCCAATTTAACTCAGCTGTAGGCCCATACAAAGGCGGACTTCGTTTCCACCCAACTGTAAATCAAGGTATCTTGAAATTCCTCGGCTTCGAACAAATCTTTAAAAACGTCTTGACTGGACTTCCAATCGGTGGAGGTAAAGGTGGATCTGACTTCGATCCGAAAGGCAAAACTGATGCTGAAGTGATGCGTTTCTGCCAAAGCTTCATGACAGAATTGCAAAAATACATCGGACCATCTCTTGATGTCCCAGCTGGTGATATCGGGGTTGGTGGACGTGAGATCGGTTACCTTTACGGCCAATACAAACGCCTTAACCAATTCGATGCCGGTGTCTTGACAGGTAAACCTCTTGGTTTCGGTGGTAGCTTGATCCGTCCAGAAGCAACTGGTTACGGTTTGGTCTACTACACTGAAGAAATGCTGAAGGCTAACGGGGACAGCTTTGCTGGTAAGAAAGTCGTGATCTCAGGTTCTGGTAACGTAGCCCAATACGCTCTTCAAAAAGCAACTGAACTTGGTGCAACTGTCATCTCAGTCTCTGACTCAAACGGCTATGTCATCGACGAAAACGGTATTGATTTTGACCTTCTTACAGACGTCAAAGAAAAACGCCGTGCTCGCTTGACAGAATACGCTGCAGAAAAGTCAACTGCTACCTACTACGAAGGTTCTGTATGGACTTATGCTGGCAACTATGACATCGCTCTTCCATGTGCGACTCAAAATGAGATTAACGGTGAAGCAGCTAAACGCTTAGTTGCTCAAGGTGTTAAAGTTGTTTCTGAAGGAGCTAATATGCCAAGCGACCTTGAAGCCATCAAAGTCTACAAAGAAAATGGCATCCTTTACGGACCTGCCAAAGCCGCCAATGCTGGTGGGGTTGCTGTATCTGCTCTTGAAATGAGCCAAAACAGCCTCCGTCTTTCATGGACACGAGAAGAAGTGGATGGTCGTTTGAAAGATATCATGACCAACATCTTCAACACTGCTAAAACAACTGCAGAAACCTACGGTCTTGGTAAAGATTACCTTGCTGGTGCCAACATCGCAGCCTTTGAAAATGTCGCAAATGCGATGATTGCCCAAGGTCTTGTTTAATTTGATTCTTTTGCCACACCTCTGAAGCCTTTGGTTTCGGAGGTGTTTTTCTTGATAAAAAAAGAAGATTGGAAAAACCAAATCTTCTTTTATTTTATAGATCATCCAAGGCATCTTTAACCTTATCAAAGAAGCCTTTTTTCTTTGGGTTGACCTTCAAATCACTTGCTTCCGCAAATGCACGAAGGGCTTCTTTTTGCTTGTCATTTAGACCTGTTGGTGTCACCACATTAACAGATACATATTGATCTCCTACAGAGCCTCCACGCAAGCTTGGTGCTCCTTTACCGCGGAGGCGGAATTTCTTACCTGTCTGGGTTCCTTCAGGGATGACCAAGTCAACATCGCCGTGAACCGTTGGTACATGGACCGTATCCCCAAGAGCAGCCTGAACAACGTTCAAGTTCAATTTATAGTAGATGGTTGATCCATCACGCTCAAATTTGTCGCTCGGCTCAACGTTGACCACCACATAGAGATCTCCGTATGGCCCTCCATTAAATCCAGCTTCTCCTTGACCAGAGAGGCGGATTTGTTGACCTGTTTCAACCCCAGCAGGGATTTTCACATTGACACTGTGGGCTTGCTTCTCGTGACCAGTCCCATGACAGGTTGTACAAGGATCTTTAATTTCTTTACCGCGTCCATGACAGACATCACAGGTGATTTGACGGCGCATCATCCCAAGTGGGGTTTGCGTATCCACATTGATAACCCCAGAACCATGACAGCGTCCACAAGTTACTGGACTTGTTCCTGGCTTAGCACCAGTTCCATCACATGTCCGACAGCTGGCTTCCCGATGGTACTTCACTTCCTTCTCAGTTCCAAAGATGGCTTCTTCAAACTTGAGGTTTACGCGGTACTGAAGATCATCTCCCTGACGTGGAGCATTAGGATTGCGGCTTGCACCGCCACCAAAGAAGCTAGAGAAGATATCTTCAAAGCCACCAAAGCCACTGCCATCAAAACCACCGAAACCACCAGCTCCGCCACCGAAGCCGCCGAAACCACCATTGGCACCTGCAGCACCGTATTGATCATAAGCCGCCCGTTTTTGTTCGTCGCTCAAAGTCTCATAAGCTTCTTGAACTTCCTTGTACTTTTCCTCAGCACCAGGCTCCTTGTTGATATCTGGGTGATATTTTTTAGATAATTTCCGATAGGCTTTCTTGATCTCATCCTGAGACGCATTCTTTGAAACGCCCAAACGGTCATAAAATT
This sequence comes from Streptococcus sp. 1001283B150225_161107_H12, assembly GCF_015552665.1. Taxonomy (NCBI): domain Bacteria; kingdom Bacillati; phylum Bacillota; class Bacilli; order Lactobacillales; family Streptococcaceae; genus Streptococcus; species Streptococcus sp. 1001283B150225_161107_H12. The sequence continues at coordinate 12,453 of NZ_JADNFC010000001.1, read as the reverse complement.
CAGTATTGTTCATAATTCAAGATACAAAGGGCGTCAAACGGACACAGCCAAAATAGGAGTTTTGACGACGGACGCTTGCGTCCTAGAAAAAACTATCTTTTTGGCACCGTCCGTAGCCCGTGTTCAGTTGCGAACACCTTTGTTCCTTTCTTTTTATATTGAGTAAGAAACTTCAGAGCTCGGGTTCAATTCCCCGAACACTCTTTGTTCCTTTCTATAATTTTCATGTACATCTTTAGAGGATGTTTTCTATACTTTGCTTCACTTGATCAAACTCTTGGTCTGATAGAGTAAATATCAAATCCTCTGCTGCACACTCGTTCTTTTCTTTAAAATAGTTGTCCGTATTCTCTGCCAATCCTAAGCTTAGAATCACTTTTCTTGCAAACTCTTGATGGGCAAAACCGATAGCCGTAATGATTTGTTTATCTTGCACAAGGACTTTCGGTTGGAAATTTTCACGTGGAAGAAATTCAAAATAATCAAAGAAGTTTTGCCAAATTCCACCTGTAAATTTCGTATCGTTCAGCAAACCTGCTTTCGCTAATAAAAGAGGCGCTGAAGAAATGGATGCAATTAGGATATCTTGCTCACCAAGGTCCCTCAAAAACGAAATCAATTTCTCATCCTGTAGAGCAGGTCCTATGTTTACCATTCCTGGCAAAATCACACAAGAATACTCTTCTATACAGATTTGATCTAGTGTTTTCGTTGGTTGACAGGGCAAGCCATCCTCAGAGACCACTATCGAATGATCTGAAGCGGCATAATCAATCGTAATATCAAAAGACAGAGCTAAAGTACTCGTTAAAGCGGTTATCTCATAAAGAGAAAAATTAGGATAAATGATACAAAGTACTTTTTTCATACGCAACATCCTCTATTTTACCGAAAAACAGAGGCTGGGTTGCAACCTCTGGATTTCTTACTATCATTACGACGTTTAAAAACAAAGTTGATTATACTATGTTTTTGAACTAGTAAGGCGTTTAGGCAAGTCGCCATAGCGATTGCCGTAGAATGGCAATCACTTTAGTGATTAGTCATTCTTAACGCCTCGCTCCCAAATTTTCAAGCTCGGGATAAAATAGTCCACTGGACTATTTTATTTCTCCGTAAACTCTCCGTCTACGACATCATCGCCTGCGTTTCCTGTTGCTTGTGCGCCTTCTGCTCCTGCTTGAGCTTGTTGTGCTGCTGCGGCTTGTTCGTAGAGTTTCACAGCAAGTCCTTGAGCTTTTTCGTTCAAGGCTTCAAGTTTTGCTTTCATTTTGTCCAAGTTGTTATCTTCTTGGGCCTTCTTAAGCTCATCAAGGGCAGCTTGTGCAGCATCACGTTCTGCATCGAAGCCTTTGCCTTCAGTTTCTTTGATTGTCTTTTCAGTCGCAAAGATAGCTTGGTCTACTTCGTTACGAAGGTCAACTTCTTCTTTACGTTTCTTATCTGCTTCAGCGTTAGCTTCTGCATCTTTCATCATGCGGTCGATTTCTTCGTCTGTCAAACCTGAGTTTGATTGGATAACAATTGTTTGTTCTTTTTGAGTTCCAAGATCTTTCGCTTTAACAGATACGATACCGTTCTTATCGATGTCGAATGTTACTTCGATTTGTGGGATACCACGAGGTGCAGCTGGGATATCAGTCAATTGGAAGCGTCCAAGAGTCTTGTTATCTGCTGCCATTGGGCGTTCACCTTGAAGAACGTGGATATCAACGGCTGGTTGGTTGTCTGCTGCAGTTGAGAAGACTTGTGATTTAGATGTTGGAATAGTTGTGTTGCGGTCGATGAGTTTTGTGAAGACTCCACCCATTGTTTCGATACCAAGTGACAATGGTGTTACGTCAAGAAGGACAACGTCTTTCACATCACCAGTGATCACACCACCTTGGATGGCCGCACCCATGGCAACAACTTCATCAGGGTTCACTGATTTGTTTGGTTCTTTACCAGTTTCAGCCTTAACAGCTTCAACAACGGCAGGAATACGAGTTGAACCACCGACAAGGATTACTTCGTCGATTTCTGACAAGCTCAAACCTGCATCTGAAAGGGCTTGGCGAACTGGAACTTTTGTACGTTCTACAAGGTCACGAGTCAAATCGTCAAATTTGGCACGAGTCAAAGTCATTTCCAAGTGAAGAGGTCCAGCCTCACCAGCAGTGATGAATGGCAAGCTGATTTGTGTTGAAGTTACACCAGAAAGGTCTTTCTTAGCTTTTTCAGCCGCGTCTTTCAAACGTTGAAGAGCCATCTTGTCTGTTGACAAGTCAATGCCGTTTTCTTTCTTGAATTCTGCAACCATGTGGTCGATGATTTTTTGGTCAAAGTCGTCACCACCGAGTTTGTTGTCTCCTGCAGTTGCCAATACATCGAAGACACCATCACCGAGTTCAAGGATAGATACGTCAAATGTACCACCACCAAGGTCAAATACCAAGATTTTTTCTTCTTTGTCAGTCTTATCCAAACCGTAAGCAAGAGCTGCTGCAGTTGGTTCGTTGACGATACGTTCTACTTCAAGACCAGCGATTTTACCAGCATCTTTAGTTGCTTGACGTTGAGCATCGTTGAAGTATGCAGGAACGGTGATAACAGCCTTGGTTACTTTTTCACCAAGGTATTCTTCAGCGTAGCCTTTCAAGTATTGAAGGATCATCGCTGAGATTTCTTGTGGAGTGTATTCTTTACCGTTTGCAGAAACTTTTTCAGAAGTACCCATCTTAGATTTGATAGAGATCACTGTATCTGGGTTTGTAACTGCTTGACGTTTTGCAGCGTCACCAACGATGATTTCACCGTTTTTGAATGACACTACAGATGGAGTTGTACGGTTTCCTTCTGGGTTTGCGATGATTTTGCTTTCAGTTCCTTCAAGAACTGCTACTGCTGAGTTTGTTGTACCTAAGTCAATACCGATAATTTTAGACATATGTTTTTCTCCTTGTTGATTTTTCTTCTTTTTTTGATATTTCCCTTAAGTGGTGGGGACGTGAGCAACTCCCTTCGGGATTTCATCACTTATTTTTGAGCCTACTGTCTCAAAAATCCCCTGTTTCAGTAGCATGAGCTACTGAAACTTTCACCACAGCGGGAAATATCTTCCTTGCAAGCCTCCGGCTTGCATCTTATCTTTCTTTCATAGTTTAGTGTCGTTTCGGACAAGATATCCTAGTTATAAACCACTACCATAGCTGGGCGCAGGATGCGGTCATGGAGTTTGTAGCCTTTTTGGAAGACTTGTGCGATGGTATCAGCCGGATGCTCGTCATCCGCTGGGACTGTTTGAATGGCCATGTGGTAGTTATGGTCAAATTCGCCGTCCGCTGCGATTTCTTCGATTCCTTCTTCTTTCAGAGCATGTACCAAGCTTTCTTGGACCATTTCCAAGCCCTTCTTCACATCATCTGTCAATCCTTCGACGGCAAGGGCGCGTTCGAGATTGTCCAGTGATGGTAAGATCGCTTTTGCCAAATCTTGGCTACGGTATTTTTGTAATTGTTGACGTTCTTCATTAGCACGGCGCTGAATGTTTTGCATTTCTGCATGAGCACGAAGGTATTTATTTTCAAATTCCTCGGCACGCGCTTGTGCTTCTTCTAACTCAGAAGGTTGGTTGCTTTCCTCCACAACTTCTTCAGTTGTTTGGGCAACTTCCTCTTCTTTCACGTCTTCTTTTTTGATATCTTCTGTCAAGGCATACACCCCTTTCATTTGGTCTTAATTTACTTCATAATGGTTGCTGTTGAGGTAACGGTAGTAATCCGTCAACTTCATGACCAGTACTCGGCCGATGACATTGACCAGGCTAATCACACGCCTGTAATCCATCTCTACAGGACCGATCACATTCATGAGGGCCATCCCACGATAAGGAACCAGGAACTTGTGACTAATGACCGTCACATTTTTCAAGGCCTTCTCTTGGGATTCCGCAACCAGGATCTGGGTCATTTGGTCTTCTGGCATTCCCCCTCGTAACTCCAAGGCCACATGTTGGGGATTATCTAAGAACTGATAGGTCTGAAGATCGGCATAACCCAAAGATGAAACCTTTCCTTCTACAAAGACCAGTTCTTGAAACAGTTGCGAGAAGACGTAATCGAATAGATCCAAAACGTTGTCTGTCGTCTTGAAATAGCGCTGTACAATCTGTGGAATCTCCGTCCGCAGGCGGTAGTGGATATCCAAGACCGTATTTCCAATGAAACGTTCTTGAACTAGCTGATGGAAGATTTCCAAGTCACTGGTTAAGAAATTCTTTGGAATGGCAAATTGTACGGTGACAGGCTTTGATTCATCCAAGGTCAGAACTGCTAAGGCATCGTGGTTGGATAATGGGACAATCTCAAAACCCGTCAAGCGCTGCCGTGTCGGCTCCACATCCTGAATCACTGCGGTGTAGCCCGTCATCTGGGCTAATAACTTAGCCGTAGCATCCAAGATATCATCTAACTTAAAGGCTTCGAAATCGAAGGCTTTTACCACCTGGTAAACATCCTGCTCATCAATCAACTCTAGATCAAGCGAGTTCTGAACAAAATATTGGAAACCAGCTCGGCTAGGCATTCGACCACTCGAAGTATGGGCCTTTTCTAATAAGCCTTGCTTTTCGAGAGCAGCCATGTCGTTTCGGATGGTCGCACTACTGGATTGAATGACATCTTGTAGTGCTTTTGAACCGACCGGTTCGTGGGTCTTGGTAAAGATATCGACGACAAGATTTAAAATCTCATTTTGACGTTCTGTAACCATGACCTCACCTCTCTTTCATTTTTAGCACTCTAAACACTCAAGTGCTAAACTATGATTCTATTATACACCCTCTCAAAAGAAAGTCAAGAAAAAAAACCAAAAAATTAGCACTCTTTTTTCAAGAGTGCTAAAAATCATTCTTAAGACCGATACTAGGCTAAAAAAACTATAAACCTGCTTCTTTCAGCTTTTGAATATATTCTTCTAAGACCAGTTGGTGCTTGACCATATACTGGGCATTTTCTACACTGACGTAGCGGAAATGCCAGTTTTCATAGTCCACACCTGTAATCGCATTTTTCCCTTCTGGATAACGGAGAACAAACCCATATTGTGGCGCCAAGGCAATAATTTGTTGCACCACCTCTTCGGACAGCCCATTTGGGGCACTCATATCAATCGCAAGGCCTGTCTGGTGCTCACTAGCCCCTGGGACCTGTACTTGTGTTTGTGCTTGACGTTCTGCCTCTTCATGAGAAAGCCCGGTAGCTTCTAATTGAGCCACCCGCTCATTGTAAATTTCCGTTTGCTCCTCTACACTTCGATAACCGGAAATCAAGGATTCTTCTGGAGCAATGGCTCTTGCCGCCGCTAAAAATTGCTTAGTTTGTTCTGCGATTCGACTATCCACCTTAATTTCTTCAACGTCGACTAACTGAGGATTCAGCTCAGCCAACTTGTTGTCCCGGTTGACCAGGACTAGGTTCCAATCCTTGCTAGAAACTTGTGGAAGGTCTGTTTTAGGTTTTTCTTCCTTTTTCTCAACCTTTTTTGGAATGCTTGTTTCTACTTTTTTATCTTCAACAGAGCCCATATGAAGCCATTGAGGTTTCAAATAGAAAATACCCACTCCTGCTCCGATTAGACAGAGGCCTATACAGCAGAGCACGATCCAGCTAACTTTCTTTTCTCTTTTCTTGGCAAGTTTATATTTAGTCATGATCTCCCTCTAACCATTTCGCTCCAACCTGGCGGTATGACAGATCTCCAACTGCTTCTAGTTTAAATTGGCCATCTTCATACTCAATAATAGTCACACTACCATTGTCCAAGACCAATTCTTTAAAGGCTTTTGGATCAATCAGGTAAATCAAGGTACTGATGGTCATCCCATGACTGACCACGATAGCATTCCCGCCACCTTGAGACTCGACATCCTTGGCAATCGTCGTAAAGCCATCCAAGATGCGATCACGAAGGGTTTCCCAGGACTCTGCCCAGCCGGCTGTGTCCACTTCTACAATCCCTTCGGCCAACTCCATCAAGCTCAAATGATGGAAGTCATCAACCCGAAAGACACGTGGCAAAACGCCCAAAAAGAGTTCCCCGTCATAGGCTCCATCAAAACTTCCAAAGCACCATTCGCGGATGCGCTTATCATAACGGTATGGAATCTTACCCGTTAACCCTAATTCTTCTAACACAATCCCCATGGTTTGAATGGTTCGACCAGAGTCGCTGGACACGGCTTGTTGGAACTGAATCCCAGCTTCACGTAGACCAATCCCCAATTCATGAATCCCTCGTTCGCCAGCTTCTGTCAAGGGACTATCAGACCAACCTTGGGCGCGACCAATGGTATTAAACATGGTTTTTCCATGACGGGCAATATACAATTTTGTCTTTGCCATTTTTATCCTCCTGCAATTGTTTTCTTCTTATATAAGGTTTCTTATTTTTTTTACATCAAGTTCTTCTGAGTGGGCTGCTAACCAGTTAGCACCCAGCTTGCGATAAGACTCATCTCCGATGGTCTGGATTGAGAAGTGTCCATTTTCGTATTCTACCAAGGTGACACTACCATTTTCAACCCTTGGATCCAACTCAATCTCTGGATTCAAAATACACACAAAGGAACCGATGGTCATGCTGTGACTAACAACCAAGGCATTTCCACCACCCTTGGCTTCAACTTCCTTGGCAATCTCCTCAAAGCCATCTACAATCCGTTTTTTCAACACATCCCATGGTTCAGCCCAACCGGCTGTATCTACTTGGTAGATTCCATTCGCCAGTTCTTCCAGGGTAAGTTTCTTATAATCTTCAATATCTAGAACCCGAGGAACGACTCCACGGAAAAGTTCCCCTCCGTAGGCACCATCAAAACTTCCAAAACACCATTCCCGGATCTTTTTGTTGAAAGTATAAGGAATCTGATCTGTGAGCCCAAGCTCGTCTAAAACAATTCCCATGGTTTGAATGGCACGACCTGAATCGCTGGAAACAGCACGGACAAAGTCCAAACCAGATTCTCTTAAACCAACCCCCAATTCACGAATGCCTTCTTCTCCTTGAGCAGTTAAAGGCGTATCCGACCAACCTTGGGCACGACCTATCGTATTAAACATGGTTTTTCCATGCCGAATAATAAATAATCTTGTTTTCGCCATGTGATCTCCTTTTACGTCCTTCTATTATATCATTTTTTATAAGGAAACTGGCAACGATGACCTCTCGATTCACTTTCACTTCCTCAGCCAACATTAAAAGCCCTGAGCAAAAATCCTGCTCCAGGGCCATTTTTTAATTTTTAAAACTATGAACTGGGGCCGGAATTTGACCACCACGGGCAATAAAGTCAGCTGATGAAGCCTTGTTGACCTTCATTACCGGAGCAGACCCAAGAAGCCCTCCGAGCTCTAACATATCACCTTCTTTTCCATAAGGAATGATCCGAACCGCTGTTGTCTTTTGGTTGATAACGCCGATAGCTGCTTCGTCGGCAATCATGGCCGCAATGGTCGAATCTGGAGTATCAGCTGGGATGGCAATCATATCCAAACCGACGGAACAGATAGCTGTCATGGCTTCCAATTTTTCCAAATTGATATGACCTGATTGAACCGCCGCAATCATCCCCTCATCCTCTGAAACCGGAATGAAGGCACCTGACAAACCACCGACTTGGTTACAAGCCATGATGCCACCTTTTTTCACTTGGTCATTAAGCAGGGCAAGGGCTGCGGTAGTTCCATGAGTTCCGACCACTTCAAGCCCCATGGCTTCAAGGACACGGGCAACCGAATCCCCAACAGCTGGCGTTGGTGCGAGAGACAAGTCCACAATCCCAAACTCAACACCGAGACGTTCACTAGCCATTTGACCTACCAATTGGCCGACACGGGTAATCTTGAAGGCTGTCTTCTTGACTGTTTCCGCCAATACATCAAAGCTTGCTCCGGGAACTTTTTCGATGGCCCGTTGGACGACACCAGGTCCTGAAACCCCAACGTTGATGACAACATCCGCTTCACCGACACCGTGGAAGGCTCCCGCCATAAAGGGATTATCTTCTACCGCATTAGCAAAGACAACGAGTTTACCTGGTCCCATTGGATCTGCTTGGGAAGCTTCTTTAATGATACGACCCATATCTCGGACAGCGGTCATATTAATCCCCGTCTTGGTCGATCCGATATTGACTGAAGAGCAGACAAAATCTGTCTCTGCAAGGGCGCGAGGAATGGAATTAATAAGGATTTCATCCCCTTTTTGGTAGCCTTTTTGAACCAGGGCTGAGAAGCCACCGATAAAGTTAACCCCAACTTCCTTCGCTGCACGATCCAGCGCCTTGGCAAAGGGTACATAGTCTGTTGCATTGGTTGCTGCTCCGATAATGGAAATAGGCGTTACCGAAACCCGTTTATTGACGATAGGGATCCCAAGTTCCGCCGCAATCTCATCCCCAACAGCCACTAAGTCCTTGGCCTTTGTCACAATCTTCTTGTAGACTTTTTCCGCTGCCTTATCGATATCCGGATCAATACAATCTAGAAGAGAAATCCCCATGGTGATAGTCCGAACATCGAAGTTCTGCTCCTCAATCATGGCAATGGTTTCTGTTACCTGTTTAATGTCCATAAATTCTCAACCCCTATCTTACAAATTGTGCATGGCATCAAAAATCGCTGCGCTTTGGATATTGATTTTCACATGAAGAGACTGACCGAATTCTTCTAACTCTGAACGAAGCTGGGTGAAATCTTTTTTCTCATCGGATGATACGACCGCCATCATGGTGAAGTACTCATCCAATACCGTTTGAGAGATATCATCGATATTGAGTCCTAATTCTGCCACTTTCGTTGCAACACCCGCTACGATTCCTTTTTGGTCTTTACCAACGACTGTAATAATTGCTTTCATTTCACTGCTCCATTCTATCTATTTGCTTCCATTGTAGCACAATCCCCTTAAAATCGCCGTTCTCAACTGGGAACGTTCGGATATTTTCCGCGTGTATAAAACAATAAAGAGGCTGGGACAAAAGTCCTAGCCTCTTTATTGTTTTTGGATTGTCGAGCAAGACGCAGTGGTTGAGTGGGCTCTACTACGCTGATTTCATCAGCTTTTACAGCCCTACTCAACTGTGCGGAGGTGAGACGACGAAATCGAATTCTAACGAATTACCGATTTCTGTCCCACTCTCTCTATTTTGACGATTCAGTTTCACCCTTTAAGAGCTCTTCCTTCACGCGCACGGTACTCTCATACTCGGCTCCAGCTAGACGGTCAAACGGAAAGCGACGACTGAGCAAGATGATGGCAAGGGTGAGGATCAGGTACAATAAGAGTACAAAGAAGAGCAATAAAATCATAGATAGAGTCAAAAGGGAATTGTCCGTCAAATCCTGATTCAAAAGCGAGATTAAATAGAACAGTCCTTGAGGAATCCAGTAGAAATAGCCTACCACTAGGATTCCTCGCCAGATGGTGCGAAGCCATTTTTTCTTGTCAAAACGCAAGCGGAATTTCAGTAAAGCCATTCCCAAGGTTTTGCCCCGCCACAAGGGAAGCAAACTAAAGTAAAGCACCAAAACCGCTACATAAGGAATCATCTCTAAACGCTCGATTACCGCGTAGAGAAGAGATAGCATCACAAAGTCAATCAAGAAAGCAAGACCAATCCGGAAACCAGATACTTTCGTCCCTACTCGGAAAGAATGCTCGTCAATCTCATCTCGTGTTGGCAATAACCAAACCAGGAACCAACCGAGCAGATAGCCCACTCCTCCACCAGTGGTATTTTGAATAATATCATCGACATCTGCTAGGCGGTAAGGACCCGGATACAGAAAGTAGAGACCTGACAACTGGGTCAGCTCCAAAAAGAGACTAAATAGGGCTGTTAGGAGAATCGTTTTCTTAAAACCACACTTGAAATAATAGCGTAAGTACATCCCAAAGGGAATCAACATTAGGACATTAAAAGCGGGTACATAAAAAGTTGGATGCTTGATGGCCTGAAGCCAAGTGCTTGTCTGCGCTAGATCAAAAGGACTCTCCTTGAAAAAATCTACCACAAAAGCAAAGGGATGGAGATTGACCATTTCCAAGTAGCTAGTATGGATCTTACTCGGATCTGGCAGAGGCAAGACCACCAAGAGATAGACCGTCATCAAGTAAAGCATAAAAGAATAGAAAATCAGCACCCGCAATTTATTGACCGAACCATATTTTCGATAATTCAAAATCATGTAGGGCAAGGTCAGCAAAAAGGCCAGGAAAGGAAAGATCTGAACAGCTGTTTTGATTGTAGAAATGTATCCCATTGTGTCTCCCATTTACCGTTATAAAATCACCTTTTGCACAATGACAAAAGGTGATTTCTTCATTGATATAGAATATTATACGGCCTAGTAGAGGAAGAGTCAAGGAAGTATGATGAAAACCTCGCTCAATAGTTGGCTCCTCTAACTCCCATTTCACGCCCGGCCACAGAGACAAGGTTATTTAACAAGAAAATGCCAGTAGATATAATTGAAGATGAAAATCCAGATCGGTTTCCAAAAAGTGAGAAAATTGCTAAAGGCATGCAAGAAGATGGGCAACCGGATATCTTTAGTTTTCTTATAGACAGCTGCGAAGAAGAGTCCTGAACAGAAATAAAGAGAAAAGGTTACAGGATCCCGATATTGATGGATCAGATGAAAGGCCGCAAAGAGAAAACCCGAAAGCAAAACATCTAAATGAAACTTACTTTCTTTAAAGAAGACATTCATCAGATAGACTCTAAAAATAAATTCTTCTATCATAGGAGATGTAACAGTTGCTAGGACAAAAAACAAAGTACCCGAAATACCCGGGCCATTTAGATAAATGGAGGATGGCAATTTGGTTTGATGAACGACAGGAACCAGCAAATCCTGAAAAGTTTGCAACACCCATCTTTCAACAAAGAACCACAAGAGCACCAGAGCAAAATACCCCAGATAGTGCCACTTCCATTTCTGTATATTTGAACGGACGACTATCTTCTGTCTTTTGAACCAAAATAGAATGCCGATGAGAAGCAAAGAGTAGAGAATCAAATAGATGAAATAAAGAAAACTTACATCACCATTGAAAACTCCAGTTAGGTAGATACCAAGGCCTTCAATCCCAAAAACAAATAGATATAACAGGAACAGTAAAGCGACTCCATATTTGGCATATTTCATATCATCTTTTCTCCAATATCATTCTTCCATTCAATTATGTACAAGTATAGCACATAGAAAAACTTGTAAGCAAGGAAGCCCTTAATTGTACCTTCTTGAACAGAAAGTGTCATCTTCTTTTGTTATTTACTCCGCTTTGATAGGAGAAAACAACCGTTTAGATTTTCTAGCCTGACGATTCTACAATGTATTATCCCTTAATCATCTGGAGGATTTTGTTTTGAAATAGCTGAAGACCGATGTTTCTTCAAATAGAAAACAAAGCGGCGACCTATTCATCCCTCTTTTTCACGATATCGTAAGGACTCACTCCAACTTTCAGAATACCGTAGCGAATATTTGACTTTCCATTTCAGAGGGTATATACTTATATTAATCTGAACTAAATAGTTTTAATTTTTTAAATGAACTGTCTTGAACTCAGATTAAAAAACTATTTACTTAACGGAGGTGGCGCTATGTCATTAGAAGATAAATTAAACCAAGTTAAAGGTTCTGTTAAGGAAGGTCTCGGTAAAATAACCGGCGACACAAAAACAGAAGCTGAAGGCGTTGCTGAAAAAGTTGCTTCAAAAGCAAAAGAAGTTGCTGAAGACGCAAAAGAAGCTGTTGAAGGAGCTATCAACGGTGTGAAAAACATCCTTCACAAAGACGAAAACTAATCGTTAACGTGCTAAAACCACCCTATTTTCTGCAGTCCTATTTGACTGAGGGAGATGGGGTGGTTTTTGTTTATCTTTGATTTAGTTTGGGCATAAGAAAAAGAACACCCCGAAAGGTGCTCTTTGTATGTATTGTAATTCTTTTGAATGAACGTTTAGAGTGCAGTGGTTGCCATCCAATCAAACATCGCTACGCTTGTTTTCTTGGGGCAACTGTGCATAGCATATCTCTACGCGACTAAAGTCGCTAGAGCTATCCTAATTGCGCACCGCCAGTTCTGATACAAAAAACACCTTGCAAGATGCAAAGTGTTTTCGTTTGTATTCTGTATTCCAGTAACGAATTAACGTTTAGAGAACTGGCTAGCTTTACGAGCTTTCTTAAGACCTGGTTTGGAAAGTATGGGTTTCAGTTGGACTAAAAACAGCGTATTATCAAGGCTTTTCAGAACGATATCTACTGATTAATTTCATAAAATATGAATCAATAGATTATAAATAGGGGAATAGTTTAGGTCTGTAAGCATTAAAATAATACACCTAACTTTGATCACCATTTTTTAGTTATTCACTCTTTTTTCAGATAGTGTTTTTAAAGT
>NZ_JADNFC010000014.1:0-1097 GCF_015552665.1 Streptococcus sp. 1001283B150225_161107_H12 | reverse complement strand
TTAAATATTGAAAAAACCATTGGCAGTGGACATACTTTAAGACTATATATTTCTGAAACTAGTTTCACAATACAAATATTGACATGCAATTATTAATTGGTGGATTTTAAGTTGACATCTACAAAGGTTAATGTTAGAATACATTCAAAAATATATTTGAATGAGGTGTTTTATGATTCAAAATATTGTTACTTCAATAATCCTGTATTCTGGGACAGCCGTAGACTTACTTATTATCCTAATGTTATTTTTTGCCAAAAGAAAAAGCAGAAAGGACATCATTAACATCTATTTAGGACAATTTCTAGGCTCTGATAGTCTAATATTCCTAAGTTTGCTTTTTGCATTTGTCTTAAATTATATTCCTAGTAAAGAGATTTTAGGTTTACTCGGTTTGATTCCAATTTTCCTAGGCCTCAAAGTTTTGCTTTTAGGAGATTCTGATGGAGAAGCTATTGCAAAAGATGGTTTGCGAAAAGACAATAAAAACCTGATTTTTCTAGTCGCTATGATTACTTTTGCAAGTTGTGGCGCTGACAATATTGGTGTCTTTGTCCCATATTTTACCACCTTAAATTTAGCGAATTTGATAGTGACTTTACTTACTTTTCTAGTCATGATTTATCTCTTGGTTTTTTCTGCCCAAAAATTAGCACAAGTCCCTTCTGTTGGAGAAACTTTGGAAAAATATAGCAGATGGTTTATTGCCGTTGTCTATTTAGGATTGGGGATGTATATCCTGATTGAAAACAACAGCTTTGACATGCTATGGGCTGTGTTAGGCTAGGAGAAAAAATTATGAAAAAAGATAGTATCTGTCAAGTGGATGTTATTAATCAACAAAATGTTACAACCGCAACGAACTACCTTGAAAAGGAAAAAGTCCAAAAATCACTTCGCATTTTATCAAAATTTACCGATAATAAACAGATAAATATCATCTTTTATCTCCTTGCTGTTGAAGAACTCTGTGTCTGTGATATAGCCTGTTTACTAAATCTCAGTATGGCATCTGCCTCCCACCATCTTCGTAAACTAGCCAATCAAAACATCTTGGATACTAGAAGAGAGGGGAAAATTATATATTATTTTATAAA
>NZ_JADNFC010000013.1:0-1172 GCF_015552665.1 Streptococcus sp. 1001283B150225_161107_H12 | reverse complement strand
CCGATTCGACGATGCGTTGCGGGGTGGCCGTCGCCTCGGTGGTGAGGATGAGTGAGGATAACTGGCCGGCATCAACGGCCAGGTCGTCGGTGGAACGCAGGGGAGCGGCCGTAATGCTTGGCTCATCGTTGTAGCCGACGGCATGTGCGGATAACGCCCGAGATTTTGCGCAAATTGGTTGAGGGCCTGAGATAGAGACATGGCCCGTGTCCTGTGTACGATTTTCTGTCGCCAAACAAAACAAACCGCGATTGGAAACGAGGGCACGAAGCCATGTCACAGCAGATTCTACAGGTCGACCAGGCCATGTTGGAGACCACCCTGGACCGGATGGTCCGCAAAAGCGTCGAGGAGACCCTGAACGCGATGCTCGACGCGGAGGCCGACGAGATCACCGGCGCCGCGCGCTACGAGCGCAGCGGGGAGCGGAAGGCCTACCGGGCCGGCCACTACGAGCGCGACCTGACCGTCAAGGCCGGCAAGATGAGTCTCAAGGTGCCGAAACTGAAAGGGGCGGTGTTCGAGTCGGCGGTGATCGAACGATACCGTCGGCGCGAGGAGAGCGTCGAGGAGGCGCTGATCGACATGTATTTGGCCGGCGTCTCCACCCGGCAGGTCGACGATGTCAGCCAGCTGCTGTGGGGCGACCGCATGCCCTCGCAGACCCTGAGCGACAAGCTCAAGAAGGTATACGCCGACATCGACGAATGGCGTGGCAGGCCCCTCGAACAGGATTACCCGTACCTGTTCATGGACGGCGTGTGGCACAAAAGGTGCTGGGGCGGGTCCGTGGAGAACGTGAGCATCCTGGTGGCCGTCGGCGTCGGTATGGACGGGCGGCGCGAGGTGCTTTCGGTGGCCGAGGGCATGAAGGAGGACTCGGAAAGCTGGCGCGAATTCATCAAAGGCATGCTCGCGCGCGGCCTCAAGGGCGTGAGGCTGGTGACGGGCGACCGGTGCGCCGGACTGGTGGCGGCTGTGAACGAATTGCTGCCCGGCGCCCGCTACCAGCGGTGCATGGTCCACTTCGAACGCAACATCCTCGCCAAGGTCAACCCCAAAAACAGGGACTGGGCCGCCGACGCGCTGAAGGCCATATTCTCCATGGAATCGAGGGACAAGGCGCTGGAGAAGGCGGAATCCGTCGCCAAGGACATGGAGGCGCGGAAACT
>NZ_JADNFC010000012.1:0-1913 GCF_015552665.1 Streptococcus sp. 1001283B150225_161107_H12 | reverse complement strand
CGGGAGCGCCGCCGGGTACCTTCTCCGGGTCAAATTCAAATTCGAACCCGACAAGGGAAGCGCGGCCACGTCCCGGCTTCTTCTTCAGGTACTTGCGATGCACCTTCAGATTCAGCAGAGGTCCCAACTCCTCCTCAATCGGCTTAAGAACATACTTGTTGATTTCGCTCGGCCGATACGATTTGGGTACGTCGAGCAGTCGGCGGAAGTCCTCAAGGCTGACCTTCCACACACCGGTTTGTCGGTACTGCTTGAGCCTCCTGTAGCACTCCTTGGCGTAGCTGGAGCGCAGGGCCGTGAACTCGGCCAGCTCGAAGCGGGTGAACTGCGAGGTGAGGTCGTTAAGCAGGAACGAGAAGCGCGAGTTCACCGATACGGTGAGTGTGCGTTTGGTCGGGCTGGTGACGAAGCCTGCGAACAGGGCGAACTGGATGATGTCGTGCTCTTCGTTCTGGAACTCGAAGTTGAGCGCGAGCAGGCGACGGTTCACATTGGCAATCTGCTTGGCGAACTCATCGTTGGTCATGTTCCTCTGAAGTCCGGCCAGCCGCTTCAATTCTTCGAACGTGAACGCCACCTCGTCCGTGCCCTTGTCCCGCACGCGAGACGCGATGGCCATCAGCAAATCAAGATCGAGCGCGGTGAACTTGCGCAGCGCCTGATTGTTGAACTGGTTCGAGTACTTCACGATCTCATCGGACATGACTGCATTCTACCATAAAAACGAGATTTTTATATTTTCTACCCTTTATTCTCCCAAAACCTCGTTTTTATTCCTCAAAAGCGTCCTTTATTCTCCCAAAACCTCCCCTAAATAATTCCCAAAATCTCCCCTTTAATCTCCCATTTTCTCCCCTTTAATAGTGCGTTTCCCCTACTGCCGTAAGGCCTGCGGGGAGTCTAAAAGAGTACAAAAGATTCTATAAAAAGGGGCTCCGCCCCGATGAAGAGAAGAAACCGACTCAGTTCCAAGGCTGCTGCTGCCATTGCTGTGGCTGTTGGAATCCGGGCTGGTAGCCATAGCCCGGCTGCTCCTGTATCTGAGGCTCTTGGGGCAGGTCACGAACCTGTTCCCGCAGCTCACCCGCCGACTCAGCGCTGGGGAGCCTCACGCCCGCGTCAGAGGCCCATGCGCGCAGTTCGGCGGCATGGGCCTTGAGCATGTCCAGCAGCCTTTGCCGGTTGCCCTCGTCGTTCCAGACGCCCTCGTCGTAGCCAAGCACGCCCTCGTTGGAGAGGATGCCGCCCAGCCGGATGATCAGATGGGTGCGCCGCTTGCGCGCCTTGGCGTTCTCCCTAGCCACGATGCGCTGTTTGCGCGCCCTGAGCTGCTTCATCCGGCGCTCGATGTCGGCCATCTGCTCCTCGACGCTCCTGGTCATCGGTTCCTCCCTGCGTTCCGTCGGTTATCAATCAGGACGCTAGACCCCACGGCAGCACGGCACGGGGCACGGCGTCTACACACCAAACCTAAACCCGGAAGAACGGAGCCGGTTTGGACATCCAAGCCGCGAGGGCGAAGCGTTCATCAATGCCGAACGTGCCGCCCCCGCCGATTTCCGCGCGCATGACGGCCACGGGAGGGAAACACCGACCGGAAAAGCCTCTTCGCAAGCTGCGGCAGCTTGCGAAGAGCAGCCGAGAGGATCAGCCTTGCCGCAGTCTCAGGAAACTCCCCGTAAATCAATCCCATGAATCGCCAAGCCCATTGCATAAGAGCATCAGAAAATTCGTCCATGCACCGCTCTATGCGTCGACCGACACGCCGGTAACGGAACCATCCCCGCAAGGTCAGGTGGAAGTCCCTCAATTTCATTGAGGGCGCAGCAACAGCCTGCTGACCGCCGTCCGCGCCGAACTCGGACGGATATTCGACCGCCTGGGCGAGCTGTTCGCCGCCAAGATCGGGCGGC
>NZ_JADNFC010000011.1:780-6795 GCF_015552665.1 Streptococcus sp. 1001283B150225_161107_H12 | reverse complement strand
GGCGCGGCCGGAACCGGCCGAGCCGAACTGGCGCTACTTCGAGGGCGACGCGCGCCGCCAGCTCGAAGCCGACAAGGCCGACCACACGGCCGCGATCCGCGGAAAACTCATGGACGCGAGGGCCGACGTGGGGAACCGGGAGGAGTGGTGGAGGAGCCACGGCACCGAGGAGCACGAGGCCGCCAAGCAGATCATCGACGTGGCGCGGGCGGCCTCGCGCGAGGCCAGGGACGCGAACATCTTCAAGCGCGGCAGGCTGCTGCGGAACGCCGAGCAGGTGGCCGGAGAGCAGTCCGAGAGGCTGCGCGGGGCGGTGCCGTGGCTCGAAGACGCCGACATCCCGGCCGACTGGGACCAGGCCAACAGGTTCCGCATGAGGACCACCAAGGCCATCTACGACCACGACATGCAGCCGAGGACCAGGCTCGTGGCCGAACTGGAGAGGCGGCTCGAACAGGCCGAACGGGCCGAGAGCGAACGGCCAAGCCCCGAACAGGTGAAGGCCCTCGCACTGCGTATGGCCGAACAACGCGCGCAGGCGGAGAACCCGACGCAGGACACGAAACGGCCCGCACCGTCCGGCGACGAGCCGCTGGACCTCAGCGAGCCCGAGGACTGGGGAGAGGCCAGCCCGTTCGAATCACGCCAGGCCCCCAGGACCAAGGCCGACCTGCTCAACGAGATCAGACAGCGCACGGACAGGCTCACAGGCCAGCGGGAGGCCGAACAGCGGCAGATCGACCCATGGAGCGCGCAACCGCCCCAGAGGCGCGGACACGGCCGCTAGAACAGCTTTCCGGCGTTCTGCGCATGATGTTCGCGGTTGCGAGCGTCAAACGCGCAGAAACGGCATTCCCCGGCCTCCACGGTGCCGTCGAAGTGGTCACGCGCGGCCGTCACGTCGAACAGCTCAGTGGTCGTGAACACCTCGCCGTACCCGGCGACGCTCGTCCAATGGCCCGCATCCTCCGCCTTCCTCGCCTCCACGGGCCTGGCGTCGATCACCGGAGGGGTCTCGCGGGCGAACGTGAACACGAACCCCGACAGCCTGCGTTTCACGTACTGGCGCTCGATCTTCAGTCCAAGGAGTGGCCCACACTCCTCGATAATCGGCTTGAGGACTCGTTTGTTGAGATCTCTCACTTGCTCGGCTGTGGATTTGGGAACGCTGAGCAGTCGGCAGAACTCGTCGCGGCTGATCTTCCAGATTCCGGAGCTGCGGTATTGTTTGGCCCTGCGGTAGAACTCCTTGGCGTACTTGCTTTTGAGGTCGGCGAACTCGGCCAGCTCGAAGCGCGTGAACTGGCTGGTCAGGTCGTTGAGCAGGAACGCGAACTCCTCGTTGACCCCAACCGCGAGGGTCGCCTCCTGCGGGTCGGTAACGAACTTCGTGAACAGCGCGAACTGGATGATCTTGCCCGAATCCTCGAACATGTAGTTCAACGCCAGCAGCCGCGCGTTCGTCTGCACGATCTTGTCGGCCAGCTGCCTGTTGGTCAGGTTCTTCCTCAGCCGCATGAGGCCGCGCAGCTCCTCGAACGAGAACTCCACCGTGGCCGTGCCCTTCTCCCTCACCCTTGAGGCGATCGCCATGAGCACGTCCAGGTGCACGGCGTCGAACTTCTTCAGTGCCACGTTGTTGAACTGGTTGCTGAACTTCACGATCTCATTGGACATGGCCTTAGCATAGCTCCTATGGGGGACTCAAATTAAGTTAGTCCACAAATAATTTGAGTCCCCACCTTGATCAAAAAGGAGACATATTTTAGCAACGTCCCCGGTTCGCTCCCTTTTTGTCCCCGGTTCGCTCCCTTTTTGTCCCCGGTTCGCTCCCTTTTTGTCCCCGGTTCGCTCCCTTTTTGTCCCCAGTAACATCCTCTGAGCCCAATGTTTCCAAGGGCTGCGGAGGGCCTAAAAGAATGTAAAAAGATTTTAAAAGATTTAAAAAGGGCGCACGGCGCCTTTTTTTGGACGTCAGATCAGGCCATCGGAGGGTGTTTGGGGAGTCCTGCGTTCGGGGTTGACCGGCTCGTATGAGGGTGGCTGGTATCCGCTTGGCCCGTCGTCCGCCCAGAGGTCGCTGATCTCGCCGTCCCTTCTGCCCCATTCCTCGCTCAGCGCCTCGTACACCAGGTCGTGCAGGTTCCAGTTCATGCCATCGCTGGTTCTGACGTTGTGTTCCAGGGCCTTGGTGACGGTGGTCTTGAGGTCCTCGCGGCTCGTGTAGTTGTCCATCACGTCGGTGGAGCACATGGCTTCCACCAGCGAGCCGAGCTGCACGAGGCGGGCTATGCGCTCCTTGGCCCTCTCGTCGCCGCCCTCGAAGCCCGCGGCCGACTCGGCCATCGCGCCGACCTCGATCAGGCGCTTGGTGCGGGCCCTGCGTTCGCGTTCCCTGCGCCGCGCCATGAGGTCGTTCTCGCGGGCCTTGAGCTGGGCCTGCCTCTCCTGCAGGGACTTGATCTGCTCATCCAGGCTCTTCACCATCGAAACGGCTCCTTACACCCGATGTCTATTTAGAAGTGCAACACCCTTGTTGGTCCTGTAATTCTAACAGTTCGTCGGCGAACGCCTCGGCGGGCGTGCGGTAGCCGAGCACGCGCATGGGGCGGTTGTTGATCTCGTCGACGATCTCCCTGACCTCCTTTGCCATGTCCATCCGGATCTCGCAGCGTTTGGGCAGATACCGGCGGATCATGCCGTTGCGGTTCTCGTTGCTTCCCCGCTGCCAGCTGGAGTACGGGTCGGCGAAGTACGTGTCCATGCCCAGCCCGTCGCGCAGGCGCGTGTGGCGGGCGAACCCGGCGCCGTTGTCGTGCGTGACGCTGACGCGCGCGCCGGCCGGCAGCGGCGAGAACATGTCCAGCTGCGCCCCGACGCTCTCGCCGGCGGTCTTGTCCGGAACGATGCGGGCCATGAGGAACCTGGTCCTCCTCTCCACCTCGGTGTGCAGGTTGCATCCCACTCCGATGACGCTGTCGGCCTCCCAATGGCCGAACGCGCTCCTGCCGTCGGCCTCCGGCGGGCGTTCGGAGATGGGCACTCGGCCGGGGATCGGGAAGCGCGACGTCCTCCTGCCGCCGTGCCTGCGGCGCCGCCTGTGCCCTCGCGGCAGGCACCGCGCCCAGCGTTCCCGAAGCGGCCTGCTGGAGTAGACCCATCGGTAGATGGTCTCCGGGCACACGCGCATGAGCGCATCGTCCGGCCACAGGACGCGCAGCCTGCCGCTGATGAGCAGCGGCGACCAGCCGCGGCCCAGCCATTCGGCCACCTGCGCCCACAGGCGGTCGTGCGACAGCCGGTAGGGCTTTCGTGGCTTGGATCTCCTGCGGTCGGCCTTGCGCTGCGCGGGCCCGGCGATGTAGTAGCGGCCGGTCCATGGCCCCGCCTTCAGTCTTTTCGGCCGGTACGGGCGGTACGACTCGTTCTCGTTGGACGGGAACCATGTGTTGCGCTTGATCTCCCGGCTGATGCTGGACGGGCTGCGGCCCAGCATCGCGCCGATCCCGCGTATGCTGGCGCCGTTGCCTACCTCGATCTGGATGACCTGGCGTTCCTCTTCCGACAGGTGCGAATATACTTCTCCCATAGGTGCGACATCCCTTCGGACTGGTTTTCTAGGCAATTTCCAATCTAACGGGTGTTGCACTTTCATTTAGACAACGGGACATGGTCTGCATCATCCGTATGGTGATATGATTCTACCAGCAAGGAAATCCCTAATCAAAGATTAGGGCGCACTTACATGTTACCGGTGGTAACATTCAGCGTAAGCGCGCTCTCCCGAGGGGCCACTCCGTGGGGGCCAAGCGTGCGCCGCTTGGATCCGCGCCCCGTCCCGGCGGGGTGCCGGCCACCTCCCCGGTGGAGGGCCAACGGGCCTCCCGGCCCTTTGGATTCCCGGAAAGGAGTACAGTCCCGTGGCGATCTACTCGTTGCACGTGTCGAACGTGAGCCGTGCCGCCGGCTCCAGCGCCGTCGCCTCCTGCTCGTACATCACCTCGCGTCGGATGCGCGACGAGCGCACCGGCGAGGCGTTCAACGGGTTCGGCCGCAGGGAGCGCGTCGAGCATGTATGCACGATGCTGCCCGAGGGCGCGCCCGGCGAGTACCTCGACCCGGAGCGTTTGTTCAACGCCGTCGAGATGGCCGAGAAACGTTCCGACGCGAGGCCCGCGAAGAAGATCATGGTCGCCCTGCCCCGCGAGTTCGACGCCCGCGAACGCTTCCGCGCACTGGAGGACTTCATCTCATGGAACATCACGGCCAACGGCTACGCCTGCACGTACGCCATCCACACCGACAAGGACGGACGTAACCCCCACGCGCACATCCTCGTCGCCAACCGGCGCATCGACCCGAAGACCGGCAGATGGGCGGCGAAGAGCCGCAGCGAGTTCGCGTTGGACGCCAACGGCCGGCGCATCCCCGTCATCGACCCCGACACCGGACGGCAGAAGATCGGCGCCAGAAACCGCAAGGTCTGGAAGCGCGTCAACGTGAGCAACAACCCCTTGGACTCCAAGGAGTTCCTCGAAAGGCTCAGGCGCGAGTGGGCCGACTCCTGCAACGCCCTGCTCCCCGGATACGCCGTCATCGACCATCGGAGCTTCAAGGCGCGGGGCATCGAACGCATCCCCACCATCCACGAGGGATACGCCAGCCGCGAGATGGAGAAACGCGGCGGCAGGGGCGACCTGTGCGAGGAGAACCGGCGCATCCAGGCCCTGAACCGGCTCCTCGACGCGCTTAGGGCCATGATCGGGCGGCTCTCCGACCAAGCGCAAGGCATCCTGACGGCCGTCAAACGCCGCCAACGGCCCTCAGGCGCGCCACAGGCCCCTTCAAGCCCTGAACCGGCCGAAAGGCCACAGGAACGCCCGCAGGCTCGTGAAACGCCGCCACAGGCCCCGCAGGAACCCCCGAAGCCCATCAGGACGAAAAAGGCGCTCACCGACAGGTTCAAGACACGGCTTGACGAGCGGCTGGCCGAAAACGAACGCAAACAGGCCGAAAAACAGGCCGAACCCGACATGGAGGAGACATGGGACCTCTCCGACCCCGCCGACCCGCTCAACATCGGCATGGGCTGGGGCACGGGAGGCCACGGACTCGGCCTGTGAGAACGCCGGGAACGCAAAGGGCCGGCATCCGAAGACACCGGCCCGAAATTTAGAAAGACATCCTTACCAGCGGGTAACGGATACGCCGTCGACGCCAGAGCCGTCTGCCGTGGCGATGCGCATCCACGGACCAGCTGCGACAGGGGTGTATGTAACTCCGTTGATTGCGAAGGTGATCTGTCCCGACTTATTGCCGGTCGTATAGCTGTTGCGATACGGCCAGGACCCCGTTGCCGTTCCGGTGCCTGCAAACTGCATGTCACCCAAAGCGTTCCCGCCAGCCCAGCATCCAGCATTGGAATCAGCGCATCCACGCGAGACAGTTACCGAATAATCTTCAGCCTCGCTCGGCGGCAGCACGTCCACCAATTCGCCGTTGCTGGAATCAAAGAGAATCGTTGTGCCAGGTTCGCCGACAATCATGTCCCCGCCCGACGGAGTGGTGGTAAGTTCATAGAACGACTCGTCAGTGGTTTCTTGAGCAGATGCCACCGGGACTGCCGTCGACAGGAGCGCCAGCAGAGTCATTGGAACCACTGCCATCTTCAAATGCTTGGTACGTAACATTTTTGCCCCCTTGATTAGGTATGCCAGACGTGCGTCTGACAAGGAAATTATAGCTCTTGGACCTTGGATTGAACAGACCAGTAATGCAAAGGGTTGGTGTTTGAAGACGCCGGCCCCGCATCCGAAGACGCGGGGCCACGGCCCAATCAAAGGGGATGGCGGGTAACCCATCCCGCCGGCATCGGCCATCCCCGAAAAGTCATGCATGCCCGCCTGATCGTAAGGGGGAAGTTAGCAGCGCCTCCGCCGGCGTTTCCATCTTAGCCGATACGATTGGCGTCGTCGATGGACGTCTTGTAGCAGGGACGAAAACCGACCGCCCGGC
>NZ_JADNFC010000011.1:0-770 GCF_015552665.1 Streptococcus sp. 1001283B150225_161107_H12 | reverse complement strand
CCGGGCGACGCTGCCGCGCCAGTCGCGGCGCGGCCCGAACGAAAGGCGCAGCACATGCGCATGGGTAACAAGGGGCCGCACGGCCGGCCCTGGATATGGCTGATGGCGGTCATCGTCATCTGCCTCGCTCCCGTGATGGATCCCATCGCGGCCGACATCACCGTGACGGCCCTGGCCGTCTGGGCGATGGCATCCAGCCGCCGTTGACGGCGCAACCTGCCGCGGGTCGGAGCCCGCGGCAGGCCCCTTGTTCAGAAAAGAGTCGGCTCGATACCAGGCTCCATCCGATCATCGGGCATGGCCTGTGAATCATGGCTGCGTCTGGCCACCTCGAATGGTGTCAGACCATCGTGGGCCGCCTTATACGCATCCAGTTCAGCCCTGGCTCGTTCCGCCGCAAGTTCACCGCGCTCGATCTTGATTTGCTGATGGCGGTCATCGCCGTCTGTCTCGCACCGGCGGTGCATCCCATCGCCGCGGACATCATCCTCACGGCCCTGGCCGTCTGGGCGATGAGAAACAGCCGCTAAACGGCACCCGGCCCGTCCGAGCGCAAGCCCGGACGGGCTTTCACATACCATCACGCAGCACTCGGCCAGTCGGAGACATACCCCTCGGCACCGGCGAATCCATGACCGCCGTGCGCGTCGAGGAACGCCTGAGTATCAGGGTCGAGCGCCGGTCCCTCGCCCGGCACCGACAGATCGGGCACGGGCGTCTTCGACACGTCCCTGAGCGACTTCCTCGCCTCATCGGTCACCACGGAGCCG
>NZ_JADNFC010000010.1:0-19545 GCF_015552665.1 Streptococcus sp. 1001283B150225_161107_H12 | reverse complement strand
CACCATCTTCGTAAACTAGCCAATCAAAACATCTTGGATACTAGAAGAGAGGGGAAAATTATATATTATTTTATAAAAGATGAGGAAATCAAAGACTTTTTTAATCAACTAGGATAACAACTATTTTTACTACTTTATCATGATTATATATAGGACTTATCTATGAAATTTTTTGATGAAAATTACTCACAAGAAAGACTACTCGTAGCAAATGTTTAAGAAAAAGTATAATTTAAAGCAAAGCGACCTAGGTAATGCAGGTCAAGTTAGCCAAGTTGAAAAGGGAGAAATCTGAAAGAAAATGTATCTTTGATAGTAGTCATTTATTGTGAAATATGATATATTTATTTTTTAGATGGATGAATATTTCTAAAGTTAAATAGAATATGACAGATACATGCTTTTTAGTGTATCTTGTTTGTACTCAAAATATGAAGTGACTATCCAATATTTAAGATTAATAAATATTATACGATGAGATAGAATGCTACAAAATGAAAGGCGATGTAATCTGATGAAGAAAGATAGATTAATTGCATTGACAGATGCGGTTCTAGCAATTATAATGACTATCCTAATCTTAGAATTAGAAAAACCAACGACACCAAGTCTTCAAGCTTTTTGGGATTTACGGCAAAATTTCTTTGCTTATTTTCTTTCTTTTTTCTGGTTGGGATCGTTATGGATGGCGCTAAACACATTATGGGAAAAGGTTGAGAAAATTTCTCAACAAATTGTTTGGTGGAATTTGTTTCTTTTATTTTTTGTTTCATTTATGCCCTACGCTACTGGAATAGTTAGTAGTCATTTCATGAATCATACGGCACAGCTCTTTTATGGACTGATCGTTATTGTTTCAACGGTAGCAAACTGGTTTTTACATAAAGTAATTGATAAACCCAATATAGATCAGAAAGAATTACTTGAAGCTACCGCACAATATAGAAAGTTATTGATACCTGACCTAATAATTAAAGGAGTGGGATTGATTCTATCCTTAATTGTCTATCCTCCGATTATGATGTATAGTGTTTTAATTGCGGCATTTTACATCATAACTTTAAAAACACTATCCGAAAAAAGAGTGAATAACTAAAAAATGGTGATCAAAGTTAGGTGTATTATTTTAATGCTCACAGACCTAAACTATTCCCCTATTTATAATCTATTGATTCATATTTTATGAAATTAATCAGTAGATATTGTTCAGAAAATCCTTGATATTACGCTGTTTTTAGTCCAACTGAAATCCATACTTTCCAAACCAGGCTTGAAAAAAGCTCGTAAAGCATCACAATTTAGTAAACGTTAAAACTTATTTACAGTTATTGAAAGCATTTCGTCTAATACGAGATGCTTTTTTTCTGGCTTAATTTTACAAATTGGGAATTACATATAATTATTTGAAAAAATAAAAAAAATTAGTCACAATAAAAATGTAAAAGCGCTTACTCGATTGCTGGAGAGGTTAATACTGTAAGAAATCTGTTTTTATTTCTTAAGATAAGAGAATTTTTAGGAAAGGTAAAATGTCAGAATCAGTATATGCAAAGAATATCAGCATTTCCGCTTTAAGTTTCAGAAAAATGATTAAGTGAAATAAGCAATGATTGAAGTATTAATAATGGTTTATTGGAGGTAGTTAAAAATGAAAGAAAAATATAAAGTGACTGGGCAGTTATTTTTGATCTCAAATTTACCATTTTGTTGTTTTATTTTGAAAGATATTTCATTAGTCTATGCTAGGTTGCTATTTGTACTTTCTTTGTTTTTTACATTATATTTCTCTTATAAAATGGGCATAAAACATAATGTCTTTAATCGTATTCAGAAACTAGAGTGGAACAAAGTACTTTATTGTTTAGCATTCGCTGTTTTGTTAAGACTCATAGTTCATTTGTATTTAAGCATTTTTGGAGATACCCAAAATGATGCGTTATTACAAATTTTAAAAGATATTATGGGCGTAGAGTTATTCAATTTTTATGCAATTTTCGTAGGACCAGTTTTAGAGGAATTAACTTTTCGTGGTGCAATAATGAATTATTGCTATAATATGAGCAGGAAAGGTTTCATCATATCAAATATATTGTTTGGATTTATGCATTGCATGAACGAACCTAGTATTGGAATTTTTATTAGATCGATTTTACTGTATAGTTTGTTAGGCTGTATAATGTCTTACATTTATTATCGAACTAAAAGGATAGAATACTCTGTACTAATTCACATGCTTAGTAATTTTTTTGCTGTAATAGTGTAGTTAAATAGATTTTTAATTATGTATTCTGATTATTTTTATATTTGTAATTTTATGTAAGATTTTGCTCAATAAACCACTAATAAATATTGCAGAAATAAATACTGATTTTCAAATATATAAGGTTCGAAGGCATGATTTTTTGCTAAACTTTAGGTGTAGATAATAGAGCACATCTGTAATTTCTCTATATACCAGTCATAAAATTCTTAAGTTCATCTATAACTGTCAAAATTCCTTATTTCGGACAAAAACCTGAGTTTCGAGTTTGATCAAGATTTTTTGGAAAATCTAGATGTTATTTTTTTCTCTACCTATTTTTCTAAAACGGGAAAAATCAGATACAATAATCTTTGCAGGTGTATTGTTTAAAATTTAATGAACCAAACTATTCCCCTGTTTTAAAAAAATTGATTCATATTTTATGAAATTAATCAGTAGATATAGTTCTGAAAAGGCTTGTTATTACGCTGTTTTTAGTCCAACTGAAACCCATACTTTCCAACCCAGGTCTTAAGAAAAAAGGTAGAGAAAAAGGTAGAGTTTGGATTGAAATACAGTGCAATATATCGCATTTGGCAAAAAGAAAAAACGCTTGAAATCAGCGTTTTTCTTATGTATTGATTCGTATTGAACCCCTACTTAACTTCTGTAAAGATTGACTAAAGTAAATTTTCATCAGACAGACAAGTAGAGCATTTGCAAAGGCTTAACTTAAAATATTAGTTATTAAAGATTTAATCATTTCTAATTTTTTGAATATTCATTGACCAGACTTATTTTTAGATGTATAATGAGCATGTAAAATATATCACAAAGAATAATATGTAATAAAATTAAATGATTACATCTGATATTTCTTATTTCTCAATCATAGAGTTCTATTTTCTAGGAGAGATTTATGATTAATATCTTTAAATATCTTGATAAAAAAACAAAATACCTAACCATTATTGGAGCACTGGCAAATGGGGGTCTCGCATTAGGTCAACCTTTGGTTGTTGCCAAAGCATTATCGATAGATCAAAATAACCTTACCTATTCCTCTATTTGGAAATTTGCTCTCTTTGGTTTTTCTGTCTATTTCGCTTTGTATAGTCTAATGTTATTTTGTAATCATGCAAATAATGTCTTTAGACGTGAAATTCACATGAATATCCGAACTGCATTGTTTCAGAAGTTAATGGAAGACAAGGAATATAGTGAAGATGAAAAGATTACCATGCTGACACAGGATATGGAATTTCTAGGAGATAACTTTTTTGAACGCTATATGTCTATTTCATGTTGGGGATTTGGGGCACTGATTACGGCAATCTATATCATTGCCCAAAATGTTTTATTGGGTTCTATCTTTGTTTTCTTCACGATCTTACGTCCCATTCCACAATTCTTGATGAATAATAAGCTAAAGAATTCAGGGGATGAAATGTCTCAGGGAAGAACAGCTGTTCATAACCAGATCTCTGATAGTATTCGAGGGGCTCAAACCTTGCGGATGAATCAAGCCTTGCCTGAAAATTCTCAGCGCGTCTGGAATATCAATCTTCGTTATCAACGAGCCATTCAAAAGTTTGCTTTTACCCATAATATTGTTTTCTTTTGTAATGGTTTCATGGTCTTTCTTAGCCAAGTACTCCCCTTGGTATTGGGGTTCTTCCTTGCCATGCATGGTCATCATGTTTCAGTGGCTAGCCTGGTTGCAATGTATATTGCCGCTGGTCAACTGGTAGGTCCTATACAAAATATCATGTATGATGTGGTTGAAGTACAAGGAGCCAAAACAACGGCAGAAAAGATTTTCGGAATTTTAAATCGAGCAGATGACAGTGAAACGGACAATCATTCGATCTCTCAAGTAGAAGAACTAGAAATTTCTCATTTAAGTAAATCTTATAATGGTAGAGAGATTATTCGCAATCTTAATCTAGCCATTCGACAAGGCGAAAAAGTCCTCATCAAAGGGCCAAGTGGCTGTGGGAAATCAACCCTCTTTAGAATGATCACAGGAGAAGAAAAGCCGGATGCCGGAACGATTACTTGTCGTACAAGGGATGGAGTTAAAACAAGTCACTTTGTTCGTCAGGTAGGCATTATCAGCCAGCATCCTTTCCTCTTTAATGATACTATTCGCTACAATCTCAGTTTGGGACAAGAGTTTTCAGATCAAGAATTAGAGACTGTTTTAAGACAGGTCAAACTCGACCATGAACTAACTGATGGGCTTGATTTTGTAATCACTAATAACGGAGAAAATATTTCAGGCGGACAACGTGTCCGGATTGAACTAGCCCGCTTCCTACTTCGTAAAAAGGATATTTTATTAGCAGATGAGGTAACTGCAGCTCTTGACGTAGAAAATAGCCAGATGGTTCGAGACTTGATTTTCTCACTACCGATGATGGTGTTAGAAATCGCTCATCATATTGATAATGAAAGTCGATACGATCAAGTCATTGAACTAAGAAATGAATAAAATTGCTGACATAAACCTAAAAACAAATCGTTAGCATATCAAAGAAAGAAAAAAGAGGCTCAAAACTGAGCCTCTTTTAAATAGCTCTATAATTTCTGTAGTGGGTAAAACCACCATAGGAATTACAGAGCCTATGTTGTTGTAGAAAATACTCTTTTCTAGCATTTGTCAGGTCTTATCAAGGCTTTAAGTAAAAAAAGTGATAAGACAGTAGCTATTCTGAGGTTACTGTCTTATTTTTAACACTTTTTACACTAAACTTTAGCTCAAAAAAGACAATTTCCTTCGTTTGACAAATGGAACTCAAACTATTTTTCATCAAATACCTTGATATACTTAACAAATAGTAGAAAAGGACTCAGTCCTGTGCAATACAGAACTAAATCCTTTGGATAAATTATTAATCTAACTATTTGGGTGCACTTAACTTTCGGGATGTTTTGTCAGGAAATGAATATGTAACGTAATGAAAATCTGTGCTATTACCCTATTATTCATTGACTATTTTTTAGGCTTACCACTTGATCAGCTTGTTTCCAAATGGTTGGATTATGTGTTGCAATAATGATCAGACGGTCCTTGTTTTTTAATGTTAGGAGTAAGTCCATAATCTCCTGTGAGGTCTCAGGATCAAGAGCGGCAGTTAATTCATCTGCCAAAATTAAAGGAGGATCTTTTAAAATGATCTTTGCTAAGGCTACACGTTGTGCTTCTCCTCCAGAAAGCTCATATACTTTTTGATCTAGTTGAATATAAGATAGTCCTACTCTATCTAATACTTCTTCTTTAGTCTCTCTCTTTTTTTGTTTGTCTAATTTATGACCAATTAATCCCAAATCTAAATTTTCTGAAACAGTTTTATTATCGATTAGTCCAAAATTCTGGAAGAGATAACCTAGTTCATTTCTGAAATAGTTTGTTGGTTTAATCTTTCGTAAATCTTTCCCTTTATATTGAATACTTCCTTGATCATAAGGTTCTAGCTTGGCTACCATATTTAGTAAGGTTGTTTTGCCACAACCACTATTTCCGATAAGAGCATAGACTTTACCTGCATCAAAATTTAAGTTCAAATCACTAAATACCGTCCGGTCCCCAAAGGTTTTTGTTAGTTGATGGATCTTAATCATTTCTATGCTCCTTTCAATATAATACTAGCCATCCTATCTTCCTTACGAGAACGATGCATTAGTATTAAAATAGAATTCAAACCAAAGACGCAAGAGGTTAGAAAGACTACCCAAAGTTTATTTGTTAGCAAAAGACCAATAGCCCCTCCCAAAATGAAGATAACTATTTGCCAGATAAAAAATTTCTGGTGTAACTCAAAAAAATTTAATCCTGATATTTTCTTAATAAGAATAGTTTTACGAAATTCTTCAAAGTAGAGGATTGTCATTGTATTAAAGAGTAGAATTGAGGTAGCAATACCTAGAAAACCACCAGCAATGATTGTCAATATTTCAACTTGAATGTTGTGACTCATACCACGATAAACATAATAGGCAAGATCATACTGACTGATATATTTCTTTATTCCACCTTGTTCAACTAGTTTTTTAGTGGCATCCAAACCTTTAAAATACAGATAATCAGATGGATAAGTGAAGAAATCATTTCGATTTTTTCCAAAAGAGCTTGGTTTAAGGACAATAAGTATAGGATCACTTAGAAATTGTTGATATGAGATTGGTGTAGAATTATATACGAAACGCTTCTTATTGTTTGAAATATAGAAAACACGAGCTTTCATAGCCTGTTGAATTTTATTTCCCTTATCGTTTCGAATCGCTAGGAAATCTTCATAAATTTGACGCAATTTATCTTCTTGATCTTTTAATTTTTCAGGCAATAGTAGTCCAAATTCTCCTTCTCCAAGGCTATTAATGCTCTTCTTATCTTCTTCATTTAATTCTACATTCTGAACATCTAGATAATTAGGAGTCACATATAAGCTATTAGCATACGGATTGTAGTCATTTATCGACATTTTTCCCATTAAGGGATGTGAAGACAGACCTTTTAGATCGAATGATGCAAGTGGATGCTGAACAAGCATTCCTCCATTTTGAATGCCAGTTTCTATGAAGTTTTTCCATTGTTCTTCCAACATTTTTCTACTATCCTGATTTCTAGTCTCTGCCCCAAACTCCCTATTTGTTGAAAGCAATACCCAATCTTTTTGATTTGACCATGCTGTATCTCCAGACTGATGCAATTGCCAAATAGTTGAATAGATACTTGTTCTATGAATGGTAAGTACTATTAAAAGAAAAGCGACCAATTGCCCCAAGTAAAGAATACCCATAATCTGTTTCAAAGGTAACTTTCCTTTGAGTAAAGAAACCAAATGTACCGTTTTAATACTTAAAACATAAAGAAAGCTAAAGAGTATAGAAAGGAACAAAAGTAACAAATTATAAGTTATGTTAGCTGAAAAAATAACTGGAATAGAAAATGGTGTGATATGGAATAGACTTACACCACAGATTCCAAGAAAAATCCCTGTAATTACCCCTAAAAGTAAATCTCCACAATCACTAATCATTGAGTTTCCAAAAATCTGAGTTAGGTGCAATCCAGAAATATATCGAATCCCAACTGTTCGCATTTCCTTGGTTTTTTGAATAATCATTAAGGCTATAAAAGTTAGTAGAAAAATGACCAAAACGAGTAATTGACTACCATTTCCCATATACGTAAATAAGCTAAGAAAAATATTTGGATATGAAACAAATGTTTGTGTGAAACCCAATGATTGAAGTTCATGATTTAATCTATCTAGAGTGAGATTTCCAGATAAAATATAATAATTGGTCAATAAGCCACTATTGTAAAAATCTTCTTCACTAGCTTTAACAAGGCCATTTGGGATATGGCCAGATCCATATATTGCATAGGAAAAATGAACCTCACCTTTATCATCTATTTTTTCAATTTGTTGACCAATCACACTGTCTGTTTCATTTGCTAATTGATCTAAACTGTATTTTACCTGATCTTTTGATACCTCTTTGTTCTGGGAAAGAATACCAATAGCTGGAAAACTATTGTGAATAACCACATATGAGGTTGAAAAACAAATCCAAAGTAGAAAACTTGTTATAAAGATATTTGAAAGGATAACAAAGAAGCGCTTCATACTTTACTCACTTTCTAAAATTTTCATGAATAGTAATATAATCTTTTCTATGAGCTATGAATTTTTTTAAATCCGTAATTAAAATATACTGTTTCACCAAAATTTCTATTTATAAAAGCTCTTGAGGTCTGATGAGAAGGAGCGTAAGCATATGATGATTTACTATCTCTTGCACGAGTTACGCTTGACCAGTGATATTTGTAATCATGGTAATAATTTGAAAATGCACCCCAGTTATTTGGATTGTGAAAGCATTAATACAAAAAATAAATAGTGATTTTCTTTTGCATATCTGCACCTCCTTCTTCTATATATGATATACTAAACATATATCGAAATGTAAAAATGTCACATATATACACATAATTAGAGGTGAAGTTGTTATGCGTTGGGATTACGGTACGATCTATAAAAAAATACGGAAATCAAAACATATTAGTCAAGAGGAAGTTTGCCAGGATTACACTTCAAGAGCGCACTTGTCGCGTATTGAATCGAACCAAGTAGTGCCTAGTTTTGAGTTGATGGAGCATCTTCTAAAGCAAGTTGGCCTAGATTTCGAAGAATTTCGATATATATGTCATTCTTACCACCATTCCGATAGAGAAGAAATTATCTTATTGGCAGAAGATAACAATGCCTACCAATCAAATGATAAATTATTGGAACTGAAGAATAAGAGTGTAGCTTATTTAAAAAAATATCCTAATGATATTCCTGTGTCAAATATACTAAAGAGAGTAGAGGTCATTCTTTGTTTACGAGAATCTGGTCCAAATGAAAAGGTAAGAATAATGGCAATGGAAGCTTGGAACGAAATTAAAAATCAGGATGTTTGGTATCATAGTGACCTCAAATTAATTGTCGTTATTTTATTTACACTTCCACTAGAAACAGTGATTTCTATCTGTGATGAAGTGATAGATAGGCTCAATGATTACTCTGATTATACAGAGATTCTTCCTACCAAGTATAAATTACTCTCAAATTTAGCCAGTATTTTTCTATGGAATGGTTTGATGGAGAAATGTACGAGTATCAGTTATCTATTGTTAGATACGGCAAAAAAAAGTAAGCGATATGATTTTCTAGGAAATACTAAAGTGACACTTGGAATTTGTTTAAGTGATAAAAAGCTAGTTGATGAAGGCTTGCAGTTACTCGAATTAACGGATGAAATAACGTTGTTGGAAGCATGTAGGTCAGATGTGAAGCGCTATTTCAAAGACTAATATTCCTAACGAAATCAGTCATAAAACTTTTTAAAAATATAATCAACGTGTTGTCGTAATCTTGCTTAATGTTAAAGAAAACTGATATAATAAAGTTTATTAAGGTACTATTTAATTTTTACAGAACCAAACTATTACCCTTTTTAGAATCTATTGATTCATATTTTATGAAATTAATCAGTAGATATCGTTCTGAAAAGCCTTGATAATACGTTGTTTTTAGTCCAACTGAAACTCATACTTTCCAAACCAGGCTTGAAAAAGGCCCGTAAAGCATCACAATTTAGTAAACGTTAAAACTTATTTACACTTATTGAAAGCATTTCGTATCAAATATACGGAATGCTTTTTCTGTTTCCCTCAATTTTTCCAACAAGATGATTCTCGAATTCTAAAAGAAATAAAAGTTGTTTCTTTCCGTAATAATAAGGAAAAAGAGTAAATTTTCATTTTTAACTTTAAGGTATATAATAAAACTATCAAATTCAGGAGGAAAAATGATGACTACTTTTAAAGATGGATTTTTGTGGGGTGGGGCTGTAGCAGCTCATCAACTTGAAGGTGGATGGCAAGAAGGTGGTAAGGGGATCAGTGTTGCTGATGTGATGACAGCTGGTCGCCATGGAGTTGCTCGTGAAATTACCCCAGGTGTTTTGGAAGGCAAATATTATCCAAACCATGAAGCAATAGATTTTTATCATCGTTATAAAGGAGATATAGCACTTTTTGCTGAAATGGGATTTAAATGTTTCCGAACTTCGATTGCCTGGACACGTATTTTCCCAAAAGGTGATGAGTTAGAGCCTAATGAAGAAGGTTTGCAATTTTATGATGATCTTTTTGATGAGTGCTTGAAGCATGGAATTGAGCCTGTAATTACTTTATCTCATTTTGAGATGCCTTATCATTTGGTTACGGAATATGGTGGGTGGAAAAATCGGAAATTGATTGATTTCTTTGTTCGTTTTGCGGAAGTTGTATTCAAGCGTTATAAGGATAAAGTTAAATATTGGATGACTTTTAATGAAATCAACAATCAAGCCAATTACCAGGAAGATTTTGCACCATTTACTAACTCAGGCATTGTATATGAGGAGGGTGATAATCGAGAAGCTATCATGTATCAAGCAGCACACTATGAATTAGTAGCTTCTGCTAAAGCAGTAAAAATCGGTCATGAAATCAATCCAGATTTTCAAATTGGTTGTATGATTGCGATGTGTCCTATTTATCCTGCAACTTGTAATCCTAAAGATGTTTTAATGGCTATGAAGGCTATGCAAAAACGTTATTACTTTGCTGATGTACACGTTTTTGGTAAATATCCTGAACACATTCTCAAGTATTGGCAACGTAAAGGAATTTCAGTTGATTTTACAGATCAAGATAAAGAGGATTTACTTGAAGGAACAGTAGACTATATTGGATTTAGCTACTATATGTCTTTTGCTATCGATTCTCATCGTGAGAATAACCCTTATTTCGATTATCTTGAAACAGAAGATTTGGTTAAAAATAATTATGTTCAGGCATCTGAGTGGGAGTGGCAAATTGACCCAGAGGGATTACGTTATGCATTAAACTGGTTTACTGATCACTATCATTTACCACTCTTCATTGTTGAAAATGGTTTTGGTGCCATAGACCAAGTTGAAGTAGATGGCATGGTTCATGATGATTATCGAATTGATTACCTAGGTGCCCATATTCGTGAAATGAAAAAAGCTGTAGTTGAAGATGGCGTTGATTTAATGGGCTATACACCTTGGGGCTGTATTGACTTGGTTTCAGCTGGTACCGGTGAGATGAGGAAACGTTACGGATTTATCTATGTGGATAAAGATGATGATGGACAGGGAAGTTATGAACGCTCACCGAAAAAATCATTTAATTGGTATAAAGAAGTTATTGCATCTAACGGTGCAACGGTAGAATAAAACGAAGAAGCTGGGAATGAGCCCAGCTTCTTTAATAAACATAGGAGAATAAATATGATTGGTAGTATTGCAGCAATTTTAACAACATTTGCTTTTTTGCCGCAAGTTGTACGTGTAGTAAAAACAAAAGATACCGAATCAATTGCCTTAGGCATGTATATTATGCAGGTTATTGGCATTGCTTTATGGCTTGCTCATGGGCTTCATATTGGTGACTTACCTTTAATTTTGGCTAATAGTATTTCGTTTTTGCTATCTGGTACTATTTTGCTATATAAAGTGAAGTATAAATAGTTTTTTTCCGTATCGATTAGGAAAAAACAAGAATGGTTATTGTAAGCGTTTTTATTTATAATAGAATTATAGATAACAAACTACTCAATCAAATATATAGATGATTGGAATTGAAATAAGGAGAAATGTTATGGCAAAAGCTTTAATTATTTGTGCGGCAGGAATGTCTTCATCACTTATGGCGAAGAAAACAACGGAATTTCTTAAAGGTAAAGGTCAAGATATTGAGGTAGATGCTGTTAGTGCTACCGAGGGAGGAAAAGCTATTGCAACGGGAGGCTTTGATTTATATCTAGTTAGCCCTCAAACTAAAATGTATTTTAAGCAATTTGAAGAAGCAGGTCACAAAGTAGGGAAACCGGTAGTACAAATACCTCCTCAAGCATATATTCCAATTCCAATGGGAATTGAAAAAATGGCTAATTTAATTCTTGAAAATATCTAGTTTTAAAATAGATTTAATATCTCCACATTAATGCGAGACAATTAATAAGAATTTAAATTTGATTTCGTATTTGAAACTTATGCTTATTGTATATCATTTAGGTGTGGATATATCCTATAAGAGAAGGTAAAACATGAGTTTTAGGAGGGCATGATTGTGTCAAACTCTAAAGAGAAAAGCATCCTTCAATTCTTGCTAAAGCATAAGGAGCGTTTTGTTACAAGTAAGGAACTTGCAGAGCACATATCCTGTTCAGATAGAACTGTTCGTAATACCCTCAAGTTAATTGATCAGACAATGAATATTCAGGGTGTTAAGCTGATTTCAAAGCAAGGACAAGGATTCCAATTATTTTTTGAGAATCAAGAGGCATATCAAGAATTTCGGTTAACTTATGAACTGAGTGAAGTTTATTCAACAACCTCCATTTCAAAAGGTGATGATCGTTTAGCTTTTATATTAAACAAATTGCTCTTTGAACAAGTCCCGGTTCTTTTTGATGATTTAGCTGATGAACTTTATGTTAGTCGCTCAACTTTATCTCATGATTTTAAAAAAATACGAAGAATGTTATCTGAGTATGATTTATCGATTGAGAGTAGAGCTAATAAGGGAGTATATGTTTCAGGGGAAGAAAGAGATAAACGATGCTTCATTATGGACTATTTTTTGGGTAATCAATTTTTTAAAACATTACACTATCATGTTCAATCTAACTTTTTTGATCAAACACTATCATTAGAAGAAATAGCTAGAATTGTTTTAGAAGAGTGTCAAGATGCAAAACTCAAGTTATCAGATTTTGTTTTACAAAATTTGGTTGTTCATATAGCACTAGCAATGGTGCGCATCAAATCTGGATTTGAGATAAAAAATTTATCTTGCCAGATGTCTAATAATGACACGGAAAGAAAAGTTGCTAAGAAAATACTCGCAAGGATAAGTGAGGTTTCAAATCAAGAATTTCCAGTTCAAGAAGTAGATTATATTACTTTGCATTTATTGGCTAAAAGCCAACTATCTCAAGAAACTCAAACGAAAATTTCTAAAGAGGAAATGAAAAGGTCTTTAGTCCAGACTTTTCAGGCTTTAGGCTTAGATGACATATATCATTTCTCTTCGGATTTTCAACTTTTTGAGGGATTGATAACACATCTAATGACTTTACAAATTCGTTTGGATAGTCGAATTACTCTCAATAATCCTTTGGTAGATGAGGTTAAAAAGAATTATAGTGATATATTCTTTATGACTAAAGAAATCCTTGAGAATATGGAAACATTCTCTCAGGTGTCTATATCAGATGATGAAATAGCATATGTGAGTCTTCACTTTTTAGCTGCTATAGAGCGTCGGAAAGAAAATGATAAATTCTCTGTTCTTGCTATCTGTGCATCGGGATTCGGCGCTGCTCAAATGCTTAGAAATCGTTTGGAAACAGAATTTGGTAATCGACTTGAAGTTGTTGACGTAATAGGATATTACGAGTTGAATCAAGAAAAAATCCAAGGCATTGACTTTATTGTATCCGCTGTAGATTTATCAAATCTTTATTTTCAGGTGCCGGTTTTTACGGTTAGCGTCTTCCTTAAAAATGATGAAATTGCTCAAATTCGAGAGGCGATGGATCAGATGCAGGTATCGAGTCATACGAAAAGCTCGCAGATTAACAGGAGCGCTTCAGATTTTAAACAGTATTTTAGTAAAGATAATTTTCTAATATGCTTCAATCAAGATAAGAATAGTTTACTTTCAAATATGGCTGATGGTTTATCTGAAGGTGAATCGTATAATTTTAAAGAATCTTTACTACACGGTATTCAACAACGTGAGGAGTTAAGTTCGGTAGTTTTCTCTGAAAAGATTGCAGTTCCACATCCGATCCAGGCTTTAGGAACAGATGTAAAGATAGCGGTTGCTATTTGTAAAGATCCCTTGCTTTGGGACGATCAAAACTCAAATGTTCAACTCGTTTTTCTCTTATCGCCATCAATATATGGTAATGAAGGATTGACGGATGTGACTAAAAGGATTGTTTCGCTAACAGAGAAGGATGACTTGCAAAATCAATTAATAGCTTGCAATAATTTTGAAGATTTTATTAATATATTTGAGAATATAACATAGGAGGTTCGTATGAATCAAGAAGAACTACAGGTCGCGGCATTTGAAATTATTCTTCATTCGGGAAATGCAAGATCAGAAATACATGAAGCATTTGCTAAGATGAGGGAAGGTAGTTTCGATGAAGCAGAGAATCAATTAAATAAATCAAATGAAATAATTCTTGAAGCTCATCATGCACAAACCAAACTACTACAAGAATATGCAAGTGGCGTAGAAATTAAAATTGAAATTATCATGGTACATGCTCAAGACCATTTAATGACAACGATGACTTTGTTAGAAGTAGCAAAGGAAATGTTAGTTCTTTATAGGAAAGTTGGCTAAATAGGTATATTTACACAAGGAGGTAAAAATGGATAAAAAAGAACGACAAGAAATTGAACGACAACGTCGGGAGACTGCTTTGAAAAATACTTTTTTCAATCGATTTCTTCTTTTACGTTATTCAATCGCACTCTTCTTTTTTGGCAATATTTATTGGCTTTTAATCCAATTTATTAGACCTTCTCTTGTCATGATTTTCCCTATTATACTCGTCGTATTTTCTATCTTAGCTACTGTTGAGCAGTTTCGATTATATGGGAAACGGAGTGTGCAATTGGGAATAACACAAATGTTTGTTCGTTTACAAGCAGTTATTTCAACGGGATTACTTGTTCTAACTTGGACAAGTTGGTTCACATATCTTTTTCCAATTTTCGAAAATAATCAAGTAGCACGTGTTTTTGTCTTTATAGTTCTTTTATTGGGGCTGGTTATCAGCTTATTAGACATTAGAAGAATTCAAGATATATACCAACAAAAAGATAAGGCTTATCAACGATTTATTCAGTTGGAAAAGAGCTCACTAAACTTATAACCTTTTGGTTAGAATCGATATGCTTTGAATTATTCTTTTTTGAAAAGGTAAATAATTATTATGTTTAATTAAGGAGGTCTGTTTATGGATCAGCAAAATGGATTGTTTGGTTTCCTTGAAAATCACGTCATGGGACCAATGGGTAAACTTGCTCAGTTTAAAGTTGTACGTGCTATTACCGCAGCCGGTATGGCAGCTGTACCTTTTACTATTGTAGGGTCAATGTTTTTGGTCTTTAGTATTTTGCCACAAGCTTTCTCATTCTGGCCAATTGTAGCAGATATTTTCTCTGCTTCATTTGATAAATTTACGTCACTATATATGGTTGCAAACTTTGCAACTATGGGCTCATTATCACTTTACTTTGTACTTTCATTAGCATATGAGTTGACTAAAATCTATGCAGAAGAAGAAGAGTTAAATATGAATCCTCTTAATGGTGCTCTTCTTGCATTAATGGCATTTATCATGACAGTTCCACAAATCATTTTTGATGGAGGTATGATGAAGGCTGTGACAAGTCTCAAAGAAGGAGCTGTAGTTGCTGATGGTTGGGCAATGGGAAATGGTGTTACTCGTTTTGGTACTACAGGTATTTTCACGGCGATCATCATGGCTATTGTCACAGTTCTCATTTATCGCATGTGTGTTAAACGGAATTGGGTCATTAAAATGCCTGAAGCTGTTCCAGAAGGCGTTTCTCGTGGGTTTACTGCTCTAATTCCAGGCTTTGTAGTTGCATTTGTTGTTATTTTCATCAATGGCTTACTTGTAGCTATGGGGACAGATATTTTTAAAGTTATTGCTATTCCATTTGGTTTTGTTGCGAATCTAACTAACTCATGGATTGGGCTAATGATTATTTATCTATTAACTCAACTTCTTTGGATTGTAGGTATTCACGGTGCAAATATTATCTTTGCTTTTGTAAATCCAATCGCACTTGCTAACATGGCAGAAAATGCTGCTGGAGGGAACTTTGCAGTAGCTGGAGAGTTTTCTAATATGTTTGTCATTGCTGGTGGATCAGGTGCTACTCTTGGCCTATGTCTGTATATTGCATTTGCAGCTAAGTCAGAACAACTTAAAGCGATTGGACGTGCTTCAATCGTGCCGGCATTGTTCAATATTAATGAACCTTTGATTTTTGGTTTACCAATTATCTATAATCCAGCCTTGGCCATTCCGTTTATCTTAGCGCCAATGGTTACTGCAAGTATTTACTATTTTGCTAACGCTCTGCAATTAATTAATCCGGTAATCGCTCAAGTTCCTTGGCCAACTCCAGTGGGGATAGGTGCTTTCTTAGGAACGGCGGATGTTCGAGCAGTTTTGGTTGCACTACTTTGTGCAGTTGCAGCGTTCTTAGTTTATTTCCCATTCATCCGAGTTTATGATCAAAAATTGGTGAAAGAAGAACAAGAAGCGTAGTGTTGTTTAAATATTATCTTTGAAATTATTTTTCAAAAAATTATATCAAAAAAGTAGCAAAAGTCCTTTTCAATTAAGGTGGATTTTGCTACTTTTTTATTCTATTGAAGTAATGTGAGATCTCTTTGATAGTTCTTGGGTTATATTTTTATATATGTTTGGCCTTCACTTGTGGATGATATATAATTTGAATAGAGGCATATGATTCTTAACACTATCGTTTCAACTCGTTTGTAAACAATTTCCCTCATTAGGTTATACTAATGTATGTTTTATGAAATTAATCAGTAGATATCATTCTGAAAAGCCTTGATATTACGCTGTTTTTAGTCCAATTGAAACCCATACTTTCCAAACCAGGCTTGAAAAAAGCTCGTAAAGCATCACAATTTAGTAAACGTTAAAACTTATTTAAACTTATTGAAAGCATTTCGTATCAAAAATACGGGATGCTTTTTCTGTTCACCCCAAATTTTTGTAACTAGGTGATACTTGAAATTAATACAAATTTGGTTGTTTTTGATAAATCTAAGCAACACTAAATGATGAAGTGAAAGGGGATGAATCTTTGATAGTATTCATTTATTGTGAAATATGATATATTTATTAATTAGATGGATGAATACTTCTAGAGTTAAATATAGCATAATAGGGACAGACTTTTTGGTTTATTTTTGTTTGTAGTCGGATTATGAAAGAATATCCAATATTATGCGATAAGATAGAATGTTACAAAAAAGAAAGGGGATGCAATCCGATGAAGAAAGACAGATTAATTGTATTGACAGATGCTGTTCTAGCAATTATTATGACCATCTTGATTTTAGAGTTAGAAAAACCAACAACACCAAGTCTTGAAGCTTTTTGGGATTTACGGCAAAATTTCTTTGCTTGTTTTCTTTCCTTTTTCTGGTTGGGATCGTTATGGATGGCACTAAACACATTATGGGAAAAGGTTGAGAAAATTTCCTCAGAAATTATTTGGTGGAATTTGTTTCTACTCTTGGAGCGGCAGGAGTTCTCTTTGGAGAATTTCATGCCATCCAAGATACCAGTCTGAATGATGTGGTGGACCGGATCTATATAAATGTCAAGGATTTACCGTTTCAGTCCTTGGGAGCTTTAGCTAATATCCTGTCTGATGTTAAGAAGGGACTGATTCAAGACAGTCATATCTGGTCTTTCTTCCAGTCATTTTTCAAACAATATCAGTTGATAATCAGCTTAAATCAGATCTATCAGTTTGTCTATCTTTCTCTGATGGAGATCATGTCCTATCTTCACTTTGATTATTGGAAAAAACGGCTCGGTCAGGAGCTAGTATGAATAAGGAGAACAAATGAGACGTTTAAAAATGTTATGGCATATTATACAGGTTACGGGTTTTACTCGGTTTGCTCTGAGTTTTGTGACCTTTGTTTTTGGGTCAGGAGGCGTGCTTTTCCTAGTTGAACCTGCTATCACAAATTACGGAGACGGTCTTTGGTATGCTTTTGTGACTTCGACGACTGTCGGCTACGGGGATCTCCTAGCTGTGACCTTGATTGGAAGGATTACCAGTGTCTTCTTGACGATTTATGGGCTCATATTTTTTGGCTGTTTATCAGCTGTTATTATTAATTATTATACCGATTTAAATAAGGAAAGAGGAGAGGACAAATGACTGCCAATTATTCAACACGGGAATACCGTGAGAAATTATACGATGACCTTCATGTTCGATTGAGAGATACAGCGATTTTGATGTGTGCAATTTTTATTGCCTCTATCGGTCTAAATATGAATTCAACAGCTGTTATTATTGGAGCCATGTTAATTTCACCTCTCATGACACCGATTGTTGGACTGGGATTCGGTTTAGCTATTTTTGATACGCGTTTAATCAAGCAATCTCTAGAGGTTTTATTGACTCAAGTGTTGGTCAGTTTGCTTGTCTCGACTCTGTATTTCTGGATTTCTCCCTTGTCTTATGCAAGTAGCGAGTTGATCGCACGAACCTCTCCAACCATTTGGGATGTTCTCATTGCTATTGCTGGTGGGATTGCTGGTGTGATCGGTTCAAGGAAAAAAGAAGCAAACAATATCGTGCCAGGAGTAGCCATTGCTACAGCTTTGATGCCGCCTATCTGTACTGCTGGCTATGGTTTAGCTAATGGGAATGTACGATTTTTATTGGGGGCTCTCTATCTTTTCTTGATCAACTGTGTCTTTATCATGCTAGCCAACATTGTTGGAACAAGAATTTTGATGAGAAAATCTCCTTTAACTTCATTTAAAGAGCTGAGCATTAAAATGAGAATTGGCTT
Organism: Streptococcus sp. 1001283B150225_161107_H12; assembly: GCF_015552665.1. Lineage (NCBI taxonomy): Bacteria > Bacillati > Bacillota > Bacilli > Lactobacillales > Streptococcaceae > Streptococcus > Streptococcus sp. 1001283B150225_161107_H12. Next base: position 1,036 of record NZ_JADNFC010000010.1, on the reverse strand, counting down.
GATTTCTTTGATTGTATTGTTGATTCTTCCAGCTAGCTATTCGGCAGTTACTCTGACAATAGAACAAGCGCGCAAAGAAGGGATCAAACAGTTTGTAGGAAAAGAGTTCGCCAATTATACGGTTATTAATCAAGTCTACAAGTCAAGTAACAATGAATTGGTCTTGACGGTTGTTGGAGATCCGATTTCAGAAGAAGAATTAGAAACACTCCACCAAAAACAAGCCTCTTACGGTATTCAATCTGTTCAATTGAAAGTGAATCAAGTTCAGAACTCGCCAACATTAGATAGTGAAGCGACCAAGGAATTTTATGAAAACATTGACAAGTATATTGATCAAAAACTCTCTGAAAAAGATTCACAAAACGATCTCGTAAAAGAAATTGAAGCAGACAAGGATTGAGGACAATGAACTGAATCGGTTTTTACGCCGTGTTTTTCTTGTATCTTCCTCTTTCTTACTTATAGCAGGTTGTTTTTGCTTGAATAAGAAATAAATTAGAAGTTCTATCATCTAAGAAAAATGATGAAAAAAATCATTTAACTAATGGTGTGAACGTTTAGTGTTTATCAGCTCCATTCTCTGTAATTTTGGGGGTAAAATCCACACCATTTAGATAAAATTAGTTGAATTTGATTGGAAAAACGCTTTTATAAAAGCGGAGAAAAGTCTTGATATTACGCTGTTTTTAGTCCAACTGAAATTCATACTTTCCAAACCAGGCTTGAAAAAAGCCCGTAAAGCGTCACAATTTAGTAAACGTTAAAACTTATTTATACTTATTGAAAGCATTTCGTCTAATACGAGATGCTTTTTTTCTGGTTTAATTTTACAAATTGGGAAAATTAAAAAGTACAAATTAATGAAGTGATTATTGATAAAAATAGTTAATAATTGGTTAAACAAAATATATAACTCGTTTATAAATTTATAGAAATGAACCATTATAAATCTCCTCTTAAATATTGAAAAAACCATTGGCAGTGGACATACTTTAAGACTATATATTTCTGAAACTAGTTTCACAATACAAAT